>NZ_QOHO01000032.1 GCF_003432035.1 Lacrimispora amygdalina
GGTCAATAGCATTTCGAGTTTCCCGTTTTGTAAACGAGTTTCACATTTTGAAATCGACCTTCAATTTTTGAACTCGAAATTCCACAATTGTTATGACTTTCCCGTTTTTCACTTGCTTTCTATGGTATAATCTCTGGTAACAAGATGATTTTGGCGCACAAAAACCGGACGTCACTTTTGGCTTACAAATTTTGTACTCCGAAATTCACGTCTGCTGGTATCTGTTTCTTTTCATTCCAGCCGGTGGTTTCATGTTCCGATTATCTTGCTACTTTTTCAATAGACCTGGTGTTAGATTGATGCTTTTGGCGCCAACCTCGTGGCATCCTAGTTTATCTGCCAGGTCTTTTCCATAATAAAAACAGAATGCTTCATACGGGCTTTTCCCATTTAGTTTTTTTCTTCTATAGGAATTGATATGATCCATCATCAGATTGATATCCTCCTGTATCAGTTCGTCAAAGCTTTTCCCCTTTGGTAATACCCTTCTTATGAATTCATGACCTACCTCTATTTCTGCTTTTTGATAGGGTGCACTTGGATTGCAATAATAGATTCTGGTTCTTCGAATTCCGTTTCCATCTGCACCATACTCGATACTCTTCGGATTAGAAAATTCACTTCCGTTATCTGTTAAAATGATTGGAAACAACTTTCGAAAGTCTTGTCCCCCCAGCCTATGATATAGTTCTTCATAAACATCGATTACTGACTTAGAGGTATTGGCATCTCTTAGGAATGCAAGCATCAAGGACGTTTCTACAAAAAATACTGTGAGCAGAACTTTTCCACCTTTGCTCCCGATCACAGAATCCATCTGGGTCACCGCTGTATCAGGATGCTTCTCTAAATACACCTCGTAATCATGATAGTTTCTTCCTACACGGCAGCCTCTGTCTACCTTCAGTTCTGGTTTTTTATAACGCGGACGATACTTTACTTTCCGTGGGAGATCAATGTTTCTCACATCAAACAGACTTCCATCTATGTAATTGTATAAAGTCTTCTCGCTGCACATTAGCTCGTCCTTATTATTTAAATAAATCTGATGGATAGACTGTCCTTGTTTAATCAGCGGAACCAGGATCTCATTGAGTCTGGTAATTTCTCCTTCTGTAGAAAGAATCCCACTTCTTGATTGTGCAATCTTTTCAGATGCCTGGCGGTGGGCTTCCAATGCGTCGTAGATTGTCTTCGTCAGTGTACACTTTTTCACTTCACTGCAGCCATTACATACATAGGGAGCTTTAAATCTGCTGGTACAAACTTCTTCTTCAAACTGTTCGCAATACCTGTTACAAAGACTTTCACACTGTTTGCATACGGTTACCATTGGATGCTTACATTCATTTGTTCCGCACACTTTTTTTCTCTTGCATCCTTTTCGATACTTGCATACATTATGAGGATAGGCTGAATATCCTGTGCACTGCTCAACTGCATAGTTACGGATTTCTTTTGTAATAGTAGTTCTGTCCCTTCCCAGTTTCTTACCCATCTCTGTAAAAGTCAGATCCTCTTTCAGTGCACTTTCAATCTCCAATCGATCCTCATAAGATAAAAACTTTGCCATAGTGTCTCCTTTCTGCACCGGCTAAGTTCAATATATCATGAAAGGCAGGGACTTCGCCCTGCCTTTTTTGTAACACGAATTTCTCTATACTATTTTAAAATATTTGTACCTAACTTTCCCGCTCAAAAGGGAAAGTCATTTTACAATTGAGCTTTGCCTCTTTTATGGCAAAAAAATTATGCGCAAAAAAAGATCAGGCAGTTTAGGCTCCTGATCTTTTTCGCGTTTAATCTGCGCTTATTTTAATTTTCTCAGACACTCCTTAAGACCTTCTAAATCCCGGTCAGCAAAGCAGTATCCTTCCATACCGCATTCCCTTGCCCCTTCCACATTCATCAGCAGGTCATCAATAAAAAAGCATTCCTCCGGTTTTAGGTGGAACCGTTCAAAGAGATGACCGTACATCTCCTTTTGAGGCTTCATGCACTTCACTTCTGCAGAAAAGAGAACTCCGTCAAAATATTCAATTCCCGGAATGACAGACGTATAGGTCAGCAGGCGGAGGGAGGCGTTGGAACACAGATAAATTCCATAGCCCTGTTCTTTTAACTCTCTCACAAGTTCACCCATTTCTTTTACCGGCTGCATATTATATTCATGCCAGTGCTTCAGACAAAGCTCTGCCATTTCCTTTGCGTGATCTGTGGACAGACGGGACTGCATTCTCTTTAATGCATCCTCCTCTGAAATCAGCCCCATATCAAGCAGCAGCCATTCCTGGGAATCAAAGACCGATGTACAGACTTCTTTTCGTTCCGCTTCATCTTCCATAAAAACAGTTCCCACCTTGTGTCCTTCGTAATCAACCAGTACTTTTCCCATATCAAATACAATATTTTTTATCATCTGTCTCTCTCCTGTAGTAATTCATTTCTGTTCTTAAACCAAATATAATAAGGTACTTCTGCAAAAAGCATGCAGGCCCAGCCAATCAGGCTGGCATATGCAACCCCCTTCAGTCCCATTACAGGAACGAAAAGTGATACAAATACCACCCGCACAGAGATCTGGATCAGTGTGGAAATCAGCGTAATGGACATATTTCCCATTCCCCTGAAGAACCCCTGAATTCCATTGGTAAATGCAGGCATGAGGTAGAAAAAAGCCATCAGCCCCAGATATTTTACTCCGATTTCCACCATTCCCGTATCGTTAACAGATACGAACAGCTTCATAACAGGCTCTTTTATAACGAGAATTAAAATGCAGATGAAAACCCAGTATCCTGCCTCAATCATTAGTCCTGTGTGAAATCCCCTCTTTATGCGGCTGCTGTTTTTAGCTCCCCTGTTCTGGGCCACAAAGGTCATGATCCCGCTGGAAATGCTCTGCTCCGGCGTAAACGCAAAATCATCAACCCTGTTTACTGCATTAAACGCTGCAATGGTGCTGACACCAAGGGGATTAATCATTCCCTGTATCAGCAGCTTCCCGATTGGCTGGCAGGACTGCTGCAGCGCTGTAATGGCCCCCTGTCTTAAAGTCAGATTTAAAAGATCCCGGTCCAGCCGAATTTCGTTCCTGCCCACCCTGAGAAGGGGGACCCTTTTATATATGTAAAGAATACAAAGCCCGGCAGATACTGCCTCTGCAATATCCGTGGCAAGAGCCGCTCCTATAACATCCATTTGAAACCATGCCACAAAAACCACATCAAGCAGTCCATTTAACACAGACGCCACGGCCAGGAACCGTACCGGAGTTTTAGAATCTCCAACACTTCTCAGTGCAGATGCCACTGCATTATAAAAAAATGTAAAAGGCATTCCCAAAAAAATGATCCGCAGATACATGGCTGCATCCTCTAAAATCTGGTCCGGAACCCGGAGCAGCCTTAAGATTCCCCTGGAAGAAATAAATCCCAGCGCAGCAATGATAAAGGAAAAGAAGCTTCCAAAGAGAAGTACCGTTGAGACCTCCTCCTTTAGTCTTTTTTCATCGCCTGCTCCAAAGAATTCGCTCATCAACACCGATGCCCCGATACAGATTCCTGTAATTCCTAAAATTACAATGCTCATAACGGGGTTTGCAGTCCCCACTGCAGCCAGAGCATCCTCTCCTGCAAAACGCCCCACAATAATGGAGTCCACCGCATTGTAAGTCAGCTGAAATAAATTACCCAGAACCAGAGGAATGGAAAAACGGATCAGCTGGGAGGAAATATTGCCTTTTGTCATGTCTTTCATCAAATAACCCTTCCTTTGCCGGATCAGTAACTTCTCAGCTGGTCGCTTCCATCATCCTTTGTATTTTCCAGTCGCTTCACCACTACATAATAACCAGCTTTATCATTCACTTTAACATAGATCCGGTCTCCCACTTTATGCCCCAGAATGGCACTGCCTAACGGCGATTCGGAGCTTATGAGGCCTTTCATGGAATTTCCACGGACGGTTGTAACAAGTTTATAGGTCTCCACCTCATCGTCATCCTCAAAATACAAATCCACGGTATTATAAAGCCCTATTTCATCCTCTTTTGAATCGTCAGAAATGATCTGGGCAGTCTTTATCATTTTCTCCAGATAACGAATTCTGCTTTCATTCTGGTTCTTATCCTTTTTCGCCGCATGGTATTCGAAGTTTTCACTTAAATCGCCATGAGCTCTCGCTTCCTTAACCGCTTCCAGGGCTTCCTTTCGCACCACCAGTTTCCGGTATTCGATTTCCTGCTTCATTTTGTCAATATCATTCTCTGTCAATTTGTCAAACACGTTACTGCATCCTCTTTCTTCGTTTTGGTTTAAGAAAGGCTCTCACTTCCCTTTGGACCTGCTTCCACTGGTTTTCTCTTATAAAGAGACAAAAGCCTGTCTAAATATATGGATTTCAGCTGCTTACTTGCCAATGCCTGTTTCACCGGAGGAAGCTTTAAAATGGTCTCAAATAATGCTGCCATGGCGCGGTGACTGGCAAATGCCTGATTATCAAAAATAAGATTCTGTAAGGTTCCCTTTTCAATGGCCTGCAGTACAAAACGATGGGTGCTGTTCACCGGAGTGATGATCTGCTTTGGCCTCCGTTCCAGTTTTATCGCTTTCACACTGCAGTTTCTTGCGCATACGCCGCAGCCAAGGCAGATTTCTTCATCCACCACTGCCTTTCTCTTTCCATTTTCATTGTCTTCCATGGAGATCGCAAGAATAGGACACACCTTCTCACATTTTCCGCAGCCCACACAAGTCTCTTCTGATATACGGGGAATGTAATTGGTCGTTGCAACCGGCTGCATGGGGCTGAACTTTCTGGCTGCCTGAAGCGCTTCACAGCAGCATCCGCAGCAGTTGCAGATAAATGCCGGATGCTCCCGCACATTTTCTCCGATCTGCACCAGATTGCTGGCATAGGACCTCTCCAGCGCATCCATGGCCTCCTCTTTGGAAATCAGCCTTGTATAATCCCCATGCTCTGCCAGGGAACGGGCAACATTGTCAAAGGTCAGGCAGACGTCCCAGGGAGCATTGATTTCACAGGGATGGCCGGCATGAGACATCTTATGGCGGCAGTAGCAAAGCCCCAGACCGATGTAATCTGCTTCCTCCACGATGTGTGAGGCCCGTTCATAATCCAGGATATGGTTTGTTTTATCCGTCATCAGTACAGGTTCCTGAACATAGACTCTTCCCAGTTTTGTTTCCGTAGCAAAGAATAAATCCTTGATAAAGTCCTCTTCTACGTTCATGTATTGATAGTAAAGCTCACCTAAGTATTTCTGGTCAATGTCACCTCTTGTCCTCATCAGGGCAAATTCAATAAAACCTGCCATGGGAGGCGGCATAACAAACTTCCGGATTCCGTTATGATAGGAATCCACCAAAAGTGCTTTTTCACAGAGGTGATTTAAAAGCCTTTCGGCCTTAAACTCCGTAGTCTCCCAGATTTTTGCTGCTTTTTTAACCGTAAACGGCCGTACCGGCAGCAATGCCACCCATTTTGCTTCTTTCTCCGAATACAAAACCTGAAGAATTTTATAAAGCGTCTCCGACTCAGGCGCCCCTTGTGTAAACCAGTTAATGCGGTCACTTAAATTTAAGTACGCATCACGGGCTGTCAGATGACCCATTTCCATTCCTTCTTTCTTTATGCTTTTTTTGCAATTACCTCAATTCGCCCCCGGGTGGTTCCCACTCTCTTTAAGGACTTTACAGTCAGCCCGAACAGCTTTGCCAGATTCTTAGTTCCCTCTCTGGTCAGATAAACCTCCGAAGCAGCTTCCCGCCACAGCACACTCCCCTTCTTTTCCAGAAGATCCATTGATTTATCCAGATCCGGTCCGTCGAACCAGAGAATTCCTCCATCTGCCAGACAGTCAGCTGCCTTATCAAGGATCGCATTCATATCACGGCTGTCCGTAAGATGTTCAATGATGACCACTCCATAGCTTCCCTTTTTGCCTGAGTTCATTGCCTCGGACTCAATCAGAGAACTGATCTCATAACCTGCACTGGCCGCCTCTTTATATAATTGACTGTTTTGGCTGCCGATAAACAGCATGGAACCATCAGAAGCCAATCCTTTAATATCAGCAAGTATTCTGCTACATCTTGCCCGGGAGCGTTCTGCTCTCTTTTTTCTTTTTATAATCCATGGTTCTTCCTTTGCCAGATAATAATTTCCGCACTCCCCGCACTTCATAAAAATGCGGACCGGTTTTAGCAGCTCTTTTCCCGCTTCATCCCCCTCCATGTAAAGAGAGGCTCCGTAATGCACCGCACCTTTGCCGGAGCAGACGGGACAAATTTCAATCTCTGCAAACATTAAATTTCTAAGCTCTTTTAAAGCCGTAAAATACCAGCGGTACAGACGGTCCCGGAATTCCCTGTCATAGACAAACAACCAGTTTTTTATGACTTCAGCCATCCATCTTGTTTCATGGATTACGGTCTTGTCCGCCTGGAGTACCTTTAAGTTTTCTTCCAGAGTAAGAAGTCCGGAAACAGCATCTTCTTTCAGCCGGTCATTTCCCTGAGAAGTAATCAGATGTTCGATCCCTTCCACTACGCTGCTGCACAAATTGACCATCACTACCAGCTGATTCATTCTGCCTGTCGCCATACATCCATCCTTTCCTGTCACTCGTTTCAGTTCTTTCGTACATACTCTGTTATTTTAGCACTGTTAAAAGGAGAAAGGCAAACACTTTCTTGTAGAGTGACTGTAAACAGTTTATAATAACATTTAAAAGATAATAAAAACATTGCTTTAAAACATTTTCTTAAGCATATCCAGAATTAGTTTTTTGAATGGCCCATATATTTATCTCATTGGACTTTGTTTAATAATTAACATATCATAGGAATACAAACAGTAAGAAGGAGGATTTACAATTATGGGTAAATTATTATTAACTGGAGCCGATGGTAATTTAGGGCGGCAAGCAGCAAAATATTTATTGGAAATAGTCGGCAGGGACAGGATTATTCTCTGCGGTTATAATCAGGAAGCCTTAAAAGAATTTGACAAGCAGGGGATCGAAACTCATGTAACGAATTTCAACAGCAGCGAAGGACTTGCCGAAGCCTTCGCCAATGCGGACAAGATTGCTTTGATTTCCATGCCTTTTGTGGGGAAAAAACGTCAGAATGCTCACAAGAATGCAATCGATGCAGCTAAGAAAGCAGGTGTTGAACAAATAATCTATACCTCTCTTGTGAATGCAGCAGATGAATCAAATCCCAGTGTTGAAAAAATCGACCATGCCTTCACAGAGGATTACATCAGGCAGACCGGACTGGATTATATTTTCCTCCGCAATTCCCAGTATGCAGAAGCCATGATCACCAATTATTTTACCTTTGCTAAAATGGATGGCGTATTAAAAAATAGCCAGGGCAACGGAAAAATGGCTTACATTTCCCGTAAAGACTGCGCCAAAGCAATTGCTTATTCTCTTGTATCCGAGAATTATCACGAAACCATTCTGAATATCAATGGACCTCAGTTAATGACCATCTCTGAATTTATAGAATATGGAAATCAGGTTACAGGAAACCATGTAACCTATGAGGAACTGACGGATGAAGAAAATTATGCTGTCTTTGATTCTATGGGAGTTCCCAGAACCACTGACGGAAAGTTTAAGGAAGATTCCGAAGCACCGTTTTCTTCAGAGGGAATGGTAACCTTTGCACAGGCCATACGCCTGGGCAAAATGGATGTGTTTACGGATGATTTTAAAAATCTTACCGGTCAGGAGCCTCTCACAGTTCAATATATGTTTGAACATGCAGATGACTTCCAGATTGGAGAACGTCATTCAAAGGATAATTAATTAGTCAAAAATCCATGGAATTCTACAGCGTTTTTTACAGGATTCCATGGATTCTTCTTTTTATAAGCTTTTAATTATATGAAATACCCCGCCTCATGACCAGTATGGACTGCATTATATAACGTACCCTGTTTTGTATTGCAGTCACCAATTGAAAGAACATCGGCGGCACACTCTGCAAACTGATCTGCAAAAGACGAATCAGCCTGTACTCCCAGGGAAAGTACAACCGTATCACAGGGAATCTCTACACTCTTATTGTCTTTATCTTCAAAAACAGCAAAAGCATCACCAATGGATACAAGACGCAAACCCCCCCGGAAAATCACGCCTTCGTCCTTTAGCATATTTATAATGGCTATCTGATTAAACTTTGCTCCGCCGCTGCCAAAATTTTCTTCCGGCATCATATCAACAAGAGTAACCTTTTTCCCCTTCTTTCGCTGAGCTAATGCCGCTTCGCAGCCGGTAAGTCCTGCTCCTGCAACAATTATTTCATTTCCAGTCTCTTTTCTGCCTGTTTCCGCATCTCCTACCCAGACAACACGGTTATTTCCTTCCGCAAAGGATGGAATGATCGGATTTGATCCTACTGCAACAATAATTCCGTCAAAATTTTCTTTTGCCACCATCTCTGGAGTTGCATTTACATTTTTACGAATCTCTATGCTGCTTTTGGCTTCTGTTTCACGTACAGCCCAGTCCAGATAAGCCTTAATATCGGCTTTAAAATCAGGAATCGATGCCAGATTTAAAACACCGCCCAACCGATCCGACTTCTCAAACAAAACCACCTTATGGCCTCGTTGAGCCGCAGTTCTGGCCGCTTCCATTCCGGCAGGTCCTCCGCCGATCACAGCAATTTTTTTCTTTTCTGCCGGCGCCGGAGTATTGAAATAGAGAGATTCCATTCCCATTAACGGATTAACCGTACACCTTATGGGTGCAAGCAGATAGTGGGTCTTCTGAATACAGTTATTGCACCTGATACATGGTCTGGTCCTGGAAACACAGCCATGCCGGATGTGATTAACCATATCCGGATCTGCCATAAGACCGCGTGCCATGGATACCATATCAATCTTACCCTTACGGATGGCCTCATCTGCCTGCTGCAGTGTGACAGAACCAACTACCGTAACCGGCACCTTAACTGCTGCCTTTATTACCGCTGCATCCTCTATATTGATTCCATGATTAAAATAAACCGGCTGGTTAATAAAGGGCGCAAGGTTCTGTATGGAATGCATCCCTCTTGATACATGAAGCAGATCTATTTTGTCTTCTATTAATTTTACAAATTCAATGACTTCCTCTATTGTTGGAGAACCAGGTATCATATCATTGGCATTAATCCGGTATTCGATTGCAACCTTATTCCCCACTTTTGCGCGAACCGCCTCTAACAGCTCGTTGGTAAAACGGGCCCGGTTTTCCATAGAGTCAGTACCATATTCATCCGTACGCTCATTAATTACTTTTGAAAGAAAACAGCCGGGAAGCTGACCATGGGCGCCATGGATTACCAGGCTGTCCACACCACTGCGCATGGCCCTGTCTGCTGCATCTGCAAAGTCTTTAATAAAATCCTGAATCTGCCCTTTTGTAAGAAACGTGGGATCAATTTCCACTGCCGGCTTCCCTGCACTTTTATCTCTTTCTTCAAAAGAAGCCGGTGAAAGATTAATTGCAAAAAGTTCCATACCGATTTTACATTGATACATATGTACCAGATCACATAGCATCGATAATCCATTAACAACGGGTTCCTCCCCCATTCGCAAAAGATGAGTGATTTCTTTTGGTAAATTCCGGTTAACTGTGCCGCATCCAATGTTGATACATGCACAGCCTCCTTTCACGATATCTCTTGTCCATTCCATTAATTCTCTGTTTACAAAACCGTCTGCCGTGGCAAAGCTTGGCCATACCGGAGTGAAAGATATCCTGTTTTTCAATTTCATGGGACCGATCTGTATCGGTGTTAAAAGGCTGCCATACTGTTTATCCATATTCGTGTTCTCCTTCTGCCTATCCGAACTTTGTTTACAAATTAACAATATCAAAGGTGCCAGCTAAAGTCCAATACAGAAATGCAATCAGGTAATTGTAAAAACTTTTACATATGTACTTAAAAAAGAGAATATTTTTTCTTTATTTCGTTTAGAAACCGGTAAAGGACAGGATTCGTATTCTCCTTTGACCAGTATGCATTGACATTAAAAGGAACCTTTTCAACGTCCTGTCTGATAAACACAACTTGATCATGATTGATAAAATTCGTTATTTCAGGTAAGAAACTGATCCCGGCATTCATACTGACAAGCATTACAGCGTCATCCATATTTTCCACCAAAATAGAATTATCGATTGAAAGTCCCGGATTATCAGTGTTATGGTGTGCCTTATAGTAATCTGACTGCTCCTTATTTTTTATGTAAGAAATCACCTGTTCTGCCTTTAAATCTTCTGGCTGAATCACTGTTTTCCCTGATAGTCTGTGATTCCGGTTCACACATAATCGGGGATACGTCTGATATACCTTCAGTTCTTCGATCTCTTCTGATTCCATTTTAAAATAAAATCCAATATCTATTGTTCCATTGAGTATATTCAATTTCATATCTTCATAATTACACTGGACAATACTTAACTTGACTTTTGGGAATCCCTGATGGAAGCTGAATAGAACAGGCGCGATCACATCACGGTCAAACATACTGAAAAATCCGATTTTAATCATTCCCTCCGATCCTGATGAAACTTCCCTTGTTTTTATTACTGCATTTTCATATAACTTTAATATGCGTTTTGAGTCCTGCAAAAAAACCTCTCCAGGCAGCGTTAAGCGTACATTTTTCTTGTCACGGTAAAACAACTCCACGCCTAATTCCGCTTCCATTGCAGCGATCTGCTGACTTACTGCCGTTTGTGAAACATATAATACTTTAGCCGCTTTTGAAAAGCTTTTTAATCTTGCAACTTCGCTGAAATACCGTAATTTTTTAAAATCCAAACTCGCTCCCTCCTTTATCTCACAGGATTTTCGTGTTCATGATATGTACGATAATAGTAATAATATTTGATTAATAAACTTGTTTTGCATCCGAAGGCAGCGTTCTGACATGTTCTAAATATTCCATACAGTTAGACGCTTCCGTCATGTCATATAAAAAACCAAGCTCTTTTGACACAAATCCCGCCGTCTCATGAAACAGGTTACACATTTTTTCAACTGCCTTCCAGATATGTTCTGTCTCAGCATCCGTATATGTCTTTAAAAACCTCTCCCACTCTCCATGTGACAGCCACCGGTACATATCCTTACCGGCTTTTCCAATACTGCAGGAAAAACCTGTTGCAATTCCGATTTTCCAGGATAACAGGGTAACCAGCTGGGGCCGTATGTGATAATTGATCATATCCTGCACATATGGGATCTCATTCCTCCACAATCCCTTGGCTACGTTATCAAGACACCACCAGAATTCATTGCAGGTACATAAAAATTCTGTTTGCGATGGTCTTTTCACCCAATGACTTTGGTCTGATGATTCAGGGATTACCGGGAGAATGTAATCTTTATCCATCAGGATTCTGCAAAGACGGTCAGCAGAAATATCCTTTAGGGCACAATCCAGAGTCATCACATGAAGGTCCAGCCTGTTTCCGTCTGAAAACTGCATTAACCATCCATAGCTTTCGTCTTTCTTATGGGGATAAGCCGGATTTTCATCCGGATACTGCATAAAAAGCCGGTCACCAAAACGGTCGATCCATGAAGTATCATTAATAAAAGACTTCGTCTCTTTTACTATGTAAACTACATCATAATCCTGAAACAGATCCGGTACTGCGTTTGGATTTGTTCTGGACCCGCCCATGTAAACTCCTCTGATCCTGTCATCAGCCTGAGCTGTACCAAGAATCAGATCATACATCTCTTTTTCTGTTCTCATATTTCCCATTCCTCCTCAAAATATCCCCCATTCTGCTTCCAGACTGTGTTCACTGTACTCTATCCATTTGTCATCTCCGTCCAAAAAAGCGCTTGACAATAAAATAGTATTACGATATTCTAATTATGATAGTTTAATCTATCATATAATATTTAAAAATACCACAGAGGGCTAAGATATGATAAATCAAAGAAATAAAAAAAGCAGACATGAAGAAATACTGGAATCTGCAACAGAACTGCTGTCTTTAAGACCAACCGCTACCCTGCAGGAAATTGCAGATTATGCAAATATAGGAATTGCAACCCTGCACCGCCATTTTTCATCAAGAGAAGCACTGCTTAACGAACTAGCCATCAATGCAATTCATCTGGTTGAGAACGCCTTACAGGATATGAGCTTTCAGCCGGAGGAGATGGAAAAAACGCTGGAAGAACTGTTTCTGAGACTCATACCTCTTGGTGACAAAATCTATTTTCTCGCATATGCGGCTTCTGTTGATGAGAATCCCAGGATTTCAGAGAGTGAGGCACAATTAAAGAAACCCCTTGCAGATGCCATCGAAAACTGGAAGCAGGCTGGCCTGTTAAATCCATCCATACCCGTGCAGTGGATGATCACGGTCATCTATAATCTGCTGTTTGGCATCTGGCAGGAAATTCATTCCGGCAATCTGGCAAAAAACGATGCAGTCAGGCTGTTATTAACCACCGTACTTCAGGGGTTTCAACCTGCGCACTTGCAGCCATGAAAGGAGAGCCTATGGAAAACGACAATATAAAAATTACAAATGTACTCACACGCGTTCAGAAAAAGCAGGTGGCCCGTCTGTATTATGAGGCATTCACTAAAAAATTTCACGCATTATGGATCTTTACCAAAGACCGTTCAAAAGCAGCGGAAGTACTCTTTGAAAGCCTGCGATATAAAAACGGTCTTTATGCAGTAAGGGATGAACGGGTTCTGGGATTTATAGGTCTGGAAAAGGGATCTGATTTCTTTTCCCCCCTTTACTATTCCTCTTTTTGCAAGGTATTCTCTCCAATTGATGGACTATGGAGATATCTCGCCTATCAGATATACCGGCTCATTCACAGGCCTGCAGACAAAGACGTTCTGCACATTGATCCCATTGTTGTATCAGAGCAGGCCCGCGGCAAAGGAATCGGCACCAGCCTTCTTTTACGTACCTTTGAGCTGGCAAAAAAGATTGGGCGCAAACAGGTAGTACTGGAAGTAGTAGATACCAATCCCAAGGCCAAAAGGCTTTATGAAAGACTTGGTTTTCGGGTTGTCAAAGAAGAAAATACGGGGCTGCTCACGAAAAGAGCCGGTTTTAAGAAGGTGTATTATATGGTAAAAGATATAAGCTGAAACAGTTTTTACATTGCCAGGAGGGCAGACCAATGTACTGCCCTCCTGGAATTACCTGCTATTTCCCTCCAGCAGTTTTCTCACATTCCCGGAAGTAATTGCCTCTAAATTTGCTTTCACTTTCTCTTCGGGCCAATTCCACCATTTTAAAGAGAGCAGTGCATCAACCACCGGCTGATCAAAACGGGAACGAATTGTTCTTGCCGGAATCCCCCCTACGATGGAGTAAGGCTCCACATCCTTCGTTACTACAGCTCTGGTCCCAATTACTGCCCCATCTCCGATATGTACCCCCTGCATAATAACTGCTTCATAACCGATCCACACATCATTCCCGATCACAATATCCCCTTTATTATCCCACGTATCAGCAATACGTTCCACAGGAAGATCCCACTCATCAAAAAATATCCCGAAAGGATACGTAGCCAGAGATCTCTGGGTGTGATTGGCGGAAGTAAATATAAATTTTGCTCCGCATGCAATCGAACAGTACCTGCCAATAACCAGACGTTCTTTATTAACCGGATAATGATAAAGTACATTATTTTTTTCAAAATACACAGGATCGTTTACATAATCATTATAAATGGTATAATCCCCGACCTCAATTGCCGGATCTTTCACCACATTTTTTAAGTATACTGTTTCTTTGTCAAGTTTTCTAGGATAAATCAAATTGCTGTTCATACTTCTCCTTCCAGAATAATTTTCTGGCATTTTTATAAAATACCTTCTCCGCCCCGGCCCTGCCGAAGTTTTCAAGAACGGAATCGTAAAAGCCATCATAGCGGTCATAACTGTCCCTGCCAAACGCAAGGGCGTCTGTTCCAAAAAGTATCTTCTCTGGTCCGCATTTTTCAATGGCTTTTCCCACTTCCTCTTTGGAAACCAGTGTAGTATCCCCGTAAAGGTTCGGACAACGAGCGATAAAATCACCGGCTCTTTCCCTGTCTCCTCCTAAATCCATATGGACGGCAACAAACGTGACATCCGGGTTCTTAACCGCAGCTTCATACACATATTCCATATTGCAGTAACCATCCCCCTGGGTATGGATACAAAACGGCATTTTCTGTCTTCTGCAGATCTCTATGTAAGGACTGTACTCAGCGGAGGAAAAAGGAACACCTGCTGTTTTGGGGTGAACCTTTAATCCTCCGATCCGTTCTCTGTTTTCGTAAAGAAAGCGGATCAGCTGTTCCTCATTCCGGTCAAAAAGGGGGCGGATCCAGAATAATAATAAAAACCTGTCACCGTATTCGCTTATGATCTCAAGAGAACGGCTGTTTAAGGTAATCGTATCTGTATCCGGGAATCTCTCGCCCCCATGTTCATCAAGAGAATTGAGCCCGATATCAGAAATCACTGCCTGTTCCACACCGGAACGGTCCATCTCTTTTGCCAGATCCTCAATTTTTATTTCATAAAGGCCATAAGTCCCCATATGCACATGGGAGTCAATGATCTTATTCCCATATTCTGAAATCATGTAATATCACGGCTGAATAAATCCGTCTCCTCCAAAAGGCTTTCTATGGTGTCAAGGTTTAAGCGGTGAAGCAGCTCAATTACATAAGGATTTTCAGCCGGATGCTGATATGTGGCCTTTTCCCCATATTCGTTCACCAGTCCGGTTCCCTCTTCTCTTCCCAGAATGGATCTGGGTCCGCCTACGCAGCCGCCCACACAGCCCATACCTTCATAAAAGTTGGCATCAATATTTCCATCCATAATATCCTGAATCATTTTTTTGCATCCGGGAACTCCATCCGCCTGTTTGGTCCTGATCTGGATTTCCTTCTGGGGGCTGATGGCTTTTAAGGTATTCTCAACTGCTTCACTGACACCGCCCTTTCTTGCATAGATCCGTCCGGCTTTGGAGGAATGATCCTTTTCACTTTCTTCCATTGCTGCAGGGTCAATTCCCAGTGCATCAAAAATATTTTTCACTTCCTGAAATGTCAGAACATAATCAACTGCACCGGCTAAATCCTTTTCTCTAGCTTCTGCTTTTTTCGCAAGACACGGACCAATGAATACGGTTAATGCATCGGGATGGAGTACTTTTATTACTTTAGCGCAGGCAACCATGGGAGACACAGAACCGGGCACATGTGGCAGGAGCTGATGGTAAACCTTACGGATCATACCGATCCACATGGGGCAGCAGCAGCTGGTCAGCTGATAGTCTCCGCTTCCTTTGATATTTTTATCAAATTCCAGAGCTTCTTTCAGTGTCAGGATATCGGCAAATAAAGCTACCTCCAGCATACCGTCAAATCCCACTTCTTTTAATGCACTTCTAAGCTTTCCAGGTGTGACATCACTGGAGAACTGTCCTAAAAATGCCGGAGCTATCATGGCATAAACAAGCCCCTTGGCGCTTCTTACCGCTTTGAGGGCAGGAATGATATCCGTACTGGCGGTAAGCTTTTCACTGGCACAGCCGTCAATGCATTTTTCACAGCCCAGACATAAATCAGGATCAACCACTACCCCGTCTTCCTCTGCCTTAAGCGCTCCAAACGGACACCTCTTAAGACATTCCTTCTGTTCTGCGTCCCCGCAGTCGCAGGTACCCGTACGAATCACAATGGGATGCTTGCTGGGATTTAACAGGCAGTCGAGATGAAAAGGATCGTAGGAATTTCCATTATCAGATTCTGCCGGATCAAAATCTCCCGCAAGTGCGGCACTTACCGTACTCTCATATAGTTCTTTAAATGTCTGCATAAATAACCTCCCGCATGTATGCTTTCTGTTTTATATCACATAATTCTCTGTATCGCTTCAGACTTTCATGCAATTACCATTATCATACCTTTTTTCTTTCTTACTATTCCGGTTAACTCCTTTTAACATATGAACTGCCAGAATATTGGTCTTTTGTAATGGCATATAACGTATAATCACAGATTCCCCGGTTGTTTTTCCCCGCCTGGCGCATAGTACCCTCATACTGCATTCCGGCCGCTTTCATGACTCTGCCCGAATTGGGATTATTGGTATCATGCCTCGCACATACCCGGTTGAAGCCAGCTTCTTCAAACAAAAACCGGATCACAGCCATTAAGGCTTCCGTCATGATCCCCTTTCTCCAGTATTCTTCGCCGATACAGTATCCAATCTCTGCCTCTTCAATCTCTTCCTTCATGTGTACCACCGCTATGCTGCCGATGGCCTGGTGGTTTTCCTTCCACTCAATACACCAGTTATAATTCTTAGGATCTTCATACTCCTTCACCCATATGTTAAGAATTTCGCCAGAATCCGCCTCCGTCTCATGAACCGGCCAGGTTAAATATCTGGTAACATGACTGTTGTTTGCCCAGTTATGAAACATATCACGGGCATCCCCAGCGTTAAACGGACGTATTATTAACCTCTCTGTTTCCAGAACAACTGTGCCCAAAAAATTCATCTCACATTCCTCCTCGCATGATTGACCCGTTACTGTTACACTCCTCCCTTCCCAACAGCAATTAAAAGCATTATATTTAAAACTGTCAGTATCACACCAATGGCAATAAGAAAAATCTTATCCCGAAGTCCATTTTTATATTTCCCCATAACCTTCTCTGAAGATGTAAGATAGATCTGTAAAAACACAGTAACCGGAAGCTGGACACTTAAAAGCATCTGACTATAGACCAGCCCTTTAAAAGGATCACGAATCAAAGATATAACAAATGCAGCAATCACCAATATCCATGTCACGCCAAACCTGGTATGTGGATCGTCGGGATCATAAGGCTCGCCGAACATTCCTGCAAATATGGAGCCTCCTGCCATACCGGCAGTCGTAGTGGAGGCAATTCCCGAAAACAGCAGTGCTACGGCAAAAATCAGGCTTGCCCCCTGGCCAACCAGCGGTTTTAACATCTGTTCGGCCTGCCCAAGCTCTGAGACATGCTCTCCTTTACTGAAAAATGTAGTGGCTGCCAGTATAATCATGGCGCTGTTGATCGCCCAGCCGATAATCATGGATAATAAGGTGTCAGCAAATTCATATTTTAACTGAAGCTTCTGAATGGATTCATCCTCTAAATTCCACTGTCTGCTTTGTATTATCTCTGAGTGGAGAAATAGATTATGAGGCATAACCACTGCCCCCAGTACCGACATAATGATAAGCATGGAGCCCTTTGGAAACCGTATAGTTGTCCAGCCCGCTACTGCCTGATTCCAATCCACATTGACCATACTCAGTTCATAAATAAAAGACAGCCCAATGATGGAGACAAAACCGATGATCCATTTTTCCAGCTTCTGGTATGAATTGGTAAACAGCATCCACAGGATCAGGGCCAGTATAAGAACAGAAGCCAGTTTTACAGGAATCCGAAACAGCAGATTCAAAGCAATCGCCGCTCCCAGGATCTCCGCCATGGCCGTAGATATTGCCGCCAGAACTGCAGTTGACAGAACAATTTTTGAAAGCCAGGGTTTTAAATGCCTGTGAGCTGCCTCAGCCAGACAGTCCCCCGTTACAATTCCCAAATGTGCTACATTGTGCTGAAGTATAATCAGCATAATGGTTGACAGTGTTACCATCCAAAGTAATGTATATCCAAAATCCGATCCTGCTGCAATATTGGAAGCCCAGTTTCCCGGATCTATAAAACCTACTGTGACCAAAAGCCCTGGTCCCACATAATGAAGCAGTTCCTTTAATCCTAATTTAGGCCTGTGATGTTTTGTTTTTTCCTTTTTAAACAAATCGAACATCTCATTTAACCTCCCTTCGTATCTTCATTATTTCTCTTCTTCATGTATCCGTATGGCATCTCTCGTAATTTTAGCCTGATATAACGCCTGGTCTGCATTCAGGAACAGTCTTGCAGCATTCATTCCATTCTGATATTCTGCAAGCCCGAAGCTGGCAGTCAGTTTCAGTCCCGGATAATCTTTCAAATCCACCTGCTTTAATCCGCTCTGAATTAAAACTGCCGTCTCGTAAGCTTCTTTCATATCAGTATTATAAAATATAAGGCAGAACTCATCTCCTCCATACCGGTAAGCAAATCCTGCTATTCCTGATCCTTTTATTCTGAAATTGTATCACCAGTCAGTAGAACCGTCAATTTTTTCATGGCAGCCTGTTAAAAATTATCACTAATCATTCCGTATAGTATAGTTACGTATGAGCCAGCTCAGGTATCCTTAAACAATCCCGCTCAATCCTATTTAACGCTGAGCCTTTTATATACAGCACGGTATCATTTCTCCCGGTCTTTCTGCATGTAAAGCCCTGTTTGTCAATAGGAGTAAAACCCAGAACCAGAGTCTTTACCTCTCTGCCAAAAGCAGCAGCAATCCGGTTTACATCCACCTGTTCAGGAGCAAAGATCTGGTGGAGATACAATTGTCCTTTCTCGAAGCCGGCAAAAACATATGCATCGTACTCCGGCAGGAAATATATTTTTTTTCTCATGTAGTCCAGCGCATAAAACATGGTAAGTTCCTCATGGTTTTCCAGCCACAGGCTGCTTTGTGGGCAACTTTCTCTCATGCTCTGCCGCAGCCTTAAAAGATTATCTTTTTCTTCTATCTGTACTTTTACCGCAGTTGCATCTGCATCAATGATCACATCTTTTCCATATTCAAATTCATCGGATCTTCTAAAACCAAACTTCGGATAAAAATCCAGCACACTTTCATTTGCAAATAAAAACCATCCGTCTGTCTTTCCATCATAATCTTTCTGGATTTCCTGAATCAGCTGTCTGATCAGTCCCTGTTTCCGGCAGGATTTGCAGGTCATAACCGTCCCCAGCTGTATGTAATGCTTCGGCTCCCCATTTTCTAAAAATAACATGGGGCTTACCGAAACATTTGCAAGTACCTCATCCCCTTCCAGAATCGAATAAGGAATATAATTGCTCTTCCAGAAACCGTTCTGATACCATTTTTCAAAATCCAGGCCAAATACCTGTCCTGCAAGACGGTTAAAACTTTTCCTTGCCCTTTCATCATCCTGATAACCTTTTCTTATCACATAACTGTCTCTCATCTTTCATTTCTCCTTTTACGAACTTGCACTGTTATAATGCCGAATTCCCTGCTTCCAGACAAAAGCCGTGAGCAGGGTAAATGCCACTGCAACCACTATTCCCCACACAGCACCTCCTGCAGTCAGCTCTGTTATGAGAAACTGAACCGGCAGGGTTGCCATGATGCCGTAAGGAAGAATCATATAAAAAATCACTTTGTAAAACCCGTAAAACACAATTCCCGGCAGCTGCATACACAGGGTTAATCCTGCCTCTTCCAGTATCACTGCATTTCCACTGGATAAGATAAAAAACGAAAGGGAGCGGATCAATACTTCAACCAGATAATATAACACGGTCATAACCGCCACCCAGAACACATATCCCAGTACCAGAAAAGGAGTGACCTTTATTCCACCCTCCTTAATCCCATAAGCAATAATTACTCCGCTTAAGAGAAGGAGAGGAACAGACCCGGGATTGATCCGTTCAAAGGTCAGCCGCAGCAAAGGACTTACCGGTTTCGTCAGATATAAATCCATATCTCCATTCTTAATTTTATCCGGGATATTATTAATCCCGAAAAAATATAGCACCATATTTAAAGCATTGATCATGGAAAATGTCCCAATATAAAGAATCATCTGGCCCTTTCCCCATGTTCCGATCCGGTCCACATTGGAATAAACTGCCTGAAACACACACAGCTGAATGAGGAACACACAACTGTCAACAAAAAAAGGTCCGAAAAAACTGAGCCGGAACATCATCAGATTCTGAAGCCGCATATCTATTAATACTCTGACCACCCGTAAATTTCTTTTCATTCTGTTCATTATATCCCCACCCCATCATACTTAATCCTGTAATTATGCCATGTAACATGAATGACTGCCTGTAGAATTACGCACCAGCAGGAAAGAACCAGTAGTCCCATTCCCAGTTCTCCCTTAAGCCTTCCGATGAGCAGCATGGAAGGCAGATATGTCACATAATAAAATGGGAACGCCTTCATAACCGTGACAAACCCTTCCGGCAGCAAAGCAAGTGGAATAATGCTACCTGTAACAAAAGCCACCAGATTGTCTTTTATCATCAGAAATGTTCCTATTTCCTCATATTTTAAGGTGAGCAGACCCAGATAGTAATTTAGCTGAATCATGAAAAAGAGCCCAAGAAGAATCAAAACCGCTGCTCCCAGCAGTGCAGCAGGGTCTGACACAAATACTAACCTGATACGGAATACGATAATCCATAAGACTGATGTCATGAAATCCAGAAAGAGATAAAAAAGCACAATTCCCATTTCCATGGCAATAAAATAACCCTGTATATTTACAGGCAGGACCATATATTTGGAAAAGGTCCCATTCCTGATCCTCTGGCTGATCTCACCGCTCACACGGGAAGACATATCCAGCTGTCTGAGAAAAGAGCTGATGATATAATAAGACAGCATGCTGTTAATGGTAAACCCGGCAACCTCATCCCGGTCCTTAAATATCGTTCCCCACAGCAGACAGGCAAATAAAATCTTTGTCAGAGTAAACAGAGTCTGAATCACCGCATCTCCCCGCCAGGCAAGCTGGGTCTTTATAAAAATTTTGATAATCTCCAGGTATTTACGCAATTCCATTTCCCCCTTCCTGATAAATTCTCTCCACCACAGTTCCAATTTCTTCCTCTTCCACTGATATGTCACTGGGTATTAAGCGCATAAGTTCTCCCAGTAAGCCCGCAGAATTTTCTTTCGGTACCGTAATTACCTTCTTATAAGGTGTCTGTTCCATAATCCGTGCTTCAGACTGAAGCTTTGGAAGTGAAGTTGGCTCCTGAAATGTAACTGTTATTTTTTTATACTTCTGGTACCGCTCAAAAAGCTTCTCTGTATCACCATCATAGATTTTACATCCATGATTGATAACAATTGACCGTTTGCACAATGCCTTGATGTCTTCCATGTAATGGGAGGTAAGTATAATCGTAGTCCCCTTTTTTTCATTGATTTCCGCTAAAAATCCCCGGATCTGTTTGGATGCCACTGCATCTAACCCAATCGTCGGTTCATCTAAGAAAATAATCTTCGGATTGTGAAGCAGTGCAGCAATCAGCTCCATCTTCATCCGTTCTCCAAGAGACAGAGTCCTTACCTGTACATGCATCAGCTCCTGTACCTGAAACAGATTTACAAAGTAATCCCTGGAAGCCTGGTATTCCTCTTCCGGCAACCCATAAATTTCTTTAAACAGCCGAAGTGTATCTTCCACCGTCAGTTCAAAAAACAGCTGGCTCTTCTGCCCCATAACAACAGCATACTGCTGTTTAAATTCATGCTTTAAATCGTTGGGATAGTACCCCAGCACACTTAAAGAACCGCAAGTGGGCGCAATGATTCCCGTAAGCATTTTAACCAGAGTCGTTTTTCCCGCTCCATTGGGACCAATCAACCCCACAAACTCGCCTTCCCTGATCGTAAGATCCAAATTGCTCACTGCCTGTTTCACTTCGTATTCCCGTCTTATAAGCCCCTTAATGCTTCCTATAATACCCGCCTGTTTCTTAAATCTCCTGTAATTCTTTGTTAATCCTGCAGTTTTAATGATATCCATGTCTTTTCCCCTTTTAATAAATAAAAATGACCACCGATTCATCTGCCCCACAGGCATAAGCTTTGCGTTCTCAAATAAGACCTGCTCTCAGACAGCTTTCACAAAAAAGTACAAAAAAAGCATAACATTACCGTTATGCTTTCAAAAGTCCGTCTGTTACAGACATATATTTGGAAGGTATGAGCTTTCGCAGTGCAAAAGTCAAGCATTCAGTAAGGCAGATTATCGGCATAGCAGCCGAAAAAGGGCAGACTAATCACGTAAAGCTTCTTCGTCTTTCCTTTTCAACTATTTAATTAGTTGCGATCTCCAATACTGACACACATAACATACACATACCTCTCTTTTCTTTATAATAATCTGATATTACCCTATATGGAAATATCTGTCAATCCCTTTTCCTGATTTTGGGCACCCGCTTATTTATACGCAGCAAGAATTGTAGTCTGTCCTATGCGGAATACCGATTCTATCCTGTCAAATCCGCCCTGTCTTAGCATTGCAATCTGATTTGCGACAGTACAGGGTGTATCATAATGATAAAATTCCCTTTCAGGAATATTCAGCTCTTTTCTGATCCTTTTATTTTCGGCAAAGTAAAAGTCCTCCTCATCCTGATTCTCAACCATGTAGTCGCATTCAATGTAGAGTCCATGATCTTTCAGGGCGCTAAAAATTTTCCGGTATAAGCCAATCTTTGCTTCATGGCTAAAATGATGCATTGTCTGAAAAGATATTGCACTGTCATACTCTTCCGTTTTCAAATCAACATCGAAATAACTTCCACATATTAAATTAATTTTCCTGTCCTGAAAATTACGTTTTAATTGATCAAGCATTTCCCTGGTTAAATCAATCCCCGTGACAGAAAGATCCGGAAATCTTTTAAAAATCTGTTTCAGTTCCAGACCTGTTCCGCACCCCAGATCCAGTAAATTACTGCATGATACAGGGAGAAGAGATGGGACCAGAGCATACGCCTGCTCACATCCTTCTACACCAGAAAGCATGTGTTCCTCATATCCGTCAACCCGTGCCGCGAAAAAATCCTCCATCCGTTCCATTTCGGCATCACCTTTCCATTTCTAATACTATACAGATAAGAATACAGCGGATGGAGAATCCACGCAACCTCAAACTTTTCTCTGAATCGTTCAGCTCCTTAAAATAATTTTTTTCGCGCCGGTACAGGCCTGGATATCCAACTGGGTATCTTCAAAAAACTCCCGAAATCTTTTTGGGCTGGTTATAATTACTTCTGGTATTTCATCTTTCATAGACAGTTGTTTTTCTGTCTTTTCTCTGCGAACCGCCCCAATCAGCTCTTTTACCTGATCCCCAAATTCAAGATAATCCTTATTGGCGTCTTTCCTGTCCCACACCATCTGGTGAATCGACAGTTTTTTCTCATGGCTCCGATAAAAGTCCTGGTAAATATACTCTGTTATAAAAGGGGTATAAACAGCATACAGTTCTAATATACCAAGCAGGCTGTGATACAGAGCATATTGGCCGGAATATCGTTCCTTTACACCATGCTTTTGCGGCTGATAAAGGCGTTCCTTCACAATTTCAATATAGTAATCACAGAAATCTTTCCAGAACAGTTCATCAATTTCATGCCTTGCCTGACCGATCTCAAATTCGTCTAAAAGCGCCTTTACAACACCGGTGGTTTCAATTACACGTTCCAACATCCACCGGTCAATAGGGAGCAGCATCTCCTGATTAAACTCTTCCTTCTTTTTATAATCTCCCAGTTGTAAGACTGCAAATTTTGCCGCGTTGTAAAGCTTTGTCAAAAATCTCCTGGATACCTTCATCTCATCTTCGCTGAAAAATGTATCCGTCCCCAGCTTATTGCTGGCGGCCCAATACCGGATTGCATCAGCCGAATGTATTTCAATAAGGGCCAGAGGTGATTCTGATCCATTGTTTTTGGATTTACTGATCTTCTCCCCAGGTTTTGCCAGTACAAACCCGCTGATCATAATATCCTTCCAGGGAATTTCTCCAGTATGGTAGAGGCTTTTTACAATAGTATAAAACGCCCAGGTACGAATAATCTCATGAGCCTGATTTCTCATTCCCATGGGCAGAATTTCACTGCTTCTGTCATAGTCCTCACCATATCCGGCATTGATGAAAGGGGTTACGGATGATGTTGCCCAGGTATCAAAAACTGCTTCTTCCGGCAGGAACTGCCTGCATCCGCAGCTACATGACTTCCGGGGCATTTCTTCCATTGGATTTACCGGCAGCTGGTCTTCCTCCGCAAAAACAGGCTCTTTGCAATCCTTACAATACCAGACCGGAAATGGAACTCCGAAATACCTCTGCCTGGAAATACACCAGTCCCATTTTAAATTCTCTACCCATATCTGATATCGTTTCTTCATATAAGCCGGATGCCAGCTGATCTCATCAACTGCCTTTAAAAATCTGTCCTTCTCAGACAATACATCAATATACCATTGATTGGAAGGAATGATCTCTACTGCGCTGCCGCACCGCTCATGGACTGCAACACTATGGGAGACAGCCTCCTGTTTTACAAGCAGATCTCTGGTTTTTAATTCTTCCACTATAGTCCGTCTCGCCTGGCTGATTTCCAATCCTCCTATATAGGGAACTTCGCCGCTTATGGTTCCGTCAGGAAGAATTATTTTTTTATAAGGAAGGTGATGTGTCTGGTACCACGAGACATCTGCCGTGTCTCCAAAGGTTGCGCACATAACAGCACCTGTTCCTTTTTCCATAGACACCATTTCATCTGCCATAATCGGTATCTCAAAATCGTATAAGGGAACTCTGGCTGTCTTCCCAATGAATTTACGGTATCTTTCATCCTCCGGATGAACAAATACGCACACACAGCCATATAAAAGTTCCGGTCTGGTGGTTGCAATCAATAAATCTCCCATAGACGTTTTAAAATTCAGATAGTAAAAGCTGGATTCTAAATCTCTGGTTTCCAGCTCCGCCTGTGCAATGGAGGTCTGGCACTGCGTGCACCATAAAACTGGCGACTCCTTTCTGTACGCCTTTTTCATTTTTACCAGATTAAGAAATGATCTCTGGGAAATTTTCTGGGACAGAGAAGAAACTGTCTGATAACTCAACTCCCAGTCTACGCTGAATCCCAGTTTTTTAAAAAGATCTGTGAAATCATTTTCATACTTTTCAATCGTCTCCACACAAACATTCCGAAACTGGCTTCTGGGCAGCTGTCCGGCTCTGATCTTTCTATCCCGCTCCACCAGCCGTTCTGTGGGGAGACCATTGTCATCAAAGCCCAGCGGATAGAATACATCATATCCCTGCATACGTTTAAATCTGGCTATTATTTCTGCCTGAGTATAGGAAAATACATGACCGATATGAAGTTTCCCGCTGACAGTTGGCGGCGGCGTATCAATAGAATAAACCGGCCGTTCCTTCCCCTGTCTGTACTTGTAAATTTCATTCTCTTCCCAGAACTGTGTAAACTGCTTCTCTGATTTTTGAAAATCATACTTCTTATCCATGATGGATACCTCCTGTAATTTTTACTCCAAAACAGACAAAAAAATAAGCCCCAAGCTATGCTTAGGGCGAATTAACGTGTC
This sequence comes from Lacrimispora amygdalina, assembly GCF_003432035.1. Taxonomy (GTDB): domain Bacteria; phylum Bacillota; class Clostridia; order Lachnospirales; family Lachnospiraceae; genus Lacrimispora; species Lacrimispora amygdalina. The sequence goes on from NZ_QOHO01000032.1 coordinate 25,390, forward strand.
CGCGGTACCACCTAAATTCAGAAATGATTTTCTGCTCTCAATACAATACGGGAAGACGAAAAATCTCTTCCGATATCGCTTCCCCTGATAACGGTGGGAATCTCCGTTGGAGTCTACTGGGATCATATCCGTTCAATCCAAAGCTCAAAGGCTACTTCCATGCTCCCATCACGAAGATTTTCACCAGCCATCTTCTCTCTGTCCATCCGGAATCGCATGTACTCCTCCTCGTCAACGCTTTTGTCTGTGTTTGTTATCCTTATTTTAGCACATAATTTTTTGGTGTCAACATTAAAAAACTGTTTTTTTTACATAACACAAAAAAATTTTCTCACAAACGGCGAATATTATAATTAATGGATTTGCTTTTCTCCGGCATATGTGATATACTTATATCACTTGAATAAAAAAGAACCGTCTATTGAAGAAGGGCTTTTGTTGATTTCATTCTATAATGAAACCATGAAAGCCCTTCTTTTTTCAATAGCAGCCAAATTTATTCAATAAAAAAATTCACGAGGAGGATCACAATGGATACTATTACAGTAGAAAAACGTAATGAACAATTAAAGGCAAAACAATTGCGGAGAAAAGGCATTGTGCCTTGCTGCATTTTTGGAGGCAGCCTTCCTAATTCCATATCGATTCAAATGGAAGAGAAGTCTGCTGAAAAACTACTTCGTAAACTACGGCTGGGAAGCAAGATTCAGCTTAAATTAGAGGATCAGACAATCATAACACAAATTAAGGACAGCCGCAGATGTTTCGCAGATAGTAAAATTGAGTATATTGATTTCCAGGCATTGGACCCAAAGACAAAGGTAAACAGCCTGGCACACGTCATTTTAGAAAATGCCGAATTTGTTACCGGGGTACTGGATAAGATGCTGATGGAAATCCCATATGCTTCTTTACCGGAAGATATGATTGACACTGTTACTGTAGACTTAGAGGGAAAGCCTGTTGGAACAATCGTAACAGTGGGAGATATTCCAGAATTCTTAAGTGACCGGATTGATCTGCAGGTAGAGACAGACAGCATTGTTTTAAGAATTACAGAAAAAAGATATGCGGCTGCAACGGATACTGAACAGGCAGCCGAATAACGATATATAGAATAAGGGTGCTTCCAAAAAGAGCCTTGATTGTCAATTTGCGATAAGACATGACAGGCTCTGTGTTTTATTTATAAAAAGAGGTACAGGCAGCGATTACGGACAGGAACTATCATGAATGCAGGAGGACCAAATGTCGGAAGCGAAACAGCAGGATGTGGATGCATCGGTTTTAGAAAAACAACTTGATTCAAATATAGACGATCCCATAAAAATGTATTTATTACAGGCAGGGGAAGCACCTTTACTAACCCAGGAAGAAGAATACCAGCTTGCACAGCTCTCCGCGCAAGGCAACAAGAAAGCAAAAAACAGACTCATTTGTTCGAATCTCAGGCTTGTGGTCAGTATTGCAAAAAAGCATGAATCATATGTTCAGTCGCTAACCCTGCTCGACCTCATTCAGGAAGGAAATATTGGCCTCATGAAAGCTGTTGAGCGGTATGATTATACACTGGGGTACCGTTTCTCCACCTACGCTACATGGTGGATTCGCCAGGCAGTCACCCGGGGAATTGCAGAGCAGGACCGCACAATCCGATTACCGGTTCATTACAGAGAAGATGTAAACATGTTAAACAGTACCCTGCGTCAGCTGAACCAGGAACAGGACTCCTTTACAACTCAGGACGTATCGGATATCACAGGATTCTCTGTGGAAAGAATAGAACGGATTATGGTAGATTCTGCATCAACAATTTCACTGGATACTCCCATAGGTGACGATAATGCAAGCTTTTTGAGTGATTTTATTGAAGACAAAACCATATTGTCCCCCGAAGAAAGTGTGGTCGATACTATGCTCAAAGAAGAAATTAAAAAGCAGTTGTTATCGTTAAAACCGAGAGAGCAGATGGTTGTAAATATGAGATTTGGTCTCAATGGATATATGCCTCATACTCTGGAAGAAGTGGGAAATCATATCGGTGTGACCAGAGAACGAATAAGGCAGATTGAAGCACGGGCCTTACGAACGCTGCGCTCACCAAACCGCAGAAAATTTCTGATTGATTTTATGTAAACTACACAAAACTCACACTACTGCAGATGCGAGAAATAGCAGGCAGCAAAATATGCTGTCTGCCTGATTTTTTCATCTCTTTTTATACTTCTAAAAGATAATTATTTTCCTCATTTGCATGCTCCAACGTTCTGATCTCGAATGTCTTGCATCCTGATAAAATAAACGGATCTGCCTTGGCAATATCAGTGGCTTCTTCCAGATTCTCAGCCAGAAAAATAACCATTCCTCCGGGATAGTCGGTGAACGGTCCGCAGAGTACGAGTTTTCCCTGGCTTTTCAGACTTTTCAAATACTCTACGTGTCTCTTAATAAGTTCTTCATTGAGAGGTTTTTCGTTTTTCATTAAATAAACATACATGGTTCCATCTCCTTTATTATGTCCGCTCCATAACAAAGTGCGCAAGCCGAACGTTTCCATCAATCTGACTTCCATCAATTTTAAATCCGCATTTTTTTGTATAGAAACTAACATTCTCTTCTTTATCTATCGGTGTAATTAAGGTAATCTTATTCCAGTCCGGATGACTGTCCAGCATATAATCAATTGCCTGAGTACCAATCCCCTTTCCCTGGTATTGAGGCATAATACAAAGACAGCCAAGATAATATTCTCCGTTTCCCTTATCTTCTACAGAAATGACACCAACCGCAGAACCTTCATAACAGATAATATCCTTAGGGAATTTTTCCAGAGATTTTTCCATACGTTCTCTGGTTCTTCCGTAAGCTGGACATTCCCCATATCTGATATAATCGTCATAAAATGCCGCATTATAAATCTGAACTAACAAATCAGCATCTTCTTTTTGTGCTTTCCTATATGATATATTCATAACAATCCTTTCAAGCATAATTTTTATGTTATTGACCCTTTATTAAAACTCTTTTTCATATTTTTTTAAAAATTGATAATAAGCCTGCACATTGGAAAGTTCAGTCCATTTTTTAATATCAACCGGATCCTCATCCATATCGTAAATTTTTGCCCCCTTCATAGACAGCAGAAACGGGGAATGAGTTGCTATAACAAACTGGCAATGAAAGAACCGTGCCGAATCTTCTAAAAATTCCAATAATTCCTGCTGCCGCCCCGGTGATAAGCTGTTCTCCGGCTCGTCCAGTAAATACAATCCATTTTCCTTAATCTTTTCACAAAAAAACAGATAAGCGCTCTCCCCATTGGAATGCTCCCTTACGTTTCCCATCAGGTTCTTTCTGATGTATCGGGACTGGGTATTTCTCCGGGACATGTTAACCTTCTTTAGCTGATCATAGTCATCCAAAGATCTCATCTGAAAACTGGAATACTTTGAATCTAAGTATTCATCAAACAGTTCTTCCCGCTTTTGATGGATCCCCTCATTCAAAGACCTGATATTAAGCATGAAATCAAAGACATCGTCACTGGTTATAATCCGGCTGTCTCGTGTAACCGGCTCTTCCACTTCATAAGAACACAGATCCGTGTAGTCCTTAAAAAAATTGGACCGGTTGTAAAGGGCTTCCCGGGTAAGGCAAAGCTTCTCTGCAATCACGTTTAAAGCGGTTGTCTTCCCCGACCCATTGCCCCCATATAAAATCGTAACCGGCTCAAAATCCAGCCTTGTTAAATGATTCTTTGACAGTATCTGAAATGGATAAAAGGTATCATAGCAAGTTCGTTTCTCTCCCATTGTGAAGCTATATTCCACTTCTATATCAGGAAAAGAAAATTGTGATAAATAAATCATTATAAAACTCCCCCTGTTTCTGCTTTATCTGCCTGCTTTATCCACTATTGTACTATTTTAAATATGAGATATCCACTCTTTTTTCAGATATGCTTCATATCCGATGACCCGTTCATCAATCCTCCGGTGATAACTGTAAGTGTAGTTTTTAAAATATTTCCCCCAAAAGCGGAGTGCAGTAGGATTTAAGGTCTCACAATCCACACCAAGATATTGAAACCCTTCCCTCTTACATACATCGCAGACATAAGACAGCAGATCATCCGCCACATGCTTACCCCGATATTCTTCTTTCACAAATGCACCGCAGATATTTATCATCGAATTAGTTTCACTGATAAAATTCTCTCCTTCATCCTGTATTGCTAAAAAACCAATCACCTTATCCGCCCTTAATGCTGCAAATACGCGCGTTTTTTCTCCGGGAAACCGATTCATATATTGGCGGATATCAGTCGGATAAAAAACCGGTGAATCCAGCAAATACTTTACTAATCCATATCTTAAATCAAGAATACGCCTCTTTTCATCATCAATAAGCTCTGTAAAAGTAAGATCACCGTGAAATGTTTCTCTTATTTTAAACTCATTCAAACTCATAACCGCATCGCTGCACCGGATTCCGAAACCATTTAATACCAGTGACCGGTCTACGAAAGGATCATTCGCATACCGGCTCAGAGCAAAACTGGTAACCTGGGCTTCTTTCATCAATTGTTCCATTGCTGCTGCCAGCAGTTTTGAGCATAGTTTTCCCCTGTCATTACCGGAAAAGGCGCTTCCGCCCAACGGAGAACAGGCTCCCGTGCATTTCCCGAAGAATCCCTCGATGGGTCCTGTAAATGCAAGATATCCAGCCATTACCCCCTCGATCATTGCAACAACTCCATAGTTATTCCGGAATAAACCGGTAATCAACTCTCTAAGCTGTTTTGTAACATCAATCTCCGGCAATTGTTTGATCTGCCTGCACTCACTTTTGTATTCATCTGTTGCTAACTTCAGCGCTTCTTCCACATGCACTTCTTCTGCCTTAACAATCTTCATTTACCATTCTCCCCCTGTTTCATTCATTTTTGAAAAATGCCCCTGCTTTTTCTTGTTACTCTTCTTTCTTACAACAGCCTGCTGCCTGCTTTCTTTTGCTGCCTGAAACTTAGACTCCTTTTGGATTTTCCGGTAGTTTTTCCATCTTTTCTCTGTCAATGTACCATCTTCCATTGCCTGAGCTACTGCACACCCCGGTTCTCCGTTATGGGTACAGTTACTGAATCTGCACTGCATGATTAAATCATTGATGTCAGAAAAGCTGAAATCCATCCCATCGTCCACAATCCACATTCCCAGTTCCCGCATCCCCGGTGTATCAATAATCCTGGACCCATTATCCAATACAAACAGCTGACGGTGGGTAGTTGTATGATGTCCTTTTGAATCATCTTCTCTGATTTCTCCAGTTTTCATAAGTTCTCTTCCCAGCAGATAATTGGTGAATGTGGACTTTCCCACTCCAGATGATCCCAGGAACACAGTAGTCTTATCAGGCTCCAGATAGGGCTTTAGCTGCTCCATGCCTTCACCTGTCACTGCACTGACCATGCAGATATCCGTACCCATTGCAATCTGTTTTACAAGTTCCAGTTTTTCTTCCGTTTCTTCTGCAATGTCTGCTTTTGTGAGGACAATAACCGGCTGCCCACCGCTTTGCCACGAGGCGGTCAAATATCGCTCCAGCCGTTTTAAATTAAAATCATAGTTCAGAGACATTAAAATAAACACGTAATCAAAATTTACTGCGATAATCTGCTCCCCCATTCCCACATCCGGATCTTTCCTGGAAAATGCAGATTTCCGTTCCAGTGTCTTTATAATCAGACAGTCACCCAGGGGATTATACTCCAATTCCACATTGTCACCAATCGTCGGGAATTCTTCCTCGCATTGATCGATAAAATATATTCCCGCTTTTAATCTGGCATACAAATCTTCCCCATTTACTTTTACTTCATAACGTTCCCTGTGAACCGCGGTTATAAAACCTTTCATTCTTTCTTTCAAAAAGCAACCTCTCTTCCATTTTTTCGTTGGCATATGAAATTGCCAACGGTTAAAAAGGGCATAAAAATGCCGCGGTAATAGCCCTTATGGCTGTCACTGCGGTTTGCTTTCCAAAAAAAGGCACAAAAAAAACACATCTTATCGTGTGTTTAACAGAGTTAAGCGATATATAAGAGTCTACAGGCGGCATATTAAACATAATTGTCATATGCCCAATATTCAGTTATTCATTCATTACCTCTTTTACAAATAATACATCTGACATATCACATTCTCCTTTCAGGTCCGCTAATGGGTTATTTTGGTAATAACACTTCCAATTACAAATAAGATAGCACATTTTTTCAGCAGCGTCAATCTATACTTTCAAACCTCCCGCGAAAATTCTGGCGGGAGGTCTGCCCATAAAATTACTTATTAATTTTTACAAATCTTTTTTTGCCAATCTTCATGACATCTCCGTTAAACAGGACATTATTTATTTCATCTTCATTCATTTTCTCACCATTGATCTGAATTCCACCTTGTCTTATCAGACGGATAAATTCACTTTTGCTTTTAATATATCCCAGTTCAATCAGACCGGGAATACTGTCATTTACCGTATCTTTCTCCAGATCCAAAAGCAATATGGGGATATCATCTGGAATTGTTTTTTTACTGAACGCCATATCATAGTAAGAAATGGCGCTTTGCACCTCTTCCTCCTCGTGATAAAGCCCTGTAATAATTTTTGCTAATTGGAACTTAATGTCCCGCGGATTTGCTCTATTTGATAATTCCGCTTTTACCCTGTCAATTTCATCCGGATGTTCATCTGTTGCCAGCTCATAATATCTGATTATCAAATCATCCGGTACTTCCATCACCTTCTTAAACATAACTTCTGCCGGCTCACTTACCCCGATATAGTTTCCTAAGCTTTTGCTCATTTTCTCCACACCATCGAGTCCTTCCAGAATTGGCATAAATAAAGCAATTTGCTGGTCGATCCCCATTGATTTCTGTAATGTGCGCCCCATCAAAATGTTAAAGGTCTGATCCGTTCCTCCTAATTCAATATCTGCTTTTATCTCCACTGAATCATAAGCCTGCATGAGCGGGTAAAAAAATTCATGGATACCGATAGGAACACCATTCTTATAACGGTTTTGAAAATCATCCCGTTCCATCATTCTTGCAACCGTCGACGTTGCAGCCAGCCGAATGACATCTTCAAAATTCAGCTTTGAAAGCCACTCACTGTTGAATCTTACGATTGTCTTCTCTTTGTCCAGTATTTTAAATATTTGTTCACAATAAGTCAGTGCATTTTCTTTTACCTTTTCATCACTTAATGCCACTCTTCCTTTGGATTTCCCTGTCGGATCCCCTATTTTCCCTGTAAAGTCCCCAATGATAATAACTGCCTGATGTCCCAGTTCCTGCATCTGCCTGATCTTTCTCAAAACTACAGCATGACCCAGATGAATATCCGGTGCGGAAGGATCAAGTCCTAACTTAATGATCAATGGTTCTTCCTGGTTATAAGATTTCTCCAGTTTGGCAAGCAGCTCCGCTTCATTGACGCACTGGTGAACCCCTTTGCAGATGATACGCATTTGTTCTTTCGGTGTTAACATAACTCAATATCTCCTTGTAATATTATTATTAATATTTGCATGCTCTATAAGAAATCCAGAAAACAAAGAGCTGAGTTAAAACAAATAAAAAACTCCCGTCCTCCTGTTTCCAAAAGGACGAGAGTTACTCTCGTGTTACCACCTTAAGTTTATAGACAACTCACATTGTCTACCTCATCGGGTACGGCCCTGGCGATACCCTTGCACCTGATTACGGTGTGCTCTCCGTCGCAGCCTACTTCTTAAATCGGTTCGGTGCGCAGCTCCAAGATGTATTCACACTTTCTATCCATGAGCCTCTCATCAACCGGCATCTTTCTGTTTGGAATTGAAAATGCTACTCTTTCTTTTCATAGCCTTTTCTTATACTCCGAATTATTTTATAATTCTTTGTAATGCAAATATTTAATTGAACAAATATTATCATGCTTTTTTTGATTCGTCAAGACCAAGATTCAGTAATAATTTTGCAGTTATTTCGTCCATAAATGAATCAGATCTTTCCTGATCTCCTCATAATGTTTTCCTGTCAGTCCAAAATCCATGTCTTTATAAGTCCATATGGAACAGCCAATCTGATATTTTTCAAATATAGCATGTACATCACGAAACCACCGCAGTGTATCCATAACAGGTGCCTGGTCAATTACTCCGAACTCTCCGCAGTACAGCTGAGTACCTGCCTTCTTTGCTGCAAGAACTGCTTCTTTTACCATCTCCTCTAAGAACTCTTTCCCCATGGTCTCAGCCTTTGAATTCAAGACAGCTTCTCCCTGCTCTCCCAGCGCGGCAGACTGGGACCGGTAATAATCCATGCTTTCGGGATAAAAAATATCCTTCTGCGGATCCATCTGTTTGACCCAGTGCGCCTTTTGATGGGTAAACAAAAGCGGCTCATAAAAGTGAAAGGTAAAGATAATATTTTTATCTTCTGGTATTTTTAGTAATTTTAATGTGCTGGCACTATTCCACTGTATTCCCCCATAAATAATGGGTACGAATGAATCAATTTTCCGTATTGCTGATACCGTTTTGTCAATCAGATCATTCCAAAGCAATGCATTTTCCTTTTCTACAACCTCATTCAGCAATTCAAAGGCGACATTATCACGATTTTTAAACTCCGTTGCAATGCTGTTCCACAGGCTGACAAAACGTTCCTGCAAATATGGATTATGAAACAAATCATTCTTCTGCCTGTTTCCAGCATCATTAAAATCGTAGCCATATGCCTTATGCAGATCCAGTATTACATCCAGTCTGCTTTCCCTGCAGCAGTCACATACACAACGGACAAGTTCATACCCTTCTTCTATGGGATTGCCATCCTTATCTTCCAGAACCTCGTAATCAATTGGTAACCGGATATGATCAAATCCCCATGCTGCTATCTGTTCAATATCCGATTTCCCGATAAATGTACTGTAATGATGCATATTATGAGTACACTGAGATAAATATCCCCCTAAATTAAGCCCTCTTTTCAGTTTCATACAGCCTCACTGCCTTTCCTTTCAGATAGCTTTATACTATCTGATATTACCGGTAAATGATATCATTTTCTTTTCTTTTATATTGTTTTTATGATATAATTCAATAGAAAATAACCACGTAAAAAGGATCTTAACAATGAATATTAAAAAGGAACTTGCTTTTCAGGAATTTGTGAGAAGAGAAAGCAATCTTGTCCGGGCACCTTATACCCCGGAGCAGGAATTCTATTCTGTGATAAAATCGGGCAGCACTGCAAAAGTAAAGGAACTCTGCCAGGAGTCTCTTTTATCCAAAAAAGGGCTTGGTACTCTTTCTGTTAATTCCCTTCAAAATATAAAATACCATTTTGCTATTACTGCAGCTATGGTCGCCAGATATTGTATGGAGGGAGGAATGGAACTTTCAACCGCCTATGGTCTCAGTGACTTCTATATTTTAAAGGCTGACGGCTGCACGAAACCGGAGGATGTTGCCGCGCTTCATCCTGTCATGTGCCTGGACTATGCAAAACGTATGAAGAATCTGAGGAAAAACAAAATCACATCCAGGCATATTTCAGCATGCATTGACTACATCCTGGACAACCTGCATACCCGGATCACCATAGAGACTCTTGCGTCTCTTGTAGATCTAAATCCCTCCTATTTATCCCGTCTTTTTAAGAAAGAAGCCGGGATGACAGTCAGCCGTTACATTCAGGATAAGAAAATCGAGACAGCCCAGAATATGCTGATTTATTCTGACTATACCCCTTCAGAAATCTCCTCTGTTTTAGCTTTTCCAAATCAAAGCTATTTTACAGAGATTTTCCATAAGAAAACAGGTATGACACCTTTGAAATATCGAAATTTCAACTTTCGGAATACAGAGATGGGGGGAAAGGGCTAACTTCCGGAAGATAATTTTTTCCCAAGTTTATCAATGAGCCGCTTCATTATCTTTCCAAAAATACGTTTTACTGGATTTAAATCCACTTCATAAAAGTAAGGAGCATCAATCCAGCCCTTCTCCTTCCAATAAATACGGTCTGCATCTGATGTATATATTTTACTTCGCAGGCAGTTAAATAGAAATATATCATAATATGTAAGTGTTTTTTTGTTACGTTGACTCATTTTCTCATATAATTTTTTTGATAAGGCTTTTATTTTCTTCTGTCCTTTCTCAAAGGTACGTTTGTTATACTTAAAAACCCCTTTTGGTTCTCTATTTTTAAAATACATTGGTGAAATTATCTGTATATCACCAACCAGGTCCATTGCCCAGCCGGATACCGTCATTTTAAGATATTTGTAAACCTGTTTACTCCCCCCGCCATCTGTCGTTATTACAAGAAGTACAGGTTTTCCGCATAGTTCCTGTCGATGAAATAAATAAGACAAACGATCAATGAACTTTTTCATCTGCCCCGTAACCTGATAGGCATAGACAGGGCTGGAAATAATTACTGCATCTGCTTTCTTCATCTTTTCTTTTATCATTCCAATCTCATCCTCTCTGCAGGGACATAATAATTCACTTTTTTGAAAGCAGATACCGCAGCCCTTACATTCCTCAATATAAGACTCACTCAATTGTAAATACTCAAAGTCAATTGCAGAATCGTACTTCTTTAATTCATTTCCGATCTCCATGCATATGAGGTAACTGTCTTTTTTTCTCGGACTTCCTGAAATAACCAGAACTTTCATATTTCACTCCTTTCTATCCAACATTGGATATAATGATATTTTTTTACACCAAAATGATCTTATTTCATTTTGGTGCATGATTAATTACTTATCATTCATATTTCATAAAGTCTGTTTCCTTAATCAGCTTTACAATTTCCTTTGATTCCTGAATTATATTGTCCAGATTTTCTAACATCATATTATGCCAGATAATCTGGCTGTCTACAGTTGTTATCATATAATCTAATGTTATAACTTCCATAGAACAGGCTTTTTGTCCCTTCTCTTTTCTCCAATCATCTATCCGAATCTTCTGTGCTTTTAAATCAATGATATGTTTTTCGACGCATTGAATTATTTCTTCCTTTTGGAGATTGGCAATAATGGGATATAAAAGAAATTTTTCTGATGCTGCTCCCTGCAAAGGTTTGCTCATCTCGTTATATGCCAGTTTCTTAAGTACGTCTCTGCCTCTTTGTGTTATTTCATATATCTGCTTTTTCTTCTCTCCTTCTTCCGGTTTGTCAATCATGCGGATGTATCCATCTTTTTCCAATTTTTTAATTGCATAGTATATCGACCCGGATTTTATATTATTCCATTCAGACATACGGTTCAGACTAATAAATCTCTGAATTTCATAGCCATGTGTAGGCTTAATACTAAAAAAGAAAAGGATAAATAATTGTACCATTAAAAGCACCTCACCCGTAAAGATAAATCAATTATATATCCAACGTTGGATATTATCAAGTTTTTTATTTGCAAATTAAATCACCGCAATCTGAAGTGCCCCCTCCAGAATTGTCTTTATCTGCTCCGATGACAGTTTCATTCCTTCATCCACCCATCTGATCAGCAATCCATTCAAACCTCCAAGACTATAGGATAACAGGTAGGAAAGTGTCATGTCATCAAGTTTCATATCTGGTTTCACATCCTGAAAGACAACCGGTGCTATTTCCCCTGATATACGGTAAATTAATTCAAGCATTTTATTCTTTTTTAGCAGATTCAAAAAAATCTCGTGCTGTTTCCAGAATTCAAAATAAATAACAGCAACTTCAGTATAGTGATGAGGAGCCTTATCAGCCACCATACAAAAAAATTCCTCTGCCAACGTACTCATGTATTCATTTAAAATATCCTCCCTGGTATTATATAAGCGATAGAAGGTTCTGCGCGACAGTCCCGCTTCCTGACAAATCTGAGTCACGGTAATCATAGAGAACTCATATGTCTCCATAAGCTTAATTAAACCATCCATCAACATCTTTCTCGATTGCAGCGCAATTCTGTAATTCATTTTATTCATATGATTCTCCCCTAATCTGTCACGGTTCCCATGAATCTGTAACACAATAACCAATACCATTGTAAAGTCCATACCGGATCATTATAATAAGTTTCGTAATATGCGTCAACTGTAACACATTAGAGATGGAGGATTAAAAGATGACTTATATCAAGAATATCACGGGGATCCAGCAGCTTGATTTTCAAATTAACCGGATAATCGCCTATGGAGATACAGCTGCCGATGCAGAAAAAATCATTGAAAAAACCCGGGGCATCAAAGACCTGACAACATGGTATCATGTGTGGTCGGATCTGGGTGATTATTACAGGAATACTTCCCAGCATTTGCGTACCGCTTATGCCTATAGAATGGCAGAATTTTTTCTTAAGGAAGATCATCCTCAGAAAAATAATATGTATGAAATATCCTGTAAATATTTTCATCTGGCATTCAGGCAAATGAATTTAAACTATACGGTACACGAAATACCCTTTATGAATTCACATATGCATAGCCTTTATTTTAAAAGTGAAAATGAAAAAAGTATTTTATTAATTTGCGGTGGCTACGATTCCTTTATTGAAGAATTTGTCCCTGCTATCATTGACTTTACAAACAATGGCTTTACCGTGATACTCTTTGAAGGCGGAGGGCAGGGAAAAACATTAAAAAACGGGCTGAAATTCATGGCGGACTGGGAAAAACCGGCTTCCTGTGTGCTGGATTATTATAATGTAACATCCTGTACCATGATTGGCATTTCCTGGGGCGGATATCTGGCGGTCAGAGCCGCTGCTTTTGAACCTAGAATCAAAGCAGTGGCTGCTTTTGATGTTCTTGAAAATGGTTTTCTCTGCATGACTAACATATTTCCCTCTGTGCTCAAATATATGGTAAGATACCTTGTATTGCACAGGAAAAAGCGAACAGCAAACCTGATTCTTCGATTTCTCAGGAAAAAAAGCCTGATTGCCGATTGGGCGATGATGCAGGGAATGTACATAACAGGAACGAAGACACCTTATGATTTTTACAGAGAATTATTAAAGCACTCCCTGCCCCAGGATGTCTGTGATAAGCTTACCTGTCATGTACTGCTGCTTGCCGGTAAAAAGGATCATTATATCCCCAATGACCAGTTTTACCGCCTGTCAGATAAAATCAAACATGCAAAAAGTCTTTCCACAAGGATGTTTACAAAGGCAGAGGGAGGGGAACAGCACTGCCAGACCGGAAATTATCAGTTAGCGGTTGACGAAATACTGGATTGGATGAATCATATTAAAAACTAATACACTGTTTCTGTCACAGCCTTCTTATCTAAATAATTTATCACTTCCAGTAAAGATGGCAGGATTATTTCTGTCATCTTTTGAAATTTTACCGCGGGTTTTTTCATATCAGGCACGCAGATCACAGGAATACCGGCAGAATAAGAAGCCTGTATTCCAGCCTCGCTATCTTCCAGCACAAGACAGTTTTCAGGATCAATTTTTACTTTTTCACATGCTTTCAGAAATATATCCGGATTTGGTTTTCCATTTTCTACTTCCGTACCAAATACCATTTCATCAAAATAACGTTCAATTCCATGTTGTATCAAAGCATACAACGCTCTCTCTCTGGTACTGGAGGAAGCCAAAGCTATCTTATATTTATTTTTCTTTAGATAATCCAACAGCTCTCTGACACCAGATTTTAATGAAACTCCTTTTATGAAATACTCTTTCTCCCTTGACAGGGTGTAATCTAATCCTTCCTGTATGGAAACAGGCAGCTGATAATTCCTTACAATCGCTTCCATATTCCCTAATTCTGTTTTACCGCTGTAATTTTGTGCATAGTCCTCTATGGTAAAGGAATATCCATATTTATTTAGTAACTCCTGGTACAGTTGATATGAAATGACTTCACTATCAATGATCAATCCGTCCAAATCAAAAATAACTGCTTTTATCATAATCTGTTCCTTTCTCTTTTTAAATAAATGATAACCAAAGCGGAGGCTGTCTTAAGCAAATTCTCTGCGATAAACAATCGGAGCTGTCAAAATAACCAGAGCACAGATCACCCATAAGACAGGTTCGCAGACACATACAGCTATGTACCCCCAGACAGGTACAGCCCAAAGCGAAAACCAGACTTTTCCTATCAGTTCGATAACACTGCATAAAAGCGGCAAAACCGGACGCCCCATCCCCTGTAAAGCGCTTCGTATAATTACCAGCAGTGCCATTGGAGGAATCATCGGAATACTGATTTGGAGGTAAAGTACCGCATTGGAAACAACTTCCTGACTTCCACTTCCTGTGATGAGCTTTACTGCATTTTCAGCAAACAGAAATGTAAATAAAACAGCAAACAGCCACCACACTCCATATAAAAGCAGGGCTGTCTTAATTCCTTTTGTGATCCGGGAACGGCAGTTGGCCCCATAGTTTTGGCTGGAATAAGTTGCAATACTTGCAGCCAGGGCAAGACCCGGATTATAGAATAATTCTGCCAGACGGCGGGCTCCCATCTGAGCGGCAATATAGACACTGCCAAGTGCATTAATACTGCTTTGCAAAACAACACTGCCAATATTATAGATCGTACTCATAAGTGCCATGCTAAGCCCGGTCCAGAGCATTTTCAAAACAAATTCCGGCTTTACCCGTAAATCCTTTTTATGGAAATGAAGTCCCCGATAATTCTTAACAATGTAAAAAAAGCACAATACAGCACTGATTCCCTGTGCGAGTACAGTGGCTGTCGCCGCTCCCTGCACTCCCATTGCCAGACTTCCCATAAACAAAAAATCAAGTCCCACATTCAGTACGCTGCTAAAGAGCAGAAACAGCAGCGGAGTAAAGCTGTTGCCAACAGCCTGAAGCAGACTGAATTCCAGATTATACGCCATGGTCAAAGGAATGCCGGCTAAAATAATGGTAAAATAGCTCAATGCCCCTGCCAAAGTATCTTCTGGTATCTGCAGGCCCGATAAAAGCGAATACTTAAGCAGCAAAAAACCTGCTGTAAGAAATACGGCAAAAATGCAGGAGATACTCACCATCCAGCAGACAGCCTGCTTCATTTCCTTTTGCTCCCCGGCACCAAAATATTTGCTTACAGTCAAAGCCAGACCATTGTTTAATCCAAAAGCAAAATTGGTAATAAGACTGTAAAGTGCCGCAGTAGCTCCAATCTGCGCCAAAGCTCCATCCCCTAAAAGATGGCCTGCGATCGAAGTATCTGCCAGACTATAGAGCTGCTGCAACAGGTTTCCGAAAAAAAGCGGCAGAGAAAAATAGAGAAGCAGTTGAAACGGACTGCCCTTTGTCATATCAAGAACGCGACTTTTGTAATCCGACTGCATGAAAATCCCCCCTTTTGATCACTTACAGATGCAGCACCCGAAATCCACGATTCTATCTGTATTTTTTATTTTTATTATAAGCGTAAATTCCCATTGCTGCTTTCACAGAAACGTCATATACTATAAAAAAAGCGACAAAAGAGGGGGATTTTATGATACGGAACAGAACTTTTGTTTCAACAGATTGTTACAGGAAGGAATTGCAGGAACAAGGCTTACAGCTTTTTAATATGTATGCAAATGAAGGGGATATCCACCAATACATTGCTGATTGTATCCCTTCCCACTGGCACCGGGAATTAGAAGTCTTTCTTTTATTGCAGGGCAGCGTGATAATTCAGATCGGAGATAATATATATCACGCGGAAGCGGGGGAAGGGTACTTTATTAACACCGGAGTACTGCATTCTTTTGCCGCAGCTGTACCTTCCCCCTGTATCTATCATTCCTTTGTATTTGACTCTGGCATCATAGGCGGTACCCCTGGAAGTGTCTTTGACACAATGTATGTCCGCCCCTTATTGGATGCAGGTCCGGATTTTCTGAAATTTCAAAAGGAGGCAGGAGATGAAGCCTTTTTTCAGCAGTTTGATACAGCCTTTACTGCCTGTGAGAAGGAGAAATCCGGATATGAGTTTGAAGTTCGGGAAGCGCTGTCAAAAATATTGCTATACACAAAGGAAAAGCATCAGACCATGCCCTCCCGCAGAATGCCAACTCTGCAGGAATCCCGTTTGAAGCAAATGTTAGAATGGATTGACGGAAATTTAAGAAGTGTAATGACGGTAAAAGAAATTGCAGATACGGCAAATATCTGCACCAGAGAATGCCAGCGAATATTCAGCCGGTATCTGCATTACAGCCCGATGGAGTATATTCAGCAGAGGCGTCTTTTTAAAGCTGCAGAACAGCTTTCAACCACAGATGCACCCATAACCGAAATCGCTTTTGACTGTGGCTTTTCCAGCCACAGCTACTTTACAAAACAGTTCAAGGCATTGGTGGGTGCCACCCCCACGGAATACCGCGCTGCAATACAGGAAAACCGGTCTAAAACACCGTTTTAAATTAGATAATAACCTGCGGTATTAATCACTGTTCCCAATACAGCTGACATGACGGTCATCGGCACGATTGATTTTTTATCGTCCCTGGACGCAAGAATGATAACTGGTAATGCTACACCCAATCCAATCATTCCGCCTTTTAACCACCATGCAATTCCATTGAACTTAATATTAAATATGATAAATGGAAGAATCAGATAAAATACAAATGCAGAAGCGATTGAATATTTATCAAACTTCATTTTTATCATTGGCAGCACATCAACAACACCTGCAACTATACCAATTAGTAACGTCAGTAAGAATTCCTTCATACGGTTATTTCCTCCCCGGCATTTCCGGTAATAACTCTCATTGCATAGGTATCCAGAAGATTTTTAATAAATTTATGAATCACATCTGGTGAACGGTATTTTGGAAGCTGTGCAAAAACAAATGACATCTGATCCATTTCTTCCATTGCCTGAGTGAAATTTAAAATCGTATTTTCATCAGCTCTGGACATATTACTATACTCTAAATTCTGGGGATCTAACCTTCTCGTATGTATGGCATATCCAACCCGCTTCTTACAATTACATTTGCCTGTCTGGGATAAACCACAATATTCACTCAAAAATTCTCCAACCTGTTTTCGAATGCGTGACAGGCGCTGACGGTATGCTTCTGGTGAAATCTCCAGAATTTCACCGCAAATCTTACTATCCACCTTAAACATAACACCAAGAACATAGATCAGACGGCTTTCCGGGTCAAGGCACTGAAGCATAACATTGGTACAGGAATGTTTCAATTCTTCAGCCAGAAGATTCTCGTCTACGCTTTGCGTTAATTGATTCGTGTTATCAATGAACCCATTATCAATATCCTGCCCATAAAACTCAAAACTGAGCTGATGCTGTGCAAACATAGTCTTTTTGTAATTGATTAAATAGTTGGCAGCGATACGATAAACCCACGTAGAAAATGCACTTTCCTTACGAAATGCAGAGAGCTGAGTAATAACTTTAATAATAATTTCCTGCGTCGCATCCTCTGCATCACAAGGCATTCCCAGCATTCGAAGAGACAGGTTATAAATCATATCCTGTACGCTTAGAATTAGTCCTTCAAGGGCCTCCTTATCCCCTTCCACTGCCCTGTCAAATAAGTGAAATATTTCGCTTTGCATGACTTGTTCCTCCTTAATTTTATGTGTCAATAATTAGACAGCCAGAACCTGGCAGTTGTGACAGATTATTTAATTTATACTCTTCTACATTTCTGCATCATTCTCTTCTTCATAAGCGTCTTCCATCTTAACTGAATCTTCCACCTGCTCCTCAATGAATTTCACACGAATAATTGCCTGAGGCCAGTTTATAGAAATCTGACTGTGTCTGCCTTTCTCCCTGGCCGCTCCTGCAATAATTTCCAATATTTCCTTCATGACATCTTTGGTGAGATATCCGCCTCTCCAATGAAAGGTTAAGACCTTTCCTTTTTTGATTGCCTGCTGGCAGCGCTTTGCTATATCTTCCAATTTGGTGAATGAAAGTTTCTTCTCTTTATAAAAGAAATGATCGCCATTGCCGCACTCCGGAACCTTGTATATCACAGTTTCATGATCCTTAAAAATATTCTTATCATCCAGGTTGAAATAATCATATCTTAATTCTTTTTTTCCTAACGTATTATCGAATGTGGCGTCCAAATGATACCATACCCCATTGATTCGAACCACGTTCCAGGCGTGCCGGTATTTGATGTTCTTTTCCGGATTATTTTCCGAAATGGCAACAATACAGGGAATAGAAAGCTGATCACAAAGGATCTTCACTGATTTTGCAATTCCTTCACAAACGCCTACTCCCTGCCCCAATGGACCCAGAATTTCATGTGAATATTGTTTCTTCAGCTTATCGTAAGTCACATTTCCACAGATAAAATCATGAATGTATTGTTCCTTTTCCCAGTCACTTTTATCTTTCACCACCCTGGCAAGCTTTTCCACCCTGGCAGACATTGCCGCCTGATGCTCCCTGATTTTATTCTTATCAAATAAATAAACCGGCTTCATCTTTACTAACGTAGAGTTATCGTAGAAGGAATATTGAAATGTCGAAGCATAAAATATCTCCGGACAATCCAATCTCAACTTAAAAAAGATCTCGCTGAGCTCAGCTCCATCGGTTCTTTGTACATCAAAACTCTGTGAAAGGGACTCCAGGCCACTCTTCATAACCTGATAGATTCTTTGTTGCTGCCTATTCATCTGATTATAGTAATATGGTTCCATTTTATTGTTTCTCCAAAATAGTAGTATTAAGTTTATTATTTCATTGCCTGTAATGTAAGAGATCCCTGAAAGTATATAAATTTCCAGGGATCGAGTATTATGGAACTTCTTCAATTACTGCCGGCTGATTTATATAAATCATAAAAATACAGTCCATTGGATAAAAGTTCATTAAATGTACCTTGTTCAACAATGCAGCCATCATTAAATACAATAATCCGGTCAAAATTTATTATGGAAGTTAGTCGATGCGCAATTGCTATGACTGTTTTACCCGACAATAGAATCATAATTTCCTTCATAACATCTTCTTCTGTTATATTATCCAAAGCAGAGGTCGCTTCATCCAAAATAACAATATTATTTTTTTGAAACCACAGCCTGGCTAGTGCCAGCCTCTGCCTCTCACCTCCTGATAATGTCATGCCACGCTCACCAATTAGAGTATCAATTCCTTTCTCCATCTTTAATACCAAATCATTCAATTTCAATTTTTTTAATACTTCCCAAATATAATCGCTATATACGTTTTGATTATAAATCATATTTTCTCTGATTGTACCATCAAAGACTGGGGCATCCTGTGAGATATAGCTCATATTTTCATATAAACTGTTTAGGCATATTTCTTTTAATTCATGACCATCAATCTTGATACTGCCAGACTCATATTTTAACAGTCCTAATAAAAGCTTGACTAATGTTGTTTTTCCTGAACCGCTGCTTCCTACTAACGCAATTTTTTCACCCCTATGGATCTGGATGTTTAAATTATTTATAACCATCTTCCTATCGTACTGAAAGTATAAATTTTTTATATGAATTTCACCCTGTTCTACCACAATACTTTTTCCAATATCCAGCTGCTCATCATTTTTCATATTGAAAAACTCTTCAAATTTGCGATATGTTGCCTTATCCAGCTTGTATTGAACAAATAAGACATTGAAAATTGCAATGGGCGTATATGCATTCTCAACTAATGAAAGCAAAGCCACCGATGTTCCTATGGAAACAGATTGATTCAGCCAGGCAAATACAAGTATTCCTACATTTAAAACTGCCACAAGTAAGGCAAATATGGTGAAAAAAGCTTCATGAATCATATTCATCTTAACTTTTGATTTCACAATTTCAGTCTTCGAACTTTCTGCTTTTTGAATTTCATAAGGAAAGCGGCGGTTCATACGAAACACTACCATTTCCATAAATCCCCGGACCAGATAATGATTCATCATCTCTTCATTACACAGGATATTTTCTTTTATTACATACAAAACCTTCAATAGTAAATTTGTAATGATAAATACAATCACGTAACCACACAAGATTAAATAAGTAATAAATTTGTTCATTCTCCATATAATAAGGACACTGAAGATAATTGTAGGAATCAACTGTCTAATAACACATAACCAAAATCCAAAGATAATTCCTTTTCCTGCATTTGCTCCATTTTCAATACTTTGTGTAAGTTTCCCCGTTCCCAATGACTGATAATCTATATATTGAATTCTGCTAACCTTCTTTAAAGCCTGCATTTTAAAATCCAAATAAATTGCATTACCAAGTTTCTGTTTCGGATACTCGTCCAAATAATTCAACATATAAAAACTAATTAATACGAGCCCATAGGCAGCAATGATATCTATGTTTATTGAATGACTGTTGAAACCATCTATAATTTGCTGAAAAAACTTAATTTTATAGTTTGTTAAAAATGCGATCAATAAACCGGTTGTAATGTACAAAGCAACAGCTTTTCTATTTTCTTTTAAGATTTCCTTCATTTGGCTCATTTCTGTACTCCTTCTTATTTTCTTACTCTAAAAAGTGAAGCAGTACAGTTGAGACTGTTAACATGTTATAACATTAACCTCAGCACAATCTGCTAACAGTTTATATCAACTGTACTGAGAAATTACCTCGAATATATTTCAAAATATTTCACCGCCGATCTATTAATTATATCTGCTGATACCATTATACTGCTCTAAATATACCATGTAAACACCACTATTTTACTATTTTTTGTGATTGAATCCTAATCCCAATCCTTTTTCCAGCGTTTTAGTGAGGGCACGTAGTTAAGTAATATTTCTCTGGCAGCATTTTCATTCGTGCAATTCATTTGTTACCAAATAATTAGGGTAAAGAAAAACCCTTGCAAATGAGTATTTACAAGGGTTTGTATAAATCTGCTTATTATCTCTTTGAGAACTGCGGCGCACGACGAGCTGCCTTTAAGCCGTATTTCTTTCTTTCTTTCATTCTTGGATCTCTTGTTAAGAATCCTGCTTTCTTAAGAACTGGACGGAATTCAATGTCTGCCTTAAGTAAAGCTCTGGCGATTCCGTGTCTTACTGCACCAGCCTGTCCGGTGAAACCACCGCCGTGTACGTTTACTAAAACGTCAAACTTATCTACTGTCTCTGTTGCTGTTAATGGCTGACGAACAACAACCTTTAATGTCTCAAGACCGAAGTACTGATCGATGTCTCTCTTATTGATGGTGATCTTACCTGTACCTGGTACTAAATATACTCTAGCGATAGATTTTTTTCTTCTACCTGTTCCGTAAAATTTTGCATTAGCCATGATAACTTCCTCCTTTCAGCACCTCTGATTAAAATTTGAATTCTAAAACTTCTGGTTTCTGAGCAGCGTTATCATGTTCTGCGCCAGCGTATACGTGAAGTTTTGTTATCATGCTTCTTCCTAAAGGTCCCTTTGGAAGCATTCCCTTAACTGCTAATTCAATAACTCTTTCAGGCTTTTTAGCCATCATTTCTCTTAAAGTTGTTTCTTTCATACCGCCAACATAATCAGAATGGCTGTAGTAAATCTTCTGATCTAACTTCTTACCGGTAACTTCAATCTTATTTGCGTTCACTACGATTACATAATCACCGCAATCCATATGTGGTGTGTAAATCGGTTTGTTCTTTCCTCTTAATACTTTAGCTACTTCTGAAGCCAAGCGTCCTAATGTATATCCTGTAGCGTCAACTACGTACCATTTTCTTTCAATTGTTGCTGGACTAGCCATAAAAGTCTTCATTGGACAACCTCCTGTAAATTATGGTGTTTTTAAGCATTTCCATATTACGAAAACATGTTTTCATAACCGGATAGACGGTGCAAAAAGCGGCACCTTTTCTCGAAAAGCTGAAAACAACTTTCCAAAAGTTATATTACAAAATGCTCATTCCGGGGCTTGGCTTGAACATTTTCGTCTAACGTCACAGTTATACATTATATTACATTTCTAGCTGTGTGTCAACCTTTTTTCCTGTAAAAGCAGGGGTTTTTTCCTTTAAAATCAAGGCTTTGCAGGCTGGCTTCCAGTTACCATCCATCCATTTCCTGATTCGTCAGGTGAAAAGCTGTAAAATCCATATGCCCTGCCTGTAATAATCCGGCCTTCCTGTTCTTCGTCCTTTACCAAAACAGTATGAGCTCCGTTTCTTACTGCCTGATGCA
Source organism: Lacrimispora amygdalina (assembly GCF_003432035.1). Lineage (GTDB taxonomy): Bacteria > Bacillota > Clostridia > Lachnospirales > Lachnospiraceae > Lacrimispora > Lacrimispora amygdalina. Next base: position 47,592 of record NZ_QOHO01000032.1, read on the forward strand.
CGACACGGATCAGAAGCCGTTCAAAATCCTCTTCCCTGCATCTGCGGATCACCAGACTAGCTTCCTTATGAGAAGCAATCCGATCCTGATAAAGAGTATAACTCCACTCCTTATTTTCACCCTTAATTTCTTTCTCAAGTTCTTTTTCATACTCAAGGCTCACCAGAGTAAGACCTTTCGCCGCAGCTTTCGGTCCTGCTGCATTCCGGTCCCTGGCGTCTAAAATCTCTTCCACATGCCCGGGAGGATAAACTCCCATGCCCACTTTCATCAGTGTTCCTGCAATGATTCTTACCATATTATATAAAAATCCATTGCCCTTAATCCGGATTGTAATAAGATCATCAGACTTTAAAACCTCCAGACTGTAAATGGTCCGTACCGTTTCCTCTGCCTGCCCTCTTGCGGTGCAGAAGCTTTTAAAATCATGTTCGCCGATCAGACAGGCAGCACCCTCCCGCATCTTTTCCACATCAAGGGGGAAGTAACAGAAATAGCTGTACAGCCGCATGGTTGGAACTTCGATCTTCCGGTTCATAATCTTATACTCGTAAGTTTTAATACAGTTTTGCTTCCTGGGGTGGTAACTGCCCGGAACTTCCTCCGAGTGAAGCACCCGGATATCTTCCGGCAGCCTCTGGTTTAAGGCAAAACAGATCTTGTCTGCAGGCATTCGGTTTTCTGTATCAAAAACTGCCACATTTCCCTCCGAATGCACCCCGGAATCTGTCCTGCTGGCACCGGTTACAGTGACCGGCTCCTTTAATAAGTCGGTCAGAGTGCGGTTTAAAACCTCCTCAATGGTGATTCCATTGTTCTGGATCTGCCAGCCACAGTAATTGGTTCCATCGTAGGCAACGATCATCTTAACCCGTTTCATAAATCCTCCTTTGTTCTTAAAAGCTCTTCACTCTCAGGATCCGGAGACCTATAATGACGGCAAGATAAAGAACATACACCAGATATGTGATTCTGTCCTGGTTTCCATACTTAAGCGGCTTCATTTTCGTCCGGCCTTCTCCGCCCCGGTAGCATCTGGCTTCCATCGCCATGGCAAGATCTGTGGCACGGCGGAACGCAGAGATAAAAAGAGGCACCAGAAGAGGAATCATATTTTTCGCCTTCTGGATCAGATTCCCGGTCTCAAAGTCCGCACCTCTTGCCATCTGCGCCTTCATGATCTTATCCGTTTCTTCCACCAGAATCGGTATAAAGCGCAGCGCAATGGACATCATCATGGATACCTCATGCACCGGTACACGGAAACGGTTTAAGAATCCAAGGCTCTTCTCCAGACCGTCAGTCAGCTGGTTAGGAGTGGTCGTCAGCGTCATGATGGAAGATCCAACCACCAGATAAATCAGCCGGATTCCCATAAAACCAGCCACCATAAATCCTTCCTTTGTGATCTTTAAAAATCCTAAAGTCAGAACTGCCTTGCCGGGTGTCAGAAACAGATTGAAGCTGACGCTGATCAGAAGCAGAAATACAATCGCCTTCAGGCCCCTGACCATAAACTTAAAAGGAACATTACTGAGCTTTATGGCCGCTGCAAGAAACACAGTAGCTATCATATAGGCCCAGATATCATTTGCAATAAATAGGGATATGATAAAAACCATGGTCCCAAACAGCTTTGTCCGGGGATCCAGTTTATGAAGAATGGATTCCACCGGATAATACTGCCCTAATGTAATATCTTTCAGCATAATATCTCCCTGTCTATTTTCCCAGAAGCTTTAAAATCTCGTCTCTGGCTTCTTCTATTGTTGTAATGCTGGTATCAATGGGAACACCGTGGGATTTCAGCGTCTGAACCACATAGGTGATCGCAGGAGCTGCCAGGCCCATTGCTTCCAGTTCCTTATAATGCTGAAACACTTCCTTTGGTGTATCGTCAAACACCTTTTCTCCATGATTCATGACCAGAATCCGGTCTACATACCGGGCCACATCTTCCATGCTGTGGGAGACTAGAATAATCGTCATGTTCCGTTCCTCATGAAGCCGCTTGATCTGATCCAGAATCTCATCTCTTCCTTTTGGGTCCAGCCCCGCTGTGGGCTCATCAAGAATCAGAACATCCGGATTCATGGCGAGAACGCCAGCAATTGCAACACGCCTTTTCTGACCTCCGGAAAGTTCAAAAGGAGACCGTTTATAGTAACTTTCATCAAGACCTACCATGGTAAGCGCTTCTCTCGCCCGCTTGGCCGTTTCTTCCTTGTTCAGTCCCTGATTTTTAGGCCCAAAACAGACATCGGTAAATACATCGATTTCAAAAAGCTGATGCTCAGGATACTGAAATACAAGTCCTACATGACTTCTCAAAGCCCTGAGGTCATAACCGTCATTATAAATATTACTTCCATTATAATATAGCTTTCCGTCTGTTGCACGGAGCAGTCCGTTTAAATGCTGGATTAAGGTAGACTTACCGGAACCGGTATGACCGATCAGCCCCACGAATTCTCCATCCTGTATCTCCAGGTTCACATCCTTTAATGCATGCTGCTCAAAGGCTGTCCCTTTTCCATAGATATAATTGATATGCTCTGCTTTAATTGCCATGGCTTCCTCCGTTCTCCAGAATTACTTCTCCGGGAAAACGTTCTGCAAACCGTGGAAGAAGGTTCTCCATCAGCTCATCCAGTGTCAATATCCCATCAGGCAGATCAAGACCTTTTTGTTTTAACTCATAAGCAAGCTCTGTGACCTGGGGAACATCCAGCCGGTAGGATTTAAGCTTCTCAACCTGAGAAAATATCTCACGTGGCGTGCCATCCATGACTACCCTGCCTTCATCCATTACGATCACTCTGTCAGAACCTGTTACCTCTTCCATGTAGTGGGTGATAAGCAGAACCGTGATTCCCTCTTTCCGGTTCAGTTCATGAACCGTTTTAACCACTTCTTTGCGCCCATTGGGATCTAACATGGCGGTAGGTTCATCTAACACGATGCACTGGGGTCTCATGGCCATTACACCTGCTATGGCAACCCGCTGCTTTTGCCCTCCAGACAGCCTGTTAGGGGACTTTAAGCGGTATGCAGCCATTCCAACGCTTTTTAAACTCTCGTCCACCCGTTTCCAGATTTCCTCTGTAGGCACACCTAGATTCTCAGGTCCGAAACCCACATCCTCTTCTACAATATTTCCAATGATCTGATTATCCGGATTCTGGAAAACCATTCCTGTCTTCTTGCGGACCTCCCAGAGATTCTCTTCCCTGGAAGTATCTAAATCCTGAATCCATACCGTACCTTCCGTAGGCAGCAATATGGCATTGAGCTGTTTTGCAAAGGTTGATTTACCAGATCCATTATGGCCAAGTACTGCAATGAACTGTCCCTTTTCCAGATCCAGGCTCACACCGTCAATGGCACGTTTAATTTCTTCAATATTTTCTTCTTCATCTTTTCTGATATAATCAAATATCAGTTTCGACGTTTTAATTATTCCCATAGTAAACCTTTCTTTAAAAGTGATACATCCGTATGCCACATAATTTTAGTTGAATATTGCATAACAGTCAAGCATCGGCATGTATCTTTTGCAAAAACGAAGGATTAAAAGCAAAAATTGGTGAAAATATAGTTTTTCCTTACAAAAACAGATAGATGGTACAGACGTTTCCATCCATACCATCTATCTGCTTTATTGTATCCATAAGCCTGATTCATTAACCTTATAATTTCCATCTACCGTTGTATTCGTAGCCAGGCTTCCATCTCCGTTGAGATAATACCATTTGCCCGGTGTCGGCTGAATCCATCCGATCGCCATATCTCCGTCGGTATTAAAGTAGTACCATATTCCATTGAGTTCCTGCCAGCCGGTCTTCATTATAGCTTCTGCGTCCATATAGTACCATTTCTCATCAACCTTCTGCCAGCCGGTTACAGCATAGCCATCCTGCTTAAAATAATACCATTTACCGCTGATCATCTTCCAGCCGCCAGTCACATAGTTGCCGTCTTCTCCGCGGTACTTCTTACCTTCCTGGTAAGTTGCCCATACACCTAACGTCTCGCCCAGTTCCTGAACTACAGAATCATCAGAAGTAGTGATATCTCCTTCTTTTAAATAATCCTCTTCCGATGAATCCTTTAAGATGGCTTTCACTGTGTAGAAGTATTTATAACCACTGCTCATATAAGGAAGAAGATCTACTGATGTGGAAGATGTGGTCAGGCTTTTAATCCAGATACCGCCTTCCTGATACAGGACTACCTGATATCTGGAAGCGAACGGCACCTTCTTCCAGGAGGCTTTGGTTTTTGCAGCATCGCTCCAGCCTGCCTTTTCCGGGCATTCCAGTTTTGCAACCGGAACATAAGAGAAGGTGATGACAGTCTCCCCGTCTTCACTGTTTACAGAAAGCAGATTTGCACCTTTCACGGTGCAATCCGATCTCTCATAAGAACCGGATACCCGAATGGTCCCCTTTACCTTCTTTCCAGGCTCCCATTGATCCTCTTTCTTGCTCCAGTCGGGGCTTTCTTCCGAATAATTCACTTTTACAGTGGGAACATTAATTCCCTCCGTCCAGGAACTCTTACTGCCATTCTCCACGTAGATCCTTAAGCTGCCTGACGCTGATGCTGTTATTCCGGTTCCAAGAATCATGATCATGCATAAAAGCAGAAACCATATTCCTTTCCCTTTTCTCCAATTCATCAATATCTACTTCCTTTCTTCCCTACTTTCTCCAGATTCCCTCTCCATCTATTGCAAAACCGCTGATATTGGTGTTCACAGCCTTTGAGCCCTCACCTGGATAAAAATAGAACCAATTGCCATCGATCTGCTTCCAGCCTTCCTGCATGACGCCCTTGGAATCAGCATAATACCACTTGTTGTTGTAGGAAATCCAGCCAGTTATCAGTGCACCCTCAACTCCGTTTGTAGTGGAAGGATTTAAATAGTACCATTTGTTATCAGATTTGTACCATCCCGTAAGCATGGCTCCGTCACTGTTAAAGTAATAAGTTTTGTCACCCTTTTGCTGCCAGCCGGTCAGCATCACTCCATTACCATCAAAAAGATACCATATGTTATTGATTTTAGACCAGTTATTCTTTAAATAGGTTCCATCTGGATAGCGGTAACTCCAGGAGTTACCATTCTTGATCCAGCCTACTGCTCCGGTGGATGCCGTCCCGCTGTCCTGTCCGCTGCCGTCTGATACCTTTTCCTGAGGTACATATACCTCACCGGATTCAGTCCAGTCACTGTTCTTTCCGTATTTATCTTCAGTGCTACTATATGGCACTGTGCGTACTTTAAAACTGTAGGTGCCTGCTTTGGTCATATAGGGATAAAAATTATAAGAAGTTGCTTTCAGTTTCTCTACCTTCTTAATAAGGGAGCTTCCGCGGTATAAATATACATCATAAGCACCGGAGCCGTTATCTGGTTCACTCCATCTGGCATTGCCAAAACCAGAATCCTTCCAGTCAGCATCTTCCGGAGAATCATAGGTTCCCTTGATCGGTTTAAAGGTAAATGTTACATATAATGTATCTGTACCAGAACGGTTTGAGGAAACATAGGTGCCCCCCTTGATCGTAATATTGCTCGACTGATAGCCGCCTTTAAATGCATATTCATCAGCATCCGTAGCATGCAGCGTAACCTTCATCTTCGGTTCAGATCCAATTTTCATTTCCTTGCTGTCAGATGTAATCCAGTCCAAGTCTGACACTTCATATCTGTTATTGTTGGTGTAAACATAATTGCCGCTTTCCGATGTGGTTGAAAAAGAAGTTTCAGAAGGCAGAGTGTCTCCATTGGAAATCTCTTCCAACCCTACGTTAATCGTTACAGACGTTATGGTTTTTACGGTAGCTGCCATTGTCGCAAACGGTATGCTTGCCGTCAATACCCCCAATGCAGAGACGAAAGTCACCAGTCTCTTTAAACGCTTCATACTTAATACCTCCCGATTTTATTTTAGCGCATTTTTACAATAGAACCATAATATTCTACAATTTACATTATAGCCCTGAAAGTAATTGTCCGTCAACTTACGATATTCTTTCTTTATTCTTGCGTTTCTTAACTGATGGGAGATATAAAAAACCCGATAAGGAATCGCTTCCATACCGGGATTTAAATATTAATTATACAAGCTCAAGAACTACTTCCATCGCTGCATCACCTTTACGCTGGCCGATCTTAACGATACGTGTGTAACCACCGTTACGGGATACATACTTTGGTGCAACCTCATCAAACAGCTTCTTTGGAAGATCAACAGACTTTGTATTCTTCTTTCTTCCTGCAGCTTCAGACGGAACTTCTGTTACATCGTAAAGGACCTTTAACATCTGTCTTCTTGCATGAAGTCTGGAAGGAAGATCTTTCTTGATCTCTTTTTCCACTTCATCATAAACAGTTACTTTCTTGCCGTTTACAACATCTTTTACTCTCTTGCCGTCTTTATCTTTACGTGCAACCTTAGCTGTGACTTTAACAGTCTCGAAGTTATCTTTCTCCTTAACTGCCAGAGCGATCAGACCTTCTGCAACTTTGCGGATTTCTTTTGCTCTTGCTTCTGTTGTCACGATCTTGCCATTATAGATTAATGCAGTTACCTGGCTTCTGATTAACGCTTTTCTCTGACTGGAAGTTTTTCCCAGTTTTCTATATCCTGCCATCTCAATATTCCTCCATTTGTGGAACACGGATACATGCTTCTTCGGTCTTACTGTATCAGTGCTTAATCTCCATAAATCAACTGCTTAAGCGAATCAATTATGCATTGGTATCATCGCTTGGATTCAGCTGTAAGCCTAATTCCTTCAACTTTGCCAGCACTTCTTCTAAAGACTTGCGGCCTAAGTTTCGAACCTTCATCATATCCTCAGAAGTTCTGTTGCACAGTTCTTCTACCGTATTGATTCCGGCTCTCTTGAGACAATTATAAGAACGGACAGAAAGCTCCAGTTCATCAATGTTCATCTCCAGAACTTTTTCCTTCTCATTGTCTTCCTTCTCCACCATAACTTCTGCAGTCTTGGCGTTCTCAGATAAATCAATGAATAAGTTCAAATGCTCACTCAGTACCTTTGCAGCCAGACTGACTGCTTCATCCGGTGCCAGAGTTCCATTTGTAAATACATCTAATGTCAGCTTATCATAATCGGTAACCTGACCTACTCGGGTGTTTTCTACCGTCATGTTGACGCGCTCTACTGGTGTATAAATAGAATCAACAGCAATCACACCTATCGGTAAATCTTCACTCTTATTCTTGTCTGCACTCACATAACCACGGCCCTTTGTAATAGTAAGTTCCATATAGAACTTGCTGTCTGTGCCGCCGCTAAGCGTAGCGATAACCTGATCCGGGTTCATGATCTCAATATCGGGATCAGCCTGGATATCAGCAGCAGTTACAACACCTTCGCCTTCAAACTCAATGTATGCAACCTTTGCCTCGTTGGTATCGCTGTTGTTTTTAATAGATAAGCTCTTGATGTTCATAATGATCTCAGTCACATCTTCCTTAACTCCAGGAATAGAACTGAATTCATGCAAAACGCCGTCGATTTTTACCTGACTGACTGCAGCGCCCGGTAAGGAAGAAAGCATGATTCTTCTTAAGGAATTACCTAAAGTCGTGCCATAACCTCTTTCAAGCGGTTCAACTACAAACTTGCCATATTTTTTGTCTTCTGAGATTTCAGCAATCTCAATGTTTGGTTTTTCAAAATCGAACACTAATAGCCCCTCCTTTTGGGTATTTTGTATCGAGGGTCTTATACTCAAACCTTGCCCGGAAGCATAACGCCCCCGGGCGAAAGCCAGCTTCTATCAACAGACTTTCAATTATTTGGAGTACAACTCGACGATAAGCATTTCATTCACTGGAACATCAATCTCATCTCTTGTTGGTAACTCTTTAACAGTACCACGTAAATTCTCATGGTCAACATCAAGCCATGCCGGAACCATACGGCCAGCCGTTGTTTCCTGAACACTTTTGAATCTTGCATTGGTTTTGCATTTTTCTTTTACTTCGATCACATCTCCAACCTTTACGATGAAGGAAGGAATGTTTACGCATTTGCCATTAACAAGAATGCTCTTGTGGTCAACCATCTGTCTGGTCTCTCTTCTTGTTCTTCCGAATCCCATACGGAATACTACGTTGTCAAGTCTTCTCTCAAGAAGAATCATAAGGTTTTCACCAACCATACCATTCATTCTTTCAGCCTTGGCATAATAGTTACGGAAAGGTTTCTCAAGCACACCGTAGATGAATTTAGCTTTCTGCTTTTCTCTCAGCTGAATGCCGTACTCACTCATCTTTCTGTTTGCTCTTTTTAATTCTCTCTTTGATTTTTTATCTATTCCTAAATAGATTGGATCAAGACCAAGGGATCTACATCTTTTAAGAACAGGAACTCTATCAACTGCCACTGTAATTACCTCCTAATTAGACTCTTCTACGTTTTGGTGGACGACATCCGTTATGTGGTACAGGAGTTACATCCTTGATGCTGGTTACTTCTAAACCGCATGCCTGAAGTGCACGAATAGCTGCTTCACGGCCTGAACCAGGACCTTTAACCATAACGTCTACTGATTTTAAACCATGTACAAGAGCTGCTTTAGTAGCAGTTTCTGCCGCCATCTGAGCTGCATATGGAGTAGATTTCCTTGAACCTCTAAATCCCAGACCACCAGCACTTGCCCAGGATAATGCATTACCCTGTGTATCTGTTAATGTCACAATTGTGTTATTAAAAGATGACTGGATATGTGCTTGTCCGCGTTCAACGTTTTTCTTTACGCGCTTTTTTGTCACTTTTTTAGTAGTGGACACTTTTTTAGCCATTTTAAACTAACCTACTTTCTTTATAGTTGCTCCGCCCTGCCCGCAGCCGCGTAACGCAGGGTACGAAATCTGAATCCTGTTATTCCTGTTTTTAAAACATGTAACGTGATTCGCTGTTAAATTTAGTATCTTACTTTTTCTTGTTTGCTACAGTCTTTCTTGGACCCTTACGAGTTCTTGCGTTAGTCTTAGTTTTCTGACCACGAACCGGAAGACTCTTTCTATGACGGATTCCGCGATAGCAGCCGATTTCCTGAAGTCTCTTGATGTTCATAGCGATTTCTCTACGTAAATCACCTTCTACAGTCTGAGATTCCGTAATCACTTCTGCAATTCTCTTTACTTCGTCATCGGTTAAGTCCTTAACACGAGTGTCAGGATTAACGCCAGCAGTTGTAAGAATGCGGTTTGAACTGGTTCTACCAATACCGTAGATGTAAGTTAAACCGATCTCAACACGTTTTTCTCTTGGTAAATCAACACCTGAAATACGAGCCATGTGTGTAGTACACCTCCATTAATTATTTTAACCTTGTCTCTGCTTATGCTTAGGATTTTCACAGATTACTCTGATACTGCCTTTTCTTTTGATGATTTTGCATTTTTCGCAAATCGGCTTGACTGATGATCTAACCTTCACAGCAATTCTCCTTTCCGTTATGCGCCCTTTCGCATGAAACACTTCGCGTCCGTCATAAGACGCTTATGTGCAAAGATAATCCCTCCGCACCTGATTTCTTCTTATATAAATCCGGCGGCAAAGGAGTCTCCTTCCAAAAGAGCTTTCTGAGTATACCCGCAGTGTGTTTTTATCTTAAAACCAGTGCTGCCCTCATGGGCATAATACACCCAGTATTTCAACAAAGTCGCTATAGCATTATAACACTGTTTGTTTTAAAATGCAAGCGCTTTTTCCTATATATTTATTAACCCTTTGCCCTGGTGTGTCGCGTTCCTGATGTGGAACGCGCCGGACCCGGACGCTTTATTTATCTCGCCAGATGATTCTTCCCTTGCTTAAATCATAAGGGGACATCTCAATGGTCACCTTATCACCTGGTAAAATACGAATGTAGTTCATGCGAAGTTTTCCGCTTATGTGAGCTAATACCTGATGCCCGTTTTCCAGTTCAACCTGGAACATGGCATTGGGAAGCTTCTCCACAACGGTGCCTTCAATTTCAATAACATCTGCTTTTGACATAAAGCTTACCTCCTAACAACCTGATCTTCTCTTTTGAAACATCGGATGAAATGTTTGATCTCTTCATCAGTGACATTTTTATTTTCCCGGATTTTATTTCCCGGTGACTGTTTCTCCCACAACAGGGGGATTACATGCTTTTTCTTTTTTTTCTTGGGGCAGTCAAGACGTCTTATTTTTCCGTCCACCAGATATATATATTCGCCTTCCTCACGCAATATGAAGAAATATTCTCCCTTGTCGTGTCCTGCCGTGGATTTTACGAATAAACCGGCGTATTCATTCATCGGCCTATTCCCCGCAGACAGCGGAAACCAGACTTAATATCTCCGGCTCACCTTCTGTGATCAGAACCGTATTCTCATAATGAGCGGAAAGTTTTCCGTCCTCTGTTACAACGGTCCAGTCATCATCAAGCCAGACCACTTCCAGTGTCCCCTGGTTTATCATGGGTTCGATGGCCAGTGTCATGCCAGGTCTTAACTTAATTCCCCGTCTTCTTGTGGAAAAATTCGGTATTTCAGGATCTTCATGCAGATGAGTACCGATTCCGTGGCCTACTAAATCCCGGACAACTCCATACCCGAACTTTTCTGCATATTTCTGGATTGCCGCAGATATTTCACCTAAATGATTGCCAGATTTTGCATATTTAATCCCTTCGAAGAAACATTGTTTTGTCACTTCCATGAGTTGTCCCGCTTCAGGAGTGATCTCTCCGATCCCGTAAGTTCTTGCTGCGTCAGAATGATAGCCTTTATAAATCACTCCTGCATCAAGGCTCACAATATCTCCTTCTCTCAGTACGCGCTTCTTATCCGGAATACCGTGAACCACCTCATCATTGACTGATACGCAGATGGAAGCAGGATATCCGTTATAATTTAAGAAAGAAGGCGTACAGCCATAGCTTCTTATGATCTCTTCACCCAGATGGTCAATATCCCAGGTTGTCATTCCTGGCTTCAAGGCCTTCTTCAGTTCTTCATGAGTGATGCAAAGAATTCTTCCAGCCTCTCTCATAAGTTCTATTTCTCTTGCAGATTTAATCGTAACTGACATAAACTATGCTCCTAGGATGTCAGTGATATCGGAGAACACTTTGTTTAATTCCTGTGTCCCGTCAACATTCACCAGCACGCCGGCTTCTTTATAATAATCAATCAATGGTCTGGTCTGATCATGGTAAACCGCCAGACGTTTTTTTACAGTCTCCGGCTTATCATCATCTCTTAAGACAAGTTCTGAACCACAGACATCGCACATTCCGGAAATCTTGCTTGGATTATATACAATGTGATATGTAGCTCCGCAGGATATACAGGCACGTCTTCCTGACATTCTGTTGATAATATTCTCGTCAGGAACGTCAACGTTTATCGCAAAGTCTATCTTCTGTCCCATTTCAGTAATGGCTTTCTGAAGGCTTTCTGCCTGGGGAATGGTTCTTGGAAATCCGTCCAGTACGTAACCGTTTTTGCAGTCTTCCTGCTGTATACGGTCCATCAGCATACCGATGGTAAGTTCATCTGGTACAAGAGCTCCCTGATCCATATATTCCTTTGCTTTTCTTCCCAGCTGCGTTCCTTCTTTTATGTTGGAACGGAATATATCTCCGGTTGAAACATGAGGAATCTGATATTTCTCAGCAATTTTTTTAGCCTGGGTACCTTTGCCGGCACCAGGGGCACCTAACATGATGATTTTCATCAACAGTCCCTCCATTAATGTAAGGTTAAATAGCACAAATCCCAAGGAAAAACACGCCGCGGCGTGCCTCCCTTGGTCTGCTTTCTAATCGTTTAAAAATCCTTTATAGTAACGCACAAGCATCTGGGACTCAATCGTCTTTAATGTCTCCAGCACAACGCTGACAATAATAATCAGGGATGTACCGCCGAAGGAAAGACGGCTTACACTGAATAAACCGGAAACCATAATCGGAATGATACAGACGATAGTCAGACCGCATGCTCCTATAAATACGATATAGTTTAAAATTGAATTAAGGTAATCACTGGTTGGCTTACCTGGGCGGATACCCGGGATAAAACCACCGGACTTCTTCATATTATTTGCTACTTCAAGGGGATTAAATGTAATTGAAGTATAGAAATATGCAAATACGATGATAAGCGCGATATAAACCACAAGACCAATGGAATCCAACGGTCTTTCCGGCTTAAACCAGTTGGAAGAACTGAGTGCGTTTAAAATATGTCCTGCAATGCCATCACGGTTGATCCTGGTTCCTAAAAACTGGGATATCACTACCGGGAACGACATGATGGAAGAAGCGAAAATAACCGGGATAACACCGGCGGTATTTACCTTCAGCGGAATGTTGGTAGCTTGTCCGCCTACCATCTTGCGTCCCTGCATTTTTTTGGAGTACTGCACGGGAATTCTTCTTTCACCATCCTGAAGGATGATAACAAATACAACGATTGCGATAATCACTGCAATGATAATGATCGCTGCAACAGCAGCTACTGCAACAGATTTACCAGACATAAATCTGGTATAAAGTGTAGATGCATCGGAAGGGAAGCTGGAAATGATGTTAAACAAAAGGACAATGGAAATACCATTACCCACACCGTTTTCCGTAATCCGCTCGCCGATCCACATAAGGAGCGCACTACCTGCCGTCATGGTAACTACTGCAATGATAACGCTTAATACATTATATTCTTTTAACAGACCCTGGCCTCCGAATCCAATCGCCATAGCGACGGACTCGATTAAAGCCAGAGCTACTGTTACGTAGCGGGTGTATTCTGCAATCTTCTTTCTTCCATCTTCACCGTCCTGCTGCATTTCCTCAAGTTTGGGAATTGCAATGGTAAGGAGCTGCATGATAATGGAAGATGTGATGTAGGGGGTAATGCTCAGTGCAAATACGGACATGTTGGTAAAGGAACTTCCTGTCACTGCGTTAAAAAATCCGAACGCATCGTTATTATTCTGAGCAAAAAAATCTTTGAAAAAGCTTGTTTCAACTCCTGGAATCGGCAGCTGTGAGCCAATTCTGGTAACCACCAGCATCAGGAACGTATAGATGAGTTTCTTTCTTACGTCCTTGATCTTGAATGCATTACGGAGTGTTTTTAACATATTAGATCACCTCGCAGGTTCCACCTAAAGCCTCGATTTTGGTTTTTGCGCCTTCGCTGAAAGCACCTACCTTTACTGTAAGCTTTTTGGTTAATTCTCCATTTCCAAGGATCTTAACTCCATCACGCGGATTCTTAACAATACCGCTCTCTAATAAAGTCTCAACAGTCACTACTGTACCGTTGTCGAATGCTTCTAAAGCGCCTACATTAATGCCAATGATTTCTTTTGTATTTCTATTTTTAAAGCCTCTCTTCGGAATACGTCTGTATAAAGGCATCTGACCACCTTCGAAACCTGGTCTGGTAGCTCCGGAACGAGCCTTCTGTCCTTTATGACCTTTACCTGCTGTCTTACCGTTACCTGAACCGTGACCGCGGCCTCTTCTGAAGTTATCGCTGTGTTTGGAACCTAACGCAGGCTGTAAATTTGATAAATCCATCGCTTGCACCTCCTTACTGTTTTCTCTTAAATCTCTTCAACTTTTACTAAATGACGCACGTTGGCGATCATACCTCTGACTGCACCATTGTCCGGCATCTCAACTGTTTTGTGAAGCTTCTTTAAGCCTAATGCTAAAACGGTTGCTTTCTGCTTCGGTATAGCGCCGATCGGGGATTTCACCAATGTGATTTTTAATTTATCTGCCATCTTCTTATCCTCCTTAGCCTAAAATCTCTTCAACAGATTTGCCGCGAAGTCTTGCAACTTCCTCAGGAGTCTTTAACTGAGTTAATCCTTCGATTGTAGCTAATACTACATTCGTTTTATTATTGGAACCTAAGGATTTTGTACGGATATTCTTAATACCTGCAAGCTCTACAACTGCACGGGCAGGACCTCCCGCGATAACTCCTGTACCTTCGGTAGCTCTCTTAAGAAGTACGGAAGCACTTCCAAAGTTTCCAACCAGATCATGAGGGATACTGTTGTTCTCATCGATCGGAACAGTAACCATATTCTTAACAGCAGCCTCTTTTCCTTTACGGATTGCTTCTGGAACTTCTCCGGCTTTGCCAAGACCAGCACCAACATGGCCGTTGCCATCGCCTACGACTACTAAAGCAGAGAATCTCATGGTACGTCCACCCTTAACGGTTTTAGATACACGTTTGATAGCAACCACCTTGTCGTTTAATTCTAACTGATTTGCATCAATAATTGTATGTTTCACGCTGTGTTCTCCTCTCTACTAGAATTCCAGACCAGCTTCTCTGGCTGCGTCTGCTAATGCCTGAATCTTACCCTGATATATAAATCCGCCTCTGTCAAAGACAACTTCTTTAATACCTTTTTCCATTGCTCTCTTGGCAACTACGGTACCTACATATGCTGCAGCATCAACGTTGTTAGTTTTCTCTAATTCTGCCTTTACTTCTTTTTCTACTGAAGAAGCGGCAACTAAAGTCTTACCAACTGTATCGTCAATAATTTGAGCATACATATGATTATTACTTCTAAACACAGCTAAACGTGGTCTCTCTGCAGTACCTGCAAGACGATTACGTAATCTGTTGTGCTTCTTAACGCGGATTTCGCTTTTTGACTGTTTGCTAACCATCTTTACACTCTCCTTAATTATTTCTTACCAGTCTTACCAACTTTACGTCTGATCACTTCATCAGCATACTTGATACCTTTGCCCTTATACGGCTCAGGTCTTCTCTTATCTCTGATTTCAGCAGCGTACTGGCCAACTTTTTCTTTATCAATACCTTTTACGAAGATGATGTTCTGACCTTCCATGGTAGACTCAATACCTTCCGGATCTTCCATTTCTACCGGATGAGAATAGCCAAGGGAAAGAACAAGCTTCTTGCCCTGCTTCTGAGCTCTGTAACCAACACCGTTAATCTCAAGCTTTTTCTCATATCCTGCAGTAACACCAACGATCATGTTGTTGATTAAGGTTCTTGTAAGACCGTGTAAAGATTTCATCTTCTTTAAATCGTTTGGTCTTGTTACAACGATATGACCATCTTCTTCTTTGATTGTCATCTCTGTGGGTAATACTCTCTCAAGAGTTCCCTTAGGACCTTTTACAGTCACTTTATTATTTTCTGCAATTTCAACAGTTACGCCTGCTGGAATCGCGATAGGCATTCTTCCTATACGTGACATGCCGTTTACCTCCTTAAATTTTCGGAGGGAATCTGTGCGTTCCCTCTGTTTTCAGATGCATTGAGCACTTAGCGTCTGTTCTTTAGACGCTTACGTGCGAAAGCACTCCTCGACACTCAGCGAGGTTTTCCACGAGCTTAGTGACGATGGAGTTTCCTCTTTGTTAGTTACCAAACGAACGCAAGTACTTCTCCGCCAACGCCCTGAGTGCGTGCTTCCTTATCGGTAATTACGCCCTGGTTTGTGGAAATGATTGCAGTTCCAAGACCGCCCAGTACTCTTGGCATTTCTTCCTTGCTTGCATATACACGTAAGCCAGGTTTGGAAATTCTCTTGATACCTGTGATGATTTTTTCGTTTTTATCTTTACCGTATTTTAATGTGATCCGGATTGTCTGGAACGCACCGTCTTCTACGATATCATATTTCTTAATGTATCCCTCTTTCACAAGGATATCAGCAATAGCTAATTTCATCTTGGATGAAGGTACATCTACTGTATCATGTTTTGCAGTATTTGCATTACGGATTCTTGTAAGCATATCTGCGATTGGATCGCTCATTGTCATTTTGAAATTGCCTCCTTCCTTATTTTACCAGCTTGCTTTTTTAACGCCTGGGATCTGACCCTTATATGCTAATTCACGGAAGCAGATTCTGCAGATTCCGTATTTTCTTAAATAAGCATGCGGACGACCGCAGATTCTGCAACGATTGTATTCTCTTGTGGAGAATTTAGCAGGTCTCTGCTGTTTGATCTTCATTGAAGTCTTAGCCATGGATTAATTCCTCCTACTATTTTGCAAATGGCATGTTGAATAATGTCAAAAGTTCACGGGCTTCTTCGTCTGTCTTAGCGGTAGTAACAAATATAATGTCCATACCTCTTACCTTGTCAACTTTATCGTATTCAATTTCAGGGAAAATAAGCTGCTCTTTGATACCAAGTGCATAGTTTCCTCTGCCATCAAATGCGTTAGGATTTACACCTCTAAAGTCACGTACACGTGGAAGTGCAAGGTTGATCAGACGATCAGCAAACTCATACATTCTCTGTCCGCGTAAGGTAACTTTACATCCGATTGGCATACCTTCTCTAAGTTTAAAGTTAGCAACTGACTTTTTAGCTTTTGTTAAAACTGCCTTCTGACCGGAGATGATTTCTAAATCTCTTACTGCAGAGTCTAAAATCTTGGCATTTTCCTTTGCTTCACCAATACCCATATTGATGACAATCTTATCTAACTTCGGTACTTCCATGATGTTCTTATATCCAAATTTCTTGATCATAGCTTCTACGATCTCTGACTGGTACGTATCTTTTAATCTAGCCAATTTTTATTCCTCCTCTCCGAATTAATCAATTACTTTTCCGGTTGCTTTCGCAACACGGACTTTTTTGCCGTCTTTTACTTCAAAGCCGACTCTGGTTGCTTTTCCGTCAACAACAAGCATTACATTGGAGATATCAAGTGCAGCTTCTTTCTGTACGATACCGCCCTGTGGGTTTCCAGCGCCTGGTTTCACATGCTTTGTAATCATGTTAACGCCTTCTACTACCACTCTGTTATTCTTCGTATCTACATGAAGAACTTTACCCTGTTTGTCTCTATCTTTTCCTGCGATAACCTTCACAAGGTCATCTCTTTTAATTTTATGCACAGTCCGACACCTCCTTATAATACTTCTGGAGCTAAGGAAACAATTTTCATGAACTGTTTCTCTCTTAACTCTCTGGCAACCGGTCCAAAGATACGTGTTCCTTTTGGAGTCTTGTCATCTTTGATAATTACGGCAGCATTCTCATCGAACTTGATATATGATCCGTCTTTACGGCGTGCGCCCTTTACAGAACGTACAACAACGGCTTTCACAACGTCGCCTTTCTTCACAACACCGCCAGGTGTTGCATCTTTTACGCTGGCAACGATAACATCACCAATATTAGCATATCTTCTTGTAGATCCGCCCATAACACGGATACAAAGAAGTTCTTTTGCACCGGTATTGTCGGCAACCCTTAATCTGGTTTCCTGCTGAATCATGCCTGTTACTCCTTCCTGGAAATAAATTATTTCGCTCTTTCGATAATTTCCACAAGTCTCCATCTCTTGTCTTTGGACAGCGGTCTTGTTTCCATAACTTTTACTGTATCGCCCATGTTGCAGTCATTCTTCTCATCATGTGCTTTTAATTTATACGTTCTTTTTACGATCTTGCCGTATAAAGGATGTTCTACATGGTCTTCAATCGCTACAACAATGGTCTTATCCATCTTGTTGCTAACAACCTTACCAGTACGGGTTTTTCTAAGATTTCTTTCCACGTTCTGTATTCTCCTTTCGAGTTTTGGCCTTTCATGGCCCCAATCTATAAGTTAACACACACTCGTGTGTGTCATGCTTTTTTAATAAGCTGCAACTTAAGCTAATTTAGCCTTCTCAGTTATAACAGTCTGAATTCTGGCAATGTTTTTGCGAACCTCTTTGATACGGCTTGTATTATCAAGCTGGTTGGTTGCATTCTGGAATCTTAAGTTGAAAAGTTCTTTCTTTGCAGCTACTAATTCTACATTCAGCTCGGCAACTGATTTTCCTTTTAATTCTTCAACATATTTATTCATTTTCACTGTCATTCACCGCCTTCTAAATCTGCTTTAGCAGCAATTTTACATCTGCATGGTAACTTGTGCATAGCAAGACGTAAAGCTTCACGTGCTGTTTCTTCAGGTACTCCAGCGATTTCGAATAATACACGACCTGGTTTTACTACTGCTACCCAGTATTCCAGAGCGCCCTTACCGGAACCCATTCGGGTTTCTGCTGGCTTTGCTGTTACAGGCTTATCCGGGAAAATCTTGATCCAGACTTTACCGCCACGCTTAATATAACGGGTCATGGCAACACGGGCTGCCTCGATCTGATTTGATTTGATCCAACATGGGTCTAAAGCGACTAAACCGAACTCACCACTGCTGATTGTATTGCCTCTTAAAGCTTTACCAGCCATGCTTCCACGGAACTGTTTACGACGCTTAACTCTCTTAGGCATTAACATTATTTATCGCTCCCTTCCTTTTTTCCTTTAGTTGGAAGTACTTCGCCATTGTAGATCCATACCTTCACACCGATCTTACCGAAGGTAGTATCTGCCTCTGCGAAACCATAGTCAATATCTGCTCTGAGTGTCTGTAACGGAATGGTTCCTTCGCTGTAGAACTCAGTACGAGCCATATCAGCGCCGCCAAGACGTCCTGCAACTGCAGTCTTGATTCCTTTGATACCTGACTTCATGGAACGTCCCATGGTAGACTTCATAGCACGACGGAAGGATACACGATTCTCTAACTGCTGTGCGATGGACTCAGCAACTAACTGAGCGTCTTTGTCCGGTCTTTTGATTTCTTTGATATCAACAAATAATTTTTTATCTGTAAGCTTCTGAACTTCTGCTTTGATTTTTTCAATCTCAGCTCCACCCTTACCGATTACTACACCAGGTTTTGCTGTGTGAATAACAACTTTAACGCGGTCAGATGCACGTTCAATTTCAATATTAGAAATGCCGGCGCTGTATAATTTCTTCTTCAGGAATTTTCTGATCGCATAGTCTTCTACTAAGTTGTCTGCGAAATCAGCTTCAGCATACCATTTTGAGTCCCAGTCTTTAATAACACCGACTCTTAAGCCGTGTGGATTAACTTTCTGTCCCATTATTTGCCTCCTTATCTTTCATTAAGCACGATGGTGATGTGGCTCATTCTCTTTTCGATTCTGTAAGCGCGGCCCTGTGCTCTTGGTTTTACTCTCTTCATTGTCGGTCCCTTGTTTGCAAAACACTCTTCTACATAAAGTTTTGCCGGGTCCATACCGTTATTGTTCTCAGCATTAGCGATTGCTGATTTTAATAACTTCTCTATTAAAGTAGAAGCATATCTGGGATTGTAAGTTACAATACCAAGTGCTGAAACAGCATCTTTGCCTCTGATGGCATCTAATACAAAGCATGCCTTCTGAACTGAAACCCTAGCATAGGATAACTTTGCTGATGGTCTTGTGTCCTTCTGGGCATTTCTCTCTCTCTTAATCTGGCTTCTATGTCCCTTAGCCATTGGTGAATCCTCCTTTCAACTTTAACGCCCTTTGGAAATTCTCAAATAAGAAAACCCGCAGGGTGTCTGCTTCTCTATTACTTACGACCTGATTTCTTCTCGTCTTTTCCATGTCCTCTGTAAGTTCTGGTAGCAACGAATTCACCCAGTTTATGTCCAACCATATCCTCTGTAACATATACCGGAACGTGTTTTCTGCCATCATGAACTGCAATTGTATGTCCAACCATCTGCGGGAAGATTGTAGAACGGCGAGACCAAGTCTTAATTACCTGCTTCTGTCCTGCTGCGTTCATAGCATCTACTTTTTTCAGTAAATGAGCATCTGCAAATGGTCCTTTTTTAAGTGAGCGAGCCATAGGTTCTAACCTCCTTCATTTATTTAACGGTCTTTCCATCTCTTCTTCTAACGATTAATCTGTTAGACTGCTTGTTTTTCTTTCTTGTCTTTAAGCCAAGTGCCGGTTTGCCCCATGGTGTAGATGGACCTGGACGTCCGATACCAGTCTTACCTTCACCACCACCGTGTGGATGGTCATTCGGGTTCATAACGGAACCGCGAACTGTAGGACGGAATCCCATGTGACGTTTTCTACCAGCTTTACCGATATTGATCAGGTTATGATCACCATTACCTACAACACCGATCGTAGCTCTGCAGTTGATTGGAACCATTCTCATTTCGCCGGAAGGTAAACGAAGAGTTGCATATTTTCCTTCTTTCGCCATTAACTGTGCGCTGTTACCAGCAGAACGAACCAGCTGTCCGCCTTTTCCTGGATAAAGCTCAATGTTATG
Source organism: Lacrimispora amygdalina (assembly GCF_003432035.1). Taxonomy (GTDB): domain Bacteria; phylum Bacillota; class Clostridia; order Lachnospirales; family Lachnospiraceae; genus Lacrimispora; species Lacrimispora amygdalina. The sequence continues at coordinate 67,792 of NZ_QOHO01000032.1, forward strand.
AACCTGAGCACCAACCGGGATCTTGCTTAATGGAAGGCAGTTACCTACTCTTGCTTCTGCAGTCTCGCCGCTCATAACAGTCATTCCGTCTGTTAAACCAGCTGGAGCAAGGATATAAGCCTTTGTTCCATCTACATAGCTGATCAGTGCGATATTAGCAGTTCTGTTCGGATCGTATTCAACACCGATGACAGTTGCTGCAATGCCGTCCTTGCTGTTTCTCTTAAAGTCAATGATTCTATATTTTCTTTTAACGCCGCCTCCGCGATGTCTGACAGTAATTTTACCCTGGTTATTACGGCCGGCTGTTTTCTTAATAGTTTTGCTGATTAAGGATTTCTCAGGAGTTGACTTTGTGATTTCGCTGAAATCAGATCCGGTCATTTGTCTTCTGGAAGGGGTATATGGGTTATACTTTTTGATTCCCATTTTGTTTCTCCTTTCTAATTTCTAGTCCACACCTTTTGGACATCAAGGTATACCAGTATGGTGTTTCAACGCCACCTGGCGTATCTTGTTTATTGTGATATAATGTTCATCACTCAGGAAACTGAAAATCGTTGACGCCGGGCCCGAATCACTTCATGCCAAGCGTTCCGATCTTACAGTCCTTCGAAAATCTCGATGTCTTTGCTGTCAGCTGTTAACTGAACAATTGCTTTTTTGGTCTTAGCTGTCTTACCGAAGGTTGTTCCTCTTCTTTTGGTCTTTCCATCTAAGTTCATGGTGTTCACGCTGGCTACCTTAGTGCCTGGGAACATCTTTTCAACAGCTTCCTTGATCATCGTCTTGTTCGCATCTGTGTGCACTAAAAATGTGTACTTTTTGGACGCCATAGCGTTCATGCTCTTCTCAGTTACGATTGGTTTCTGAATCACGTCGTAGTATTTAATATCTGCCATTATGCGTACACCTCCTCGATTGCTGCAACAGCAGTCTTGGTAGCAACAACTGTGTTATACTTTAAGATATCGTATACATTGATTGTGTTAACAAAAGCAGTCTTAACAGCAGCGATGTTTCTTGCGCTCATTACTGTGTTAGTGCTGTCATCTCCAACAACTACAAGAGCTTTGGATACCTTTAAGTTGTCTAATACAGCCTGGAATTTCTTTGTCTTGATCTCATCAAACTTCAACTCGTCAACAACGATGAACTTATTGTCGTTCACTCTGCTGGTCAGTGCGGATTTAAGAGCAAGTCTCTTTTCCTTCTTGTTCAGTCTGATTGTATAATCTCTTGGTGTTGGTGCGAATACAACTCCGCCGCCTGTCCACTGAGGAGATCTTGTTGAACCCTGTCTGGCATGACCGGTTCCTTTCTGTTTCCACGGTTTTCTACCGCCGCCGGATACTTCAGCGCGTGTTTTAGCCTTCTGTGTTCCCTGGCGCTTATTTGCAAGCTGGCTTACGACTGCCATGTGTACAAGGTGTTCATTAACTTCTACACCAAACACTGCATCGCTTAACTCTAATGTGCCAACTTCTTTACCTTCCATATTGTAAACAGATACGTTTGCCATCTGTGTAATCCTCCTTTCTTATAAAAGCATTAGTTAGCTGCTTTTACTGTTTCCTTGATTGTTACTAAAGACTTCTTAGGTCCTGGTATCGCACCCTTTACCAAAATTAAATTGTTTTCTGCATCAACTCTTACAATTTCAAGGTTCTGGATTGTTACCTTCTTGTTACCCATCTGTCCAGGCATCTTTTTGCCCTTGAATACCTTGCTCGGATCAGAACATGCACCATTGGAACCTGCATGACGATGGAACTTGGAACCGTGAGCCATAGGTCCTCTGGACTGTCCGTGTCTCTTAATAGCACCCTGGAAACCTTTACCTTTGGAGATTGCGGTTGCATCAATCTTATCGCCTGCAGCGAAGACTTCTGCTTTGATTTCATCTTTTACAAAATACTCAGAAGCATTCTCGAACTTAAATTCTCTTACAAATCTCTTGTAAGATACACCAGCCTTATTAAAATGGCCTTTTAATGGTTTGCTGACGAGTTTTTCTCTCTTATCAACATAACCAACCTGTACTGCATTGTAACCATCATTCTCAACTGTCTTAACCTGTGTTACTACACAAGGACCAGCCTGAAGAACTGTTACTGGAGTTAATACTCCGTTTTCATTGAAGATCTGTGTCATTCCGACTTTGGTAGCTAAAATACCCTTCTTCATGTTTTTACCTCCTGGTTGTTAATTCTACAGCGGATTGCTTTCGCAATCATCCTAGAACAGTCCAATATACGTGGAACACTATGACTCCCGCGGCCGCCTTATGAGTAAATGCTTCCGCTCCCGGAGATGTTGATTCCTTAGAGGAAAAAGTGTTGCTTCTATATTAAAACCCTTCAGGACCTTACCTAAATTGTTTCTTGCGATGAAGATTATTTGTTCTTCATCTTGATATCGATATACACCCCTGCCGGCATTTCCAGTCTGGATAATGCATCAACAGTTTTTTGGCTTGGTGTAATGATATCGATGAGTCTCTTATGCGTTCTCTGCTCGAACTGCTCTCTGGAATCTTTGTACTTGTGAACCGCTCTTAAGATAGTTACCACTTCCTTCTTAGTTGGTAACGGCACCGGTCCGCTCACTTTTGATCCTGTCTTTTTTACAGTGTCGATGATTTTGCCTGCAGACTGATCAACTAACTGATGATCATACGCCTTTAATGTGATTCTCATTACTTGACTTGCCATAAAAAAAGTCGCCTCCTTTTCGCACTTAGTAGAAGTACGACAAGCGGTGACTGTACACGTTCCCGTGTGTGTCATTCAAGACCCACACTGACTATCTGTTTGAAACAAACAGAATTTTAAATTGTACAGTGACTTGTCGCCAGTTTCCTAACTTGACATTCGCTCCACGGAAAACCTGCTTTTCAGCAGCAACCTCACGTTTCACAGCTATCATGCCACAGCCTTAACAGAATACCATATTTTCCATGGTAATGCAAGTACTTTTTTCAAAAAAAAAACGCAAAATCTGTTTTTTTCAGATTCTGCGCTTCTTATAGATTTTTTTACTTCCAGGCTGGCTCAGTAGGCTCTTTTCCTTCATTCCCAGATGGATTTTCTTCATCTACTTTTAACAGGGTTCCATTGCTGCCTGTCTTATATTTTACACCATCTGCACTTTTTACAGTTGTACTCTTGGAAACCTTACCTGATGTATTCACAACATAAGTTGTTCTGGTACTGCCGGTTGGAATGGCGATTGGTTCATATTTGGAACCCTCATCTGCGCACTGAAGCTTTCCCATGTAATAGAGATAACCATCTTTCACTCCAGTATAACCTCTGCCGCTGTCACTGAAATAATAGGTGGATTCATTTCCATCACCTTCTGATACCTTAACTCTTCCCTTCTGCATGCTGCTGGTCTTTTTATCTCCGAAATAAAAGGCCGTATACTCAGAACTGCTGCCTATTTTGAGTTTCTGAAGTCCATAGACAGGAACCCCCAGTTCATTAAACAGATATGTTTTGTCCTTGATTTTAATCAGATTGGAGGTACTGGCCTCTCCCTCTTTCGGACCGGCTTTGGGAATTCCTGAACTGGAAAAATAAAACCACTCCACGCTCTCCTCATATCCGCTTATATCCTGAGGGGGCTCTGTGGAATACCAGCCTTCCCGCAGCTTTCCATTGGGATCATAATATTTGTAATTCTGGATCTCATATTCTGCATTGTCAACTCCGACTTTCTTCCAGCCTGTCTGAAGTGCGCCCTTGTCATCGAAACAGTAAGCAATCCCGTCAATCCTGTAAGTGCCATAATCTCCCGAGAAATCTTTTGGCACATACTTCTTACCATTATCATTAAAATAGTACCAGTTTTTTCCGTCATCTGTATCTCCGGGTGTAACCCGGCCTTCGTCGCTGATGTCCGGCGGATAAAGCTTCTGCCAGCCTGTCTTCATAACTCCGTCTGCCCCGGTATAATACATGTCATCAAGGATCCAGCCTGTCTGCATCTCGCCGTTGGAATCAAAGTAGTACCACTTATTGTCGATCTTAGACCAGTTGTCCATAATCGCTTTTCCGCTGCTGCCGAAATAATACCACTTATACTCATTGCTGCTGGAGTCCTTAAACTTCATCCATTTATCCGTTACGAGAATTCCATTGGAATCCATATAATAAGTGTTCTCAACCCAGGTATTAACTGCCATCTCACCATTGCTGCCTAAATATCTCCACAAATTATCTGCACCCTTTTTCCAGGTGTTGCTTACTTTGCCACCGCTTGAATCATAGTACACCCAGGTGCTTCCTGACTGCGACCACCCCTCGGCCGCCCAGGCGTCCAAAGATGCCGCTCCGACTGTCAGTACGGCAACTGCTGCCAGTACAATGAGACCTTTTCTTTTCATATCTTCACTCCTTACAGGGATTTCCTTTTTTACTATAATTTATTTTAACAATTAATCTCAGATTATTCAACTGTTTTAATCTTTCAATTCTATTACAAAATTATTGCCGTCTTATAGATACGTCTGGTTTGACAGAAATAAGCAATGCCGGTATGGGCTTAGAACCAGCCATACCGGCATTTCCTGTCTTACTGATCTATTTAAAATGTCTATCTGCAGCAGTTATTTCTCCTGCAGCAATTTCCACGCCCGCAGCTTGATCCGCACCTTCTGCAGCATCCTGAGCGGTTATAGCAGCGCCTGTTGCAGCCGTTGCTGCAGATCCAGCCGCAGCCGTTACAGCCCCGCCAGTTGCACCAGTAATTGCATCCAAAACAGCCGAAGGAAAATCCCATCCGGAAACAGCCCATAAGTCTTACACCTCTTTGCTTAACATTATACTATAATATATAGAACCAGCAGACAAGGTGTGAATCACCTTGACGCTAAAAGCTCCATCCAGTATAATCATAGAATCATGAAGATAGATAAATGTATTTATATAGAAAGAAAGGCGGCATCAAGTATGTGGATTGCAGACGGCTGGAAAGATTATGAAGTAATAGATTGTTCAGAGGGTGAAAAATTAGAGCGGTGGGGGAATTACCTCCTGGTTCGTCCGGATCCTCAGGTCATCTGGTCCACTCCCAAAAAGGAACCAGGCTGGACAAAGATGAACGGTCATTACCACCGCAGTGCAAAAGGCGGAGGAGAATGGGAATTCTTTCATCTGCCGGAACAATGGACCATCAGCTATAAAGAATTGACATTTCAGCTGAAGCCCTTCAGCTTTAAGCATACAGGACTTTTTCCGGAACAGGCAGCCAACTGGGATTGGTTCGGTGATAAAATAAAGAGTGCAGGACAGCCTGTAAAAGTGCTGAATTTATTTGCATATACCGGTGGAGCTACTCTTGCAGCTGCTAAGGCAGGGGCTGTTGTTACCCATGTGGATGCTTCTAAGGGTATGGTTGGATGGGCCAAGGAAAACGCCCGCTCATCGGGCCTTGAATCTGCTTCCATCCGATGGATTGTTGATGACTGTGTTAAATTCGTTGAACGGGAAATCAGAAGAGGCAATCATTATGATGCGATTATTATGGATCCTCCGTCTTATGGCAGAGGGCCAAAAGGGGAGATCTGGAAGATAGAAGATTCCATCTATCCGTTCGTAAAGCTCTGTTCCCAGCTTTTGTCCGATACTCCTTTATTCTTCCTTATCAACTCCTATACTACCGGGCTGGCTCCATCGGTACTGTCCTATATGATTTCCACAGAGATCACAAAGAAATTCGGCGGAAGCGTTTTGTCCGATGAAGTGGGACTTCCAGTGAAAAGCTCCGGGCTTATTCTCCCATGCGGAGCTTCCGGAAGATGGTCTGCTGACCGCACCTAGAATAGGCAGAATCAACGTCCTCCATTAAACAGGCACCAGACCGGAGGCAGAAATTTTCTTAGAAAGAAGCTGGTGGTACAGCTGACAAGAATACAAAAAACCGGCATAATGATATACAGGCCAATGGTTACAGCAGGAATCGGCGGGAGCAGCAATGCTCCCGTTTTATTGATTAACCGCACCACAGAAAAATGTGTGGCATACAGAAAAAAATTCTGTTTCATCCAGTCATTAGCCTCTTTTAAGTATCTTCCGGGAACCATGAGCCACAGACTTACAGGCATCAGGAACCTGAAGCATACCGTAGAGGCAGCAATTTCTCCCTTCACATTACCAGGAATATCTATGTTCTTGGCCAGACAGGCCGCAAGAAAAAGAACGGCTCCCGCCGCAATTTGCTTCCTGCTAAAAGATTTTTCTGTAATATCTTTTCCATGAATCGCTGCATATGCACCAAAGCTATAATATAACAAAGCATCCAGATTTAAAAACGGAAGTGCACCTCCCATATAAATTGCCGCAAGAATCCCCACAAGCAAAAGCCTGCCAATTCCTTTTTTTCTTACAGCCATGTATATCACCGGTGCCAGCAGAACAAGAAGGATCAGCTGATTTAAATACCAGAATACATAATTATAGGAATAATGAAGCACTGCCTGCGCTGCTTCCTGAAAGTTAAAGGGAATTCTTCCTTTGCCGATTACCCTGGAGAGAAAGGGAATCCGGCTGCCGATCACATATCCCAGATAGTAAAGAAGGTTCCACATAATATAAGGAACCAGAATGCTGCGGATTCTGGAATTCCATTTGACCCATAACTTTTCCATTGTAAATCCCCGAAAAAATAAATAGGAAGATATTAAAAAGAATCCAGGAACTGCAATCTGGGCCACTGTGTCCCCCCAGAAACGCTCCAGCATATCCACCCGGTAAGCCATTCCGGTCTTTCCCAGAAACAAAACTGCATTATAAGAATGAACCCAGATTACAAGAATACTGTATAGAAATGTAAACCAGATTACCTTGTTACGAAAATATTTTTCTTCCATTGGGTTCTCCTCTCCTTCCTGCATTCTTATCAGCACATTTTATCCAGTACAGACGAAGATACCCTTTCATTGACCTGATTACAGGTTTCAAAATACCTTCTGTAATATTCCGTATACATTAAATCAATCAAAAAAAGCTGGCTGATCTCCGAGGATGTAGACCCTCCCTGCAAAGGTCCTTCATTGGCTCCGCAAAGCAGGGTTACATCGGAAAAGGAAGTAAGAGGTGACTTTACAAACCGGGTGATACAGATGGTGGCAGCTCCTGCTTTCTTTGCAAGCTCTGCTACATGAATGGTATCCTTTGTTGCACCTGAATAGGAAAATATAACCGCCGCTTCTCCTTCTCCCATCATGGAAGCTACCATTGCCTGCATGTGGGAATCAGATACACAGGATACCTTGGGTTCAATCCTTAAAAACTTGTTAGCAGCCTTCATGGCAGAAAGCATGCTGGCTCCCACTCCAAAGAAGCAAATTCTCTTTGCGTCATGAAGATACCGGATTACACGGTCAAAGCTTTCCTCATTCAGCAACGAATAAGTCTCTTCAAGTGCACTCATATTCGTATTGAGCACTTTCCTTGATACCTCTGCAAAAGAATCCTTAAGGCTGATATCTCCCTCTAAACGCCCCTGCCCGGTAGTTTCATCATGCAGACTTAAAGACAGCTGCATCTTAAATTCCTGATACCCTTTCAGTTCCAAAGTCTTACAAAAGCGAAATACGCTGGTATCTCCCACTTCACATGCTTCTGCCAGATCAGTAATTGACATAAACAACACCTCTCTGTAATTTTGAAGAATGTAATCCGCCACTTTTCTCTCAGCCTTTGTAAACTGATTATATTCTGCACGAATCCTGGTTAAAAAATCACCTTTCATCACTTTGTCTCTCCCTTTTATCTGTTTTTCCTCCAGTGCGGCACTTTGCACCGGTTATAAAATCACGGGTTATCTCTCTTGGCCTTGTAATGGCGCTTCCAACCACTGCCGCCCATGCGCCCGCTTTGAATGCTTCTTTCAGCTGTTCAGGAGTTTTAATACCGCCTTCTGCAATTACGGGTTTCCCGCTGTCCGAAGAAAGCCGTTTTATCAGTTCCAGATTCGGAAGAACCGCATTCCTGGTGTAATGGGTATAACCGCTTAAGGTCGTTCCTATAAAATCAATTCCTAAACGGGCAGCAAGCATCCCTTCCTCGTAAATGGAACAATCAGCCATGAAAAGCTGATCCGGAAATTTTGATCTGATCTCCATAATAAAATCTTCCAGCTTATGTCCATCCGGATGTAGTCTTCGTGTACAGTCCAGGGCAATAATGTCTACCCCCTCTGAAACCAAAGCTGTCACTTCTGTGATGGTTGGGGTAATAACTGTCTCAAAACCTTTGTATTTCTGTTTTATAATGCCTATTATTGGCAAATCCACCGTATTCTTTATTTCATGTATATCAGATATGGAGTTGGCACGGATACCAGCCGCTCCCCCTTCCATGGCTGCATATGCCATACGGGACATAATATAAGAACTGAAAAGAGGCTCTTCCGGCAGCGCCTGGCATGATACGATCAGTCCCCCTGCCAACAGGCTGTATACTGCTTTATCCATTTCCCCTTCCTCCTTTTCTAACCAAAGTAATCATATCACAAATGAAAAAGATATTTCAATAAAAAGCGGTAAGAGACCGGTGTATTTTTATTTATTCTTTCAGGTTATTTTCAGTAAGTGAACACATGTAAGTGTTATACTTCTGGTATATTCTACACAAAGGAGGAATTGAGAATGGAACTATCAGGAGTATCCGGTTCATCGTCCTATGACCAGCTGCAGCAGCTTCAACTGCAAAAGGAAAAGGATAAAAAGGCGGTGGAACTGGCAGACGCAGAAAGTGCACAGATCACAGCGGCGGGAACTGTAACAGATAAGACCTTTGAAGCCACAGTTCAAAGCACATCTCAAAGTATTGATACGCTGGAGATCAGTCCTGAAGGAAGAGCATATCAGCAGAAAATGCAGGCACCGCCTTCACCAGTGGATTCCACAGTTTCGGAAACTTCTTCTACGGACAGCACAAAGACTACTACGGTTTTAACCAGCCTGACAGAAGAAGAAATCAGTACACTTGTTGATGAAGGGACCATCACACAGGCAGAGGCCAATGCAGAGCTGGCGAGACGGGCCGCTGCAAAAGAGGCTGAAAATAATCAGAAAAGCAGCAGTACGCATGCAGAAGATCCTGAAATAGAAGATGAGGAATGATTCAATTATCAGCCTGGCATTGTGCCGGGCTGTTTCATAATAAAAATTAATATTATTTTCACATAATTTTCCAGCAAACAGCGTAGGGTTTATGATATAATAAGGAAATCGCAAAGATAGTTTATTTTATAAGGAGTAAAAAATCATGAAAAAGATAATCCGCGCTGCATGCCTGTCCCTCGCAATACTCTTTGCAGGGTATTCACTCTGGATGAATCCCCAGTTAACGGACGGCAGATCAGACGCATCTGATGAACCGCTTCATATATTTTCAAAAGATCAGGGACAAGACTTACATGTTATGGCACTGGGACCAGGACTGAACAATCTCTCTCCGTCTGACGAATTTTCCACTTATCAGTGGGGTCTGAAAAATGATGGGGAATTTCGTCTCATCGAACTGGAGCAGAAATTTAAGTATGTAGATAATCTATATAGCGAAGTCAACAGCGGAGGCGGTCTGACTATTCCCAAGCCAGGTCCCGGCAACTACGAAGCAAAAGTTACCCATGCAGTTCCAGGTGTGGACATTGACATTCAGCCTGCCTGGACTCTCTACGATCAGGCTCAAAACAAACGATCCGTTATAGTTGCAATCATTGACACAGGTATTGATATCAACCATCAGGAGCTGCGTAATGCCATTTGGACTAACCCGGGTGAGACAGACGGAGACGGCATGGACAACGATGGCAATGGTTATGTAGATGATATTCATGGCTGGAATTTCTATTCAAATAATAATAAGCTCTTCTCCGGAAGCGAGGACAGTCACGGCACCCATGCAGCCGGAACCATCAGTGCAGCCAGAGGCGCCCATGGAATAGCCGGCATTACGGATAATAACTACGTAAAAATCATGCCGTTAAAAGCACTGGGAGGAAAAGAAGGAGTGGGTTCTCCCGCCGCCGTTATTAAAGCCATCCACTATGCAGAAGAAAAAGGGGCTTCTATCTGTAATTTAAGTATGGGAACAACGGGATATAGTGAAGAACTTGCCCAGACAATCAAGAATTCCAAAATGCTTTTTGTTGTTTCCTGCGGCAACGGAGGGGTATCTGGTCTTGGGTATAATACGGATGTATATCCGGTGTACCCTGCCTCCCTTCCATATGACAACATTATATCTGTGGCAAACATCCTGTTTGACGGAACGTTGAGCAAGGATTCCAACTATGGAGCTGCAAGCGTGGATATCGCTGCTCCCGGAACTTATATACTAAGTACAATTCCAGATAATTCCTATGGATATATGAGCGGAACTTCCATGGCTGCTCCTATGGTGACAGGTGTTGCAGCCATGCTCTATTCCTACCGGACTGATATAAGCCTGGCTGACGTAAAAAGTATCATCTTAAACTCCAGCCGAAAGATGGATACACTTTCAGGCAAAGTTGCAAGCGGAGGTCTGCTGGATGCGTTCAGTGCCCTGAACTGGCATTAATTTAAAAAACTGCGCAGTGATAAGCTGTGCAGTTTTTTTATAACCAATAGCAGATTAGATTTACTATTTAACAAGCGGCTCTTCCAGGTGATTGTATTTTGAACTAAGAATTATAATATCAATGCGTCGGTTTTTTGTTCTTCCCTCAGTTGTTGTATTATCTGCAACAGGTTTAAATTCACCGTAACCCACTGCAATCAGCTTATTAGGTGGATAATTACATTTATTGATGAAGAACTTAACAACATTCACAGCTCTTGCAGTAGACAGCTCCCAGTTAGACGGATAAGCACTTCGGCGGATAGGTACATTATCTGTATGACCCTCAATACGTATAAAGTTGTCAACCGTATTTAACAGACTGGCCACTTCAATTAAAGTATCCTCGCTCTGTTTTTTTATATCTGCACTGCCAGAATCAAAAAGAATGGCGTTATTCAGTCTGATGACAAGGCCTCTCATATCAATCATTGTTGATACGGACTGGTCAATACCTTCATCATGTAGTCTCGTATCAATTTCATTCTTCAGGGTTTCCAGCTTTTTAAGTTCATATTCACCCAAATAACTTTCCAGCTCGCTATCAGTCTCAATATTTAGTGGTCCGCCCACCGGAGCAGCCTCAGATGTTGTGCTGTTCACAAGAGGTCCCGATCCCCCCGTTCCGGAACCCGAACCGGAACCATGACCCGTATAATCGTTATTCATCATGGAAGAGGAAAATACCTGAGATATCTGCTGTGCTTTTTGAGCATCAATCTTACTAACGGCAAAAAGGACGATGAAAACTGCCAGCAGCAATGTCATCAAATCTGAATACGGCAGAAGCCATGCCTCTCCGGCTTCCTCTTCCTGATGTACCTGCTCTCTCTTTTTTGACATATGTAATCACCTTATTCCTTCTTATTCTGCTCTTCAATCTTTTTCTGCTTATATTTAGGAAGAGAAGCCAGTAACTTCTCCCTGAGCACAAAAGGTGAATCTCCATGCTGCATGGAGATAATCCCTTTTAGGATAATTTCTTTTGCCATAACTTCCTGCCGGCTTTTTACCTTCAGTTTTTTTGCAAATGGATTCCATAATACATAGCCGGTAAAAATACCAAGGATGGTTGCGATAAATGCGGCAGCAATCGCTTCCGCCATTCTTTCCGTATCATTGATTGAGGACATGGCAGCAATCAGACCAAAAACTGCACCCAGAACACCCAGGGTAGGAGCATAGGTACCAGCGGATGAAAAGATGCTGGCATTGATTTCATGGCGCTTTTCCATGGCGCTGATTTCAGTTTCCAGAATTTCTTCGATCGCATCTTCCCCTGTTCCATCAACAAGCAGACGAATTCCTTTTTTCAGAAATGGATCCTCAAGCTCTTCTGCCTTTGCCTCCAGAGATAAAAGCCCTTCAGAACGCGCTTTCTTTGATAAATCATACATCAGTTCTATCATTTCAGCTTCTGACTGCCCCTTTTGCTTTGTAAAAAGAATCCTGAACAGAGATCCGATCGCTTTGATATTCTCTCCCGGAAATGAATTTAAAATAGTGGCAACGGTACCCACAATAATAACAAAAAATGCTGCAGGATTCAAAAGAACAGAAAAATTAATGTGCTTAAAAATCATGGCACCTACAACAGCAATAATACCGACTATAACGCCAAGTATGGTAGTTATCTCCATATTTTCTCCTTTGAGTTTTCATTTATAAGTGGTTTGTATGTCAGGATCTGGCAATACTTTTGTGTCCAACCCGTTATAGTATAATATATTTGACGCCAATCTTGTGTTTCATAATTGTTAAAATTCGAATAAAGAAAAAAGCTGCCATGAATATTCATGACAGCCATACATTTATTTCTCTAATGATTTCCATTTGAAGTTGGGAACCACATCGGACCATTTCTGTATTCCGATTATGGATTTGGCAAACTCAGTAGTTTCCAAAGTACTCTTTTTCTTATCTATATCGTGGAACACCTGCCAGATCTTGCGCCGTCTTGTTGCCACAATATCATCTCCCTTATCCATGTCACAGGCCCAAAGTCCAAAGGCAAGACCGCTTCTTACCTCCAGCGGAGCGTCAACCTGACGGCTTAAGATGTAAGCGTCAATATAAGGATTGCTGTCAACCATGTAATAAGAATAAGCATAAGCTGCAGCCTGTATCTGGGAAACATCTTCTCCAGACTGGTTCTTTGCAGTAAATCCCTGTTCAGTCAGTATAATGTGTCTTACCTCGCCAGTAGGGGATTTCAAGCAGTCCTGAGCCATATAATCAGTCAAAGTGGTTAAATTCTTAAAATTAATAACTGGAGAATTAAAATCATTCTTAATCAGTCCGGTTTTGTCATCATCCCAGAATTCCGGCTCTGTCATGGGGCATGGATATGGATGATAGGATAATCCCCAGTCCATCTGTCCCTGTTCGTTAGCAATGGAATTAAACGAATCAACTATTTGCCTACCGCCGTATTTCAGTTTATTATCAATCTCATTATTCCAGTTATAATCCAGTGAGTAATAAACTCTGTCATTGGCGCTGGTGCTTTTAATTGCAGTATAGAATACACGGAATGCATTCTGATAGGCCTGGACATAGCTGGTTAAATCCCTGGCCCCTACATAGTTCCACTGCTGATTGTTAATTTCATTTCCTATAATCCAGTTGGATATCTTTCCATACTTGGGATTGGACCCGTTATAACGTTCTGCAAGAAACGATGCAATCGCTCTTGTCTGCTCAAATCCTTCTGGCGTAGCGGTATTGAACATATAATAGAATGCCTTGGAACTCTTCTTTGTCCCAGGATAAATCAGATTAGGAGCCGAATCATTCCAGCCGTTCAAAATGATTGCAGTTACCGTCATACCTTTTCCTGACAGGGCGCTGATTGTATCATCATAGCTCTTAATTGCATTGGTATCAAAATGATAAGTCTTGCCATCATATTGATAATCAATTCCCTGTCCCAGAATCTGATGGAATGAAATATTCGTGGCAACATGCTTCACTCCCAGTTCAAATGCATCTCCCAGCATATTAAGCTGAATGTTCAAACCTTTTTTTGTAAGTGGATCACTAAATTTATTCTTGTTTGCTGCTACTGCCTCCGGATTGGTAATATAATGAGGCTTGCTGACAGGTATGTATTTGCTGCCATCCCAGACTGCCACAACAAACTTACTGTATAGCCTGTCCTGTAACGTATTACGGTTTAATGAAAAAGTGAATGCGGCAGAATCTCCCAAAGATGCTTTTGCTGCATAATCAGTTCTTCCTTCCAAACTGTTTTGATAGGGCTGAAGCTCCACCAGATAAAGTACACCGTCAGTTCCCTGAGCAGGTGCATGATTAGAAACTTTTACTGTTACGCTGGTTAAATCCGAATTAACGAGACAGGACTGTATCACAGCCTGATCATCCGAAAATACTTCATCCGCTAACGAAACGAAAGCAGAGGCACAGCATAAAAATCCAGCTGCCAAAAGTCCGGTAAAGACTCTGCCTATTTTAATTTTTTTCATCTTCGCATTCCCTCCATGCAGTCATAATCAGATACCCTACAATGATACCTAATTTCCCTCATTTTTACAATAACGTTTTTATTACGTATTTGTAATAAAACCTTAAGGCGCGAAAATTCAGACTTCACTGCTGAATATTATAAAAGCCGAAACCCTTATATACAAAGGGTTCGGCTTTTTAATTTAATTATTCAACGATAGTAGCAACTCTACCTGAACCTACTGTACGTCCGCCTTCACGAATAGCGAAACGAAGACCCTGCTCCATAGCGATTGGGTGAATCAGTTCAACAGACATTTCTACGTTATCGCCAGGCATACACATCTCTGTGCCAGCTGGTAAATCGCAAACACCTGTTACGTCAGTTGTTCTGAAGTAGAACTGAGGTCTGTAGTTGTTGAAGAAAGGAGTATGACGTCCACCTTCATCTTTTGTCAGAACGTAAACCTGTGCTGTAAATTTCTTATGGCATTTTACAGAACCTGGTTTAACAAGACACTGTCCTCTTTCGATTTCAGTTCTCTGAACACCACGAAGTAATGCACCGATGTTATCACCAGCCTGAGCTTCGTCAAGTAACTTACGGAACATTTCGATACCGGTTACAACAACTTTACGAGTCTCTTCATGGATACCAATGATTTCAACTTCATCAGATACATGTAATGTACCACGCTCTACTCTACCTGTAGCAACAGTACCACGTCCTGTGATGGAGAAAACATCCTCGATAGGCATTAAGAATGGCTTATCTGTTTCACGAACCGGATCAGGAATCCACTCGTCAACTGCTGCCATTAATTCCAGAACCTTATCGCCCCAAGGACCAGACGGATCTTCAAGAGCCTTTAAAGCAGAACCCTGGATGATTGGTGTATCATCGCCTGGGAATTCATACTCGTTTAACAGCTCACGGATTTCCATGTCTACTAACTCAAGTAACTCAGCATCGTCAACCATATCGCACTTGTTCATGAATACTACGATGTAAGGAACGCCTACCTGACGGGAAAGCAGGATGTGCTCTCTTGTCTGAGCCATAACACCATCGGTAGCAGCTACAACTAAGATAGCTCCATCCATCTGAGCAGCACCAGTGATCATGTTCTTAACGTAGTCAGCATGTCCTGGGCAGTCAACGTGTGCATAGTGTCTTTTCTCTGTCTCATACTCAACGTGAGAAGTAGAGATAGTAATACCACGCTCTCTCTCTTCTGGCGCCTTATCGATGTTCTCGAAAGCTACTGCCTGTCCAGTACCTAATCTCTCATGAAGTGTCTTTGTGATAGCAGCTGTTAAAGTTGTTTTACCGTGGTCAACGTGACCGATGGTACCGATGTTACAATGGGTTTTGTTTCTTTCAAACTTAGCTTTAGCCATTTTATAACGTCCTCCTTAATTTATGCTCTTTTTGAGCTTAATTTTATGTTAGGCTGTTTTTTATTATATGCTATTTGTGCACTATTTTCAAGCCTATTTGAGGGATTCCGGGCGGACTTCGCAGCCCGGAATCCAGTGGAACCTGTTAGGAATTATTTGCCCTTTTTCTCTGTAAGAACTTTTTCCTGGATATTCTTCGGTACCTGCTCATATTTCTCAAAGAACATAGAGAAGTTACCGCGGCCCTGGGTTCTGGACCGTAAATCTGTGGAATAACCAAACATCTCGGAAAGCGGAACATATGCTTTAATCATCTTACCGCCGCCGATGTCTTCCATACCTTCGATACGGCCACGGCGGGAGTTGATATCACCGATAACGTCGCCCATATATTCTTCCGGCATAGTTACTTCCACTTTCATGATCGGTTCAAGAAGTATGGAACCGCCCTTGTTCATCGCATCCTTAAATGCCATGGAACCGGCAATGTGGAATGCCATTTCACTGGAATCGACTTCATGGTAGGAACCGTCGTATACAGTAGCTTTTACACCTACTACAGGGAATCCGCCAAGAATACCAGCCTTGGTTGCTTCCTCAATACCTTCCCCAACTGCAGGAATGTACTCTTTCGGAATAGCACCGCCGACAACAGCTGACTCGAACTTGAACAGTTCTTCGCCGTTGGCATCCATAGGCTCAAAGCGAACCTTACAGTGACCATACTGACCACGTCCACCAGACTGTTTTGCATACTTGCTGTCAACATCAACTGGCTTTGTAAAGGTTTCTTTGTAAGCAACCTGAGGAGCACCTACGTTTGCTTCTACATTAAACTCACGAAGCAGACGGTCAACGATGATCTCAAGATGAAGCTCACCCATACCGGAAATGATAACCTGGCCAGTTTCCTGGTTGGTCTTCGCACGGAAAGTAGGATCTTCTTCAGCAAGCTTTGCCAAAGCCTCGCCCATCTTGCCCTGACCAGCTTTGGTCTTTGGCTCGATCGCGATATCGATAACCGGCTCTGGGAATTCCATGGATTCAAGAATTACCGGATGCTGTTCATCACAGATGGTATCACCAGTTGTGGTAACTTTAAAACCAACAGCTGCTGCGATATCACCAGAATATACTTTGTCTAACTCACTTCTCTTGTTCGCATGCATCTGAAGGATACGTCCGACACGCTCTTTTTTGCCCTTTGTTGCATTCAGTACATAGGAACCGGAATTCATAATACCGGAGTATACACGGAAGAACGCAAGCTTACCAACGAACGGGTCAGTCATAATCTTAAATGCAAGTGCTGAGAACGGTTCTTCATCAGAAGAATGACGCTCAATTTCGTTGCCATCCATATCAACACCCTTGATAGAAGGAATGTCAGTAGGAGCTGGCATAAATTCAAGAATTGCATCAAGGAGTTTCTGAACGCCTTTGTTTCTGTATGCGCTTCCGCAGCATACCGGAATGGCTTTGCACTCACAGGTTGCAGTTCTTAAACCTTTCTTTAATTCTTCAACAGAAGGCTCTTCACCCTCTAAGAACTGCATCATCAGATCATCATCTAATTCACAGATCTTCTCTACTAACTCTGCACGGTAAAGCTCTGCATCGTCTTTCATATCCTCAGGGATATCAATAACAGAGATATCATCACCCTTGTCATCGTTGTAGATATATGCTTTCATCTCAAACAGATCGATAATTCCCTTGAATTCATCTTCTGCTCCGATTGGAAGCTGGATGCAGATAGCGTTCTTACCAAGACGGGTCTTGATCTGCTCTACTGCACCGAAAAAGTTTGCACCCATGATATCCATCTTGTTGATGAATGCCATACGGGGTACGTTGTAGGTATCAGCCTGACGCCATACGTTCTCGGACTGTGGTTCAACACCGCCCTTTGCACAGAATACGCCGACTGCACCATCGAGAACTCGAAGGGAGCGCTCTACTTCAACAGTAAAGTCAACGTGTCCTGGAGTATCAATGATATTGATACGATGCTCTAATGCACCTGGTTTTACCTTGGTGTTTTCATGCATAGTCCAGTGGCAGGTTGTAGCAGCTGAAGTAATTGTGATACCTCTTTCCTGTTCCTGCTCCATCCAGTCCATGGTTGCAGTACCTTCATGAGTATCACCGATTTTGTAGTTTACACCAGTATAATAGAGGATACGCTCGGTTAATGTAGTCTTACCTGCATCAATGTGGGCCATAATACCAATATTTCTGGTTCTTTCCAATGGATATTCTCTTCCAGCCAAAGCTTTTTCCTCCTATTAGAATCTGTAGTGAGCAAATGCCTTGTTTGCTTCAGCCATCTTGTGCATATCTTCTTTCTTCTTTACAGCTGCACCAGTGTTGTTAGCAGCATCAAGGAGCTCATTTGCCAGTCTCTCTTCCTGAGTTTTCTCTCCTCTTTTACGAGAGTAAAGAGTGATCCATCTCAGGGCCAATGCCTGTCTTCTCTCTGGTTTTACTTCGATCGGTACCTGATAAGTAGCTCCACCGATACGTTTTGCCTTTACCTCAAGTACAGGCATAATGTTGTTCATCGCTTCTTCGAAGACTTCAACGGCTGGTTTGCCGGCTTTTGCTTCGATACGGCCGAATGCACCGTATACGATCTTCTGAGCAACACCTCTTTTACCATCTAACATAATGTTGTTAATTAATTTAGTAACAACCTTGTTATTGTAAAGCGGGTCTGCTAATACGTCTCTTTTTTGAGTATGTCCTTTACGTGGCACGTTACTTCCCTCCTTAATATCGCCGTCTTTTCATACGAATAAACAGCTATTCATTAGATCCTCGGTACTCACAAACATTGAAGTTGCGTTCGCGCTCGGTTTCTATCTATATAATCCTGCAACCTACAGGTTCAATATCTAAAGTCCGGCACTAGAAATTCAAATGTGTGGTATTAATTATTTTTTCTCTTTAGGTCTCTTAGCACCGTATTTGGAACGAGCCTGTCTTCTGTTCGCTACTCCTGCAGTATCCAGTGTACCTCTTACGATATGATATCTGGTACCTGGTAAATCTTTTACTCTACCGCCGCGAATTAAAACAACGCTATGCTCCTGAAGGTTGTGACCCTCACCCGGGATATAGCTTGTTACTTCGATTCCGTTTGAAAGACGAACTCTGGCGATCTTTCTGAGAGCAGAGTTAGGTTTCTTAGGGGTTGCAGTTTTAACTGCTGTACAAACGCCTCTCTTCTGAGGAGCAGAAATGTCAGTCGCCTTCTTCTGTAAAGAGTTGTAACCCTTCTGCAGAGCTGGTGCTGTGGATTTCTTAACGCCTGTCTGTCTTCCCTTTCTTACTAACTGGTTAAATGTTGGCATTCCATTCACCTCCTGTGATATTGTCTGTGGTTGCTGTCATCTTCAGCTTAATTTACGCACAAAAACATGACGCGTTTATGCACGCCTAATCATTATATACATATTGTTTTTTTTTGTCAAGGTTTTCTTTTTTAGATAATACTGCATAAAAACGGACTGCCGCAACAGGAATTTACGGCAGTCCGGATTTTTTTATTTTAATTATTCTTTCAGTTCTTTCAGCTTTTCGTTAATCAGGCCATCCATTTCTTCTGTATACTGATCAACTGACAGCTTGCCTGCAAGAACCTCCACCAGCTTGTCGCGAAGATCACCCTGGACAGCTCCGGTCAGAGCCTGATACCCCCACTCTGCTCCCGGACGTGATGAAGTCGCAGCCAGTTCTTTTGAAAATACATTAAAATATTCTTTTCCAAAGGCATAGTTTAAATTCTCATTTCCTTTTACCTGGGATAAGTAGCTGTTTTCTTCACAGTACTTTGCGTTATTCTCAGCCTTAGAGATCCATTCAATGAATTCTGCCGCTTCCTTTTCTACTCCCGTATTCTGGAAAGCAGCCAGATACTTTCCTCCTGGTACGGAAGAGCGTACTGCTTCTTTTGGAAGATAGGTCACTCCCCATTCAAAGTCAGTAATCTGATCTTTGTAATTGGCAATCATCCAGCTTCCGGAAAAATGCATTGCTACCTGGCCGGTGCGGAACAAATTGTTGGGGTTTTCAGAGCCAAGCCATACAGAAGAAGGTACGATCCCTTCATCATGAAGATCTTTAAAAAATTGTATTGCATGTTTATTTTCTTCCGTATTGAAATCTGCAGCATTCAGTTCCTTATTTAAAAGTCCGCCGCCTGCCTGGTAAAGAAGGGTTGAAAACCGCTGAGGCGATTTATCATATACAAGACCGTATTTGCAGCCTCCTTTTTCCATAACTGTCTTCATGGCCGCCTTCCACTCATCCCATGTCCAGATCTCATCCTCTGACTGCGGTACAGTGACACCTGCCTTTTCAAAAGCGGTTTTATTATAAATAAGTCCATTCGCCGTTACATCCATAGGAGCTGCCAGCACCTTGTCATCAAAAACAAATTTTAAGCCTTCCCCAAAGCTGTTTACAAACTCATCTTTATTTGATACGTATTGCCCCAGATCAACAAGCTGGTTCTGAAACGGCCCTAAGTTAGTGAGCCTGGCAATGGCAGGAGCTTCCTTTCCATTGATCATGTTCTTAATCTTGCTCTCCAGATCTGAATAAGGAACCTCAATCAGCTCGATTTTAATGTCCGGATGCTCTTTCATGTACTCATCAGCGAGCTTCATAAAAGATTCTCCTTCCTTATTGTCGCTGAACCACACAACATCAAGCTTCTTTTCTTTGCTTTCTGCCTGTTTTCCCCCGCCGGAACAGCCTGTTAAAGTTCCAAGCGCTAATGCCCCCATAAGCAGCCACGATACCGTTTTTTTCATAAAACACCTCTCCTTTGTTATTTAGTACGTTCATTTTATCATTTACAGCAGTACAAAAACCTCATATTTCAGACATGAAATCATTCTTTTTTGCTTTCTTTTGACTGGGCGTACTTTTTTGGTGTAATTCCGGTCATTTTTTTAAATACAGAGATGAAATGACTGTCGCTGTTATAAGAAAGCTCAAGTGCAACATCGGTAACAGAGTGCCCTTCCTTTAAAAGAGCCTTTGCAGCAATAATCTTCTGATTTGCTATATACTGGGTCAGAGTAAATCCCGTTTCTTTTTTGAAATAATGGCTTAAATAATACCGGTTCATATAAAATCTGCGGGAAATCTCATTTAAATCCAGCCGTTCTTCTACATGAGACGCAATGTACTTCTTTAACTGCTCAATTCTCTCCCGGTAAAGAACCGGGTCTTTAAATGCCTCTTCCAGTTTTTCTTCAAACTCCTGAGCAGGTTTATTTTTTTCTTGTTCCATAAAGAACTGGTACATCTCATTGACAGAAGCAATCAGTTCCAGTATGGACAGTTTAATTCTCACAGTTGATTCTGCCCTGTCCCTGTTTTCTGAATGAATGCTTTGTTCTATTTTCTCAAAAAGCTTTTCTACTTTTCGAAGATTTTCCCCTCCTAAATGGAGACGATGCAGAAATGGATCGGGACGGTTCTCAAAGAATCGGGTAAAATCGTAATGGAACACCTCTGCCATATGGCTTAACAGTTCCGGCTCAAACATGAGAACATATCTGTGATAAGTTTTTTCTGTGCCGCAGCTGGTACGGTGATATTCCTTATTGTTTATAAGAAATAAATCTCCCGATCTCACATGGTAAGTGCGGTTTCCAATTTCCATTAAAGCCCCATCAGTGAGAAACAAAATAATTTCATACTGGTTGTGAAAATGGAAACCCTGCATTGCCCAGTTTTCAGAGCCTCCATGGAAATAATACAATGAGTCAAATTCTTCAAAAAAAACCCGTTCTTTCATCTTCACAACCAGTCCCTTCTAATGCCAGTAAGTATTCATGGCCTCTTGCAGCACTAAAATCATAAGTGCCTGTCCATAGGTCATTGGGCAGCACGGTATAGTCTTGTAAAATTCTCCGTTAAGTCCGATTGGAGTCCCGTAGGAAACATTTTTAACAGTACCATCTTCTTCCATGTAATTCAAAAGATTCTTCATTCCCCGCTCAATTAACTCCTGATAATCCTTTTTCTTTAATATTCCAAGGCGCACTCCTTTCATAATGCCATACAGGAATGCAGCACTGCAGGATATCTCTATATAGGAAGAATCATCATTTATGATGGTATGCCATAAGCCGGTTTCAGGATCTGCATACTTCTTAAGTGCCTCTACCTGATTTTCATAGACCTTTATAAAATACCGTTTCAGGCCTTCGTCCATAGGGATGTCTTCCAACAGTTCCATGATGACTATTGTATACCAGCAGTTTCCTCTTCCCCATAGAACTTCACCGTAGTTATCATTTCTCTTAAAGTTAAAACCATGGTAAAACAGTCCCTCTTCTTTATTTAACAAATATTTGATATGAGAAAGGATCTGATAGTCTGCCTCATCATAATAATCGTTCCTTCCAAGAATCTTACCCGCTCTGGCCAGAAACAAAACAGCCATAAACAGCGTATCAATCAGTATCTCATGATCATTGGCACTTCCCGTGATCATATGCTGAAAGCAGCCATCTCCTGTCCGGATCAGTTTTTGGTCTTTCATAATCCAGTCAGACCAGTCTCTGATAAATTCCAGATATTCCGGCTTGCCGGTTTTTTCATACAGATAAGTGAGGGTGAGCATGGGAGATGTGGTATTTACATTATGCTCCAATATCCCTTCCCTGATCCGATTGTCATACCAGTCAGTTATAAAATCCAGAATTTCTTTTTTCTGACTCACTTCATAATATTTGTAAAGTCCGAAAATACCCACGCCCTGGGGCCATTCCCAGCAGTTAAAATCAATCAGGCTGATTGGATATATTTCCTTCATTCCATTATTTCTTAGTACCATCATCTTTTCTGATACCAGGTTTAACTTTTCTTCCAATGTCTTTAAATCTATCACGTCGTCCTGTTCCTCCATCTGATTGTGCCTTCTACTGTTTCCGGGTAATGGTAGACAATTTCCCCGTTGACCTTTAATATGTTTTCTGTCTCAAGAAGATACTCTGTCCCTTTTTCATCGGTAACAAGAGTACTGCTTCCGTTCATGGTGATACCAAGATTCTTAAAAGCCAGAAAGATATCGTCCAGACTTTGGTCTTCTCCCAGGCATCCTACCCGCACCACCCAGACATTGTCTCTGCCCTGGCTGATAAATTCCCGGAACTGGTTCGGTCCGTGCTCCTGTATGGCGAGCCCCTGAAGGGCCTTTACGGCAATATAGGCTCCATCCTTTTCCAGCACCACTACCCCTTCCTCGCCCTTATAGCGGGAAAATGCACTGATGGGAATGTAAGCATGAGTATAACCGATCCGCTCTTCTTCCTCTATATGATATCTTAAAATTGCAGTATTTTCAAATTGTGCGCCCAGCGGAAGCACTCCGTTACCAGCCCAGAAATTAGGTCTTCCGCTTCCATATGGAAATGATTCCCCCGGGTGATTGATAAACAGCTGCGCTGTCTCATCTAAAGCAGCCTGTAAAATATGCTCCTGATATCCTTTCTTAAAAGGTTTAAAGCCTACTGCTGTTGACAGAAGGGCACGGCTGTTTTTATAAAGATAGAGATTGACATGATGTTCAAATCCCTGGGTGTTTTGAAAAATCATCTCTTCATCTTCATTTATAACAGCATACTTTTTATACTCCTCTGGTGGCTGATAATTTCCAAGTACAAGAGGAATGTATCCAATACACGCTCTGTTTAAGTAGCCCGCATTGTATGCGACATAAAGCAGAGAGGTAGTTCCAGCATTATAGTTCCCCTTCATTTCCTTTTCATAGCTGCGGCCAAAACTTGTCATCACAGCTCCCTTATGGGCATTGACTGCCAGGGAATAAAAGATCATATCCAGTGCCTTTTCCGCTTTTTTGTGCAGGGGATTTTCTTCATCAGTCAGATTATAAAGAGTACCGATTCCAAGCACATCCACAGGAATATAAGCATTGGAATTCCATTCTGTAATGAATTCCCGGAAAAAGTCGTCAAACCACTGGTGAAGCAGCTCTTCTCCCCTTGCCTTTACCTCTGCCCCCGTCCTGCCGCTGTTTATAAAAGTGCGTTCAGGCAGATAGGATCCGCTTAAATACTGGCAGCAATGGAACAAAAGAGCATGGTTCTCACTGAAAAACCACATCACATCGTCTCCCGGCTCATCAATCCAGTATCTGTAATTTACCATAGCTTCTTCCAACGCCGCCTTTAATGTGTCAGAGATACGGCTGTTAAAAACCCGGTAAATATAAATCATGATGATAAAATGAAAATCCGAACAGTCCTTTCTGTTTCTGACGCCCTCCAGCTCTTCCAGCAAAATGGTTTCTGCCCGCTGGTATTCCCGGTTCCTATAAAGCAAAGCTGCCGCCTTATATGTATTGTCCGGTGCAAAACGGATTACTGCGTCTACAGCCAGTTTTTTGCGTACGCTGCCATCCTCATTTCCACTTAAAAGAAATTCTTCTCTCACCAGCTGATTTCCTATTTTTCTCTTTATGGAGATTCCCTGACAGGTAATTACAACAGTAAAGTAATAGTATCCCGGTGAAATGTCATCGGTATGGAACAGTTCCAGCCCTTTTTGTTCAGGCTTCATGGTGTATTTTCTGGTTTCTATGAGCTTCCACGATTGTTCCATTTTTTCAATAAATTCGCCTGGTGTTACAACAACCTCCAGGTCAAGGGAAGTATCAAACGGATTATTAAGATTCATTTTCAGAAGTTCGCTGATATAAGCTTCTTTATCAAAGCTCATTGCGTTTAACATCTGCTCTGTTTTTGTTAAAATGCTCTCATTTACCTCTTCTTTAACAGGGATGAGAATTTTTAAATCTGCTCCTCCCAGCCGTTTCATTCGAAAATAGTAGTCCGTATCACGCTCAGCCAGATCATCAAGACACACAACCAGTGAGTTTTCCCCTTTTAGCAGAGGAATGGAAACCACTGTTTTCTTTACCATGTTTCTGGTAAATGGGGTGAAGTCACAGATAAGCTGCTCATTAACCCAGACTGTCAACCCTCCGCAGGTCTCCAGTTCAAACTCTATGGTTTCTTTTACATCAGACCAGAGCATGGTAAAACCATACATTCTTAAATAAGTGGGACGGTAATAAAAGCCTGATGAATCCACTCCCGGATTTCCAAATGGAAAGTATAGTTTCAGTTTATCTCCATTTATCATTTCTGCAAAATCAGGATATTCGGGAACTTCACTTCTTCGTTCCTCAACAAATTCCCTGCGGCACGGATTTTCATGAATGGCGAAACCCTTCTTCAGCCATTCGTTCACCCTGCCGTTTAAGGTAGATCTGGTAAATTCCCGGACCTGGGTATGAACCTCACTTATGAGGAAGCGATTGACAAATCCTTCCGCAAACAGCGGATATTCCAAGTATTTCATGCTTTCTTTCCTCCCATTTACTCTTTCACTCCGCCGGATGTCATACCGCCAATGATGTGGCTTTGCAGAGTTACAAACACAATAATTACCGGAATCATGGATATCACTGACATGGCTAAAAGGCTGTTCCAGTCAACCGAGTATTCACCGGAATAATTTGCAAGCGCAAGCTGTATGGTGTAGCGCTCCTTACTGTTGATGACCAGCTTTGGCCAGAGGTAGTCATTCCATCTCCACATAAAGGAAAAAATGCAGAGCACAGAGATCACCGGCTTGGCCAGAGGAAGCATAATCCGCGTTAAAATGCTGGTTTCCGAAGCTCCGTCAATTCTTGCTGCTTCCATGTAAGCATCAGGAATTCCCACGTAATACTGTCTTACCAGGAATACGGCGGTCGGCGACGCAACAGCTGGAATAATCAATCCCCATAAGCTGTTGTAAAGACCGGTCGCCACGATTACCTTGAAAATGGGAATCATGATGACTTCCAGCGGAATCATCAGGGTTGCCAGCACGATGCCGAATAAAATTTTATCTCCCTTAAACCGGTATTTTGCAAAGGCATAACCGGACATCACATTCACCACAATGGTAAGAAAGGTGGCAGCAACACTGGTAAATACAGTATTGAGAAAATAAATGCCGAAATGCCCCTCATCCAATGCCTTCTGATAATTGGATAAGGAAGGATTCTTTCCAATGAGGCTTGGCGGCCAGGAAAACAGTTCTCCTGTACTTTTAAAAGAAGAGCCGATCACCCAGAGGATTGGCATCAGGAATAAAAAAGCTAAAATCAGCAGAATCGCCCATGTTACCCCGTTAAAGAAATATTTTCTGCTTTTAGTCTGCATCCTGCTCGCCTCCCTTATTTACTTTAAACTGTACCACGGTAAACATTGCCAGCAGCACGAATAAGATCATCGTCATCGCACTGGCATACCCCATCTGGTTTTTCTCAAATCCAGTTTCCTGAATCGTCTGCACCATAAATTTGGTAGCTCCTGCAGGCCCGCCCTGGGTCAGCGCATACACCAGAGGATATGTTTTTATAATGGTAACTGTGGATAAAACCAGGACCAGAAGACTGGTCGGTTTTAATAGCGGCAGTGTAATGTAGCGGAACTGATGGAAAAAACCCGCCCCGTCAATTCTTGCTGCCTCGTAATAGGTCTCGGAAATTGCCTTAATGCCGGATATAAACATGACCATATAGTAACCGGACATGCTCCATGCAGTTACAAAAATTACCACTCCCATGGAATAATTCTGATCTGTCAGCCATTTAACCGGAGATTTTCCCATAACAGTGAGAAGATAATTGATTACTCCGAATTCTTCTCCCAGAAGGAATCTCCAGGTCAGTCCTACGATAATACTGGAAATCATCGTCGGCCAGTAAAATACAGCCCGAAAGAAATCATTTCCTTTTCTGGCACCTGACAGCAGCAGCGCCAGTCCCATAGCTGATACGTACACCAGAGGAACTGATACCCCGGTGAAGAATATGGTACGGAGAAAAGAATCCCAGAATCCCCGGTCTGAAAACAGCTTGATATAATTCCTGATCCCCACAAATACCTGGGGATTTACCCCATCCCACTTTGTCAGCGATATCCACAACCCGTTTAATGCCGGAAAGAACAAAAACAGGCCGAATATAAATAAAGTAGGAGCAAGCAGCAGATAAGGAAACGCCTTCCGCTCAAACTTCCTCATTGTTTTAACCTCCTTTTTTTATGATTATAGCATTAAAAAAAGTAAAAAAATCAAGTTTAATTATGCAAATATTATAGATTATTGTCTTTTCCATAAAAGAAAAAACGCCCTGACAGACATAGCCTGTCAGGGCATCTTCATTCTTATTCTTCTATTTCACCTTCGCTGATGGCTAAAATTTCCTCTGCATCATCAAAACTGTCATCCGATAACAGTATCTCATCATCTTCAGTCAAAAGGATCTCATCGTCTTCCTCGAAAGCAGCATCTGTGCTTAAGTTAATGGTACGGTAGCGTTTCATACCAGTACCGGCAGGAATCGGTTTACCGATGATAACGTTCTCTTTTAATCCGATTAAATGATCCACTTTTCCATTGATCGCAGCTTCAGTAAGAACCTTGGTAGTCTCCTGGAAGGAGGCAGCTGACAGGAATGAATCGGTAGCCAGAGATGCTTTAGTGATACCAAGCATTACCTGCTTTCCGTCTGCCGGCTCTTTGCCCTCTGCAAGAAGCGCTTCATTTAAATCATTATAGTCAAGAACGTCCATAGAAGTTCCCGGAAGAACATCACTGTCCCCGCTCTCTTCTATTTTGATCTTCTTAAGCATCTGTCTTACGATCATCTCAACGTGTTTATCATTAATCTCAACACCCTGCAGACGGTATACACGCTGTACTTCCTGGATCATATAATCCTGTACGGCACGAACGCCCTTGATCTTTAAGATATCATGAGGATTTACACTACCTTCTGTCAGCTCATCACCGGCCTCCAGCGTCTGGCCATCCTGAACCTTGATTCTGGAACCATAAGGGATCAGATAGGTCTTAGAATTACCTGTCTCATTCTCAGTAATGATAATTTCACGTTTCTTTTTCGTATCTTTTATGGCAACAACACCGCTGAATTCTGCAATGATTGCAAGACCCTTTGGCTTACGTGCCTCAAAAAGCTCCTCGACACGGGGAAGACCCTGTGTAATATCGCCACCGGCAACACCGCCGGTATGGAACGTACGCATGGTCAGCTGTGTACCAGGCTCTCCGATGGACTGAGCTGCAATAATACCGACTGCCTCACCTACCTGAACCGGCTGTCCGGTTGCCATGTTGGCTCCGTAACATTTTGCGCAGACACCCATATGGGATTTACAGGTAAGAACGTTGCGGATCTTAATTGAATCACGTCCCAGCTTATTGAGTACTTTCATAACAGCTGCAGCACGCTTTGGAGTACACATATGATTTGCTTTTACTATCACTTCACCTGTATCCGGATCAGTAATGGTTTCTGCAATAAATCTTCCTGTAATACGCTCTTCCAGGCTTTCAATCGTTTCCTGACCATCGGTAAATGCCTTAATCTCCATAAATGGAATATCCTTACCCTCACAGCAGTCGATTTCCCGGATAATCATATCCTGGGATACGTCTACCAGACGTCTGGTTAAATAACCGGAGTCGGCAGTTCGAAGCGCTGTATCAGAAAGTCCCTTACGGGCTCCGTGAGCAGAGATAAAGTACTCCAATACGTCAAGACCTTCACGGAAGTTAGACTTAATGGGAAGCTCAATGGTGTGACCGGTTGTATCTGCCATAAGTCCACGCATACCTGCCAGCTGCTTGATCTGTTTATCAGAACCACGGGCTCCGGAATCGGCCATCATGTAGATGTTGTTGTACTTATCAAGGCCTGTCAGCAGGTCATGAGTCAGCTGATCATCAGTCGATTTCCAGGTGTCAATTACTTCTTTATAACGCTCTTCCTCTGTGATAAGACCACGGCGGAAGTTCTTTGCAATCTGGTCAACCGTCGCCTGCGCATCTGCGATCAGCTTCGGCTTGCTCTCCGGCACGGTCATGTCGGAAATGGATACGGTCATAGCCGCTCTCGTAGAATACTTATAACCGATTGCCTTAATATCATCTAATGTTTCAGCTGTCTGAACAGCTCCGTGAACATTAATTACTTTTTCAAGAATCTGTTTCAGCTGCTTCTTTCCTACGTGGAAGTCAACCTCTACAACAAGCTCATTACCTGGAACGGAACGGTCAACGAAGCCTAAATCCTGAGGAACAATTTCATTGAAAATAAAACGTCCCACTGTGGATTCCACCACGCCTGTCTTAATCGTACCATCAGGCATCTTCTTGGTAACTCTTGCCTTGATTCTGGAATGAAGGGTAACCGCCTGGTTTTCATAAGCAAGAATTGCTTCGTTTATACTCTTGAAAACCATTCCTTCTCCCTTGGCACCAGGTCTTTCCTGTGTCAGATAATAGATACCAAGGACCATATCCTGAGATGGCACCGCAACAGGACCACCGTCGGAAGGCTTCAGCAAGTTATTGGGAGAGAGCAGAAGGAAACGGCACTCTGCCTGGGCTTCAACGGAAAGAGGCAGATGAACCGCCATCTGGTCACCATCGAAGTCAGCATTAAATGCGGTACAAACTAGAGGATGAAGCTTAATTGCCTTACCTTCCACCAGAATCGGCTCAAACGCCTGGATTCCAAGTCTGTGAAGGGTAGGCGCACGGTTTAACATAACCGGATGCTCTTTGATTACATCCTCTAAGACATCCCATACCTCTGTCTGAAGACGTTCCACCATCTTCTTAGCATTTTTAATATTGTGTGCTGTACCATTGGAAACAAGCTCTTTCATAACGAAAGGTTTGAATAATTCAATCGCCATCTCTTTTGGAAGTCCGCACTGGTAGATCTTAAGTTCCGGTCCTACTACGATAACGGAACGTCCGGAGTAGTCAACACGCTTACCCAAAAGGTTCTGGCGGAAACGTCCCTGTTTACCCTTTAACATATCAGATAAAGACTTTAAGGCACGGTTTCCTGGTCCGGTTACCGGTCTTCCCCGTCTGCCGTTGTCGATCAATGCATCAACCGCTTCCTGAAGCATACGCTTTTCATTGCGGACAATGATGTCCGGAGCGCCAAGCTCTAAAAGACGGGCCAGACGGTTATTACGGTTAATAATTCTTCTGTACAAATCATTTAAGTCGGAAGTGGCGAAACGGCCGCCGTCCAGCTGTACCATAGGACGGATATCCGGAGGAATAACAGGAACAACTGTCATGATCATCCACTCCGGTAAGTTACCGGAGTTGCGGAATGCTTCCACAACTTCCAGTCTCTTGATAATTCTGGCACGCTTCTGTCCGGTTGAGTCCTTTAAGCCCTTCTTTAAATCCGCAGAATCCTTTTCAAGATCTATGGAGTGAAGGAGTTCTAAAATAGCTTCAGCACCCATTCCCACGCGGAAAGAACCATAACCGTACTTATCCACTTCTTCCCGGTATTCTTTCTCTGATAAAACCTGCTTATACTGAAGGCCTGTATTTCCCGCATCCAGAACAACATAAGAGGCAAAATACAGCACCTTTTCCAGTGTTCTGGGGGAAATATCAAGGATCAGACCCATACGGCTTGGTATTCCTTTAAAATACCAGATATGGGAAACAGGGGCAGCGAGCTGGATATGACCCATACGCTCTCTTCTGACGCTGGCTTTTGTTACTTCAACCCCGCACCGGTCACAGATAACACCTTTATACCGGATCTTTTTATATTTGCCGCAATGACATTCCCAGTCCTTGCTCGGTCCGAAAATCCGTTCACAGAACAAACCGTCTTTTTCCGGTTTTAATGTTCTGTAGTTAATTGTCTCAGGCTTTTTTACCTCGCCATGGGACCATTCCAGAATTTTCTCCGGAGATGCCAGACCGATCTTTATGGCATCAAATGTCATCGGGTGGTAAGTTTCATTATTTTCAGGCATGAGCGGTTCTCCCTTCTATTATTCTTCGTCTGAATCGTCAAATTCTACGTCATCGAAATCCTCAAAAGAATCGTCGATACCGTCCGCATCCTCTTCTTCATCAACATTTACCAGTTCATCATCCTTGAATTCCTGTTTCTGATAACCGTAGTCACCAAAGGATTCCTCGTCATGGTAATGCTTGTCGCCTTCAATGATGGATCTTAAATCAGTTTCTTCATAATCCATGCTTTCAGCAATCTGAACCTCCGTATTATCGTCACGCAGCACTCTTACATCAAGGGCCAGTGACTGAAGTTCCTTTAACAATACCTTGAAAGATTCCGGAATTCCAGGCTCAGGAATATTTTCACCTTTAATGATGGCTTCATAGGTCTTCACACGTCCTACCACGTCATCGGATTTCACTGTCATGATCTCCTGCAGTGTATAGGAAGCACCATAAGCCTCCAGGGCCCAAACCTCCATCTCTCCGAAACGCTGGCCGCCGAACTGGGCTTTACCGCCCAGAGGCTGCTGTGTAACCAGTGAGTATGGTCCGGTAGAACGGGCATGGATCTTATCATCAACCAGATGGTGCAGTTTCAGATAATGCATGTGTCCGATTGTAACCGCACTGTCAAAGTATTCTCCGGTCCGTCCGTCACGGAGGCGGACTTTTCCGTCTCTGCTGAGAGGAACACCCTTCCACAAGCCTCTATGCTCTAAATGTTCTCCCAGATATTCAATTACATCAGGTCTTAAGGTATCTTTATATTTTTCCTGGAAGTCTTCCCACTCCATATTCACGTAGTCGTTGGCTACATCCAGGGTATCCATAATATCAATCTCGTTTGCTCCGTCAAATACCGGTGTGGATACGTTAAATCCAAGTGCTCTTGCAGCAAGGCTTAAGTGGATCTCCAGCACCTGACCGATGTTCATACGGGAAGGCACGCCCAGTGGGTTTAATACAATATCAAGAGGACGGCCGTTTGGCAGGAATGGCATATCTTCTACCGGAAGGACGCGGGAAACAACACCCTTGTTGCCATGACGTCCAGCCATCTTATCACCAACAGAAATTTTTCTCTTCTGCGCGATGTAAATGCGGACTGTCTGGTTCACACCCGGCGAAAGCTCGTCACCATTTTCTCTGGTAAACACTTTTGCATCAACGATAATACCGTAAGCACCGTGGGGTACCTTTAAGGAAGTATCACGTACTTCTCTTGCCTTCTCACCGAAGATAGCACGTAAAAGTCTCTCTTCTGCTGTCAGTTCAGTCTCTCCCTTTGGAGTCACCTTACCAACAAGGATATCTCCTGCACGGACTTCCGCACCGATGCGGATGATTCCTCTTTCGTCCAAATCCTTTAACGCATCCTCGCCGACGCCAGGAACATCACGGGTGATTTCTTCCGGTCCTAACTTGGTATCACGGGCTTCTGCCTCGTATTCCTCGATATGGACAGAAGTATAAACATCTTCCTGTACCAGTCTCTCACTTAAGAGAACCGCATCCTCGTAGTTATAACCTTCCCAGGTCATGAATCCGATCAGCGGATTCTTGCCGAGAGCGATCTCACCTTTTTGTGTAGAAGGACCGTCAGCAATTACGTCTCCCTTGGCCACATGATTATTCTTAAATACGATTGGCTTCTGGTTATAGCAGTTGGACTGGTTGCTTCTCTTAAACTTGGTTAAACGGTAAACATCCTTTCCGCCGTCGGAATCTCTTTTGATAATGATTTCGTTGGAAGCGGAACGCTCTACCACACCGGAGTTTCTTGCAACCACACACACGCCGGAGTCAACGGCAGCTTTCGCTTCCATACCTGTTCCTACAACAGGAGCGTCGGTTGTGAGTAACGGAACGGCCTGACGCTGCATGTTTGATCCCATGAGCGCACGGTTCGCATCATCGTTTTCCAGGAAGGGGATCATGGCTGTCGCAACGGAGAATACCATCTTCGGAGAAACGTCCATTAAATCAATATTCTTTCTCTGGAATTCGGATGTCTCCTCACGGAAACGACCGGAAATATTCTTATGAATGAAGTGACCGTCTTCATCAAGAGGTTCATTCGCCTGAGCAACAACAAAGTTATCCTCTTCATCTGCTGTTAAGTAAACAACCTCATCGGTAACTACCGGATTGTTTGCATCGGTTTTATCTACCACGCGGTAAGGCGCCTCAACAAAACCATACTGATTTACTCTCGCATAGGTAGCGAGGGAGTTGATCAGACCGATGTTAGGACCTTCCGGTGTCTCAATCGGGCACATACGTCCGTAATGGGTATAGTGAACATCTCGAACCTCAAATCCGGCACGGTCTCTGGAAAGACCACCAGGTCCCAGGGCGGATAAACGTCTCTTATGTGTAAGCTCAGCAAGCGGGTTATTCTGGTCCATGAACTGGGACAGCTGGGAACTGCCGAAGAATTCCTTAACAGCCGCAGTAACCGGCTTAATATTAATCAGAGACTGGGGTGTAATGCCATCCATATCCTGTGTTGTCATACGTTCGCGGACTACACGCTCCATTCTGGACAGACCGATCCGGTACTGATTCTGCAGCAGTTCTCCTACCGCACGGATTCTTCTGTTGCCCAGATGATCGATATCATCCGCGTTTCCGACTTCTTCTTCCAGATGCATGTTATAGTTGATGGAAGCAAGAATATCTTCTTTTGTTATATGCTTGGGAATCAGTTCATTCACATGTCTGTGAAGAGCCTTCTTTAATGCTTCTTCATCGCCGATTCCAACTTCTGACAGAATTTTTTCAAGAGCAGGATAGAATACTAATTCTGTAATCCCGGCATCCTTTGGATCAAATTTCACATGGGCTGACAAGTCAACCATTAAGTTGGAAAGAACCTTCTGTTTGCGCTCCACGCCTTCCAGCCACACGAAAGGAACAGCTGCATTCTGGATGTCTGTCGCAAGCTGCTTGTCTACAGTCGTTCCAGCCTCAGCTAAGATTTCGCCGGTTGTGGTATCCACCACATTCTCAGCCAGAACATGACCGGTTATACGGTTTTTAAAATGAAGCTTTTTATTGAATTTATATCGTCCGACTTTGGCCAGATCGTACCGTCTTGGGTCGAAGAACATACTATTTAACAAACTTTCAGCACTATCAACAGATAAAGGTTCACCTGGGCGGATCTTCTTATATAATTCCAATAAGCCGTCCTGGTAATTATCAGAAGTATCTTTACCAAAACTGGCCAGTAATTTGGGTTCCTCACCAAACAGTTCAATGATCTCTGCATTGGTGCCAAAACCAAGAGCACGGATCAGAACAGTTACCGGAACCTTTCTGGTTCTGTCCACACGTACGTAGAAGATGTCATTGGAGTCAGTCTCATACTCCAGCCATGCACCACGGTTTGGAATTACCGTACATGCATATAATTCCTTACCTACCTTGTCGTGTTCGATACCATAATATATACCTGGGGAACGTACCAGCTGGCTAACAATAACTCGTTCGGCACCGTTAATCACGAAGGAACCGGTATCTGTCATAAGCGGAAGATCACCCATGAAGATCTCATGTTCATTAATTTCATCTTTATCTTTATTGCAAAGCCTTACTTTTACCTTTAAAGGAGCTGCGTAAGTTGCATCTCGTTCTTTGCATTCTTCTATTGTGTACTTGATGTCATCCTTACATAATGTAAAATCGACAAACTCAAGACTTAAGTGTCCAGCAAAGTCTGCAATTGGAGAGATGTCTTCAAAGACTTCCTTCAATCCTTCATCAAGGAACCACTGATAGGAATTCTTCTGAATCTCAATCAGGTTTGGCATCTCAAGCACTTCTTTTTGTCTTGAGAAACTCATTCTCAGGCTCTTACCGGCCGGGACCGGACGCATTCTGCTTTTCTCCATTGACGTTTCACCCCTGTTTTCTTTCTATTCATTTCTGTTTTGGGCATAAATGTCCCATTAAGGCACACAAAGCCACAATAGTGCACATTCCATAATATCATAGTGCTGTCAAGGTGTCAAGCATTTTTTACTTGTATTTCCCAGTAAAATGTGTTATACTATTGCAGATAGGCCCAATTTACAATATGAACTATTGGAGGTATTCCCGGTGAGCACATTTTTAAACGTATTATTAGTGATTCTTTTCATCGTAGTGATAGCTCTGGCAGTCCTTTACTTTCTTGGAAGAAAGCTGGAAAAGCGTCAGGTAGAACAGCAGCAGGCACTGGAAGCTGCGGCACAAACCGTTTCCATGCTTGTGATTGATAAGAAAAAGATGAGGCTAAAGGATGCCGGGCTCCCAAAGATCGTGTATGAACAAACACCAAAGTACATGCGCCGTACAAAGCTGCCGATCGTAAAAGCAAAGGTCGGACCAAAGGTGATGACATTAATTGCAGACGCAAAGGTTTTCGACGTGCTTCCTGTTAAGACAGAAGCAAAGGTTGTGATTAGCGGTATCTACATAACCGAAATCAAAAGCCTACGCGGCAAAGCAGTTCCTCCGGCGCCAAAGAAGAAATCTTTTTGGGACAGGTTTAAAAAGAACAATCATTAAACCAGGTTACGATTCCTATCACCGGAACGTCTGTGACAGATGCCGATGAGCGATTAAATTCGTTCATCGGCATTTTTATTTGTCTTTAAATAAAGATTTTTAAAAATGTCAGATAAATCTATTGACATAGTGGAAATATATGATATAATCAAGTTACAAGTTAGTTAGTATTAACTAACCATAATACAAATATTATACTTAAATATAAATGAGAACCCGAAAGGAGAACCGCTATGTTTGAACAAATTATATTACCTTATAAATATGAAGCTTTAGAACCCCATATCGATGCCCTTACAATGGAAACACACTATTCCAAGCACCATGCAGCTTATACAAAGAACTTAAATGATGCGGCACAGATTGCCGGAGTTGAGAATATGGACATTGTTTCCCTTCTCTCCTCTCTCGATCAGATTCCGGATGAAGCATTGAGAAAAACGATCAGGAATAATGGAGGCGGCTTTTATAATCACAACTTATATTTCTCCACTATGAGTCCTGACGGAGGCGGTGAGCCGGAAGGTCCTCTGAAAGCAGCTCTAAATGACGCTTTTGGAAGCTTTTCACAGTTTAAGGTGCAGTTAAGTGCACTGGCAGCCGGGCAGTTTGGATCTGGCTGGGGATGGCTCTCTGCTGACAAGAGCGGTAAACTGTATCTTTCATCAAGTCCCAATCAGGATAATCCGCTGATGGAAGAAGGAGGTAAAGTCCCCATACTTGGAATAGACGTCTGGGAACATGCCTATTATCTTAAGTATAAGAATTTAAGGGCTGACTACATTAAAGCATTCTTCGATGTGGTAAACTGGAAGGAAGTATCGAATAATTACGAAAAAGCAATGAGAGATTAAAAGAATAATTATTATGGAGGGAAAACGAATCTGTTTTCCCTCCTCTGTTTTACTGTCAAAATGACTGTTTAACCGTTTAAGTCAATCACATACCATGATGCAAAATCCAAGCCAAATCATCTGAGTTTAAAAATCCAGCAATCCCTCCATGGCCCAGTAATACAGCTCCATTGTCTGACGCAGGGATAAATCTGCATTTGTCTTATCCCCCTCCGCCTGATAGTAAGAAAGCATTTGTCCCAAATACTGGATCTGACTGATGGAACCGTTGTGCATCTGAATCTCGGCTGCATTTTTTATAATAACAGCCTGGTCATATGCCGTGATCGAGGCCTCATAGTTTTTCTTCTTTTCCATAATCTCCTGATACATCTGCTCCATTTTTATTGACAGATTCTGTTTTATCTGATCTTCATTTCGGAACTTTGATTTCACTCTGGTAGTGCTTCTATCCGTTTTTCTATGACGCTCTTCAATCAGCATGTAATTATTGCGGATTGCCGCTGCCGTATCCTCCTGCAGATTTAATTTCTCAATCTTACTAAGATCAACTGACGGAACCTTCTGTATCTGCGGTGTGCTTTCCCCTGTCCAGCCAGTCAGAAGCTTTAATGTTGCCCCTAGGCTTACCACGGTATTATCAAGGCTGGTGAAAGAACTTTCTGCTGCCAGGTAATTTTTTTCAGCAGCCTTCACATCTGCATCTGTGGCCATTCCCAAACTTTGCATCGAGACTGTGGCAGAATATAGCTTTTCATACATATCCTTCATCGTCTGCAGCGTTTTTTGCTGAGCCGCTGCCATATTATAGCCAATCATTGCCTGCTGGGCACTTCCCTAAAAGCCTGCGCGTGGAAGCGCTTAAATGGCTGGGGCAGGATGAACCAAGTCAGTGGACGGAATACGCGGTCAGCTGAAAAAATTCACCGCGCTTTACGGACTGGATCCAAAGAAGCTTATTCCATTTTGTTGTCATCCTACCATCTCCCGTCTGTAAAAGTGCAGCAGAAAACTTTTCTGGAAAAAATTATTTTAAATGAAGATTATGAGAACTTTAAAGAGAGGCCGAAAGAAAAAAGAATTATTTCTAGTACTTTATCGTACGCTTTCTTGCCGCTATAGGTGCCAGGGTAAGCAAACTGCGGACTGAAAAGGAACTGTCCTACATTTTAGAACCGCTTCAGATACTTGGAAATGTAATTTGGATGGTTTACTGTTTAAAATACTTGAGAATCCGTTAGCCCAAAACTTGGATTTCTTACTAAATCCCGGTCAATCTTTTGATAATAAATGGGTTCAGGCTACTTATTTTTATAATGATAATTATTTGAAATTCGGTCAATTGCTTTTTTTATAAAGTCAAAAATCTTTACCCCAACAAAAACACATATATAAACAATTACAAAATCCATAAGTAAATGTGATAAATCAATATTCATAG
>NZ_QOHO01000033.1 GCF_003432035.1 Lacrimispora amygdalina
GTTGGACCCGTTGGACCGGTGGCTCCTGTCGGGCCTGCTGGGCCTGTATCTCCCGTCGGACCTGTTGGACCGGTAGCTCCTGTCGGGCCTGTTGGACCGGTATTTCCTGTTGGACCTGTTGGACCTGTTGGACCCGTTGGACCGGTGGCTCCTGTCGGGCCTATTGGGCCCGTATCTCCCGTCGGACCTGTCAGACCGGTGGCTCCTGTCGGGCCTGTTGGACCCGTTGGGCCGGTTGCTCCCGTCGGACCTGTCGGACTTGTCGGACCGGTTGCTCCCGTTGGGCCAGTTGCTCCTGTTGGACCCGTTTCTCCCGCTGGGCCCGTTGCTCCTGTTGGACCTGTTGGGCCGGTTGCTCCCGTTGGGCCCGTTGGACCGGTATCACCTGTCGGCCCTACTCCAACAATATCGTCCTGTACTACTACTAAAGTTCCCTTCAACGGAACAACTAAGGAAAAGAATACCGTAGCATTACTGATATTCACAAGAGAAACCGTAACAGGGGCAGAAACCACATCTATAATACTAACACCAAATACCTCTCCCGTTTTTATTGGTGAACTGCCTTCCAGTAAATCTCCCTGAGAAGAAGATAATGCAAAAGACGCCCCATTTGTTGACTGAGATGACTGAGTCGCCAGCCACCAGTCGATTACATATCTTCCGGTCTCCAAAAAAGTAATTACTCCAGTAGCTGCATTGTAAGTGATGTTACCAAACGAATAAACAATTGTATCAAAAAGTACATTTGCACCAGAAGCTACACTTGTGGATGTATTTAATTCTATTTGAAGAGCATTGTTAGCCATAAAGAATCCTCCAATCGTATCAATCAGGCGTTCCATAGAAATACGCCTATTAATATTGTATGTTTACTAAAAGGATTGCGATACAACTGACTTCTTTGCTGAAAGAATCATAAAAAGGAGGAAAGTCCTATCCAAAATGGATGGCTTTCCTCCTGTATTATTTTATTCTCTATTACAATTAAATCTTTCCTGACTGATTAGAAAGAAAAAGGATTTTCTGTCTTGTAAAGCATTCCTTTTGGCTGGTTAAAGCCAATTTCTTCCACTCCAAGATATTTAAATATTTCAAATAAAGCTTTTCCGTAATGTCCGAAAGCAACAGCTCCGTGATGCGGGAAATTCTTTTCAATCAGCACATGACGGTAGAATCTTCCCATCTCCGGAATAGCAAAAATTCCGATGGAACCGAAGGAACGGGTTGCTACAGGAAGCACTTCACCCTGAGCTACATAAGCCCGGAGAATGTTATCTGCTGTGCTCTGTAAACGGAAGAATGTGATATCTCCTGGAAGAATATCTCCCT
This sequence comes from Lacrimispora amygdalina, assembly GCF_003432035.1. Classification (GTDB taxonomy): domain Bacteria; phylum Bacillota; class Clostridia; order Lachnospirales; family Lachnospiraceae; genus Lacrimispora; species Lacrimispora amygdalina. Next base: position 1,333 of record NZ_QOHO01000033.1, read on the forward strand.
CCAGAGTTCCCTGGGTTACTTCTTCCGGAAGCGCTCTAGCCATAATCATCTGATATTTCATAGAGCATGATGAAAGCTTTTTGGAACAGGTATTTCCGCAGTGGAATCCCATAAAAGTATCCTGGTGAGTATAATTGTGCTTTCCTTTAATATCGCCTTCATACATATCATCCGGAACTGTATTGTTAATATCAAGAAGGGTTACGGCATCTAAGCTCACACAGGTACCGATAAATTCACTGAGTGCTCCGTAAATATCAACTTCACAGGATACAGGAATGCCCATTCCGGTTAAACGGCTGTTTACATAGCAGGGAACAAACCCAAACTGGGTCTGGAATGCCGGCCAGCATTTTCCGGCAATGGCAACATACTTACGATATCCTCTGTGCTGCTCTACCCAGTCCAGTAACGTTAACTCGTACTGAGCAAGTTTTGGAAGAATTTCCGGTTTTTTATTTCCTTCTCCCAGTTCTGCTTCCATATCTTTTACTACATCAGGAATTCTGGGATCTCCTGCATGCTTATTAAATGCTTCAAATAAATCAAGCTCTGAGTTTTCTTCAATCTCAACGCCTAAATTATAAAGCTGCTTAATAGGTGCGTTGCATGCCAGGAAGTTTAATGGGCGTGGTCCGAAGCTGATGATCTTTAAGCTGGAAAGTCCTACTAAAGATCTGGCAATCGGAAGGAATTCTTCTATCATATCCGCACATTCTTCCGCTGTTCCAACAGGATATTCCGGGATATATGCCTTAATGTTTCTCAGCTTTAAGTTATAGCTTGCGTTTAACATTCCGCAGTAGGCATCTCCTCTGCCCTGGGTTAAACTGTCTCCGCTTTCTTCTGCAGCGGCGATAAACATAACCGGTCCGTCAAAATGCTTTGCAAGAAGGGTTTCGGAAATCTCAGGACCAAAGTTTCCAAGATAAACGACCAGCGCATTGCAGCCTGCATTTTTAACATCTTCTAACGCCTGCACCATATGTATCTCGCTCTCTACAATACATACCGGGCACTCATAGATATTAGCTGCATCATATTTTGTTTCATAAGCTTTGATCAGAGCTTTTCTTCTATTTACTGATAATGTTTCTGGGAAACAGTCTCTGCTGACTGCAACGATACCTACTTTTAATTCCGGGATATTATACATATTATGACTCCTCCTGTTATCCTGAGGCGTTTCTTTTCGCCTCATCATACTTTAATATTCTTTAAATAGAAAGATTTTCTCCTGTAATACCAATATAGGCTTCTTTTGGGAGACCGCCCTCCTCATGTCCGATCAGCCACTTATTCTTTGCAAACAGCAGCTTATCTTCTTTATTCACCGTCTTATCAAGCGGTGTTAAATCAGTATTGGTTCCCTGGGGAAGAATGACCACACAACGGAAACCGCCTTCCTGCGTATGGCACGGTGCATAATGAAGTGTTGTGGCATAAACCTCCACTACTGTCCCCCTGGGAATAAGAAATGCCTCCATATTGCCTGAATCATAGGTGTATTCCGGGGTAATATCCTGCTGCTTTCCCAGAATCAGCACCAGATCAGTGGCAGCAATGTTAATTTCGGAATTCCTGTGATACTCTGCAGCATTTAATTTTTTATTATGACCGTTGCAAAAACCCACCTGTATCGGCATCTGTCCGTATAAATTCTTCTCCATCTCTTTGCTTACGGAAAGTTCTTCCAGTTCCTGCACTGAGGCAACGTATATCACATCCTCCGGGAGCGGAGTTTCCTCCATCTTTTTTAAAAGATCTCCAATTTCATAACCCGTCACGATCTTTCCATAAGCACCAAAAGCAGGATCTGTTACCGGTTTTATCTCAATTCCCATGATAATCCCTCTCTTTTTCTCTATTCTCCGAATACTGCCAGATAATCCTTTTTGAACTTCTCAATTCCCTGGTCTGTCAATGGATGGGCCGTCATCTGCAGAAGCACCTTATAAGGTACGGTAGCAATATCTGCACCAGCCTTTGCACAGTCAATTACATGAATAGGGTTGCGCACACTGGCAGCTATAATCTCTGTCTCAATTCCATGAATCTGGAAAATCTCCATGATATCGTTTATTAAATCAATTCCCGGCATGGAAATATCATCCAGACGTCCGAGAAATGGTGATACGTAAGTTGCACCTGCTCTTGCAGCCAGAAGTGCCTGAGCAGAAGAAAATACAAGGGTTACATTGGTTTTGATACCTTCGGAATGAAGAACCTTAACAGCCTTTAACCCCTCCGGAGTCATGGGGATCTTTACGACCATATTTGGATGGATTGCCGCAATCTCCCTTCCTTCTTCGATCATGCCCTTTGCATCGGTAGTGGTTGCTTTCACTTCCCCGCTTATGGGACCATCTACGATAGAAGCAATTTCCCCAATTACTTCTTTAAAAATACGCCCTTCCTTTGCAATGAGAGATGGATTTGTGGTTACTCCGCATATAATTCCCATCTCATCTGCCATTCTGATTTCCTCTACATTTGCCGTGTCAATAAAAAAACGCATGTTCTCATCCTCCTGCTTTCTTCCTGTTGGTAAACCTGTGATTTATAAACCTGACAGTATCTTATAACTGCCTTTTAAATCCTCATAAAGTTTCTTGTAAAGCTGGTGATAGTTCTCATACTTCTCTGCTTTTTCTGCATCAGGCTCCGTGGACTTGTCTTCGTAAATCAACGCTTCACAGGCAGACTCCACACTTTCATATAATCCGCAGCCCACTCCTGCAAGAATTGCCACACCTAACGCAGGTCCTTCCGTCTGGGCCACTGTTTTTACACCGCACTGATACATATCTGCAAGCATCTGGCGCCATACCGGGCTTTTCCCTCCGCCTCCGCATGCCATCATCTGATCCACAAGAATTCCCATCTCTTTTAAGATGTCATTGCAGTCGCTTAAGGAATAGGAAACTCCCTCCATCACGGCACGCAGCATATGCGCTCTTGTGTGTATGGCAGAAAGTCCGAAAAATACTCCTCTGCAGTCAGGATCAAGATGGGGAGTTCTCTCTCCCATCAGATAAGGAAGATATAAAAGCCTTCCGCTTCCCGCTTCTACCTTCGCCACTTCTTTATTGATGATGTCATAGACATCAATCTTCTCTTTCTCTGCTTCTTTCACATAATCCCCGCAGAACTGATCCTTGAACCACTTTAAGGAAAGTCCGGCTCCCTGGGTAACGCCCATCACATGCCACGCACCTGGAACCGCGCAGCAGCAGGTATGAACTCTTCCCTTTGGATCAATGGTAACCTGGCTGCTGTGGGCAAATACCACGCCGGAGGTTCCGATCGTCGTAAATGCAGTTCCATCCTTTACAACTCCCGTTCCTACAGCTGCTGCTGCGTTGTCTCCGGCACCGCCTACTACCTTTGTCCCGTCAGACAAACCTGTCCGCTCGGCAATCTCAGGAAGTACCGTACCGGTCACTTCACAGGATTCATAAACCTTTCCCAAAAGCGCGGGGTCGATATCCAGCTTTTCAAGCACTTCCTCTGACCAGCATCTTCCCGGAACATCAAGAAGCTGCATGCCGCTGGCATCGGATACCTCTGTGGCATAGTTTCCTGTCAGAACAAACCTTATGTAGTCTTTGGGCAGAAGAATATGTCTGCACCGGCTGTAATTCTCCGGCTCATTCTTCTTAACCCATAAAATCTTGGCTGCTGTCCAGCCGGTTAACGGCGGGTTTGCCGTAATTTCAATCCACCGCTCTCTCGGCATGATGGAAAGCATATCCTCTACCTCTGCACCAGTTCTCTGGTCACACCAGATAATAGAGGGGCGAATCACCTCATTCTTCTCATCCAGCATAACCAGGCCATGCATCTGGCCTGATAAACCTATCCCCTTTACCTCATCCTTTGAAACTTTGGATTCCTTTACTACCTGGGAAATCGTCTCCAGAACCGCATCCCGCCAGTCCTCCGGTTTTTGCTCCGCCCAGCCGTTATCCGGCTGATAAAGAGGATACTCTCTGGAAGCAGAAGCCACTACCTGTCCTTTCTCATCAAACAGAACGGTCTTCGTTGCAGATGTTCCCACATCAATCCCTATCAGATAATTCATCCTCATACCTCCTGGTAAAATCACTTACCCCAATTATAATATACATGCCGAAAAAAAGCGTGCTTTTATTTGTCCAAGTAATAGCACTTTCTTGCCTTTTTTAATTTTCCATTTTTCTGTTTTCAAAATATACAAACCGGTCCGTGGCATCCAGTATATCTTTGAAATCTTCTCTGGGAGCCAGATCAATATACTTTCTTAAAATTTCTCCTTCCTGTTTTTTATAAGGCCCGTAGAAGATGTCAAACAGATTGTGGCCGCGCATATATATTTTGAATTCCTCCATATGCTCCTTTAATTCCTCCGGGCTTTCCATGTTTTTTCCCACTGCCTCCAGAAACTGTTTTCCGCTCTTTAACCGGTGAAGATACTCATTCCATTTTTGGAACAGTATCCGGTAAAATGATTCCTCGCTTTCCACAATCCCCAGCTGTTCCATGATTTTGGGATTAAAAAAGTAATTTTCAAAAGAATAATATTTTAAAATGAGCACATTCCTTCTGGTCACCTTAGGCAGCCGGTCAATCTCGTCCCTCCCCCTCTCATCGTAGTACCTGCACAATTCTCCTGCCAGTTCTTCCGGGTCTCTTCCGTCCCCATCCCGGATCATTAAAAACTGATCCCGTAAATAAACCTGATTCATATACTTTAAATTGGCATAGGTTTTGATATTGGTGCAGCTGTTTGTGGTAATGATGGAAATTCTTGATAAGTTTCCTTCCTTGTCATAAATCTCTGAATAATACTTCTCAAGCAAAAGAGGCAGTCTGCTTTTATCCTGCTTTCCTTCCACAATAAATACAAAGCTTACCCCCAAAAGATCTATGGCACCGTACCCCAGATCATCAAGAATTACATCGATATCCGTCTTCTCCTTTACAACCGAATACCCTCCCCGGTCAAGAACCACCTGGCGGATCTGCCGTCTGGTGAAATTAAACAGCATATTGGGGGAATGGGTGGTGAAAATAACCTGGTTCTTTTTTGACAGACGGTACAGGATCTCACTGGAAGTTTTCTGAAGCTGGGGATGGAGAAATATCTCCGGATCCTCCACAATGATAATATTGGGAATTCTCTTCCCATCCTCTGTATATGCTTCCAGAAGGGACAACATGTATAAACTTCTCATGCCGTTGCTTAAATTACTGATGGGGTTTGTCTTCCCCCGCTCCTCATGATAGGTCTCCGCCGTAACCTTAAACATCTCGTTGGGGTCGCAGATCAGGGAGAACCGGATTTCTTCATATCCTCCGTTCTTTTTATAATTTTCGTTGACTCTGGCGGCAAAATCATTTAAATTCAGCTGATACATCTTATATTCCAGAAGCTTTGCAGTCTCATACACCGCTAACTCCTCCGGCTTCTTCTGGTTGATCAGCCCGATACACTGAAAGCACTGGCAGCACGCTCTGGCGCTGTCAAATATACAGACATGATTTCTTAACCTGGACAGCTGGTCATCTTCCTGAAAAAGCAGGAGATCATTCTGAAACTGATTTAATTCTCTCTGGGAGTCAATGTAGTACAGTCTGGGCATGACCTCTTTGATATACCGGTTATTTTTATGATAACCGTCAAAGAACCTGGTTTCTCCGTTCCAGCTGGCCTGATAAGTAAAGGACAGTTTTCCCTCCTGGTAAGAAGGAAGCTTTGCCGTAAAATCATGAAGCCAGGTCTCAAACCGTTTATACTGGCTGACAATTCCCGCACGGTGAAATAATTCCAGATCATCCTGGGTGATCGCCAGAGTCATGATAATCTCGATTTTCTGTTTTTTCTCATTAAAGTCCTCTTTTGTTACCTCATAGGCATTGGCGGCAGCTCTTATGGCATCTAAAATTCCTGTTTTGCCTGTATTGTTCTTTCCTACCAGAATCAGGGCATTTTCAATATCAGTGATCTCCATGTTCTCAATGGACTTAAAATTCTTAATATGAACCGAAATAATCTGCATAAGATTTCTCCTTTATAAAATCCAGTATAAAAGGCCGGGCTGAAAAATTCAAGTTCCTCTTAAAAAATCACACTGGCCGTTCCCCTCCTTCATACAATAGATTATATTATTCCCCGGGAGTGATTTCTATGTTAGATACCAATCTGGTGCTTACGCCCATGCACTATCTTTATCTGACAGGCGTTCTTACCATACTCACAGTCATGATTTTACGGCGGGATACTCCTTATGTCTGCATCGCCTTTTTGTTCCTCATCGGCTTTGTTGGACTTGGATCTGTAACCGGCGGGATTATGACCGTATTCAAAGCCATTGTGTTCGCAGCAAAGGAGTTTACGGAAATTATTGCAACCATCGCCTTAATTACCGCTCTGTCAAAATGCTTAAAGGATTTAGGCAGCGACTACATTATGATGATTCCCATGGCTAAAGTTATGAAATCGCCTTCTGTTACCTGGTGGATTCTGGGCTTTACCATGTTGACTTTTTCCCTCTTTCTCTGGCCCTCTCCATCTGTGGCCTTAATCGGCGCAATTGTACTTCCTTTCGCTCTGAAAGCCGGACTTGACCCGCTGGCAGCAGCCATGGCAATGAATTTATTCGGACATGGTTTTGCCTTAAGCTATGATCTGGTTATCCAGGGTGCTCCCTCCATTTCCGCAGGAGCAGCTTCTGTTTCAGCTTCCGACATTTTGACAAAAGGCCGGCCTCTTTTCCTTGTAATGGGCATTGTCACAGCTGTCAGCGCATATCTGTTAAACAGGAAACAAATCTCTTCCTGCTGCAGCCAGGTAAGCATTCAGGAAACAGAAAAACAGCCTGCTGCAGGGCTTTCGGGCATCATCATGGCGGTCCTGACGCCGTTATTCTTTGCTGCTGATATCATTCTGATGCTTGTCTTTGATTTAAAAGGAGGCGATGCCACCAGTCTGGTGTCCGGAACTGCGGTTCTTATTATGTGCATCGGGGCTTTCTCAGGCTTTGGCAGCCATGCACTGGAAAAGGTCACCATCTATTTGACCGACGGTTTCCTTTTTGCCATACGGATCTTTGCTCCCGTTATTATCATCGGGGCATTTTTCTTTTTAGGAGGAGATGGAATTTCTTCTATTTTAGGAAGCCAGTTTCAAAGGGGTATATTAAATGACTGGGCTATCTGGCTGGCCCGCAACACTCCCCTTAATAAATATATGGCTGCAATCGTTCAGATGGCAGTGGGCAGTCTCACCGGACTTGACGGATCAGGCTTTTCCGGGCTTCCTCTGACCGGCGCTCTTGCCGGAACTCTGGGCTCTGCCGTAAACGCCTCCGTACCCATTTTAGCATCTCTCGGGCAGATTACGGCTATCTATGTGGGAGGCGGCACCATTGTTCCCTGGGGGCTGATTCCTGTCGCAGCCATATGCAGCGTCAATCCCCTGGATCTTGCAAGAAAAAATCTGCTGCCCGTTTTTATCGGATTTGCCGCGGCGTACCTTGTAGCCTGTTTTCTCTTATAAACGATTCACCCAAAGGAGGAATCATTATGTGTGGAATTTCCGGATTCTATAACCCAAACCGGGATTACTTAAAAGATAAACATTATTACAGTCACATACTGGAGGATATGGCTGCCATTCAAAGGCACCGGGGACCGGATGCATCCGGTACCTGGCTTTCTGAGCATGGAGGGTTGTCTCATGCCCGCTTATCCATCATTGACTTAACAAACGGCAGCCAGCCCATGAAAAAAACAGAGTCGGGGAAAACCTTCGTCATTGTATATAACGGAGAAATTTACAATACCGATGAGCTTCGTGGTGATTTAATCAGGAAAGGCCATTCTTTTTCCACTACCTGCGATACGGAAGTCATCCTCACCGGATATATGGAATATGGTCCTGAATTTGCCAGGAAGCTAAACGGAATCTTCGCCTACGCCATACTGGACCCATACAGGCAATGCCTCTGTTTATGCAGGGACCGCTCCGGTGTGAAGCCTTTGTTTTATACCGTACGGGATGAGGAAATCATTTTCGCATCGGAACTGAAGGGGATTTTTGCCTGCCCCGGCATCCGGCCTTTACTGGATAAAAGAGGTCTGAATGAAGTGTTTTCCATAGGGCCTGCCCGTACTCCGGGCTGCGGGGTTTTCAAAGACATCAGGGAACTGCTGCCAGGACACATGCTCCTTTGCTCCAGGGATGGGTTCCATTTAAAATCTTACTGGAAGCTTGAGAGTCATCCTCACGAAGACAGCTATGAGGAAACCATTGAAAAAACCGCATTTTTAGTCACAGATTCCATCAGGCGGCAGATGGTTTCTGATGTTCCCATCTGCACGTTCTTATCCGGCGGTGTTGATTCCAGCATTGTATCTGCAGTCTGTGCAGCAGAGTTAAAAAAACAGGGCAGGAGGCTGAATACCTTTTCCTTTGATTTTGTAAATAATGACCAGTATTTTAAAGCCAGTGCTTTTCAGCCCTCCCAGGACCGGCCTTTTGTGGATCTGATGGTAAAATTTCTGGATTCCGACCATCATTATCTGGAGTGTGACAATTTAACCCAGGCAGACCGGCTCTACGACTCGGTCATGGCTCACGATCTGCCTGCCATGGGGGATATCGATTCTTCCATGCTTCATTTCTGCTCCATGGTGAAACCTCATAATAAGGTGACCTTAACCGGCGAATGTGCAGATGAAATCTTTGGCGGCTATCCATGGTTTCACAGAGAAGACTGCTTCAAAGCCCATGCATTCCCCTGGACTATGGATTTGCAGCCGCGAAAGTCACTGCTCAACGACGAATTTCTAAATTATTTAGATATGGATGAGTATGTGGCTGAGACCTATGAAAAATCAGTCGCCGAAACTCCCTTATTAGCAGAAGACAGTCCAACAGAAGCCAGAAGGAGGGAGATTTCCTATCTGAACTTACGCTGGTTTATGCAGACTCTTTTAAACCGCATGGACCGGGACAGCATGTACTCCGGACTGGAAGCCAGAGTACCCTTTGCAGACCACCGGATTATTGAATACGTTTGGAATGTCCCCTGGGATATGAAGACCAGGGACGGAGTGGTTAAGAATCTTCTCCGTCAGGCAGGTAAGGGACTTCTGCCGGAGGAAATTCTTTTCCGCCGGAAATCTCCTTATCCCAAAACCTACGATACCAATTATGAAGCGCTTCTCATAAGCAGAGTCAGGGAAATGATGGCTGACGGCAAAGAACCGGTTATGGAGTTCCTGGATAAAAATAAGCTGGATCATTTTCTGTCAAAACCATCCGATTATGGAAAACCCTGGTATGGACAGCTGATGGCTGGACCTCAGATGCTTGCCTACCTTCTCCAGATTAATTACTGGCTTAAGATCTACTCCATTGGAATTGTATAAATTCTGTTAGTATTTCGTAAGCATAGAAAGAAAACCTTAAGGGAAAATTTTCTGTAACTGTGATAAAATAGCAGTGGCAATAACAGACTGAACGCGAGGAAGTAACATGAGAAAGTACAGCATTGGAGAAGTCTCCCTTCGGTTAGGTTTAAGCCGCGATACCCTCCGCTTCTATGAAAAGAAGGGCATTATACAGCCGGAAAAAGAGGAAAATGGTTACCGAAGCTATACGTATGATGACATCAGCAGGCTGTTAAGCATTATGTATTACCGCAGACTTAACTTCAGCCTGGAAGACATTGAGCGGATTCTTTACAAAAGTTCCCTTCATTCCAGCCGCTCCTTGATTCAGAAAAAAATTACAGAAGAAAAACAACAGCTGGAACTTCACCGGCAGTCACTGGTGCATTTAAATCTGTTGAAAATCACTTATGATAACGTGAAGCAGGGTCTGGAGCGATACCAGACCAGACCGCTTCCCCCCCATTACAGGATAAAGAACAGTGAAGAAATCAACCGTCTTTCAATACCCGACTTATGTGCTCCATTTCAGGAGTACATAGTAAAAGAAAATTACGCAAAATTGCAGGACGAATTCTTTCTTCTTTCCGATGAAACAGCCTCTGTCATGCGGCTGAATCCTGATCTTAAAAATTTTCCTGTACTCAAATGGGAAACCTGTATTTATACCATTATTGCTTCCGACTCCCTGGTCCCTGATGAGCAAAAGATTTTAAAGGCTGTGAGATGGGCAAAGGAGCAGGGTTATTCACTGACAGGAACTGCTTACAGCGGACCCGTCATGGGCTGCGCTCCCGAACAGCGCAGGGAAGCTGAAACGGAAAGTGATTCAGATAAAACCATTCATTATCTGGAACTGTATCTTCCTGTTTCTCTATAATTCATGCAAAAAGTCCCGTCTGGCATCTACTGGCCAGACCGGGACTTTCTGTATGAAAGCAGTGAAATTTCAAAAGGCGAAGCCGGCAGTCCCGCTTCATTGTACAAAAGACCTGTTTTTGGAGCATTGGACCAGCAGTAACGGAAGAAAACAGGCTGTTTTACCATATTGCTATGTATCAGTACCTGATTATCTTTTAATTTGCCTGTTACAGGATGGCAGATTCCGTCCGGCCCGGCAATCTCAAACTGCTCCACTCCTGTTCCCTCATGAACAACAAGCCCCTTTTTATCTTCTGTCTCAAAGGTAAGAGTGATCCACTCCCCTGACACATCAAAGTCAGAGAGCCATGGACCGCGGTATATAACATGCTCTCCGAAAATCATGCCTTTTACTGCCAGGAACATGCGGTATGCAACCTCCCGCTTATTCAGCGGATGAAGGTCATTTTCCTCTCCCACATCCAGATTGACCGTAACTGCCACATTCTTTAATCCGGCCGCTTTTCTCTGGGCCTGCCTGATCCTTGGCCATGCATCGCCTTTGTCAGCCAGATCAATGGAAAAACCAGGAAGCTGGGCAATTACAAATGGAAGACTGTCTGACTTCCACTTCTTTCTCCAGAGCAGAATCATCTGCTGAAGACGTTCTTCATAGGAATCCGGTCTCTCATCGTTGCTTTCTCCCTGATACCACAAAACACCTCTTATCATATAGGGAAAACAGGGCGCCAGCATTCCATTATAAAGCCCGGTTGGTTTCCGGGACATTAAGTCGACCCCTGGCGCAGGTTCGCACCGCATACTGCTTAAGTACTCCCATCTGCCATCCAGGACAATGACCGCTTCCTCTGCAAACAGGGTATAAATCTTTCCAGGGGTAACTCTCCCCGCTCCATGTTCGCAGACCAGACTGATGCGGATCTCATTTTCCCCTGCCTTTAGCACGCCTTCCGGAATATTATATTTCCGAGGCGGATACTGATAACCGGTCTCTCCAACCAAAACACCGTTTACATAGGTTCTGTCACTGTCCACCATAGTTCCAAGCCAGAGCTTTGCCTTTTTACCTTCCAGCTGTTCCGGAAGCATGACCCGTTTCCGAAACCAGATAACGCCGTTGAAATCATTTAATCCAAAATCTTTTAATAAAGCGGGAAGCGTCACTTCCTTCCACTTGTCACGGTTCCTGTCCATACCTTTTTCCAGGTCTCTGATATTTTCATACCATTTCTCATGTGCCTGAATCTGTCCGGCCATCTTTTTCTCAAAAAGCTTTTGATTACGGCATTGATCCAGTTCCTCCTTTATATCCGGATACATGGCGGCCTCTTCTTCTCCCATCCAGGCTTCTACCGTAGATCCGCCAAGACTCACATTGATAAGACCAATGGGTACTCTTCTATCCTCCCGCATAAATTTTCCGAAGAAATATGAGACAGCGGAAAATTCTCCAATGGTCTCAGGAGAACATTCCTTCCACGAAGCCTCCAGATGGTCCTTTAAAGGGGCCTGAAATTCATAGTTTTCTTTTACTTTATACAGCCGGAATTTTGCATCCCCCTGTTTTTCAAACTCCATGGGATACTGATCCTTTACTCGGTTCATGGGCAGTTCCATATTGGACTGGCCGCTGCAGATGAATACCTCCCCCAGATAAACATCTGTCACCCGAATTGTTTCACCGGATTGGCTGAACAATTCCATTGTAACGGGTCCGCCTGGCTGTAAATGATGAAAGTAAGCTTCCCAGTTCCCGTCTCCATCTGCCCTGCAGCTGATTTCCTGATTCAAAAGCCGCAGAGTGACGCCTTCACCCGGAGCCGCAAGGCCCCAGATTCTTGTTTTCTCTCCGGTCTGCAGGACACAGCCGTGACTGATCAGTTTGGGAAGCATAAGCCGTTTTTCATTGTTTTGCATATACACCTATCCCTTCGCACCTGTGGAAGTGATTCCCTCCACAAAATACTTCTGAGCTGCAAAAAACAGGATCAGAGCCGGAAGGAGAGCAAGAAATGACATGGCAAGAATCTGATTCCATTCCACAATTCCGCTGCTTTGATCGATAGACATCTTTAGTGCCAGCGCAACCGGATATTTGGATAAGCTGGTGACGTAAATGAGCGGTCCAAGGAAATCGTTGAAACTCCAGATAAACTGGAAAATTGTGCAGCTGACAATCGCCGGCTTTAAGGCAGGCAGCAGAATACGGATCAGGATCTCAAAGGAATTGCATCCATCCACTGTGGCCGCCTCATCAAGATAGGTGGGAATGGACCGGAGAAACTGAATCAGCATGAAAACAAAGAATGGTTCATTGGCAAATATAGTAGGTGCAATTAATGGAACATAAGTATCTAAAAGTCCAAGATTCTTCCAAAGCAGATAAAGAGGTATTCTTGTTACCACTGCCGGGAGAAACATGGTTGCCATAAGTAAAGAGAAGAAAAATTTCTTAAATGGAAACTGAAATCTGGCAAACCCATAAGCAACCAGGGTGCTGGATACCAGGCAGAACAGAATCTTTGGTATTACGTACTGAAACGTATTGAGAAAGAAGGTTGTAAATGTAAACTGGGTTCTTGTCTTCCAGCCTTCTATGTACGGAGTAAAGTCTATTCTTTTGGGAATAAAATTGACCGTCGTAAATATTTCATTATTGGTTTTAAAAGTCGCGCCTACCAGCCAGAGAATGGGATAGATCATGACAAGAGCCACTGCTGTCAATATCCCATAACGTATCAATGCACTGATTAAATTCCGACGGCGCCTGCGTCTTTCTAACTTACTTAACCCGTTCATATGTCCCCTCCTTAGTTCCCTTCGTCAGAATAAAATACCCATTTGTTCTGCGTAGCGAAGAGAATTGCTGTTACAGCCATGATAATGATAAATAAGAGCCAGCTGGCCGCACTTGCATACCCCATGTTAAAAAACTTAAAGGCATTGTCATAAATATACATAGAGGTCAGATAAGTCGCATTTAGCGGACCTCTTCCGGTGACCAGATAGGGACCGTTAAATTCCTGGAAGGCATTTACCATCTGCATGACCAGATTAAAGAAAATGGTGGGTGTAATGAGGGGAATGGTAATCCGGAAAAAAGAATAAAGCCGGGAAGATCCATCCACACTTGCTGCCTCGTACAATTCCTGTGGCACATCTTTTAATGCCGCCAGAAAGATCAGCATAGAAGACCCAAACTGCCATACTTTCAATAAAACAATGACAGACATTGCTCCATTTGGTGAAGATAACCATGGTATGGGAGCCGCTCCAAAAATACCGATAAAACGGTTGATAAAACCATCTTGTTGAAATAAAAACCGCCAAAGCACTGCAACTGCAACATTTCCTCCCAATAAAGACGGAATATAATAAGCAGTACGATAAAAATTAATGCCCTTCAGCTGAAAATTCAGGATATAGGCAATAAACAAAGCAAAGGAAAGCTGAAGTGGTACGGTAAATATTGTGTACTTTATAGTAGCAGTCAGAGTTGACCGAAAATCAGCATTCCGAAACAGATCTATATAATTTCCGAATCCTACAAAGTTGGGTTTCCGTACTAGATTATAATCAGTAAAGCTGATAACAAGTGCATTCACAAAGGGATATAATGTTAAAAATATTATACCTGCCAGCCATGGAAGAATATATAACAATCCTATTTTACTATGTTTCAAAAAGCTCCCTCCTTCGTTTCAGTCACGCAGAAGAATCTCATTCCTCTGCGTGACGACTTAACCAGCAGTTTTTTCTGCTATTATTTGTATTGCTCTTTCAGCTTGGCATTTTCCTCGCTGATAGCATCAAAGATTGCTTTTGCAGCATCATCTGCACTGCTCTGTCCAAATTCAAATTTCTCGTAATTTTTGTCGTATGCGTCTGTAAATTTGGCATTCTCAAAAATCGGAGAGTTATTGATTACTTTTGCATTTGCAGTAAAGTCATAAGCATCTTTTACAACACCGGTAATCTGTCCGTCTGCTTCCAGGGAGGCTTTTGCTGCTTTTGAAGCAACCATTCCTCTGGTGGAACCCATTAATTTTGTTCCTTCCGGATCGTTTAAAATGTACTGTAAGAATTCTGCGGCAGCCTTTGGATTCTTGGAATCCTTGGAAATTGCAAAGGTTAAAGATGGCTTTGCCATAGTTCCCTCAAATTTTGCACCATCAATTACTGGAAGCGGTGCAATTGCCAGCTGGTCGCCTTTATCTGATAAGGTCTTGGCATTGGAAGCAATTCCGCCGGTCCATTCTAAGACGCCGGCATAACCGCCGTTGATAAATTTAGCATTCTGAGCGATACTAACAGGCTCATTGCCTACATTTTCAATGTAGTCTTTTCTGGAACAGAATACATGGGCATCTGCCAGATCTTTATACCAGATCAGCGCATCTTTATAATCTTCCTGTGTATAATTCATGCTTAAATCATCGGCAAACTCTCCCTTGCCTGTCTTCTGCTGCAGATAGTAGATGGCAGCAAAACGGAATGTGGGGCTGACGATTAAATAAGAGTTGGGATCTGCTTTTGTAAATGCTTCTGCCGCTTTCTTATATTCGTCAAAGGTCTTTGGAAGCTCCTTGATTCCGGCTCTTTCAAATGCTGACTTGTTCAAGTAAAATCCAAGGGTATTCTGACCGTATGGAATTGCCTGCATCTTGCCTGCTCTCTGGCCAAATTTTAAAAACTCCGGATCATACTGGCTGAAATCAAAGATGTCCTTTACCTGATCCAGATCATAAAATCCTTTGCCGTCGGGGCTGTACTGAAGAACCCATGGATAGTTTACTGTCATGATGTCCGCTGCAGTCCCTCCTGCGTAACGGGTGGCAAATGTCTCTTCCAGATTGCCAAAGCCGGATGGCTCTCCTGTTACTTTGATTTTTCCTGCATGAGCGGTATTAAACGCATCAATTGCTTTCTGTGTGGCCTGGTGACGGTCATCATTTCCCCACCAGGAAAAGTTTAAAGCCACCTCTCCCCCTGCATCTTTTCCTGCTGTTTCTCCTTTAGCCGGCTCTGCGGTCTTACTGCTGCATCCGGTTGCCAGCATACTGGCTGCAAGTAACGCAGCACACATCATACCTGTTGTTTTCCTCATACCCATTTCTAAACTCCTCCTTCTCATTAATCATTGATTTATTATGAAAAAACTAAGTACTGCTAATTGTAGATCGTTCTTCCTGCCTCATCCCCAATCCCTGATTTCCGGTAGAAATAAGTGTTGATCTGATCCCGCCATTCCACTGCATGCTTCAGCTGGTAATCCAGGCGTTCTTTTACGTTCTGATAACTTTCCTCATCCAGTTCATCCTGAATGCTTTCCCACCTGGCCTGATATTCTTTCACCTTCTCCACACCGTCAAAATGGGTGTCATAGATATGCTGAATCACCGTTTTTCCTGATTGCAGCACATGGGTATATGGGACATGGTGAAAAAACAGCAAAAGCTTGTCAGGACAGGCATTAATATCCTCATATTCCTGATATATACGGGGAGAATACTGTTTTGTAAAACCGGTCCCTGTTGCTGCAGTCCGGTCTCTTCCGACTCCTTCTCTGTCAGCATAATGATAGGTCCCCCATTGGTCGTATTCGTAGCCATCGATATCACACCCGTAATGTATCCCGGGCTTACACATAAAACCTACTGCAAGCGGACAGGTATAATCTTCATAGGTATCTCTGGAAGTGATAAGAATTGACAGCGCTTTTTCCCTGGCATCTTCTGTCAGCTCGAAGCTTAAATCCAGCCACTCCTTTGCTATCTCCTCTGAAGTCAGATCATTGTCCCAGGCCAGCCGTCCATATCCATACCAGTTGGCCTGCGCCATCTTGTTCCCGGTCCAGTTCCGGTCCATACCCACATTTCCTACTGCACAAAGACCGGAAAGCTTCTGGTCTGGGGAATACTGCCTGATGGCTTCTTTTACCAGACTTGATGCCCCATGCCGGGTATCAAAATCCAGGGTTTCTTTCCACATGGGAACCAGATAACAGATGTCTATCTGATGCCCGGTATATTCCTGTGTTATCTGAAATTCCAGAATCTGATTGGTCTCCTTTAACGCACCAAACAATGGTGACACAGGTTCCCGGATCTGAAAATCAATGGGTCCGTTCTTAATCTGCAAAATAACATTCTCATCAAATTCGCCGTCCAGTTCATGGAAGAGATCATAAGCTGCCCGCGCCCTGTCAAGACTCCGGTCTCTCCAGTCCTGGGTGCAGTCATAGACAAAGCATCTCCAGACAATAATTCCCCCGAATGGGCGGATCGCTTTGGCCAGCATGTTGGCCCCGTCTCCATGGCTTCTTCCATATGTAAACGGTCCCGGTTCGTGTTCCGAATCCGCCTTTACCACAAACCCTCCAAAATCCGGTATGATCCTGTATATATCCTCCACGGTATGCTTCCACCAGGAGGCCACATCCGGGCACAGCGGATCTGCAGTGGAAAGCTTCCCTACTGAGATGGGTGCTGCAAAATCAATAGCAAGAAACAGCTGAATGCCATATGCAGTAAAGATATCTCCTATTTTTTTTATTTCTTTCAAATATTCTGCCGTTATGAAAAACCGTTCATATTTGCGGACATTGACGTTATTGATGGAAACTGCATTAATGCCAACAGAAGCCAGCAGCCTGGCATATTGACGGATCAGCTCCATATCACCCCGAAAGGCATTGTGATCATAAAAAATAGATCTTCCCGAATATCCCCGTTCAATGGTTCCGTCAAAGTTGTCCCAATGGTTGATCATCCGGTAATTCTGATCCGGAATACTGACATAAGGGAAACGTTCCTTCTTTCCCAGCAACAGACGATGCAGGCCAAATATTCCGTAGAGGAGACCCTTTTGTGTATTGCTTTTGATCTCATACCCCGATTCCTTCTGATCAATGGAATACCCCTCGTCTCCCAGACTGCCGTCGTCTGTGAGAATTAGCACTATCGAGGCATTGTCTTTTTGTGAGCGGGAGATTCCATAGAACAGACGGGGCATCTCACCCTCAATGGTCCGGGTTATCCTAGAATTGTTCCTGTCTTCCATAAACCAGGTTTTAATTTCATCCCTGCTTACCGGCTTGAGCAACCAGCATAAATCTCTTTTTTCTAACATCCCTATTCCTTCCCACACTCAGTCCGATAATTATGATTTCATCTTACTCTTACTCCATAAAACATTACAAACAAAGCTTCGTCTGATAGGGGTATCATAGCAAATTGCACAAAACAATAGAATGGAATGATTTAAGATTTTTGTAATTATTAAAGATTATTTTTTATATAATTGGACTTGTATTGTTACTATCCTTGCCATATAATACGATTAAACGCATAAATCGACAAATTTAAAGAAATATCCCCTTGTATAAATTTAATAACGCCGGGAAATTACTTTTTACTTGGGAAAAGGAGCTCTCCATATGGCTGAAGAACTGGATTTTAACAATCTCATACCCGAACTTCATTACTATATTCACAGAAAACCCACTCCGGGCTGGAAGATTGAGCCCTGTATCACATCTTTTATTGATATCACCTATGTGATGGAGGGGAAAGCGGAATATACCATCAATGACCAGACCTATATTGTGAATAAAGGGGATCTGATCTGTATTCCCCAGAACAGCTACCGTGCAGCCACCACGATTCCTGATGATCTGATTGAGTGCTATGCCACCAACTTTCTTCTCCGGAACCAGACCGGTCAGAATGTATCGCTTCCCCTGCCGTATATCAGCCGCATCGGGACCAATCCCCAGCTTATTGCTCTGTATAATGAGATGCACAGCGAATGGCTGCAGCAGAATTTCGGATATATGTTAAAGGTAAGGGCGATTCTCTGTATGATTCTGCACATGATTTTAGATCAGCTTTTAAACAGGAATCGTACCGGGCAGGACGACCCCCGTATTAAAAACAGCATACGCTATATGAGTGCCCATTACTGGGAAAATTTAACTACGGAAGAAATGGCCAGAAGATTTCACCTCCATCCGGCCTATTATGGGAATCTCTTTCAGAAAACTACCGGTATGACATTTAAGCAGTATCTTATTTCCATTCGCTTAAATTACGCGGAAAACCTGTTAAAGAGCGGGGAATACAGCGTGGGAGAAGTGGCTCTGCAATGCGGATTTTCCGATATTTTTTACTTCAGCAAACTGTTTAAGGCTAAAAAGGGCATTCCACCCTCTGCCTGCTTTCTTGAAGAAAAAAAGCCATTAAAGTAAGTAACTGCCTGAAAAACAGGTACAAAAAAATCAGCCATGACTGCGGCAGTCTTCCGCAGGCCGGCTGATTTTTCTATTTCATTTATTTAAAATAATTTACTCCTGATTCAAATACCTTCATATCCTGTTCCCCATAGATATTTATGGCAACGCCGTCTCCCCGCCGCTCGGAATGTGCCATCTTGCCGAGGATTCTTCCGTCCGGGCTTGTAATTCCTTCAATTGCCATATAAGAACCGTTTGGATTCCATTCCTCATCCATGGTGGGGCAGCCGGCAGCATCTACATACTGGGTTGCCACCTGTCCGTTTTGCATCAGTTTCTCCAGCCATTCCTCATTGGCAACAAACCGTCCCTCACCATGAGAAGCAGGGTTGCAGTAAACGCCGCCTAATTGTGCGCCGGACAGCCATGGAGACTTGTTGGAAACCACCTTTGTATATACCATCTTGGAAATATGGCGTCCGATGGTATTCATGGCAAGAGTAGGCGAATCCTCTCTCTGCTTTGTAACAGCGCCTTCCGGTACCAGCCCCAGCTTAATAAGTGCCTGGAAACCGTTGCAGATGCCTAACATCAGACCGTCTCTTTCTTCCATAAGCTTTGTGATCTCTTCCTTAATGGCTGCATTTCTGAATACTGCAGCAAAGAATTTGGCGGATCCGTCCGGTTCATCACCAGCTGAAAATCCTCCCGGGAACATCACGATCTGGGATTTGCTGATCTCTGTTTTGTAACACTCAATGGATTCCCGGATGTCACCCGCAGTTAAGTTTCTAAATACACGGGTAACCACGTTGGCACCAGCCTTTTCAAAGGCTCTGGTGCTGTCGTATTCACAGTTTGTTCCCGGGAATACCGGAATGAATACGGTCGGCTTTGCAACCTTGTTTTTGCAGACATAGAGTTTTGACGTCTCATAGACTTTCTCAGCTGCCGCTTTCTCTTTCGCACCTGAATTGGTGGGGAATACATCCTCAAGAGTCTTCGTCCATACATGAATTGCCTCATCTACGGAGATTTTCACATTTCCATATTCAAACAATCCCTGGTCTGTCACTGCACCGATTACGGTATATGGAATCATAAGCTCTGTTATCTTACCATCTGGAATCTCACATACAAGATTTCCCCATCCGGCCTCAAAAAGCTGTTCCGGCTTCACTGTTTCTTCCAGTTTAACTCCCAGCTTGTTTCCAAAGGCCATCTTGCTCACTGCTTCGCAAATACCATTTCCCTCTACTGCGTAGGCGGAAATCACACGCCGTGCCTTGATGTCCTCAAACAATTTTCCGTAAAGATCCATAACCTGTTCATATACCGGAAGATCATACTCGTCCTTTTGAATTTCAACCAGGACCAGTCTGCTTCCCGGCTGTTTCAATTCAGGAGTGATCATGTGCTTATAGCTGGCAATATCTACTGCAAAGGACACAAGGGTTGGCGGAACATCCACATCCTGGAAGGTACCCGACATACTGTCCTTACCTCCAATGGACGGCAGACCAAAGCCCATCTGGGCATGGTAAGCTCCTAAAAGGGCTGCAAATGGCTGGCTCCAGCGAGAAGGGTCCTCTGACATACGGCGGAAATATTCCTGGAAGGTGAAACGGATCTTTTTATAATCACCGCCTGCCGCCGCAATTTTTGCTACCGATGACAAAACAGCATAAATTGCACCGTGATAAGGGCTCCAGCTGGATAAATAAGGATCGAAACCATAGCTCATCATGGTAACAGTATCCGTAGTGCCCTTTTCCAGAGGAAGTTTGGCCACCATAGACTGGGTTTCTGTAAGCTGATATTTTCCTCCATATGGCATAAAGACACTTCCTGCACCGATGGAACCGTCAAACATTTCCACCAGTCCCTTCTGGGAGCATACGTTTAAACTGGAAAGAAGGTTCAGCCAGGTGCTCCTAACATCTGTAATTTCCTTTTTTACAAAAGCACTGTCTTCCTTAGACGGAACTTCCACAACCACAGATGCCTCCTGATGAGCCCCGTTGGTATCTAAAAATCCACGGCTGATATCTACAATGGTTTTCCCTCTCCAGCTCATCACAAGTCTGGGCTCTTCCGTCACCACGGCAACTGCAACTGCCTCTAAGTTCTCCTCTGCTGCATAGGAAAGGAACTGATCCACATCTTTTGGATCAATCACCACTGCCATACGCTCCTGGGACTCAGAAATAGCGATTTCCGTACCGTCAAGTCCGGCATATTTTTTCGGAACCTTGTCCAGGTCAATTTTAAGTCCCTCTGCCAGCTCTCCGATTGCTACCGAAACGCCGCCTGCGCCGAAGTCATTGCACTTTTTAATAATGCGGCTGACTTCTGCCCTGCGGAATAATCTCTGGATCTTTCTTTCGGTAGGAGCGTTTCCTTTCTGAACCTCTGCACCGCAGGTTTCAATGGAATCTTCCGTATGAACCTTAGAGGAACCGGTAGCGCCTCCGCAACCGTCACGTCCGGTTCTTCCCCCCAGAAGGATGATAATATCACCCGGATCTGAAGTTTCCCGGATCACATTTTTCCTGGGTGCTGCACCCATAACCGCTCCGATTTCCATTCTCTTTGCTACGTAGTTGGGGTGATAGATTTCCTTTACATAGCCGGTTGCAAGACCAATCTGATTACCGTAGGAACTGTATCCCCTGGCTGCTCCAGTCACGATCTTTCTCTGAGGCAGTTTCCCCTTCAGCGTCTCCTTTAATGGTCTGGTGGGATCAGCTGCACCGGTCACACGCATGGCCTGATAAACGTAAGTACGTCCGGAAAGAGGATCTCTGATGGCGCCGCCAAGACAGGTTGCCGCACCTCCGAAAGGCTCGATTTCCGTGGGATGGTTGTGGGTTTCATTTTTGAAATTCACAAGCCATTCCTCTTCCTTACCATCAATCTCCACCGGAACTACGATGCTGCACGCATTGATTTCATCAGATACTTCCAGATCCTCAAGTTTTCCCTCCATGCGCAGCTTCTTCATGGCCATCAGTGCCAGATCCATGAGACAGACAAACTTTCCGTTCTTCCCCTTCAATACTTCCTCTCTGTCAGTAAGATAGCGGCGGTACGTGGCCTCCATGGGTTTTTTATAGTCCCCGTCTGTAAATTCCACTTCCTTTAACTCGGTCTGGAATGTGGTATGACGGCAATGATCCGACCAGTAAGTATCAAGCACCCGGATTTCTGTCATGGTTGGATCTCTGTGTTCTTCATCCCTGTAATAGTTCTGAATATGGAGGAAATCCTGAAACGTCATGGCAAGATTTAAGGAATCATATAATTCCTTTAACTGTGTCTCTTCCAGAATCTGAAATCCGTCAAAAATAATCACATCTTCCGGTATGTCAAATACAGTAACAAGAGTCTGGGGTTTTGTCTCCTCTGCCTGTCTGGAATCCACCGGATTAATGCAAAAAGACTTCACTTCTTCTGCCTGAGCATTTGTAAGAGCGCCGGATATGACATAGGTGGTTGCAGATTTAATCACCGGTTCCTCATCTTCCCTGAGAATCTTCACACACTGCTCTGCAGAATCCGCTCTCTGGTCAAACTGTCCCGGAAGATATTCCACTGTAAAAACGGTATCCCCTTCTTTTACCGGAACTTCTTCCTCATAAACCAGATCAACGGCAGGTTCTGAAAAAACGGCAGTAAGAGCCAGTTTATAGGTCTCCTCAGATAAATTTTCCACATCGTACCGGATCAGAACCCGCACATCAGTCACTGTGCCGATTCCCAGATAGTTTGCGATCTCCTCTTTCAGTTCTCCTGCTTTTACGGCATAAGCTGCTTTTTTCTCAACGTATACTCTTCTTACACTCATAATTTCCTCCTTGTAAAGAATCCTTATGATCCATCAGGTCAGACTTCCCTGTTATTATCGTACAATTATCATATCATAAAACATATCAATTAGAGAAATTAATATATCTTATGTCATTAATCACTTTAATTAATAAACGGTGCCGAACTTAATCCGATTCGGCACCGTTTTTTATTCATTTGGTATGATCTTTGCAATACAGATGTCTTGGAAGGCCATCCGCCATGATGGGAGTCAGCTCCGCCTGAATGAGAGGGCGGATATAACTGATAAACTCTTCTGTTACATAATCACCCGCTTCATTGATCCATTCTCTTGGAACCTTTTTTTCAATGTTTGCAATCTTATGGACATCATAAATATCTGTTACGCAGATGTAGGGATCATCAGAGATTCGTTTTAAAATTACCATCTTTCCTGTTTCCCCCTCAAAAGCTGCCTTCACAGCAGCTCCTCCCACCTGGTAAGCCTCTGTTATATCCACTCTGGAGACCATATGGGAAGCACATCTTTGGAGGGAACTGAACTCAATGGCTCTCGTCTTGCAGCCTGTTTCCCTTGCGATCCGGCCTGCAAGGTATCTGGCCGCTCCGGTAAGCTGCCGGTGTCCGAAGGCATCCACATAGTCCACATTATCCGTCAGTTCGCAGACATATCTGCCGTCTTCCACCCGGATTCCTTCAGAAATGGCAGCCACCACCGATTTTTTCCGTTTGTGAAGCTCAGCCACCTTCTTCATAAATTCTTCTATATCAAAAGCAATCTCAGGAAGGAAAATCATATCCGGCCCTTCACAGTCCTCACACTTTGCCAGCGCCGCAGCTCCGGTAAGCCAGCCTGCATTCCGTCCCATAATTTCAATCAGGGTTACATTCTGCTGATCGTACACAAGACCATCCCGGATTACCTCCTTTGTAATGGAACCGATGTACTTTGCAGCACTTCCATATCCTGGCGTATGATCAGTTGCGGCCAGATCATTGTCAATGGTTTTCGGAACACCCATAAAACGTATCCTGCTGCCGTTTAAAATAGAATAATCGGATAGCTTCTTAATGGTATCCATGGAATCATTTCCGCCTATATAGAAGAAATATTCAATCTCCATGTCTTCTAATATTTTAAATATTTTTCTGTAAATCTCCTGATCTTCATGGATTTCCGGCAGCTTATATCTGCAGGAGCCAAGATAAGACGATGGCGTCCGCTTTAACAGCTCGATATCCAGATCACTTTTAATGTGTTCGGACAAGTCCACCACACGGTTTTCAAGCAGCCCCTGAATCCCATGAAGCATTCCATATACGATTTTCGCCCCTCTGTCCTTCGCCGTTTTATACACTCCCACAAGGCTGGAATTAATCACTGCGGTTGGTCCTCCCGACTGGCCGACGATTACATTACCCCTGATTTCCTTCATATTGACAGATTCCTCCCTGACGCTTTTTGTAAGTACTTACAATATTGTGATAATGTTATCATAATATAGAGACAACAGAAAATCAACCCTAGATAAATGATTCACAATTTTTCATTGTCTTACAACAGGAACAGGATTGGTCAGTTTCTTCTGAATAATTACAAATTTACTTATTTCGACATATCTCTTCATCTTTTATAACACCGCTTGAAAAAAAAAAGATTTTACAATATAGTAGTAAAGGATTTTTTTATGAAGGAGCGTTAATTGAATGGAACTTGATCAGCAGTTAAAAGATTTATCCGAGAAATACTTATTTGAAAGCACACAGTATCAGACAGATGAGCAGACTCCCAATCTGGAGGTATGTTTACAGCTTAGGGAAAGCCATATTGATACTTTTATCCAGAAGGCGGGACAGCTTAATTCCATCGTGGAATCCTGCGCCAATATGGTAGGCATATTCGATACCTCCGCCTCCAAAGAGGTTATGCTGAAAACCACCATCCGCTGCAGCGGTCGTGACAGGCTGTTTATCCGCACTACACCTTCCATGATGAAAATTCTGGTTGAGACATTGTTTGATTAAAGATCAGGGAAAGCTTTAAAAGGCTTTCCCTTTTTTATATTGCAGACACTATAAAGATATCATATGGGAAGTATCATTCTTTTCCATCACAGTAAAAATTTCAGTCAGTGGGCTGTAATGAACCGTAGTGATGCTGGCATTCTCTACAATAATGCTTTCCTCTTCCACATCCGGTCCCAGCATGACGGAAACCAGCCAGGCAAGAGTCGCCCCATGGGAGACCACTGCGATATCTTCCCTTCCACCGGTTTGTTTTATTATCTCATTTAATGCCGTCTTGCATCGGTTGATAATCTCTTTCTGGCTTTCTCCGCCAGGAGGTGCAGCCTGGGCAGGATCGGTTACCCAGTGTCTGTATTCTTTGGGATAAGCTTTCTCAATCTCTTCCCATGTCAGCCCTTCCCACTTTCCGAACTCCACTTCTATGAGCTGGGGCATTGGGATGATTTCTGCCTCCTGCCTGCTTCCAAGCGCTTCTGCCGTTGCCATCGCTCGTTTAAGCGTACTGGAAAATATTTTTTTCACCGGTCTGGACTCCATACCTGCAGCCAGTTTCTCCGCCTGCATAAGCCCGGTTTCATTCAGCGGGATATCATGGCTCCCCTGAATCTTTCCCTGTATGTTCCAATCTGTCTGTCCATGGCGTATCAGATATATCTTCATCTTTTTTCTCCTGGTATTTAAACTTCGTAGTCGTAATCTTCCTCATCGGATTCAGTAATTTCCAGATCACTGACTTCTGACAATGCCTCTAAATCCGCATTTTCCGCATTCAGACTCACTGCATCCATTGCCATCTTCATAATTCCCTGAATTTCATCCACGCTCATTTTCATCTTATCCGCAAGTTCCTCCACAGTAGCCTCCCGTCCAAGCTCTGCTGCAAGTGTCTGGGAGATCTGGGAAAGAACATTGACTCTTGCCGCCAGTTCCTCTCCTGTCCGGTCTGCAGACTGTTCCTCTTCCACAGCCAGTTCCAGAGCTTTCTTTATTCTTTGTGACACATAGCTGTCAAATCCGGTTTCCCCGCCTGCTTTTGCATATTCTTCCACTGCCATTAAAAGAGCCATGTTGGCCTCCTGTACCAGATCAGTCAAAAGCACGCCCTTTCCGTCATATTCCCTGGCATATTCCAGAGCAGTTCTTAAGTTTCCTTCTACAAGCCTCTTTTTCGCCTCCTGATTTCCGCCCCTTAAATCCGAAATCAGCTTTAACTGTTCATCTCCTGTACAGGGTGCGATCTCTCCCATCTCATCCAGATACATCTGGTAAAAATTATCATGCATATTTTTTTACTCCTTTATTTATAGTCACCTGATTCCTGTGCCCGTTACTATACCTCAGTCCAACAAATTTGTCAATTTCCTTTACAAATCCATCATTATTGTGATAGAATATCCTTATATTTATAAGGAGGGCTAATGATGGATATTAATTATGAACTGTACAAAGTTTTTTATCATGTTGCCGCAACACTTAGTTTTTCGGAGGCCTCCAAACAACTCTTTATTTCCCAGTCTGCAGTCAGCCAGTCAGTAAAGGTACTGGAAAAGAAATTAAATCAGACACTCTTTATCAGAAGCACCAAAAAGGTTCAGCTCACTCCGGAAGGGGAGATCCTTCTAAAACACATCGAGCCTGCCATTAACCTCATCCAAAAAGGAGAAAACCAGCTTCTGGAAGCCAATACCTTAAACGGAGGCCAGCTGCGCATCGGAGCCAGTGATACCATCTGCCGCTATTATCTGGTCCCTTATTTAAACAGATTCCATAAAGCCTACCCGAATGTGCACATCAAGGTGACCAATCAGACCTCCATCGAATGCGCCCATTTACTGGAGAACGGTCAGGTGGATTTCATCATCACCAACTATCCCAATTCAGGTCTTTTAAGTTCCCAGAAGATCCGGGTGATTAATGAATTCGCAGACGTATTTGTGGCAAATCAGGAGTACTTTCCATTAAAAGGGGAGACCGTTAACCTTCAGAAGCTTCAGACCTATCCCATTCTTATGCTGGACCGGAAAAGCACCACCAGTGAATTTCTCCATCATATGTTCCAGAAGGAGCAGCTGGACTTAGTTCCTGAAATTGAATTAAGCAGCAACGATCTTTTAATCGACTTGGCACGCATCGGGCTTGGAATCGCCTTTGTCCCGGATTTTTGCATCCCGAATAATGACAGGGATTTATTCCAGGTGAGGCTGACAGAAAAACTGCCCACCCGCCAGATGGTTGTGGCCTATAATGAAAATATACCCGTTTCTCAGGCTTCCAGACAATTTATGGACATGCTTTGACCGTATTCCCGCTGCCGGATGATTCTTCCGGCAGCGTTTTACTTTCCGTAAACCATAAGGTAGTTTCCCCATTGTTCGTCTTCAAAGGCAAAATCTTCTTTTTTATACTGTTCCTCTTTAAATCCTGCTTTCTCATAGCACCGTCTGGCTCCGGGATTGCAGTCAAATACATTTAACGTGATCCGTTCCATTCCCAGAAATTCTTTCCCGTAACGGACTGCCATTGACACCATCCGTTCTCCAAGTCCCTGTCCCCGCAGGCTCTGGTCGATGACAATAAAACCGAGATGGACGCTTTTATTCTCATAATCCACTCTGGACATTCGAAAGCTTCCTACCGGAACTCCCCTCTCATTTAACGCAGTAAATCCGAAGGCATAAGGGTCATTTTCCAACTCTTTGTAATACCGGTCCAGCTGACCGTCTGACAATGGAAATAGAAAATGTTCTCTGCACCACATTCCAAGCATACGCCGGTCCGTAAGCCATTTTAACAAATACGTTCCATCCTCTCTTTTATACGGTCGTAATCTCAGTATCTGCTCCATCACCTTTCTCCTCCTGCCTGCTGTCCCAGAAATGTCTGGCAACCTCTTTCGCATTCTTTAATTTCACTTCATAAAAGCTGTCCCACTCCCTGGGAAACAGCGCCTGATATTCGGGACGCATAAAGCGTTCATCAAGAAGGGCGATAATCCCTTCATCCTGAGCCGTACGTATTACCCTTCCGGCTGCCTGCATGACCTTATTCATGCCAGGATACTGATAGGCATAATCAAATCCTTTGGATGATTTTTCCTCAAAATAATCTTTTAAAATATCCTGCTCCGTACAGACCATAGGCAGTCCGGTTCCCACTATGATAACGCCGATCAGCCTTTCATCCTTTAAATCAATGCCTTCGGAAAATACGCCGCCCATAACGCAGAGACCTACAAAGGAATCTTTCCTCTCCCTGGAAAATTCCATTAAGAACTCTTCTCTGTCCTGCTCATTCATATGAGACCCCTGGGCAGAATATGTGACAGAGCCGTCAGCCGGGACTTTCTCCTGCAAAATGGCTTCTATTTCTCTTAAATACTGATAAGATGGAAGAAACACCATATAATTTCCTCTTCTTGCAGATACGATCTTACCGATGTAATCTGCCACCTTCCGGTATTCGTTTCTGTTTCTTCTTGTATAACGGCTGCTCACATCCGTCCCCACCATCAACAGCCGCTTTTTCTGGTCAAAGGGTGAATGGGCATAAACGGCATATTCCTCCTGGTCGCCGCTTAAAAGCTCTTTATAATAGGAAACCGGGAGCAGCGTTGCCGAAAAGAATACGGTGCTGTTTCCTTTATTCAGACACTCTTTTAAATTCTTTGACGGATTTACACAAAACAGCCTCAGCATAAAACGGCCGTCAGGCATGAGTTCCGTATAGATCCGGTAATTATCATCCAGCCGGTCATAGATATTAAGAAGCTTCCTTAAATCAAAGAAGAAATCCAGCACCAGGTCCCGGTCACCAAATTCAGCATTTTTCTCCATAAACAGTTCCATTTCCCCAAATAAGGTCATGACACTGGTAATAAAGAAACGGATGTCTTCCAGAATGCGGTACCCCTCACACTGCCGTTTCATTTCCAGCAGTTCTTTGTTACACCGGTCAAGCAGACGGCTTATTTTTTCATTCATGGGCTTAATGATCTTTTTAATAAGAAGAAAGTCCTCTTTCCAGATAGCTGCACTGTACATCTCTCTGGCTCTTGGAACCAGATTATGAGCCTCATCAACCAAAAATATATATTCTCCTGTAATGCCTTCAGAAAAATATCTTTTTAACCTGACATCAGGATCAAAGACATAATTATAATCACAGATCACTCCATCCACCCAGTTGCTGATATCAAGGCATAATTCAAAGGGACACACATGAAATTTACTGGCGTACTGCAATATCACATCTCTGGTGATTCCAAATTCGTTATGGATGATCTCATAGACACAATCCCCCACACGGTCAAAATGTCCCTTTGCATAGGGACAGGCATCGGGATTGCATTCCGGTTTTTCCAGAAAGCAGAGCTTTTCCTTCGCTGTGATGGTGACGGTGCTGAAATAAAGTCCCTTTTTTCTTAGAATATCGAATGATTCTTCGGCGACTCCCCTTGTAATGGTTTTTGCCGTTAAATAAAAGAGCTTATCTCCCAGCCCCTCTCCGATTGACTTTACTGCCGGAAAGGCTGTGGATAGTGTCTTTCCGATTCCGGTAGGTGCCTGAATGAATAAATTACGCTTCCTTTGTATACTGCGAAATACAGAAACCGCCAGTTCCCGCTGTCCCTGACGGTAGGGATATGGAAATTCCAGTTCCCGGATGGATTCATCTCTTCTTATTCCATGGCTGTACAAATACCTTGCCCATTTTACATATTCATGAATCAGCCCCTGAAACCAGGTCTCCAGTTCTTCAAAGGACTTCTCTGTCTGAAAGCGGCGGATCTCCTCTGTCTCTATGTTACAGTAGGTCACCTGCATGACCGCCCCATTCTTCTGCTTGTCAAAACAGTAAAAATAGCCGTAACACATGACCTGGGCCAGATGAACAGGAAACGGTTCGTCCAGATAGGACAAATCCATATAGATTCCTTTGATTTCATCTATGATCAGTTCTTCCGGTTTGTCGATAATCCCATCCGCTCTTCCTTCCACCAGAATCTGGAACTGATCTTCCTCAACCACATGCTTTAATGATACCTCAGCCTTGTAATCGGCTCCCATGCGGCGCTGGATCTTTCTGTGGATCCGACTTCCCTCCTGCATGGCATTCTTTTCCGCAGTAAAATTACGGCGGTTATCCAGGTCACCGGAACGCAGTACGAATTCCACCAGATTTCTGACGGATATGCTTAATATCTTTTTCTCTTCCTTCTCCATTCCGGTCCCCCTTCTTTTTATCGTTATTCCAGCCAATCAGCATATGAATCATGACCACCGGCTTAGC
>NZ_QOHO01000034.1 GCF_003432035.1 Lacrimispora amygdalina
CGGTTACCAGGGCAACAGACCTCAGGGCCAGGGCGGCTATCAGGGATACGGTAGACCCCAGGGCGGCTTTCAGAATGACAAGGACAGCGATATCACCCGTGGCGGAAGACCTCAGGGAGCACGTACCGGCAGAGACGGAGCACCAAAAACCGGATCTTTTGATACCCCGATTCAGGCAAAGCCAACCAGTAACAGAGCTGCGAAAAATAACTATAAGAACGACAGGTTTGATAAGAGAGAGAAAGAAGACGTCAGCAAGGGAAGAACAGCAGCCAAGGGCCAGAAAGCAGCAAAGGCTCCGATTCTGCCTCCGGTTCATGTAGAGCCCAAGGTTGAGGAAATCAAGACTATTATCGTACCTGAGATTTTAACCATAAAAGAACTGGCAGAAAAGATGAAACTCCAGCCTTCTGCCATTGTAAAGAAGCTGTTTTTAAAGGGTAAGATCGTTACCCTCAACACAGAAATTGATTTTGAACAGGCAGAAGAAATCGCAATGGAATACGAAGTTCTCTGCGAGAAAGAAGTGAAGATTGATGTCATTGAAGAACTTCTGAAGGAAGAAGAAGAGGATGTGGCAGATATGGTATCCAGACCGCCGGTTGTCTGCGTAATGGGCCATGTAGACCACGGTAAAACTTCTCTTCTTGATGCAATCCGTCAGACCAATGTCACTTCCAGAGAGGCAGGCGGTATTACCCAGCACATCGGTGCCTACACGGTAGAAATCAGCGGTCAGAAAATTACATTCCTCGATACACCAGGCCATGAAGCATTTACAGCCATGCGTATGAGAGGAGCCCAGTCTACCGATATCGCTATCTTAGTTGTAGCAGCTGACGATGGTGTAATGCCTCAGACAATTGAAGCGATCAACCATGCAAAAGCAGCCGAGGTTGAGATCATTGTTGCCATTAATAAGATTGATAAGCCAAGTGCAAACATTGACAAGGTGAAACAGGAGTTATCTGAGTACGAACTGATTCCGGAAGATTGGGGCGGAAGTACTATATTTGTTCCTGTATCTGCACATACTAAAGAAGGAATCAAGGAACTGCTGGAGATGATTCTTCTTACTGCAGAAGTGAAGGAATTAAAAGCCAATGCAAACCGCCGTGCAAGAGGTCTCATCATTGAGGCAGAGCTTGATAAGGGCAAGGGACCGGTTGCTACCGTTCTGGTACAGAAGGGAACCCTTCATGTAGGAGATACCGTTACTGCAGGCTCCTGCTATGGAAAAGTCCGCGCCATGATGGATGATAAGGGACGGAGAGTAAAAGAAGCCGGTCCATCCACTCCGGTAGAGATTCTGGGCTTAAATGATGTTCCAGGTGCAGGTGATGTCCTGATCGGTACAGAGAATGAGAAAGAAGCAAGAAACTTTGCGGAAACATTTATCTCCGAAGGAAAGAACCGGCTGCTGGAAGATACAAAAGCGAAGCTGTCACTGGATGATTTGTTCACCCAGATTAAGGCTGGTAATATAAAAGAACTTCCTATTATTGTAAAAGCAGATGTTCAGGGTTCTGTAGAAGCAGTAAAACAGAGTCTTGTGAAGCTGTCCAATGATGAAGTTATGGTTAAGGTGATTCATGGCGGTGTTGGTGCCATCAATGAATCCGACGTTTCCCTGGCTTCTGCATCCAATGCCATTATCATCGGTTTCAATGTCAGACCTGATGTGACCGCAAAATCCATTGCAGACAGGGAAAAAGTAGATTTAAGACTTTACAAGGTAATTTATCAGGCCATTGAAGATGTGGAATCCGCCATGAAGGGCATGTTAGATCCGATCTTTGAAGAGAAGATCATCGGTCATGCCGTTGTGCGCCAGACCTTCAAGGCATCCGGCGTCGGTACCATCGCAGGTTCCTATGTAATGGACGGTAAATTCCAGAGAGGCTGCAGCGTCCGCATCACCCGTCAGGGAGAGAAAATCTATGATGGACCTCTTGCATCCTTAAAGAGATTTAAGGATGATGTAAAAGAAGTTGCAACTGGTTACGAGTGCGGCCTTGTATTTGAGAAATTTAATGATATTATGGAAGATGACATGATTGAAGCATATGCCATGGTGGAGGTTCCCCGCTAGGAACCCTCCCCTTGAACGTTCAAAAGATGAGCCCGTTATACCGGGCTGGTCTTTTTGAATATGCGGGCAGACAGCGAAAGGAATAAGATGCGTAAAAACAGTATAAAGAATACCAGAATTAATATGGAAGTACAGAAGGAATTAAGCCAGATCATCCGTCTGGAAATCAAAGACCCCAGAATTCATCCAATGACAACCGTGGTTGCGGTTGAGGTGACTCCAGATCTGAAATTCTGTAAGGCCTATATCAGCATTCTGGGCGACGAAGAAGCAGGAAAAGCAACAATCGAAGGACTGAAAAGTGCAGAAGGCTACATTCGTCGGGAACTTGCCCGGAGAGTGAATCTGCGTAATACACCCGAAATTAAGTTTATACTGGACCAGTCCATTGAATATGGAGTGAATATGTCCAGACTCATTGACGAGGTTACGAAAGACATCAAAGAGTAAGGAGGTGCCATTGTGAGTTTCCTTGAAGCAATTCTCAAAGATGTGAAAGACGTGGCTATACTTGGCCACGTGAGGCCGGATGGGGACTGTATCGGTTCCTGTCTGGCAGTTTATAATTATCTGGATGAAAATTATCCGGATATTCATGCAGTGGTCTATCTGGAAGAACCATCTGTAAAATTTGCATATTTAAAAAATATTGACCGCATTGTCAGCGATTTCAGCAAAGATCAGAGTTATGATCTTTGTATCTGCTTAGACAGCAGCGACACGCTTCGTTTCGGCGAAGCGGTCAGGTACTTAAACGCAGCGAAAAAAAGTCTGTGTGTGGACCACCATATAACAAATATGGGATACGGAACGGAAAATGTAGTCAGAGGAGATGCAAGCTCCACCTGCGAGGTTTTATATGGTCTGCTTGATGAGAGTAAGATAAGCAAAGCAGTGGCAGAATGCATCTATACCGGAATTATCCATGATACCGGTGTATTCAAATATGACTGTACATCTGCAAAAACCATGGAGATTGCAGGAAAGATGATGGAAAAGGGAATTAATTACTCCAGAATCATCGATGACAGCTTTTACCGGAAAACCTATATACAGAACCAGATTTTAGGAAGAGCGTTATTAGAAAGCATCACCTTTCATGACGGCAAATGTATTTTCAGTGCCATCAGCAAGAAAGATATGGATTTTTACGGAGTCGGCAGTGCCGATATGGATGGAATAATTGACCAGTTACGAATTACAGAAGGCGTGGAGTGTGCGATTTTCATATATGAAACTGCATGCAGGGAATACAAGGTAAGCCTGCGTTCCACCACAGAGCTTGATGTAAGTAAAATTGCCGTTTATTTCGGCGGGGGCGGACATAAGAAAGCGGCCGGCTGTACCATGACAGGAAGTGTTCACGATGTGATCAACAATCTGTCGGATCAGATAACGAAGCAGCTTAATTAGGAGATACATGCTATGGCAGACGGTATTATCAATGTGTATAAAGAAAAAGGCTTTACCTCTCATGACGTCGTGGCGAAAATGAGAGGTATTTTAAAACAGAAAAAAATAGGTCATACAGGCACGCTTGATCCGGACGCGGAAGGAGTGCTTCCTGTCTGTCTGGGGAAGGCAACCAAACTGTGTGACATGTTGACAGATAAAACAAAAACCTATGAGGCAGTGCTGCTTCTTGGAATGGAGACCGATACCCAGGATACCTCAGGAACCGTCTTAAACCGCTTTCCGGTAGAGGCAGGAGAAGAAGACGTAAGAACTGCGGTCATGAGCTTTCTGGGGCATTACGACCAGGTTCCGCCCATGTATTCGGCATTGAAGGTGGATGGAAAGAAGCTTTATGAACTGGCAAGAGCGGGCAAAGAAGTAGAACGGAAGGCCAGACCTGTGGAAATCTACGAAATCCGTATAGAGAAGATCCAACTTCCCAGGGTCACCATCACAGTCAGCTGTTCCAAAGGTACCTATATCCGCACACTCTGCTATGATATCGGCAGAAAGCTGGGATGCGGCGGATGCATGGAATCCCTCTTAAGAACACGGGTGTCGGATTTTTATTTAAAGGACAGCCTTACACTTACAAGAATTGAACAGTTACGAGATGATGGTACTTTGGGAGAACATATCCTTCCGGTGGACAAGGTGTTTTCTTCCTGTCCCCAATTGGTGATGAAAGAGGAGTTTGACAAACTGGTCCATAACGGCAATCCATTTCAGCGAAACCAGGCTGTGGGAGAATACGGTATGTCTGATGGTCCTGTCCGAGTTTACGACAGCACCATGGAGTTTATCGGAATCTATGAGCCAATCGGAGGCAGCAGCCTTTTAAAGCCTCAGAAGGTTTTTCTGGGAGGTAGCAGATAATGGAATATATCACCGGAACCAGAGTATTTCACATAGAAGAGCCTGCTGTGGTGACCCTTGGAAAATTTGACGGCCGTCACAGAGGCCACAAAAAGCTGCTGCAGCGAATGCTGGAAATCAGGAAAGAAACTGGATATAAGACAGCAGTATTTACATTTGACATGTCTCCGGGCGCTCTAGTAAGCGGAACTCCCCAGACGGTGATCACCACCAATCTGGAGCGCAAGAATAATCTGGAGAGGGCAGGAATCGACTATCTGGTGGAGTACCCCTTTACGGAGGAAACGGCCAGAATGGAGCCTGAGGAGTTTGTAAGGCGTATTCTGTCCGGACAGATGAATGCCAGAACCATTGTGGTGGGTACAGACTGTTCCTTTGGATATAAGGGAGCCGGAAATGCGGATCTTCTGGAGAAACTCAAAAGCCGGTATGGCTATGAACTGATTGTCATCCCCAAGGAGCAGGACGAACAGCGGGATATCAGCAGCACCTACATCAGAGAGCAGCTGGATCTTGGAAATATGGAAAAAGCCAATGAACTTCTGGGTGAACCTTATGCCATCCATGGTGAGGTGGTACACGGCAATCATATCGGCGGAGCCATACTTGGATTTCCAACCGCCAATATCCTTCCGCCCCCGGAAAAGCATCTGCCTGTATTCGGTGTTTACGTGTCCCGTGTTTATGTAGACGGCATCTATTACGGCGGAATTACCAATATTGGAAGAAAGCCCACAGTAGAAGGGATTTCTCCAGTTGGAGCAGAAACTTACATTTTTGGTATAAATGAGGATATTTATGGAAAGACTATAGAGGTACAGCTTTTGCACTTCATCCGTCCGGAGCGGAAATTCGAGGGGCTTGAGCAGTTAAAAGATCAGATAGGAAGAGACAGGGAACTGGGATTAGAATATTTGAAGAACCTGCCTGGAAAAGAAATCACTCAGTTGCAGTAGGAAAGGGGCGTTTTTACTGCCCGTTTCACAATTAAAAACTTGCGAAGGAAAGTGCATATGACTGACAAAGCATGGAAAGTACTTGGCTTTGCCATCGCCTGCGGTTGTACCGTATGGATGGGAACAGCAGATGTACAGGCCGCAAGAACAGAGACTGCCGTTAAGACCGGAACGCCTGTAGCAGGCATGGAGGTCTACATGGATCAGTATCAGCAATCCAGAAAACGGGAGTCGACGGAAAATTCGGCCGGTCTTACGCAGGAAAAAGTGAGGTATGGAACCTTCAATACTATTTTTGACAACCTTGGGGTAGCAGTTGTGGAGGATTCCTTAAACATCAGGAAAGAACCAAAGAACGATGCGGAAGTCGTAGGGAAATTAAGAAGCCATGCAGGCAGCAGTGTGCTGTCTGAAGAGAATGGCTGGTATAAAATAAAATCAGGGCAGGTAACCGGTTATGTATACGGGAAATACTTAGCCACTGGGCAGGAGGCCAGAGCAATCGCTTATTATGATATGAAGCTGATGCTCCGGGTAGACATCGAGACCCTTCGTGTCCGCAGACAGCCTGATACGAATTCAGAAATAGTGGGAAGAATTCATGAAGGCGAAACGTACCGTTACATTTCCCGTAACGGGGGCTGGGCAAAAATTGAATACAACGGACAGACGGCGTATACCTATGCACCGGAGAATGCCACCATTGCCTATACCATTCCGGAGGCAGAGAAAAATGGTGATCTGCGCTACCGTGTGGTAAGCTATGCGGTGAAATTCGTTGGAAATCCATACCGCTGGGGCGGAACAAACCCCAATACAGGTGCTGACTGTTCCGGCTTCATTCAATACGTGATGGAGCATGCGGCAGGGGTCCAGCTGGACCGCACCTCCAGAGAACAGGCTGCTGAGGGGGAGGCGATTCCGTCTTCCATTATGGAGCCAGGCGATCTCTTATTTTATTCCAGCGGCAGGGAAATCGATCACGTTGCCATGTATATCGGGCAGGGAAAGATTGTTCATGCAGCCAACCGCAGAAGCGGGATTAAAATTTCCTCCTGGAATTACAGAAGACCGGTTACCATACGACGGGTGATCGAGTAAATAAAAATGCAGACAGATGCGTGCCTGGTGAGGCGAACATCTGTCTGCGTTTTTTATTAATCTTTCTTTTTTCCAAGATAGGCAGCTTTTACTGATTCATCTGCGAGAAGCTCTTTTCCAGGTCCTGACATGGTGATCCGTCCGGTTTCCAGCACGTATCCTACATCAGCCGTATGAAGAGCCATATTGGCATTCTGCTCGATTAAGAGGACTGTCACGCCCTTTTTGTTAATCTCTTTAATAATTGAGAAGATATCCTTTACAATTAAGGGAGCAAGCCCAAGGGACGGCTCATCCATCATGAGGATTCTGGGGTGGCTCATGAGTGCTCTGGCAACCGCCAGCATCTGCTGTTCGCCTCCGGAGAGTGTTCCGGAAAGCTGCCAGCTTCGTTCTTTAAGCCGTGGGAATAAGTCATAGACCCAGTTGATATCCTCATCCAGATTATCATTTCTTAAATAAGCCCCGATTTTAATATTTTCAATGACTGTCATATCAGGAAATACCCGGCGTCCTTCCGGAACCAGCGCGATTCCCTTGGATACAATGTCAGGAGTATCCATTCCGATTAATTCCTGACCGTCCAGAGTGATGCTGCTTCCGGCAGAGGGCTTTGCAAGGCCCACGATGGAGCGGAGAGTCGTACTCTTACCAGCACCGTTTGCGCCGATTAAGGTCACAATGCTTTTATCCGGTACTTCAAAGGAGATTCCCTTTACAGCTTCAATTCCGCCGTAGTTTACTCTTAAGTTATCAATCTTCAGCATCGTCGCTCACCCCCAGATATGCTTCAATTACCCGTTCATTGTTCTGGATCTCCTCCGGCGTACCCTGTGCAATCAGTTTGCCGAAATCCAGAACGTAGATGCGGTCGGAGATCTGCATAACCAGATCCATATGGTGTTCAATCATTAATACAGTCAGGTGGTAGGAATCCCGGATCTGCTTAATAAAATCCGTAAGCTCCTGGGTCTCCTGAGGATTCATTCCTGCAGCCGGTTCATCGAGAAGTAAGAATTTCGGCTCTGTAGCAAGGGCTCTTGCAATTTCCAGCCGCCTCTGCAGGCCGTAGGGGAGAGAAGAAGCAATTTCATCTTTTAAATGGAGCAGATTCTGCTCTTTTAAAAGAGCGGAGGTCTCTTCCCGCATTCTGGCTTCTTCTTTGCTGTTTAAGCGCAGTGTGGCAGAGAATACATTCTGTTTTGCCCGCATATGTTTTGCGATCAGTACGTTGTCAAAAACAGTCAGCTGTCCAAACAGCCTGATATTCTGAAAGGTACGTGCAATTCCCTTTTTTGTTATGATATCCGGTGTATTGCGTACAATGGAGAGAGGTCTGGGTTTTACTTCTCCCAGATACATTTTCTGCATCTTTCCCTTTGGTGTGTTGGAAAGTATGGTCTCGCCCATAAAGTCCACCTGTCCAAAGGTGGGTTCGTAGATACCGGTTACGCAGTTAAATGCAGTGGTTTTTCCAGCACCATTGGGACCGATTAAGGCAACGATTTCACCTTCATTTACGTCGAGAGTCAAACCGTTTACCGCCACAACACCGCCGAACTGCATGGTTACGTCCTGCATATGAAGTACATTTGCACTGGTTTTTGCTGTAGCTGACATTATGCGTTTTCTCCCTTCTGTGCTTTATTTTTCTTTTTCAGTTTGTTTGGGATTCTCTTGATCAGCCGGAACAGCCCAGCCCAGGAGAATTCGTTGCTTCCCATGATACCTCTGCGGTAGAAGAGCACCACTGCCATAAGGAGGATGGAGAAGATTACCATACGAAAGCCGGAACGGAACAGAGGAATCTGAACGCCTGCAATATAAAGCGGATTGTCAAAGAATCTCAGCCATTCTCTGCCTGCAGTTACCAGGAAGGAACCGATAACGCTGCCGGTGATGCTTCCGATACCCCCTAAAACCACAATCAGCAGGATATCATAGGTAAGGTTGATGGAAAAGGTCTTGGATTCAATGGAACGCATGAAGATAGCCAGAAGACCTCCGCCCACACCGGTGAAAAAGGAGGAAATGATAAATGCCAGCTCCTTGTAACGGAACAGATTCAGTCCCATGGCCTGTGCGGCCACTTCATCTTCACGGAGAGCTTTAAATGCACGGCCGTAAGAGGAGTTGATCAAAAGTACCATTAAAAGGATACAGAGGGCACAAAGTCCGAATGCAACATAAAGGTTAGGAAAACCTGGAATGCTCTTTAATCCATAGGAACCGTTTGTCACCTTATTTAACTGGGGTGCAGCGATGACTGCACGGATAATTTCAGAAAATCCCAGAGTAGCAATTGCCAGGTAATCACTTTTTAAGCGGAGAACCGGAATACCGATGAGAGCGGCAACTCCTGCAGCAAACAATCCTGCAATGATCAGAGCCAGCCAGTAAGGGCACTGAAGATTTGCCAGAAACGGAGCGATACCGTCTACATAGTAAACACTGGCTCTGGTTTCCACAGGGATGGTAAGAATGGCCACTGTATAGGCTCCGATTGCCATAAAACCAGCCTGGCCAAGGGAGAACAGACCGGTAAAGCCAGTCAGTAAGTTCATGGAAACGGCTACCACTGCATAAATGGCGCTTCGTTCCAGTATGGAGATCTGATAGCTGTACTGGGCACTGTTAGCCTGTAAAAAGCCCAGAATGCCGATGATGAACAATAAGGCAATCAGGGTATATAGTTTGTTTTTGGATAATACTTTCTTTTTCATAGATGACACCTCACACTTTATCGGTTGTCTTCTCACCAAACAGGCCGGTTGGCTTGATCAGGAGAATGATGATTAACAGAACAAAGGTAAATGCGTCGCTGAATGTGGAGTAACCCATGGCGACCAGAGCTGTTTCCCCAAGTCCCAGGATAAATCCGCCGATTACAGCGCCGGGAATGCTTCCGATACCTCCGAATACTGCTGCTACGAAACATTTCAGGCCAGGTAAGGAGCCGGAGAATGGAAAAACGGTCATACGGTCTGTAAAATACAGAATCGAGCCTACAGCAGCCAGAAGAGAGCCGATGGCAAATGTAAAGGTGATAACACGGTTGATTTTGATACCCATTAAGGAAGCAGTATCGTAATCTTTGGAAACAGCACGCATAGCCATGCCGATTTTAGTCTTATTAATGAGAACAATCAGGGCGTATACAATGATTAAAGTAAGTACTGGTGTGAGAAATGTAACAAATGATGCGGAAAGGCCGCCGATTTTGAAAATCTTCTTTAAAAATGGAATTTCCGGATATCCTTTTGGCAGTGCCGTAAATAAGTAAGTAGCCAGGTTCTGCAGCAGGTAGGAAACACCGATTGCAGAAATCATAACAGACATTCTTGGTGCGGTACGTAAAGGACGGTATGCCACCCGCTCAATGGAAACACCTAAAAAGACGGTGATGAGTAAGACGATGGGAATGGCGATATACCATGGAAAAGTTGCCATTGCAAAAATCATAAAATAGCCTGCCATCATAAAGATGTCACCGTGTGCGAAATTGATGAGCCGCAGGATGCCGTAAACCAGTGTGTAACCAATGGCAATGAGTGCGTAAGCACCGCCTAAGGAAATACCGGTCAGGCACTGCTGTAAAAAGGTTGAAAGACTCATGTGGCAAAATGCCTCCTATCTGTTTAGTATGGAATATGCATAAAATCAGCCTGCAAATGGAACGAGTGGGGAAAGAAAAACGTCCCCACTCATCCGTTTGTGACTGCTTTGTCGCGGTATGTGCGTTTATTTTACTGTAGTTGTTGTTAAGAATTTGAACTTGCCGTCTTCAACGGTCTTGATAAATGCCATATCTTTCTTTGCATCGCCGTTTTCGTCAAAGGAGATGCTTCCTGTAACGCCGTCAATGGAAACGCCCTTTAATGCATCGCGGATTGCTGCGCCGTCTGTGGAGCCTGCCGTTTCAATTGCTTTCAGAGCACTTAAGTAAGCGTCATATCCAAGAGCTGATACGGCAGGAATGATTTCGTCCTGTTTCTGTTCCTTTAAGTATGTCTTGAATCCGGAGATGAAGGAAGCTGCTTCATCGTTAGCCGGTTCTGCCTCATCAAAGAACGTGGAGAGTACAATGCCGTTGGCAGAGTCACCTGCATTTTCAATGATGGTTGAGTTCTCCCAGGTATCACCTGCAGCGATGGTAGCCGTAATTCCAAGTTCGCGGGCCTGCTTGATAATAAGAGGAGCCGTTGTAATGGAAGAAGGTGCGAAGATGATGTCAGGGTTCTGTGCCTTGATGTTGGTTAAGATTGCCTTGAAATCTGTCTGGTTGGTCTGGAACTGCTCTTCGCTTACGATGGTTCCGCCAAGTCCTGTAAATGCTGTCTTAAAGAAAGAACCAAGTCCGGAAGAATAGTCGTCGCCAAGCTGGGTGATAATGGCGGCTTTCTTTGCTCCGTTGTCATTGGCGTAGTTTGCCATAACAGTACCCTGGAACGGATCTAAGAAGCATACACGGAAATAGAAATCATTGCCCTGGGTAACCTGTGGATTGGTACAGGAAGCTCCGATTGCAGGGATCTTTGCATCTGCGAAGATCTGTCCGGCCGCAATGGATACACCGGAACCATAGCTGCCCAGTACTACGGAAACTTTTTCACTGACAAGCTTCTGCGCTGCGTTTACGGCTTCTGTCTTATCTGATTTATTATCAACTTCCACTAATTTAACCTGATAATCTTCTCCGCCGATCTTCACAGTTGGATGAGTCTGGTTGGCATAACGGATACCTAATACTTCCTGCATTCCGCCGCCGCCGTTCTCTCCGGTGGTTGGTTCAAAAACTCCGATCTTAATTACCTTCTCACCGTTATCCTTTGCAGTCTGGGGACTGGAACTGCATCCGGCGATTACACTGGCGCTTAAGCATGCCGCCATAGTCAGTGCAAATACTTTTTTCAATTTCATAATTTTATCCTCCTTTTTGTGTGTCTCATGCAAGAACAAGTGTCCTCCGTGTAGACACACGTTGCATTATATTATAGCAGAAGATGAGAAAAGTGCAAGAAAAAAATGAAAGAAAATAATAATATAAAGTAAATTTTTATTTTCAGAATAAAAATGAAGCCTGATCACTGGAAGCAGGTTCCGTCTTCTGGTAACTTTCTGGAAACAATGGAGTTTACTGGTGTTTCGGGGGCGGATTTAGAATAAGTTGAGGATACCTGTTATCTGTGTTATGATTAAATCATTTGAGGGCGGTACACGGAAGTGTTTTGCCTGCAACTGAATGATGAATTGTATTATGCATTTAGAGAGGTGAATATTTGACTACATTTAGTTTGAAGATATTGGCTTTAGCCTTCATGGTGATAGATCACATTGGTCTGTTTTTTCCATATGCTCCAATCTGGTTTCGGTATATTGGAAGAATGTCTGCCCCTATATTCGTTTTTTGCATGGTAACAGGGTTTTCCTATACAAGGAATAAAAAACTCTATTTGATACGAATGTATCTGTTTGGTCTGGGCATGGGAATCCTGGATTACATATTAAACTGTTTCGCTGATGGTGATCTGGTAAGCAATAATATATTTGTGACTTTATTTTGTATTGGAGTAATAATAAGGTTGATTGAATATAAACGTGATAATCATCCTAAGTTCCTGACTTACTTATTGTGTTATTGTATTTGGCAGGTGGTTGGACTATTTATTTGTTATTATGTTGACATATACTCTGAAAATATCATTTATCTATTCGTAGGTTTTATGGGAAATATGTTCTTTAACGAAGGGGGATTTGTTTTTGTATCCCTGGGAGTACTTCTTTATTTAATAAAAGATAATAAAAAATATATAGCAATCTGTTATTCTCTTTTTTGCTTCCTATTCTCCTTCATTACGATGGCTGGAATAGTTCCCAGAATCATTTCAAGATTAGACTATTATGATTATGATGCTCTTTATTATACATTAAGAGTTGTCTTTCCTCTTCTGGGATTTAATGTGATCTGGATAGACCGATATTCAATCCAATGGATGATGATAGGGGCTCTGCCATTTATTTTATTCTACAACGGGAAAAAAGGGAAAAGCATGAAATATTTTTTTTATATTTTTTATCCCGCCCATATCTTAATATTCTTTATTCTAAGCAGAGTGCTTTGAAAATCAGCTAAAATCTAGCTTATGAGAAAATAAAAAGGAGCCCGCCTCCTTGTAAAAGAGTGCGGGCTCCATAATTCTGCAAAAAATCAATACATTCTACTGATGCTTCACAGCAGCGCGGATGAATTCCCGAAACAGAGGGTGGGGTCTGTTTGGTCTGGACTTCAGTTCCGGGTGTCCCTGAGTTGCGATAAACCAGGGGTGTTCCGGAATTTCTATCATTTCCACGATACGTCCATCCGGTGAGATACCGGACAACTTCATACCGGCTTTGATTAAATCTTCGCGGTAATCGTTGTTTACCTCATATCTGTGTCTGTGACGTTCATGAATCAGTTCCTCCCCGTAAACTTCAAAGGACCTGGAGGACTTGTCCAGAACGCAGGGATAAGAACCGAGACGAAGAGTTCCGCCGATATCCTCGATGCCGTTCTGGTCAGGCATTAAATGGATTACCGGATGGGTGGTGGTTTCATCAAGCTCTACGGAATGGGCGTCACTGAAACCGACTACGTGGCGGGCGAACTCCACGATTGCCATCTGCATACCGAGACAAAGTCCGAGGAAAGGAATGTTGTTTTCTCTTGCATAACGGATTGTGGATATCTTGCCTTCGATTCCGCGGCTTCCAAAACCTCCGGGAACCAGAATTCCGTCTACATCACCGAAGAATTCGGAAGCGTTCTCGTCGGTAACAAGCTCTGAATCCACCCACTTGATATGAACTTCGGCGCGGCTAACAACTCCGCCGTGCTTTAAAGCTTCCACTACGGAAATATAAGCGTCGTGGAGCTGGATGTATTTTCCTACAAGAGCGACGGTTACTTCATGCTCCGGATGTTTCCAGTTATCGATCATTGCGGCCCAATCCTTTAAATCAGGTTCCGGGCAGGGTAAATGTAAGCTCTCGCATGCAACCTGAGCCAAATGTTCCTCTTCCATTACAAGAGGCAGTTCATATAATACTTCCACGTCCAGGTTTTGTATTACGTGTGTCTTGGGAACATTACAGAATTGTGCGATTTTGCTTCGGATTCCGTCATCAAGGGGCAGTTCGGAACGGCATACGATGATGTCGGGCTGGATACCCATTCCCTGTAAATCTTTTACACTGGCCTGGGTTGGTTTTGTTTTCAGTTCGCCGGAAACTTTCAGATATGGAACCAGGGTCACGTGGATTAAAATCGCATTTTCGTGGCCTACTTCGTGTTGGAATTGTCGGATCGCCTCTAAGAAAGGCTGGCTTTCGATGTCGCCTACCGTTCCGCCTACTTCTATAATAGCTATCTCAGTATCGGAGGAATTGTGGTTGCGGTGAAAACGGCTCTTTATTTCGTCGGTAATGTGAGGGATAACCTGTACGGTGCCTCCCCCGAAATCCCCGCGCCGTTCACGGGTCAGTACGTTCCAATAAACTTTACCAGTGGTAACATTGGAATTCTTTGTTAAGCTTTCGTCGATAAACCGCTCATAATGACCAAGATCAAGGTCTGTTTCTGCGCCGTCCTCTGTGACGAAGACTTCTCCATGCTGAACCGGATTCATAGTACCTGGATCAATGTTGATATAAGGATCGAATTTTTGCATTGTTACTTTGTAGCCTCTGGCTTTCAACAATCGTCCAAGCGATGCTGCGGTAATACCTTTGCCAAGTCCGGATACAACGCCTCCGGTGACAAATACGTATTTCACTGACATAACAGTGTAACCTCCTTCTGTGATGGTATGGGGATATTTTCAAAAAAAATATTATACGTCTTTTTTGATAAAAAATCTAGTGGTAAATTAAAAAAACTAAGATAATTAAGCGGAAACATTTGCTATGAATATTATGTCCTGGAATGGTCAAAGAAATCAGAGCAGAGACT
This sequence comes from Lacrimispora amygdalina, assembly GCF_003432035.1. Classification (GTDB taxonomy): domain Bacteria; phylum Bacillota; class Clostridia; order Lachnospirales; family Lachnospiraceae; genus Lacrimispora; species Lacrimispora amygdalina. The sequence continues at coordinate 14,471 of NZ_QOHO01000034.1, forward strand.
AATAAAAATTTGTCCAGATATTAATGTTCCTTATTGACAAGAGGAAAAATAATGATATACTAATAAATGTATTTTTACATTAAATAAGGGTATGACAATTACGTCAGGTGAGCCATAGGCCCTTCCTGACGTTTTTTCATGGTCCCAGCCGATGTATAAGGAGGAAAAGTCTATGAAATTGAGGAAAATGGTCGGCCTTGCACTTGCAGGTGTGATGGCACTGTCCCTGTCAGCATGCGGAGGTTCTGCTCCAAAAGCTACTACCGCAGCAGAAAAAACAGAGACGCAGGCTTCGGATTCTGCCAAGACAGAGTCAAAAGCGGAAACCACAGAAGCTGCCAAAGGCGGCATTGCCAAAGAAGATTTAAAAGTTGGATTTATCTATGTTGGTGATGAAAACGAAGGCTATACGGCAGCTCATTACAAGGGAGCCATGGAAATGAAAAAGGCTCTTGGTTTATCTGACGATCAGATCATTATTAAATGGAATGTACCGGAAGACGAAACCTGTAAGGATGCAGCAATGGATCTGGCGGATCAGGGCTGCAACATCATTTTTGCCAACAGTTTCGGACATGAATCCTACATGCTGGAAGCTGCAAAAGAATATCCGGATGTACAGTTCTGCCACGCAACCGGCTTTCAGGCTGCAACAAGCGGACTGAGCAACATGCACAACTATTTTACAAACGTTTATGAATCACGTTATGTATCCGGTGTTGTAGCCGGTCTTAAGTTAAACAAGATGGTGGAAGACGGCAAAGTAAGTAAGGATGCAGTAAAAGTTGGTTACGTAGGCGCTTATCCTTACGCAGAGGTAATCAGCGGTTATACTTCTTTCTTCTTAGGTGTGCGTTCCGTATGTCCGGAAGCAACCATGGAAGTGAAGTATACAAACAGCTGGGCAAGCTTCGATCTTGAGAAGGAAGCGGCAGATGCGCTGATTTCCGACGGCTGTGTATTAATCAGCCAGCATGCTGATACAACCGGTGCTCCTACTGCATGCGAGGCAGCAGGCGTTCCAATCGTTGGATATAACATTTCCATGATTGCAACAGCTCCGAAGACAGCACTTACTTCTGCATCCATCGACTGGGGCCCATATGTAACCTACGCAGTAAAGAGTGTCATGGACGGCAAGGCCATTGATACAGACTGGTGCCAGGGTTACAAAGAGGGAGCAAACTCCATTACAGAACTGAACAAAGATGCTGTAGCTCCCGGAACAGAGGAGAAGGTAAAAGAAGTGGAAGATGCCATCAAGGCAGGAACTCTTCATGTATTTGATACTTCTACCTTTACCGTAGGCGGCAAAAAACTGGAGACCTATAAAAAAGACGGAAGCGATGTGGAGTATATTGAAAATGGTTATTTCCATGAATCTGAGCACGGTTCCGCACCGGCATTTGATATTTTAATTGATGGCATTACTACCATCGATAACTAAGATTTCGCCGGAAATGAACAGAAAGCGGCGCCAGATTATCTGGCCCGCTTTTTGCGGTTGTATGAGACAATGGAAAAATGAGGAAAAAATGAAACGGAGGTTAGCCGGGTGAACGAAAATAATGCCATTGAACTAAAACATATCACAAAACGGTTTGGCCAGGTAGTTGCCAATGACAAAGTCTGCCTTTCTTTAAAAAAGGGAGAGATTCTCTCCATTCTGGGTGAGAATGGAAGCGGAAAGACCACTCTTATGAATATGATTTCAGGTATTTACTATCCGGATGAGGGACAGATATTGATTCATGGGAAAGAGGTCACCATACGGTCGCCCAAAGACTCGTTTGATCTGGGAATCGGTATGATTCATCAGCATTTCAAGCTGGTGGATGTTCTCACTGCAGCAGAGAACATCATTCTGGGACTGCCTGGAAAAGAGATTCTGGACCGGAAAGCAGTGAATGATAAGATCAATGAACTGACCGGTAAATATGGATTTGACTTGGATCCTGACCAGAAAATCTACCGGATGTCCGTATCCCAGAAGCAGACAGTTGAAATAGTGAAAATGCTGTACCGCGGCGTTGATATTTTAATTCTTGACGAGCCTACCGCCGTTTTAACCCCTCAGGAAGCAGACCGCCTGTTCGCCGTTTTGCGCAATATGAAAAAGGCCGGTCACTCCATTATCATTATTACACATAAACTCAATGAGGTTCTTTCCCTTTCTGACCGGGTGGCTGTTTTGAGAAAAGGACAGTACATCGGCACCATTGATACAAAAGACGCCACGGAAGAGTCCTTAACGGAAATGATGGTCGGGAAAAAGGTGAGCTTAAACATCGAACGTCCGGACCCGGTATCTCCCAAGGAACGTCTCAATGTAAAGGGACTGACCTGCATCAGCAGAGAAGGCGTAACGACCTTAAACAATGCATCCTTTACAGCCAACAGCGGTGAAATCCTTGGAATCGCGGGCGTGGCAGGAAGCGGACAGAGGGAGCTTTTAGAAGCAATTGCAGGCCTCATTCCGTCTGCGGAAGGCTCCATTTCCTATTATCCGCCGGAAGGAGGGGAAAAGGAACTGACTTCCATGACTGCTGCAGAGATCGCCAGAATCGGAGTCCGTTTATCCTTTGTTCCGGAGGACCGTCTGGGAATGGGACTTGTGGGAGCCATGGATATGACGGATAACATGATGCTTCGAAGCTACCGCAAGGGCAGATCCTTTTTTGCCGACAGGAAAGCGCCAAAGGGCCTTGCAGAGCGTCTGATTGAAGAACTTGAGATCGCCACTCCGGGAACGGCTGTCCCGGTACGGAAGCTTTCCGGAGGCAATGTCCAGAAGGTTTTAGTTGGAAGAGAGATTTCACTGGCACCTGCAGTTATGCTGGTTGCTTATCCGGTACGGGGACTTGATATTCACTCCTCTTACACCATTTACCATCTTCTCAATGAACAGAAGAAGCAGGGAACTGCGGTTGTCTGCGTAGGGGAGGATCTTGACGTATTGATGGAGCTTTGTGACAGAATTCTTGTAATGTGCGGCGGAGAGATCAGCGGAATTGTAGACGGAAGGACCGCCACAAAAGAAGAAATCGGAAAACTGATGATGAAGACAGGAGGAACACAAGGATGAGTAAGGGAAAGGAACCGGTTTTTCAGATGACAAAGCGGGAAGCCATAGAGCCCTGGAAGGCGTGGCTGATCCGTCTGATTGCTGTGGCACTGTCTCTGGTTGTCTGCGCAGGTGTCATTATCGCTCTTACGGGGTTAAATCCGGTAGAGGTTTATAAAGGGATTTTTGAAGGAGCAGTGGGAACAAAGCGCCGTGCATGGATGACCATCCGGGATACGCTGGTACTCCTTTGCATCGCAGTCGGTATCACACCTGCATTTAAAATGAGGTTCTGGAATATCGGAGCGGAAGGACAGGTGCTCATCGGAGGTGTAACCTCTGCAGCCATGATGATTTATTTGGGAAACACACTTCCTCCTGTGATTTTATTCCCCTTAATGTTTGCAGGAAGTGCTCTGGCAGCTATGGTATGGGGCGTCATTCCCGCATTTTTCAAGGCTTACTGGAATACCAACGAAACACTTTTCACACTGATGATGAATTACGTTGCCATGCAGGTTGTCACCTTTGGAATCATTTTCTGGGAAAATCCCAAAGGCTCCAACTCAGTCGGTACCATTAATTCCGCCACAAAAGGAGGCTGGCTTCCCAAGCTGTTCGGACTGGAATACGGCTGGAATCTGGTGATTGTACTGGCTCTGACCATTGCCATGTTTATCTATTTAAGATACAGCAAGCAGGGGTATGAAATCGCGGTTGTGGGCGAAAGCGGCAACACGGCCAGATATGCAGGAATCAATGTAAAAAAAGTAATTTTAAGAACCATGGCTATTTCCGGTGCAGTATGCGGAATTGCAGGCTTTATCATTGTAAGCGGAGCAAGCCACACCATTTCCACCAGCACTGCCGGAGGAAGAGGATTTACAGCGATTATCGTATCATGGATGAGTAAGTTTAATACCTTCGCCATGATTTTGGTATCGTTTTTCCTTGTTTTCATGCAGAAAGGTGCAGGTCAGATTGCATCCCAGTTCAATTTAAATGAAAATGCGGCAGATGTAATCACCGGCATTATTCTGTTCTTCATCCTGGGCTGTGAATTTTTTATTGATTATAAAATCAGAATACGAAGCACAAAACAGGCTGCGGCAGAAGAATAGGAAGGAGAAACGATCATGGGATTTCTGGTAATATTTATTCAAAAAGTCATTGGTCAGGGAATCGGAATCCTTTATGGAGCCCTGGGAGAAATTCTGACGGAAAAATCCGGCAACTTAAATCTTGGAATTCCGGGTATGATGTATATGGGAGGAATTGCCGGACTGATCGGCGCGTTCCTTTATGAGAACTCCGCTGCACAGCCAAACGGTCTGGTGGGCGTTATTATTTCATTTTTATGCGCGTTTTTGTGTGCGGCACTGGGCGGTCTGGTTTACAGTATTTTAACAATCACCCTTCGTGCAAACCAGAACGTAACCGGTCTTGCGCTGACTACGTTTGGCGTGGGCTTCGGTAACTTTTTCGGCGGTTCCTTATCAAAGCTAGCAGGCGGAGTAGGACAGATTTCCGTTGCAGTGACCGGCGCGGCTTTTAAGACGCCGGTACCGGGGCTTTCAAAGCTGGGAGCCATCGGACAGGCATTTTTCTCTTATGGCTTTTTAACCTATCTTGCCATCATTTTAGCAATTTTACTTTCCTTTTTCTTAAACAAAACCAGAAAAGGACTGAATTTAAGAGCAGTAGGCGAAAGCCCATCCACTGCAGATGCAGCCGGAATTCATGTGACTGCTTACCGGTATCTGGCTACCTGTATCGGAGGCGGATTAAGCGGACTTGGCGGACTTTACTTTGTCATGGAGTATTCCGGCGGAACCTGGACTAACAACGGTTTCGGCGACAGAGGCTGGCTTGCCATCGCCCTGGTTATCTTCGCTCTCTGGAAACCGGTAAACGCCATCTGGGGTTCCCTGCTTTTCGGAGGACTTTACATCCTTTATTTATACATTCCGGGACTCAGCCGCAGCACACAGGAAATCTTTAAGGCACTGCCTTATATCGTGACCATTGTGGTGTTAATTATAACCAGCTTAAGAAAGGAAAGAGAGCATCAGCCGCCGGCCAGTCTGGGGCGGGCTTATTTCCGGGAAGAGCGTTAAAAAATTTAATTTGTGAATTTCATCCAGTCCCCGTGTTTATAAGTATTTTATAATTCTTTTCTTGATTTATGGGGAGACTGACACTATAATGATAGAGGTATAGAATGGGTAGAAACTATCCGGATTGGAGAATTTACACAGATGGATAACAAGAATCAGAATAATAAAATGCCTAAGAATGCCCAGGTCATCGTTATCTGGGTAACAGCGTTTCTGATTGCGGTAGCAGGTATCTCATATCTGCATAATGCCATAACGACGAGGACGAATAAAGAATTAAGCTATGATACCTTTATGAATATGGTAGATGAGAAGCAGGTGGAATCGGTTATTGTTGAGGATACCAGGATTACCATTACTCCAAAGAAGACCTGGGCGGAATATAAGCCGGGTGTCAGCTATTATACGGTAAGAATGGACAACGATTTAAACCTGGCTGAGCGTCTTCGTACTGCTGGTGTGGAAACCGTAAGAACACGCCGGGATGGAAACTTTTTCATTCAGACCATTGTCAGCTATCTTCTTTTATTTGCAGCAATGGGCTTCTTACTGAACTTTATGATGCGCCGTGTAGGCGGCGGCGGGCTGATGGGCGTTGGAAAGAGCAATGCCAAGGTCTACGTTCAGAAAGAGACAGGAATTACATTTAAAGATGTAGCCGGTGAAGATGAAGCCAAGGAATCCTTAACAGAAATCGTGGATTTCCTTCATAACCCCGGAAAATATACAAAGATTGGTGCCAAGCTTCCCAAAGGAGCCCTTTTAGTGGGACCTCCCGGAACAGGAAAGACGCTTCTTGCCAAGGCAGTTGCAGGTGAGGCCCATGTTCCGTTCTATTCCCTTTCCGGTTCTGATTTTGTAGAGATGTTTGTGGGCGTCGGTGCTTCCCGTGTCCGTGACCTTTTTAAGCAGGCACAGGAATCCGCTCCCTGTATCATATTTATTGATGAGGTAGATGCCATCGGTAAGAGCCGTGATTCCAGATTCGGCGGCGGCAACGATGAGAGAGAGCAGACATTAAACCAGCTGCTTTCCGAGATGGACGGCTTTGATTCATCCAAGGGCCTTCTGGTTCTGGCAGCTACCAACCGCCCGGAGATCCTGGATCCCGCCCTTCTTCGTCCCGGACGTTTCGACCGCCGGATTATCGTGGATAAGCCGGACTTAAAGGGCCGTGTGGATATCTTAAAGGTTCATGCAAGAGACGTACTTCTTGATGATACCGTAGATCTGGATGCAATTGCTCTTGCAACCTCAGGAGTCGTTGGTTCCGATCTTGCCAACATGATTAATGAAGCTGCCATTCTGGCAGTCAAGAACGGACGTCATGCAGTATCCCAGAAGGATCTGTTTGAAGCGGTAGAAGTAGTCCTGGTAGGTAAGGAAAAGAAAGACAGGGTTCTTAATAAGGAAGAGAGACGAATCGTATCTTATCATGAAGTTGGCCATGCCCTGGTCAGCGCACTTCAAAAGGATGCAGAACCGGTGCAGAAGATCACCATTGTTCCAAGAACCATGGGAGCGCTGGGATATGTAATGCATGTGCCGGAGGAAGAGAAGTTCTTAAACTCCAAGAAAGAGCTCCACGCCATGCTGGTTGGTTATTTAGCGGGACGTGCTGCGGAAGAGATCGTTTTCGATTCCATTACCACTGGTGCAGCCAATGATATTGAGCAGGCCACCAAGGTTGCCCGTGCCATGATTACACAGTACGGTATGTCGGATAAATTCGGACTGATCGGTCTTGCTGCAAAGGAAGATCAGTATTTAAGCGGAAGATTGGTTATGAACTGTGCAGAAGCAACCTCCTCCCAGATCGATGAAGAAGTCATGAAGATGTTAAAAGAGGCTTATGAAGAAGCCAAGAATCTTCTGATGGAAAACCGGGATATTATGGATAAGATTGCGGAATTCTTAATCGAGAGAGAAACCATTACCGGCAAGGAATTTATGAAGATCTTCCGGGAAGCAAAAGGAATTCCGGAACCGGTTAAAACTGATGACGGGTCCGGAAAAGACGAAGCATCTGAGGAGCCGAAAGACGGACTGACGGACTGGGTGAAAGAGGAAGTACAGGCTAAAAAAGAAGAATTCCATACGGAATCAGAGGATAGAACGGAGTTATGATATTTAACCGTTTCACAAACTGATTGTAACACATGGAGATTTTTGGTATAATAAAAGGCAATGGCCTTGGATCAGATACAATAAGGAACGAAGAATCAAACGGCTGTCATGTAGGATGATAGCCGTTTCTTTCTGTCTGTTTTTATAGGGATAACGAAGCGATGGGAGAGGAATCAAAACAACCATGATACTGATGAATGAGATACCGGACCGGTTCTGGGGACTGTTCCGTTCCATAAACCGGTCCACCTACATAGAAGCGCTTTTAAGAATCAACGAAGAATATGAATACAGCAACTATTTTTTAAGCCGTGAGGTGTGCCTGCAGGTTTTAGAGGAGTATTTTGTCCAGAAACGGCTGGTAATCTGGCAGGATGAGCTGGAAGATGAGGCGGATGAGCTGCTGCCCCCCGCTTCCAGAGTATTAAACTGGCTTTTGAGGGCAGGCTGGCTTCGCAAGGTGGACGATTATGCCTCCATGACGGTGAATATCGTAATTCCTGATTATGCCGCTGTCATGATTGAGGCATTTTTTAAGCTTTCCAGCGACGAAGAGGATGAGACGCAGATCTATATTCAGAACATTTACGCCATTCTCTTCTCTTTGAAAAACGATCCCAGGGCAGGAATCAGCCTTTTAAATACGGCTTATGTTAATACGAAACGGCTCAATAAGTCTTTGCAGGACATGCTTCACAACATGGATAAGTTCTTTGCAAGCCTTTTGGAGCAGAAGGCGTACGGAGAACTGTTAAAAGAGCACCTGGAAGGATATGTGGAGGAGATTGTAAAAAAGAAATACCACATTTTAAAGACGTCGGATAATTTTTATCTTTATAAAAATGATATCAAACGGTGGATCGGCGGTCTGCGTGAGGATGTGGCGTGGATGGAGGAAATGAGCCGGCGAAGCGCCAACCGGGTGACGGCTGCCGATGTGGCAGAAAAACTGGATCAGATTGAGAGGGGCTTTGATGACATCGAACACCGGATTTCCAATATGGACAAGGAGCACTCCCGCTATATCCGGGCCACTGTAACAAGGCTTAACTATCTTCTCAATCAGGAGGATAACATGAAAGGTCTTGTGATCCGGTTATTAAACCATCTTTCTCTTGTGGAAGATCCGGAGGAGGCCATTGAACAGGCGGGGAACTGCATGAACTTATCCCAGATGGCAATTCTTTCTGAAAAATCCATTTACAAAAAGAGAAAGAGCAGAACGGAGTTTAAGGAAACGCTGGTGCCGGATGAGGAACCGGCTGAACTGACAGCGGAAGAGATTTTGAATTTAAACCGGGTGAAGAACCGTTACAGCCGCAGGGAAATTGAGAGCTATATTGAGTCCCGCATGGTACAGGGGCGTATGGAGGTCAGGGAGGATACGGTCCGTACACCGGAGGAATTTGAAAAACTGATTCTGGCCTATGATTATTCCATAAGGAGAAAAAGCCTTTATCAGGTGGAAGATATGGAACCGGAGCTGATCGATAACGGAAGGTACCGTTATCCCCGGCTGGTATTTGTAAGGAGGAATGAAGTATGACAAATGAAGAATATGCTGGCCCAATCAGCCAGATTCCATATTATGACGGGCTTTTGCAGGGAGAAAAGGCGGAGTTAAGAGATGCTATCCGGCTGCTGTTAAAACAGACCTTTATTCTGGAGCATAAATTTGAAAAGCGTTCCAACCGTTTTCTTTATAACCAGGAATTTAAAGTCTGCAACAAGCATCTGGAATTTATCCGGGCTTATTTAGCAGTCTGCGGTATCAATGTGCTGGAAAACAGCCAGCTGGGGCTGATCTACATACAGGGAGAGGACACCATGGGAGAAAAGCTGCCAAAGCTTGCGACCCTTTACTTACTGGTGCTGAAGCTGATCTATGATGAACAGATGGCGGCAGTCTCCACCAGCGTCAATGTTTATACCACCATAAGCGAGATTCATGATAAGCTGGGCAATTACCGGCTTTTTAAAAAGCAGCCGTCTGTCACGGAGATCCGCCGTGCCATCGCTCTGCTGAAAAAATATCAGATTCTGGAGCCGCTTGATGTTCTGGAAGATTTAGACGGGGATAACCGAATGATCATCTATCCAAGCATCAATGTGGTCTTATTCGGCGATGACGTAAGATCCCTGCTGGAATCATTTGAAGAAGGAGAAGACAGCGATGACGAATCAGAATTTTGAAGCTCTGTCCAGAATACTTTTAAATAACTGGCATTACATCAGCCGTAAGACTTTGTCTTTCCATGAAGAGATCAATTTCTTTACCGGCCATTCCGGCAGCGGAAAATCCACGGTCATTGATGCCATGCAGATCCTGCTTTATGCCAATACCGACGGAAGAGGATTCTTTAACAAGGCGGCTGCCGATGATTCCGACAGGAACCTGATTGAATATCTGAGAGGAATGGTCAACATCGGGGAGAACAATGAATTTGCCTATTTGCGGAATCAGAATTTCTCCACCACCATTGCGCTGGAATTAAAGCGCACAGATAATGGGGAATGCCAGTGTGTGGGAATCATCTTTGATGTGGAAACGGCCACAAATGAGATATCAAGAAAGTTTTTCTGGCACAAAGGCCCGTTGTGGGAAAATGAATACCGGACCGGAACAAGAACCATGACAATCGAAGAAGTGACTTCTTATCTTCAGGTTCATTATGAGAAAGATGAGTATTTTACCACCTCCCATAATGAAAGGTTCCGCAGACAGCTGTACGATGTCTATCTGGGCGGACTGGATTCGGAGAAGTTTCCTCTGCTCTTTAAGCGTGCAATTCCTTTCCGCATGAATATCCGGCTGGAGGATTTTGTAAAGGAATATATCTGCATGGAACAGGATATACATATCGAGGACATGCAGGAAAGCGTCATGCAGTATGGGCGGATGAGAAAGAAGATCGAAGATACCTTTGTGGAGATTGGCTATTTAAAGGAGATGAGATCGCTTTACGATTCTGTTATGGAAAAGGATGAGGAGATCCGGTCAAACACTTATTATTTCCGCAAAATGGAGATTCTGGACTATCAGACGAAAATCCAGGCTCTGAAGGATAAAATCTGCCTTTCGGGTGAGGAGTATACCCGTCAGGAAGAGCGGAAAGAGGGGCTGGATGTCCAGATTAATGATCTGACAAAGCAGGGAGAGGAGCTTCTCCGTCAGATTTCATCTACCGGATATGAAGATCTGAAGAATCAGCTGGATTCAGCCAGGGAGCTGGTGAATCATTTAAATAAAAGTGTAATGAAATGGCAGCAGACGGCAGACCGCCTGAATGCGTGGATTGATGAAGAATCCACCTCCAACCAGACCATATGGGACATTGAGGAATTTGAGAAAAATACCATTGATGAGGAAAAGCTTACCAGATTAAAGAAATCCATCGCCCAGATGCAGTCGGAGACAGAGGATACGAAAAAAGAGGCGGAAAGCCTTTTAAGGGATATTAAGAAACGGGAGCGTCAGACCAGTGAGGAACTTACCCAGTTAAAAGCAGGAAGCAAAGCTTATCCAAAGCATGTTGAGCGGGCAAAAACATTTCTCCAGCAGCGTCTTCTTCAAAAGACCGGCAAGGCAGTAGAGGTTCACGTTCTTGCGGATCTTTTGGATATCCGGGATGAGAAATGGAGAAATGCGGCAGAGGGATATTTAGGCAATTATAAGCTGTCTTTGGTGGTTGCTCCAGCCTATGCAAAAGCAGCCATGGAGGTCTATGAGGAACTGGACCAGAGTGAAGCCTTTCATGTGGCTGTTCTGGATACAGAGAGGGCAGGAGAGAGCACCCATGAGGTTCTTAACAATTCACTTGTGGAAGAATTGATTGTAAGAGAGTCTTATTTGCAGCCTTATCTGGATTTGCTTCTTGGAAAAGTGATCAAATGCGAAAGCCTGGAAGAACTCCGCAGCTGCCGCATCGGTATTACGCCGGAATGTATGCTGTACCACACTTTCCGCTTACAGCACATAAATCCCGATCATTACACCAGATTTGCCTATATCGGCAAGGACAGTGTACGCCGCAGAATTCGTCTGCTGGAAAAGAATCTGGAGGCCATGGAGGCGGAGAAGAAGCCACAGGAACTGATTATAGGGGAATGCAGCCGCATTCTTTCTCTGGAAGCTTTAACTGAGGGAACAGAGGTCTATGCAGAGTGGCAGCAGGAAATCGCTTCGTTCAAGGAAAAAGAGAAAGAAATCAGAAAACTGGAGCAGAAACTGGAAAAGATGAAAGCCCAGAATGTGGAGGAATGGGAAAAGGAGCGGGAAGCTATTTTAGGTCTTTGCGAGGGAAAACGTGCCGAGTTAAGAGCGTTAGACCGTCTCATGGGAGACCTTCAGAGAAAGGCAGAAGAGTTCCAGCGTGAAGCGGTACAGTTGGAAGAAGAACTGGTGTCGAAGGAACGGGCACTGGAAGCTGACCAAGAGTTGGAGGGAGTATTAAAAACATCTATGGAGGGCAATGAAACTCCCCGCTATGACCGTTTGAAGGACCGCTACTTCGCTCTTTTAAAGAGAGCGGAGGAAGCCAGGGAAGAGGCGTACCGCCTTCTTGTCTCTGCAAGAGGCGAATATGTGCGTAAGTATCCCAACCGAAACTTTTCTCTGACCGCAGAAGATAATCAGGAATATGACCGCCTTCTTGAGACTATGGAATGCGCAAATCTGGAAGAATATAAAAACATGGCAGCAGAACAGGCGAAGTCCGCAGTCCTTCATTTTAAAGACGACTTTATGTTTAAGATCCGAAGCGCCATTCGGGATGCGCTGCAAAGAAGGGATGAGCTGAACCGGATTATCAACAGACTGGATTTCGGAAAGGACAAGTATCAGTTTGTTATTGGAAAGAACAAGGGACCGGATGGCAGGTACTATGACATGTTCATGGATGACTCTCTGGAAATCAACCCTTCCCAGCTGACGGATTCCCTGGATAATCAGATGAATCTTTTCACTATGGAACATGAAAATCAGTACGGTGAATTAATTAATGATCTGATTAATATTTTCATTCCCCCGGAAAATGCAACCCCGGAGCAAATGGAAGAAGCAAAGCGGAATATGGATAAATATGCGGATTATCGAACCTATCTGACCTTTGACATGCAGCAGCTGATTCAGAATGAGGATGAGGTCATTAAGATCCGTTTAAGCAAGATGATTAAGAAGAATTCCGGCGGAGAGGGGCAGAATCCCCTTTACGTGGCGCTTCTTGCCAGCTTTGCACAGGCATATAGGATCAATGTGCCTCAAAAGATTCAGAGAAACCCAACGATCCGTCTTGTAGTTCTTGATGAGGCATTTTCCAAGATGGATGGGGAAAAGGTGGCAAGCTGTATCGAGCTGATCCGCGGTCTTGGTTTCCAGGCCATCATCAGCGCTACCAATGATAAGATCCAGAACTATGTGGAAAATGTAGACAAGACCTTTGTCTTCGCCAATCCCAACAAAAAGTCCATCTCCATACAGGAATTTGAGCGGGAGAGTTTTCCCCAGCTGATGAGGGAACTTGATGAGGAAGATGATGAGACGGGTGGCGTCACAGGAGAATAATCATTTCCTGATTGCATAACGTAAAAAATCACCTTGCCAGGCTTTTTGCCAAGGCAAGGTGATTTTTTTATCCCCAGGCAGGAACTGCCAGGTAATATGCTGTATCAGGATCTGAATCCCAGGCTGATTCCTTTACCCATCCCCAGGCTCCGGCCTCGTTCATAACCAGTATATAGGAGTGTCCGTCCTTTACCGCCCAGCCGATGGGGCAGACTGTTTCTCCAGGACTGACAGAGAAAGCAGGGGTATCTCCTTCCATAGCGGCTGTAACAGGAAACGTATGTGACACTACATAATAATTTTCCGGATTCTGATGAAGAAACGCGTTGGTGATCATATTATAATTCTTATTGTAATACACCTTCTGCGGTACTTCCTTTAATTTACCGTCTTCATAGGACCAAAACAGATCTGTGAAGTAACACCCAAACTGGAGAGTAGATCCCGAAAATGGTGTATCTGCAGTTACTTTTAAAATTCCGTCTCCCTCCGATGTTAATCCATACTTACGGAAAAGTGATCCATTTCCGTCGCATACGGGGCCTGTCAGATCTCTAATCAATTCCAGACTGCCGTTTTGGTAACGATAGAAGCTGTATGAGAAAAGGGTATCGGAATCCTGGGATATATCCAGGTGAAGTTCAATTTGCTGATCTTTTTTATTAAGGTCCAATGCCGTGAGTCTGATGGTGCCCCTTATATTTTCCGGAATTGAGGTCTGTTTTTTGCCATTAATCGAAAGTTTAAGGCTTTTCTCATCATAATCTTTCGGGTCTTCGGTGCTGCTCCAGCGAATGGTTTCGCAGACACCATCACCATCAAGATCCAATAAATAATCTATGTCTGCTTTCAAGGTAACACCTTCATCAGTGATTTCTTTGTCAGGCAGTTGATTTTCCGCTATCTTAATCAGACCCAGATTTTTCTTTTCAATATCGTTAAGAACGTCCTCTTTAAAATCAGCGGGAGCCATCTCAGCGTGATACCATGATTTACTGTTGAAATATTCCTGCAGATCCGCTGCATCAAATTTTCTTCCATGGCGGGCATAGATTTCGTTTCTTGCAAGTCTCAGCGCAGATGGATCAGCTTCCAGCAGATCGCCTCCTGTGAGACAGCTTGTGCTGCTCTCCGGAAAGATATAATCTGGTTGTGTCATGGCATTCACAGCTTCATCTTCTGTTTTTTGCGCAGATACCATGAGCTGTTTCCCATAATCATTGAGTTTATCACCGATCTCTCCATAAGGGATCAGTGTTTCCTGTCCGGCAGAAGAGTCGGTTTTTCCTCCATTCCACTGAGAGGATAATAAAATTCCTTCCTTTAAAAGCGCAAATTGACTGGGGTCGGAAGACATGATCTGGGTCAGAAGGGACGCGTTGGAACTGCCGCCGGCAGCTGCCTTGGCAAGTGCCAGCTTTAATCCTTCCGGATCATCGGAAAGAGCAGAAAGAGTGATCCTCTTTCCATTTTCTACATCATAGGAACTTAAAAAGGTAAATGTATCATTGCGGTTATTTCCCCTGATATCGGTATAGTTCTGCTTCAGACTTAATAGTCTTCCGTCATTTCTCAGAACCTGATAATCAAAGGTATAAAGGTAATTTTTCTGTGGATCTCCGGCTGCTGATGAGGGTGGGATTTCCATCGAATCACTGATGAATTCGTACCAACTGGTGTTCTGGTCGTTCTCTCTTAAACTTCGGTTTATGAGATACTGGGAATCGGGTTTATCAGGAATAATGACTTCCGGCACCCGGCTGTTCCACCGGTAGACCAGGGTACCCCGGTCACTATATTTCTCATTATGATCTGCAGACCAGGTTCTTACTGTTACCGGACTAATGTTGGTTTCTGTGCTTGATGATCCTTTTTCAGTACTGCGTTGCTCCTGTTCGGCGGGGGTCTGTTCCGTAAGGGATTCTGCGGGCGAAGAAGGGGTCTCCTCCACCCGGGAATTCATCTTACACCCGGACGCGGTTAAGGAAAGAGCAAGCAGTACAACTGGCAGCAATGGATGTGGTTTCATATTTTCTCATTCCTCTTTCTTGGTTTATAATGATTATACCATGCTTTTTTTTCGAAAGACAGTTTTAACATAAATTTCTGCCGGAAGAGGAGTGCATGATGGATTCTAAGAAAAGCAGTCATTATTAAAATATTTATCGAACAAATGTTTGCAATACGGTTAATGATGTGCTATAATGGGAAAAACCGGTTGCTGAGTAACTACGGGTGCGGACTTCATATCATAAGTCCGCATTCGATTGTTGTGAGATTGAGAATTTCAGGATATAACAGGAGTACAGTATGGCGAAACAGTATATTAAGATAAGAGGTGCCAATGAGCACAACCTAAAGAACGTGAGTCTGGACATCCCCAGGAATGAGCTGGTTGTATTAACCGGTCTCAGCGGTTCCGGGAAGTCTTCCCTGGCCTTTGATACCATTTATGCTGAAGGTCAGAGGCGGTATATGGAGTCTCTTTCCTCCTATGCGCGGCAGTTCCTTGGCCAGATGGAGAAGCCGGATGTGGAGAGCATTGAAGGTCTGTCACCGGCTATTTCCATTGACCAGAAGTCGACCAACCGAAACCCCCGTTCCACGGTAGGTACCGTTACGGAAATTTATGATTATATGAGGCTTCTTTATGCCAGAATCGGTATCCCCCATTGTCCCAAGTGCGGAAGAGAGATCCGCAAACAGACCATTGACCAGATGGTGGATCAGATTATGGAGCTTCCGGAGCGGACCAAAATCCAGCTGCTGGCTCCGGTTGTGCGCGGGCGGAAGGGAGAACACGCCAAGGTTCTGGAGAGTGCCCGTAAGAGCGGATACGTAAGAGTCCGGGTTGACGGCAGT
Source organism: Lacrimispora amygdalina (assembly GCF_003432035.1). Classification (GTDB taxonomy): domain Bacteria; phylum Bacillota; class Clostridia; order Lachnospirales; family Lachnospiraceae; genus Lacrimispora; species Lacrimispora amygdalina. The sequence continues at coordinate 30,204 of NZ_QOHO01000034.1, forward strand.
CTCTACGAACTTTCAGAAGAAATCAAGCTGGATAAGAACATCAAGCACAGCATCGATGTGGTTGTGGACCGTCTGGCGATCCGTGAGGGAATTGCAAAGCGCCTCACAGATTCCATCGAGACAGTGATGGAGCTGGCAGGCGGACTGATGACCGTTGATGTCATTGACGGAGAGCCCATCCATTTCAGCCAGAGCTTTTCCTGTCCGGACTGCGGAATCAGCATTGAGGAAGTGGAGCCAAGAAGCTTCTCCTTTAATAACCCCTTTGGCGCCTGTCCGGACTGCTTCGGTCTGGGATACAAGATGGAGTTTGACGAGGACCTGATGATTCCTGATAAGAGCTTAAGTATCGATCAGGGAGCCATCACGGTAATGGGCTGGCAGTCCTGTACCGATAAGGGAAGCTATACCAGGGCTGTTTTGGATGCCCTTGCAAGAGAATATGATTTCAGTCTTGACACTCCATTTGAGGACTATCCCCAGAAGGTTCATGATATTCTTATTCATGGAACCAATGGAAAAGAAGTCAAGGTTTACTATAAGGGACAGCGTGGAGAAGGAGTCTACGATGTAGCATTTGAAGGATTGCTCCAGAATGTTGCCAGAAGATACCGGGAGACCTATTCCGAGTCCTCCAAGGCAGAGTATGAGACATTTATGAGAATCACTCCCTGTCCTTCCTGCGGCGGCAAGCGATTAAAGAAGGAATCCCTGGCTGTCACAGTAGGGGATCAGAATATATATGATGCAACCAACATGTCCATTGTCCGTTTCCGTAATTTTATGGACGAGCTGCAGCTGACTGATATGCAGCATGCCATTGGTGACCAGATTTTAAAAGAGATCCGTGCGAGAATTTCCTTCCTCATCGATGTAGGTCTGGATTACCTGACCCTGACCCGCGCCACAGGAACTCTATCCGGCGGAGAGGCCCAGAGAATCCGTCTGGCAACTCAGATCGGTTCCGGTCTGGTGGGTGTGGCGTACATTTTAGATGAGCCCAGTATCGGGCTTCATCAAAGGGACAATGACAAGCTGTTAAAGACGCTTCTCCATCTGCGTGATCTGGGCAACAGTGTAATCGTGGTGGAACACGACGAGGATACCATGATGGCAGCTGACTGTATCGTGGATATCGGTCCCGGAGCGGGAGAGCATGGCGGCAATGTAGTTGCGGTTGGTAATGCAAAGCAGATTATGAAGAATAAGGACTCCATTACCGGCGCTTATTTAAGCGGAAGAATTAAAATTCCCGTTCCTGAGGAGAGAAGGCAGCCGACCGGCTATCTCACGGTAAAGGGGGCCAGAGAGAACAATTTAAAGGGTATTGATGTGACATTTCCTCTGGGAGTGATGACCTGCGTAACCGGTGTTTCCGGTTCCGGAAAGAGTTCTCTTGTCAATGAGATCCTTTATAAGGCATTAGCGAAGAAGTTGAACCGTGCCAGAACTATTCCCGGAAAACATAAGGAGATTATAGGAACGGAACAGCTGGACAAGATTATTGCAATTGACCAGTCGCCCATCGGAAGAACCCCGCGGTCTAATCCTGCTACTTATACCGGTGTGTTTGATCTGATCCGTGATTTGTTTGCTTCCACGGCAGATTCCAAGGCAAAGGGGTATTCCAAAGGAAGATTCAGCTTTAACGTGAAGGGCGGACGATGCGAAGCCTGCAGCGGTGACGGTATTATCAAGATCGAGATGCATTTCCTTCCTGATGTGTATGTGCCCTGTGAGGTCTGCGGAGGCAAGCGGTATAACCGCGAGACGTTAGATGTGAAGTATAAGGGAAAGAGCATTTATGATGTTCTTAATATGACGGTAGAAGAGGCGCTGAAGTTTTTTGAGAATGTTCCAACGATAGCGAGGAAGATCTCCACGCTTAATGACGTGGGATTATCCTATATCCGGCTTGGACAGCCATCGACGGAGTTGTCAGGTGGTGAGGCACAGAGAATCAAGCTGGCTACGGAGCTGAGTAAGCGGGGAACCGGCAAGACTATTTATATTCTGGACGAGCCGACGACTGGACTTCACTTTGCAGATGTGCATAAGCTGATTGAGATTCTGAGGAAGCTGTCTGAGGGCGGTAATACGGTAGTAGTTATCGAGCATAACCTAGATGTTATAAAGACAGCCGATTACCTCATTGATATCGGTCCGGAAGGCGGAGACAAGGGCGGAACAGTCATTGCCCAGGGAACGCCGGAAGAGGTAGTGAAGTGTCCGCAGTCTTATACCGGTTATTATGTGAAGAAGTATTTAGAGCAGTAGTTGAATATTTATAAACGGAAGATCCCGGAGATTTTCCTGCCAGGATTCTCTTGCTGCCGCCTGTGTGTGAAGATGCATATGCAGAGGGCAGCAGAGGGAAAAAGGTTTTCCGGGATTTTCCGTTTTTTCTGTCTGATTGGTGAGAAAAAGAAGCTGACAGGAACCTTTGGTTGTAAGATTCGACATCTTTTTTTTGAAATGTAGAAAATGCTTGTCAAGCCATTGGAAGTAGAATATAATGTTATCCAAAGTGCTATTTGTTGAAGCTTAAATTAGGAGGAATACCCGTGAAGAGAGAAATGATTATCGTTCTGGATTTCGGCGGACAGTACAATCAGCTGATTGCCAGAAGAGTCAGAGAATGCAACGTTTACTGTGAGGTCCATCCCCACACACTGCCCCTGGACAAGATTAAAGAGATGAATCCCAAAGGAATCATTTTCACAGGCGGTCCAAACAGTGCTTACAAGGAAGAATCCCCTCGCTGTGAGAAAGAAATCTTTGAAATGGGAATCCCGATCCTGGGAATCTGCTATGGCTCCCAGTTAATGGCTCATATGCTTGGCGGCAAGGTTGCCACAGCTCCTGTCAGCGAATACGGCAAGACAGAGGTTAACACAGTAGCCGGCAGCAAAATATTAGAGAGTGTAAGTCCTAAGACCATCTGCTGGATGAGTCATACGGATTATATAGAGACAGCACCGGAAGGCTTTACTGTTACCGCTCATACCCCGGTATGCCCGGTTGCAGGAATGGAATGTGAAGAGAAAGGGCTTTACGCCGTTCAGTTCCACCCGGAGGTTATGCACACACAGGAAGGAATCAAGATGCTTTCCAACTTCGTTTACAATGTGTGTAAATGTGCTGGTGACTGGAAGATGGATTCTTTTGTGGAGACTTCTATTCAGGCCATCAGGGAGAAGGTTGGAGATGGTAAGGTTCTTTGTGCGCTGTCAGGTGGTGTAGATTCTTCTGTGGCAGCGGTTATGCTGGCGAAGGCGGTTGGTAAGCAGCTTACCTGCGTATTTGTTGATCACGGTCTGCTTCGTAAGAATGAAGGGGACGAGGTTGAGGCAGTATTCGGACCTGCTGGCCCATATGATTTAAACTTTATCAGGGTAAATGCTCAGGAACGTTTCTATGAGAAACTGAATGAAGTGGAAGATCCGGAGACTAAGCGCAAAATTATTGGTGAAGAATTTATCCGTGTTTTTGAGGATGAAGCGAAGAAGATTGGTACAGTGGATTACTTTGTGCAGGGAACGATTTATCCTGATGTGATTGAGTCAGGTCTTGGAAAGTCAGCCGTGATTAAGTCTCATCATAATGTGGGCGGACTTCCTGAGCATGTGGATTTCAAGGAGATCATTGAGCCGCTTCGCCTTTTATTTAAGGACGAGGTTCGTAAAGCTGGTCTGGAGCTTGGGATTCCGGAATATCTGGTTTATCGTCAGCCATTCCCGGGTCCGGGGCTTGGCGTAAGGATTATTGGTGCAGTTACACCGGAAAAGGTGAGGATTGTACAGGAGGCAGATGCGATTTATAGGGATGAGATTGCAAAGGCAGGCGTGGATAAGGGACTGGGACAGTACTTTGCTGCACTTACTAATATGCGTTCCGTTGGATGCATGGGCGATGAGAGAACCTATGATTATGCAATTGCTTTGAGAGCAGTGCTGACTTCTGATTTCATGACTGCGGAATCTGCAGAGCTTCCTTGGGAGGTTCTGGGGGTTGTGACTAGAAGGATTGTGAATGAAGTGAAGGGCGTGAACCGGGTGTTGTATGATTGTACGGGGAAACCGCCGGCTACGATTGAGTTTGAATAGAGAACAAAGCCCCAAGAATGGCGTATTTACGCGGTTCTTGGGGCTTTTCTTTGGGGTGTGATACCTTTTTGATACCTGAATATTATTTACGAGCTGTAATAATGCTGTAAGGGTATTATATACTATTGGTATGACATATGAATCACAATTCGTTGTTCATAAGCAATAGTGCAGCTAAAGCACGTTCCTCAATTATTGCGATAGGCCAATGCATTTTATCCTTTAATTTTTTTATTTGATTCATTAAATTTTCACTACATTTTTTTGCAGTTACAAATACAACTACGCACTGATTAAATTCTGTGAAAGGTCTGACTATTTGATAAGCTACATTAACGGGAACTGTTTTTTCTGAGATTTCTACTCCCGTTTTAAAAGGTAGGCAAAGATGAATTTGATGACCTTTATAATTTATAGGAACTTCCATATCAGATATTTCAAAACTTCCATGTGGTTTTGAAGATTCTCTAGCAATTATTTCTGGACGGATTCCATGCATGCAGTTGCCAACTGATTTCCTAAGAGTGTTATCTTTTAGTGATTGTAGTGATTGAAGATGATTGTCTGTTACTATATCTATATTTATTTTATCAAGATAGAAAACTTGGTCTAATATATCATCAATATTTATAGTATTCATAATCTCATATATATCAAGTTCAAAATCTGGTTTAAAGTTTAGATTTTTTGAGTAAATGGATAAGATCTGTAGTAGAAGTGCCTTATCTGAAATAGAGCTCCAATTAGAAAAATTATCTATTAATTTTGGATATACTTCTTCAAAAAGGGACTGAAATTGTACAGTGTCATATGCGGAAATAGTAATTAATGATCTTAATAAACTAGTAGGACGTGTGATAGAAGAGATATTGATATCACAGACTTGAAAATCTATTTTTTCTGTAGAAATTGTATTGTAGTGTTCAACTTGATCAAAGATAAAGTAACTTAATGACATATTATTGTTTATTATATTGCAAGCTTCATCTTTAGAAAAAAAACTTAACAAGGTTTGTATAATTTGTTGAATACTCGTAATTGAACTCTGATAGTATTGACTTTGTACATTGGCTGTACAAAGGAATAATGTTTGAAGCAAATTACACATACAATAAAGAGCTGGTGCATATAATTCTTCTTTTGAATTATTAATTATAAATTGAAATGCCCAATTGCAGCGTTCGACTCTATTGAAAAAACAATTATCTTCTGAGGAATCAAAATCTTCTTTAGCATTCAGCTTATTAACAACATTTAATCGCATAGCAGTAATATCGAGATTCATCTTTTGAAAATGTTTTTGAATTTCTGGCTCATCACTGTCCTTAATAGTACGATATGCATAATAAAAGCTTGAAAAATAAAATAAATTTGATCCAAACCAAATTGTATCACTTATCTTATGGCAGTCTCTTAGTAAAATTACTTTTTCATGAGCTGGAAGGTTGCTGTGAACTGACAATGAATCTAAAGAGAAATAACAGTCAGATAGTTTTTGTAATGAATCATAAGATAAATTCTTTGTTGAATGTAACAAGGCAGTTGTATAACTATGAATTTCTTGAGCAATTAGTTTTATATCGTTTTCAAGATATTTTGTTTCCATAAATTAATGTTCCTTTCTTAAGTATATTTAAATAAAAGGGATTTTGTTTTTCTATATAATCCGCTAATTCTGTTGGAGTAAGACATATAGGATCAATTTTTTTTGCGGTGGAGAGGATTGATCGTACTAAAGCAGCTCTTTTGAAAATAAAGATCGATGAAAAATTTTCGGAAATAATCAGTAAATCAATATCCTTAGAAGAAACTGATGTGTTTCCAAATAAAATTATGCATTTTATATTAAAATATAAATTTAATAATTCAACTGAATTGGATAAGGAAATGTTAGTAATCGTCAATATTTACTTCCATCCCTTCTTTGCTTCGAACTTCCCACAATCATCACAAGTATCCGGCCAATTCAGTTTCCATTCCAAATACTCATTTTCAGTAATCTCTTTATTAGCCAGATCCTGCTTTCGAATCATCCATTCCCTCATGAATTCATCAACCAACCCATAATTAAACCACATACCAACTGGCGGTTCATCTGGCCAGTAATCATCATTGTCATCATATTGGGCTACTGCCTTTGTGGTGGCTTTTTCTTTTTTATTACTTCGGATAAGAGAGAAAAGATTGATTGCGCCACGGTTATCTTCGTCCAGCCAGAAAAAAGTCTGCATAATATCTTCTGCGCTTCCTGGAACTTCGCTGACAAAGTTTAGTGGGTTAATATCCATAGCCTTTGCCATATCTATAAGCATGTCTTTTTGAGGAACTCTGTAATCGCATTCGTATTGTGCAATACGATTTGCAGCTCCTTTTTCTTCTAAACCAACAGCAACTCCAAGTTCTTGCTGGGTCATTTTTCTGAGTTTTCGTACAAATTTTATTTTTTTACCAATGGTCATAGTCTGCCTCCTTTACTGGAAATTAAATAAAAATGAAACCTTATAGGACTTATTATATCTGATAAATGAGATACAGTAAATAAAAATATTCGCCTAGAGGCGAAAATGATATTGACATTCGCTATAATGCGAATTATAATGGGTATCACAATAAAACATTCGCCATGAAGCGAATACTAAAACAACTGAATGAGCGGTACCATATGTTAACAGACATTCGCCAAGACCTTCTGATAAGGAAGCGAGCGATGATGACACTCCCAGAACTGGCGGGAATATCTCACACAAGAGCAGTCCCGGGGCGCATAGCCGAGGTTGATTTACGCGAGTAGCGATGAGAATACTATGCTTGCATAAGTATTCGAGGAGCACCGCGAGAGTGTTAGAAAGAATTTCTAACACCGAAACATCAACAGCATATGAATACACAGAACGCCAACGATTTTCCAAACAGGAAAACCGTAGTTATAACGTGAGTTATAGCACCTGATCTTGCTGCAATAGTCCAAACAAAGCCCGGCGGCCGGGGTGGTTCCCCAGGTCCCTAGTTAGATTATGAAATTTTTACACAAAGGAGGTGGACGGATGGAAGGAGCAATTTATACTACAGCAGCTGAGATGGCAGAAATGCTTGGCATTTCAAAACCGTATGCGTATAAACTCATCAAACAGATGAATGAAGAGCTTGACGCAAAAGGTTTTATTACCATTCCTGGCAAAGTAGCAACTAAGTATTTTGAAGAGAAGTTTTACGGAGTAAAAGTAACAGCATAACGAAAGGAGAAATTGATGGCAGCATATAAAGATGAGGAGCGAGGCACATGGTATGTCTCGTTCCATTATTATGATTGGACTGGCAAGAACAAGCGCAAGTTGAAGCGTGGTTTCAAGACCAGGAGAGAAGCATTAGAGTGGGAGCAGCATTTTCGTATGAAAGAAGAAGCTAATTTGGAAATGACTTTTGATGACTTTGTAGAAGCCTATACAAGAGATATGAAACCCAAATTAAAGGAAAATACTTGGAATACGAAAGAAGCGGTTATTAACAGCAAGATACTCCCTTATTTTAAGGACAAGAAAATGAAGGATATCAAACCGACAGATATTATTCAATGGCAGAATCAGATGATTAAGCTTAAGAATCCGCAGGGAGCATTATTTAAACCAACGTATCTGAAAACCATTCAATCTGAGCTGAGTGCATTATTTAATCATGCAGTACGATTTTATGAATTGAAAGAGAATCCAGTGGTGAAGGCGGGGCCATTGGGAAAAGGAAAAGCAGACGAAATGCTCTTTTGGACAAAGGAAGAGTATTTGAAATTTATCGAGCAGGTTAAGGACAAACCAGTTTCCTATTATGCGTTTCAAATTCTCTATTGGTGTGGTCTTCGAATGGGAGAATTACTGGCATTAACACCAGCAGATATTGATATTCCAAAGAGCATGATTCATATTACAAAATCTTATCAACGAATTAGGGGGAAGGATGTTATTACAGATCCTAAGACTCCAAAGAGTAAGCGCGATGTTGTGATTCCTGATTTCTTACGTAATGAACTACAGGATTATATGAGTCGATTATATGGAATTACCAAGAAAGATAGATTATTTCATATTACAAAAACATATTTGCATCATGAGATGGATCGGGGTGCTAAGAAGGCAGGAGTCCAAAGAATTAGAATCCATGACCTTCGCCACAGCCACGTATCACTATTAATCAACATGGGATTTACAGCAGTAGCCATTGGTTCAAGAGTTGGTCATGAAAGTTCGGATATAACTTTCCGTTATGCACATATGTTTCCAAGTGAGCAGAAGCAGATGGCAACCATGCTAAATGATGCATTTGTGATTACAGATAAGGAAGGTGATGAATAATGCCTGGAGTTCATAAGAATCCAACGATTAGTTTTCGTATCTCGGATTACGAGAGAAGAGAAATTGAAGCAAAGATTAAGGCAAGTGGAATGAGGAAGAAAGATTATTTTATTCGTTCCTGTATTTATAATCGTGTCTGTGTTGTTGGTAAGAAGGAGACTGTATATATGCTGGTGGAGGAATTGCAGAAAATGCAAGAGTATCTTCATCAGTTGCATGAACAGATTCTAGCAGAAGATATTCAGATAACTAGCGCAGAAATACAGGAATTACAGCTAGACTACGAATATATGCTAAAAGCTATTCTGTGGATGCTTGAAGGGGCACGATATTTGTGGGAAGGAAAAAGTACAGCTGGGAAGGAGGGTGATAATTGTGGAGGAAACAAAAGTTGAACTAAAGATGATTAATATGGCAGATGTTCAGGCGAGTTCCATTGATTGGCTTTGGTATCCATTTATTCCATATGGAAAACTTACCATCATTCAGGGTGACCCTGGAGATGGTAAAAGTACTTTGGTGTTGAACATAGCTGCCAGGTTATCAAAGGGAGAAGGTCTTGATGAAGAAATGAAGCCTATGGAACCAACAAATGTAATTTATCAAACGGCTGAAGATGGTTTGGCTGACACGGTAAAGCCTAGACTGGAACTTGCAGGAGCAGATTGTAGTCGAATTTCTATAATAGATGAAAGTGAAAAATCAGTATCTATGGTAGATGAGCGATTAGAGGAAGCGATAATGAAGCAACAAGCAAAACTGCTTATTTTAGATCCGATTCAGGCATACCTTGGTGGTGGTACGGATATGAATCGTGCCAATGAAGCTCGTGATATGACAAAGAAGCTTGGAGCATTAGCAGAGAAAACGGGATGTGCTATTGTTCTTATCGGTCATATGAATAAAGGTGGTGGAGCAAAAGCGGCATATCGTGGTATGGGTTCTATAGATTTCTTTGCAGTTGCAAGAAGCGTAATTCTAGTTGGGCGAATCGAAGGGCAGGAACAAATGAGGGCAGTGATTCAGATTAAGAATAATTTAGCTGCCTTTGGACATGCCAAAGCATTTGCCCTTGAGGAAGAAGGTTTTTGCTGGGTAGGTGATTATGATATTACTGCGGATGAAGTACTTGGTGGGATTGTTCCAAAAGCGAATAAATTGGAGCAGGCAAAGCTGTTATTGAAAGATTTGTGTGCAGACAAGACCATGATGCCGAGTAGTGAGATTATGGATATTGCCTCAGGTGAAGGGATTTCCAAGAGGACGTTGGAAAGTGCCAAGAAGGAATTAGGAATTAAAGCAAAGCGAGTCAACAATATTTGGTACTGGGATTTGAAGCAAGATGATATGAATGAGATTTGATAGTAAGACCGCAACATTGCAAAGTATCAGATTTTACGGTCTTAAATTTGCGGTGTTACACATGATTGCAAGGTTGCAAACACCATAGGCTTTGCGGTGTTGCGGTCTTGCATATTAAAAAAGAAAGGACGTATGTATCATGAAGGAAGAAACAATATTTGAGAAGTTGGGGATAGAGTATCAGGAGGTTGACGGAATTTTTTATCCTATTTTATCTGTTCCAACGGAGGATAATCAGTGCCTGAACGTTGGGAAATATGGTCGTATGTGGATTGAGCATATTAAGATAACTTACCCACAGCGATATCGTAGTCTATTGCGCTTTGGAGAATTAAAGGAGCGAGCGGAAATGGTTAATGAAACAGCATACGAACTGTTAGAAGACATTGAAGTCAGATGGCTGAATAAGCATAGACCAAAGAATACGAATTCCTTTATAGAACAGTTGCACCTTCGCAACCAGGCACGAATGATGGCAGAGGAAGTTGTGCTTCATGATGTAGTCAGACAGTTTCACTAAATAAACAAACACAAGAAAGAGAGGATTTTTTATGAATCAATATAGAGTAGATGGGAGCCTGATTATTGCTGTAGATCACGGTTTCGGAAATATGAAAACAGCAAATATAGTATTTAGCAATGGAATGGCGGTATATGACACAGAGCCCATTATGAGCAGAGATTATTTATTCTTCGAAGGAAAGTATTATGTACTGAATCAGGGGCATAAGCCATATGCTTCTGAAAAAATTAACGATGATGATTTTTATATCCTTACCATTGCAGCGATTGCAAAGGAACTTCGACTAAGAGGAATTACAAGAGAGCAAGTTCACCTTGCAGTAGGGTTACCACTAAAGTGGAGGGACGTACAGCAGGAGGAATTCAAGAGATATTTACTTCGAAATAAGCATGTGGAATTTACCTATTGTGGAAGCAAATATTTTGTAGACATTACCGGGTGCAGTGTAATGCCACAATGTTATGCTGCTGTGGCAGAAAAGTTAGGTTCTTATCATGGACTTAATATGTTGGCTGATATTGGAAATGGAACCATGAATGTTATGTATCTTCAGGATGGTAGAACCATTGAGAAAAAGATGTGGACGGAAATCCTTGGGGTGAAACAATGCGCCTTGTTGATTCACGATGCGGTGCTCAATAAGTTTCAGGTGGAATTGGATGAAAGCCTGTTAAATTCCTATCTTATGAAGGGAAGAGCCGATGTGGATGAAGAATATCTGATGTTCATGGAAGAGACAGCAAAAACCTATGTGCAAAGTATTTTCTTGAAATTAAAGGAGCTTGGCTATAATTCCAAACTGATGAAACTGCATTTCATGGGTGGTGGAGCAAAATTGGTAGAGCTTTTTGGAGGATATGAAGCGACAAGGGTATCTTTCAATCATGACATTTGTGCCAATGCCAAAGGCTTCGAGTATTTCTGCTATCTCGCAATGCGTAAACACAGACGTGCTTAAGAAGGGAGCTGGGGCAAATGAAGGATACAGAGCAAAAGACAGTTCGCTTCTATGCCAATAATCCTAAGCATAAGGAAGCATGGGAGTATCTTCATCAACTGGATAAGGATATTTGTTCATCACAGCAGGATTTTATAGTCGATGCAATTAATAGCTATTATCACAAGATGGCAGAGTTGAAAGATGATCCATATCTGGAGACACGAGAGCGTGAAGAAGAATTTATCAAGCGGATTACACATGGTGTGATGGAGCAATTAACAGCAGACCTTCCAAAGGTGGTTGGTGGATTTTTAATAGGTTTGTTGGCAGGAGAAACAGATGGTGTGTCTTCTATTGGGAGGGCACTTGCAGAGAAGTATACAAGTGGTGCTGTTGATGAGAAGGCTGTTTGTACTTCACCTAATGCCGAGGTAAAACAAGCTGAAATCAAAGTTGATATCAGTGAAGCGGAAGTTGCTGATAATGAGTACTTGGATTTGGATAATATTTTCTAAAAGAAATCAGAAATGAAATCATTTGTGAAAAGATGACATCAAGAATAAGCCAGTCTGACATCAGAAATTGCTGATGAAATGACTGGTGTCAGATGTCTTGCTTTTTGCAATCAGAAGAAGCTGATAGATTTCATTTCTGATATTTTTATGCTTTTGGTGAATATCATAGTGTAATTTTATTGTATATTATATCGCCCACTGTGGTGGGCTAAATATTGGGTGCAGGTGCTCCTGCCAAGACGTCCGCAGTTGCGGATGGGAAAAGTGCTACCTTTTCCGTATCTTGCAAACCCTGTGAACCGTACTCAGAGAATTACCTAGGCATTAGCCAGGGAAGAAAGGAGATAAAAACAATGGCACAGATAAGAGAGATTTGTACCAAAACACACTTGAGAATTGGAGGATTTTTATATGACAAATGGAAAACGAAAATACCTATCCTGTAAGAAGGATTGTCACGTTTCTTTGAAATTATCAGAGGAAGATTTTATGAAACTGGAGTCAGATGCGAAATCAGCAGGAATGGATCGAAGTAAATATTTGCGAGCTTTGATTCAGAATGTAAAAGGAATTGATCCAACATTTATGGCAGATAGGGCACAGTTAATCAGAAAAGTTTCTGGAGTATCAAACAATGTGAATCAGATGGCACATCTTGCAAATGCGCAAGGGCAGATATATTTTTCTGCAATAGAAGAGGCGCGTCAGGAAGTGGTAAAGCTTCAGGATATTTTGAAGGAGGTACTAGACGTATGGCAATTACGAAAATCATGCACATGAATTCGGAGAAAAACCGTAATCCGGCACAACATCTTCAAAACGCACTAGAGTATATTCAAAATCCAGACAAAACTGAGAAATTATTTTTGGTGGGCAGTGTAAACTGTTTGCCAGAAACAGCCTTTGAACAGATGATGGATACAAAGAAGCTATTTCAGAAGACGAATAAGAGGCAGGGATATCATATCGTACTGTCTTTGAAGCCAGGAGAGGGAACACCAGAAATTGCATTTGATATGGCACGAAGATTCACGGAGGAATTTCTTGGTGACAGATATGAAGCTGTTTATGCCGTTCATATTGATAAAGATCATATTCATAGTCACATCGTTTGGAATAGTGTGAGTCTTCTTGATGGAAGAAAGTATGATTATAAGAAGGGTGACTGGAAGCACATAATTCAACCCATTACCAACAAGCTTTGCAAAGAATATGGTCTGTCCATTGTCGAAGCAGAGTATGTGAAGAATTCGCAGAATCTTTCCAGAAAAGAATGGCAATATGAACAGACATTTAAAGAAATGATTCATCGAGACGCAATGTTTTGTGCTTCCTACGCTGGGAGCATGGAACATTTTTTGTTTTTAATGCAGCGATTGGGGTATGAATTCAAGTCGAAAGAATATCTTACAGTGAAGATGCCAGGGCGTAAGTTGTATCATCGATTGGATAAGATGGATGAATATTTTGCAGAGGAAAGATTCAAATATTGCTTTGAATACACCAGTATGAATATACCCTACTTTCATGCTACAAATCCAACTTGGATAAAGCGCAGTAATATGTCACCCTATCAAAAGCAATTTTATGGAAAGATGTATCGTTTGCGAATGATTGAGCAGAAACGCTTTTATGTGAAATCAGCCAAGTATGCCAAGGATTTGATGCTATTTCATAAGTTGCAGGAAGAGTATCTGTTTCTTGCAAATAATAATATTCGTACCATTGAGGGTTTACTTGATATTAGAGAAAGTAATCTGGAGCGTATTGATGAAATCACAAAGATTCAGGACTCTATTTATAAGCAGAATTCTAGTAAGAAAAGAGCTTGTAATTCTGATGGGGATTGGAGAGCGTATCAGCAATGGCGCATTGATGAATATAGCAAGCTGGATCAGCTGAAGGTCGAGAAAAAAGAAGCCAAGAATATGGTTGCAATGGCAGAGCGATGTTTGGCTGAAAAGATAGATACAGCAATGGATGTGATATCAGAGTTTGAAGAAATTAGTTCTACGAATAAGATTGAAATTCCTGAGTTTGTTGAGGAGAGAGTGGTGGAGACGAAAGCTGAAGTTATAAGGGGAGATTCTTATTTTGAGGATGAACAGGCATTTACGGATCAGAAATCAATAGAGAGGCCAACGGTATTTTATGAGGAGAAGCCTAAATGGGATGAAGCGTTGCAAGAACACCAAGAGATAGTGGAGCATATAGGGCAGTCGCAATATAAGGATGTTCCGTTACGAGTGGAGCCACTGGCAAGTGAGGAAAATTTACAAAGTTTTGTGCTAAATCAAGTAGAAGCAAAACCGGAATTAGTGGCTTATACAGAGCCACTTCCTGCTAGGTTTTCGGAGTATTCTCTTTTATCTGTAGAAGAAAAAGTGAAGCGTTATAAGATGACGGGTAAGGAAGATGTTTATGCTATGGTAGAAGCTTATTTTAAGCGCATTGGTCATCCAATTTATTTTGGAGAAGTGTATGATGAGGCTCAGGAATTGGAAAAAGCTTATAAATCCAGTTTGATAGCGGAACAATCGGAATTAATAGCTGTGGAGATGCTTGTAGATGGAATTACTCCGGAATCATATTCTCTTTTATCTGTTGGTTCTAAGGCAAAGTATATTGTATTTGATATGACCGATAATAACTATAATTTGAACTTATATAAAGAAGTTATGAGGAAGATGAATCAAAAGATGTCCAGCTCTGAATTGTTTGAAGGATATCAGGAGATTTATGAGGCGAAGATGATGAATCGGGTCGATACAAATCAAGAGAAGAAATGGGACAGAAGTAGGTAGTTTAGGGGCGTGTTGCTATTGGGTAGATATTATCAGTAGCAACACTTTTTCATTACAATAATTGTTAGTATAAAACTTCAAAAATCATTTGTTTTGCAGAAGTGGTTATGGTAAAATGGTTTTAAAATTAAACCATTAAGAAATGATTTTTAGAGAATGAGGATTAGAATATGAATGAAATACTTGGCTTTGTAAATGAAAAAACAAAGGTATTAGTAATTCTAAAGGAAAATCAGTTACAAATCGATGGGAAGAGCATCTGCCCATTGAATCAGCAAGAAATAGCTAACCTGGTGCCCTGTGGGAAGCTTAAGGTAAATCAGATATTGAAGGAATTGATTGACGATGGGTACGTTGAAATGCTTCATACGAAGGGGCGATATATTGTTACGGCTAAGGCATATGAAGTGTTGAAAAAGTTATCACTTAAGTAGTGTAAGTCCTGAAAAAGGGACAGGTATATGTGGTAGACTTTAGAGAAAAAGATAATGAAGTTACATATAAAATATACATTTATATAGGGAGATGACTATGAGTTTTGATTATGGGGAGGCAAATAAAGAGCAGAGATTTGCAATAGAAACTACAGATGGTCCACTTTTAATTATTGCAGGACCAGGAACAGGAAAAACATATACACTGGTAAAACGAGTTGTTTATTTGATTACAGAATGTAGTGTAAATCCAGAAGAAATTATGATAGCTACATTTACTGAAAAGGCTGCAAAGGAATTAATTACGCGTATCACCAATGAATTATTGAATATCGGAATATCTATAAACATAAATGAAATGTATATAGGTACGTTTCATTCTATTTGCTTAAGAATACTAAAGGAGCATTTGGAATATACGCGAATTAAAAAGAACTATCGAATGCTGGATAATTTTGACCAGCAATATATGGTTTTTCAGAAGATAAATGAATTTCGTAAAGTAGAATATTTCGATACTTTATTTCCCAATGCTACGGGAGCGTGGAGACAAGCAGGAACTATTGTAAAATATGTAAATAATTTATCGGAAGAGTTAGTAAATATTGAAGCAATGCAGATGGATTCTGATGAAAGCGTTGTTGCAATAGCAAATATAATGGATACATACTATTTTATTCTGGAGCAAGATAACCTAATTGATTTTGCAAGCATTCAGACGGAAACACATAGACTGTTGTTAAATCATCCCGAAATACTTGAAGAAATTAGAGAAAAAATTAAGTATGTAATGGTTGATGAATATCAGGATACCAACTATATACAGGAATTACTAGTATTCTTAATAGCTGGAGAAAATGTAAATATCTGTGTAGTTGGTGACGATGATCAAGGCCTTTATCGTTTTAGAGGAGCCACCATTCGGAACATTCTGGAATTTCCTGGACATTTCGAAGAAGGAATATGTAAACAGGTAAAACTTGTTACAAATTATCGTTCTGAGAAGCAAATTATTGATTTTTATAATGAATGGATGAAAACGACAGATGGCAGGGCGTATGATTTCTTATGGAAAAATTTTCGATTCGATAAGAAAATTGTTCCAGGAAAAAAGAATTACAGTGAAAAGACAGCTGTTTTGAAATGTTCTGGAAAAGAAATTCCAGAAGATTGGTATGAACAGGTATTAAACTTTATTTTGAATTTAAAAAAGAAAGGCATTCTTACAGATTATAATCAGATAGCTTTTTTGTGTCGTTCAGTAAAAAATGATAAAGTTATCGATTTGATAGAGTATTTGGAAGATCATGATATTAAAGTATATTCTCCGCGTTCTGAAATGTTCTTTAAACGAAAAGAAATTAAAGAGGCATTGGGTTGCTTATTGTTGTGTTTTCCAGAATACATATCTAAACTTAGGGATCGAGACTTTAAATTTGACTTTAGAGAACTATATGATTATTACGGGAATGAATGCATAAAAGCTGCGAAGGAACTGATTCAAAATAATAAGGATACAATAGGAAAATGGATTACTGAAAAAATGAAAAAGCATAGTAATCTAAGTAGGGATAATGCAGACTATGCTTTTACAGGTTTACTATATCAATTATTTCAATTTGAACCATTCAGTGAGTATCTTGGTATAGAAATGAAAACTGGTGTAGTGGATGAGAGACCTGCCAGAAACTTGTCGATTCTAACATCTATTCTTGGAAAGTATGAATATTTACATCGAATTGATGTATTTACAGAATCTAACATTGAGCAAGCAGTAGAACGATTTTTTAACATGTATCTGAGATTTTTAATTGATGGTGGAATCACAGAATATGAAGATGATACGGAGTATGCACCGAGTGGATGTATTTCGTTTATGACGATTCACCAATCGAAAGGAATGGAATTTCCGGTAGTAATGGTTGATTCGTTGAATGCAGCACCTAGAATTAACTCAACTGCAGTTATTGAAGATATAGAGAATAAATATTTTCATCGAAGCGTATTTGAAAGTCGAGAGGATATTAAGTACTTTGATTTCTGGAGACTATATTATACGGCATTTTCAAGGGCACAGAATCTGTTGGTATTATCTTGCTGTGAAAAGAATGGAAGAGGTGCAACACCAAGTAAATATTTTGAAGAATTTTATAATAAGCTACCAGATTATGAAGATGTGAATTTGGAAGACATAATTTTAGAAAAAGTAAAACCTGTTAATATCAAAGATACATTTTCTTTTACTTCTCATATAGCACTATTCGAAAATTGCGCTTTGCAATATAAGTTTTTCAAAGAATTAGGCTTTACGCAAGTGAGAGTTGGGGCAACTTTATTTGGAACATTGGTACATGAGACAATTGAAGATGTTCATAGAGCTGCTATGCGAAAAGAAGAGAGTACGATTATTCCTGAAAATATAAGGGATTGGTTTGACACAAATTACACAACTCTTTCTAAGAGTGAGCATTCCTATTTAGGGCAAGCACAGATTGAAGCCGCCTATAAGCAGGTAATGAGATATGTAGAACGCACTAAGAAGGATTGGAGCATAATTCAAGATGCAGAAGTTGAAGTAAGCCTTGTGAAATCGGATTATATATTAATGGGAAAAGTTGATTTGATACGTGGAGAAGGCGATACTGTAGAAATTGTTGATTTTAAATCTGAGAAGAAACCAAATGTATTAATTGAAACTGAGGAAATGAAACGATATCGAAGACAACTAGAGGCTTATGCACACTTAATCGAAGAAAAAACAGGTAAGTCAGTAAGTAAAATGCATCTCTATTATACGGGTGAAGAAAATGGTGTTCCAACAATAAGTTTTGACAAATCAAATACTTCAATAGGTGCTACCATTCAAGAGTTTGATAAAGTTGTAGAGAAAATTCAGAAAAAAGATTTTTCAGGTAGGGCAAAAGATAAAAATCTATGCGCCAACTGTGATATGAGACACTATTGTAAACGAAAGGAAGCAAAATAATGAACGACCAGATATCATTTGAATTTGAACAAAGAAAACCAATAAAGGGATACCCGGAATTACACTGGACAGGAAAAAGACCATATACATCAACACAGTATTATCCAGCACAGCTCAAGGAATCTTATGGAGAGCCTAAAGATGGATGGATGAATAAAATTTTCTGGGGCGATAATTTGCAGGTTATGAGCCATTTATTGAAGGAATATCGTGGAAAGGTTGATCTTATTTATATTGATCCACCGTTTGATAGCAAGGCAGATTATAAAAAGCAAATTAAATTAAAAAGATCTTCAATACAAGGGGATATGTCTTCGTTTGAAGAAAAGCAGTATGGAGATATTTGGGTTAATGATGAATATTTACAATTTATGTATGAACGATTAATAATAATGAAAGAGTTATTATCAGATAGTGGATCAATATTTTTACATTGTGATTGGCATAAAAGTGCATATTTGAAAATAATTATGGATGAGATTTTTGGAAATGGAGGAGATGCAGCTAACGGACCAGGATACAAGAATGAAATTATTTGGCAGCGAACAGGTGCTCATAATGATGCTGGGAAATACGGAGTAATCCATGATACTATTTACTGGTATACCAAAAGTTCAAATTACAAATTTGAAATGGAAATGATTGAGCTAACTGAAGAACATAAAAATAGTAGATTTAAAACGATAGAACAAGAAACTGGAAGACGTTTTTACCCTGGACCAATAACTGCTCCGGGAGATGGTCCGTCGCGTTTGTTTAGAGGCAAAGAATTACTTCCACCAGCAGGAAGGCATTGGAGTTATTCACAAGAAAATATAGATAAACTTGAGAAAGAAAATAGAATCTATTATTCTTCGACAGGAATTCCCTATTTAAAAGAATATGAAGATGAATATACTCAACAAGGAAGGCGACTTCAAAGTATTTGGACAGATATCCTTCCGTCAAAAACAGGTAAAGAGATTGTGGGATATCCTACACAAAAACCGGAAAAATTGTTGGAAAGGATTATTAATGCGACAACAAAAGAAAGTGACGTGGTATTTGATTGTTTTATGGGATCAGGGACAACTGCTGTAGTTGCTCAAAAAAAGAATAGAAGATTTATAGGAGCAGATATTAATTTAGCTGCTGTTCAAATTACAACAAAGAGATTATTAGAGAATGAATCTATCACGGGATTTGAATTATATAACGTAAATAACTACGATTTCTTCCGTAACCCTGTAGAAGCAAAAGGATTAATTATTGATGCACTTGGGATTCAGAAATATGATTCCTCAACAGTGTATGATGGAGAATTAGATGGTTATATGGTTAAAATTATGCCTACAAATCGAATTGCGACTAAGGCCGACCTTGAAGAATTGAAGGCAAATTTACCATACAAGACATTCGAAAAAAGAAAAGAAGAAAATCCCGGGGCTGTAGTTGAGAGAATAAAAATTGTGTGTATGGGGCATGAAGCTGATTTGAAGGCTTCACTGGAACAGGAGTTATCAGCGTACAAGCTTGATATAGAAATAGTAGATATTCTAAGAGATAAATCAGATTTGCAGTTTAAAAGGGAAGCGGATGCAAATGTTGTAAAAGAAAATAGTACTTTGACAGTGAAAGAATTCTATCCTATGAATCTTTTGCAAAAATTAAGCATGCAAAAAGAATCTGTAGAAGACTGGAGACAGTTAGTTGAATCAATCTTTGTAGATTGGAATTATGATGGAGAGACAATGAGACCAGAAGTGTGTGATATTCCGGGAAAAGATGATTTAGTGGCAGGAGTATATGAAATACCAGACAGTGCAGGCCGAATAAAAATAAAAATTACGGATTTGCTTTCGGAATCACTTGAAATGGAGGTATAAAGATGGCAAAAGAAGCAGGAATGGAATTTGCCTTTTTTGAGTTCCTTCATTCTTTTTACAAGGAAAGCAAAGGTAGAATTCGTAATAATTATAAGGCGGTGACAAAAAAATATTTAGATTATAATGATAAGGAAAAGAATCCAGATGCATTTTTAAGAAAACCGCAGTTTGAAGCACTTGAAATGTATGTTTTTATTAAAGAGTTTATGGACAATGCTCAAATGTATCAGATTTTTGATGATTGGTCTAAACGAAATGGAATCTTTGCAAATAGATACTATTATGATGAACAAGGACAGCAGACTTTATTTGATGTTTATTCTCCAAAACAGTATCATGATTATTTTTTACAGATAAAAAAATATGCTGAAAATTATCCGAATTATATTTATGCTTTAACGATGGGATTGGGAAAAACAATATTAATGGCAACATGCATTTTTTATGAGTTTTTACTGTCATCGAAATTTCCAACAGATGATAGGTATTGTCATAACGCTCTTGTGTTTGCGCCAGACAAAACAGTATTACAGTCTTTAAAAGAGATAGTGACATTTGACAAGAGTAAAGTAGTTCCACCAGAATATATTGGCGTTTTAGATGCAAATATAAAAGTGCATTTTTTGGAGGATACAGGAACAACTTTGAATACTCTGGATGGATCAAAGTATAATATTATTGTATCAAATACACAGAAAATTATATTGAAAAGACAGCGTAAAGAGAAATCAGCGGTTGATAAACTTTTTAGTGGTGATATTCCGGGACAATCAGTATTAGATGATGTATTAGGAATGCTACAGGAAATTAGTGACGATGCTAGTCTTATGTCAAATCAGAGATTTGAGAAGTTGATAAGATTAAAACAGATGGGTATTTTTGTAGACGAAGCACATCATATGTTTGGTGCAGACTTAGAGAAAGCACTTCATAAGGGTGGTTCAGCCACTAGTTTAAGAACAACAATCAATGAATTAGCCACAGAACTGGAAAGTCAAGGAAGTAGAGTTGTGGCGTGTTACAATTTTACAGGAACGCCATATGTTGATAACAAAATTCTTCCAGAAGTAGTTTATGCATATGGTCTCCAAGCTGCGATTCAAAATCATTTTCTAAAAGAGACCAGCGTTATCGGATATAGCAATGTTAAGAGCAAAGAATTTCTGAAAGTAATTATAAAGGATTTCTGGGGAAAATATGGAGACAAGGAATATGAAGGTTTAGTTCCAAAGATGGCTATTTTTGGAGCCGAGATTGCTGAGGTCGAAAAAGAAATCCGTCCAGTTGTAGAGGAAGTGCTATCTGAATTAGGAATTTCATTAGATAGGATTCTTGTTAATGTTGGAGATGATAAGCTAACAAAATCAGAAGATATCAGAGATTTCAATAACCTTGATATTGCTGGAACACAAGGTAGCAAGAAACAGTTTATATTACTTGTTAATAAAGGTCGTGAGGGATGGAATTGTCGTTCATTATTTAGTGTTGCATTATTTAGGAGCCCTAAATCTAAGGTGTTTGTTCTTCAGGCTACAATGAGATGTTTGAGAAAGATTACAGAAGAACAACAGACAGCAACAGTGTATTTATCTAAAGAAAATATGGATATTCTTGATGATGAATTAAGAAAGAATTTCCGTACTAGTATTGAAGAACTTAAAAATAAGAGCAATACAAACAGAAAGAAAGTTCCGGTTAGAGTCGTAGAACCACCAAAGACAATTAAAATGCACAGACTTCATTATGAGTATTCTATTGCCGATAAAAATGTATCTGATCAACTCGAATTTGGATTACTTGATTTAGAAACAGAAACATATGATGCCACAATGTATGTAAAGGAAGGAATCTCAACTGCATCCGTAGTGCGTGAAAGCACGGTAAATTACATGGTTGAAAAGAAGGAATATTCTGAAATTACACTTGTTGCTGAAATCGCCAGATATTTTCCCAATATCCGTTGTACTGATATTGCACGTATGCTTCGGAACTCCAAAGAAGGAATGCCAACAATTCTTGTTATGGTGAATGAACATAATGAAATAATACATGATAAATTGGTACCTGGTATCTTTGACTCTCTATACGAGGTCAAAAAAGATATTATTAAAGAAAATGTCGATGTTCAACTACTAAAAAAACCAAAGCAGGGTGGATATTATGAGTTTAGCGGAAATGAGGAATTGATTATTTCAAAAGACTCAAAGGATTCGGTTGTCGTAAATAATAAAGGTAAGAGCTTCCATGCGGATACTTATGTGTTTGATTCAAAACCAGAACTTCAATTGTTCCTACAATTATTATCAGACAAACGGGTAAAAGAAACTTATTTTACTGGGATGTTCACCAGCGAACAGACGGATTTCTATGTGCCGTATGTTGATCCTGAATCAAATAGATTGAGAAAGTATTATCCTGATTTTCTTGTAGAAATGAATGATGGAACCTACATGATTCTTGAAGTAAAGGGTGATAATATGCTAGACGATCCGATTGTAAAGGCAAAGAAAGCGGCGGCAGAAGAAGTGGCAGTTGAGAGTGCCATGAAATATGAGATTCTTGCTGGTAGTGAGATTATGAAAGGACATGGAATCTAATCATATTGAAAGAGGTGATATAAAATGGCAAAGGATTTAACAACTTCACAAGTTGATAGACAGAACATTTTAAATAATGATTTAGCAGTTCGTGAAGTACAAAATCAAACTGGGTTACAGGGGATAATTTTTGAAGATAAATTGTGTTTTACAAAATCTATGACTGCAACATATTTTGATGTTGATGTTCGAACGATAGAAAGATATGTCAGCGAAAACACAGAAGAAATTTCTATTAATGGCTATGAAATCTTAAAAGGCAAAAGATTAAAGACATTTATTGACTGTGTAATCAGCCAAGATGTTCCCGACATAAATGTCGGGAACATCAGTAATCGCACACCCCAAATTGCAATATTTGGATTTAAAGCGTTTTTAAACATGGCAATGTTACTGACTGAAAGTGAAAATGCAAAAACGCTACGTAAAATCATGTTGGATATCGTAATTGATTTTGTCAATCAACGAACAGGTGGCTCAACGAAATATATTAATCAGCGTGATCAAGATTTTATCAGTGCCTTTCTACAGGAAGAGAATTACAGGAGAGAATTTACGGACGCCCTTCGCGATTATGTTGATATGGGAAATAGTAAATATGCTATTTATACAGATAAGATATATCAAAGTATTTTTAAAGAGAAGGCAACGGAGTACAAAAAGATATTGCGTCTGACAGAAAAAGACAGAATACGAGACACATTATATTCAGAGGTACTAGATTTGATTTCGTCATATGAGTGCGGATTAGCTGCAATGATGAAAGAACAATCTGAACAACTGGGACGCAAGCTAAATAACTGGGAAATGACAGATCTCTTTGCTTCATTTGAAACTCTTCCTCTATGGAAACCATTGATTGTAAGAGCTAGAACAAAAATGGCTAGTCGTGATATGGCATTGCGCGATGCTTTCCATTTTCAACTTGAGGAATATATTAAACCATTGGAACCAGAAGAATATGAAAGATTTCTTGGTGTTGCTGGGGACGAATTAGAAAAGTTGATGAAGGAGAATCAGGATGTGCTTCTTAGGTTAAAGGAGCGTGAATAGATGGGGAAAGTCAATTATATTTCTTTAGAAGAAGCATTAGAAATTCATAAGTCAACTATTGAAAACAGTGGTGGTGGAGACGATGGTGAGCTTGATACTGGAAAGTTAGACAGTGTATTAACACATATACAAAATGATGAGTATTACCCGACATTCTTGGACAAGTTGGAACATTTATTCTTTTGCGCTTGTAAATTTCATTGCTTTATTGATGGAAATAAAAGAATAGCTATTACATTAACCGCAATGTTTTTGCTGAAAAATGGATATATGTCCATTGCTAATATTTATTTCAGAGAAATGGAAAATATCAGCTACCATGTAGCCGCAGGTCATATTGATGAGGAACTGCTTAAAAGAATACTGGAAGCAATTTTAAATTGTACTTATGATGAGGACGAGTCGTTAAGACTTGAAATATTTAATGCAATTTCGGTTGAGGATGAGTTTTACTAGATATACAAGTTGAAAAATAGAATGAAACACTAGAATACATCTGACGCGATCAAGATTGATTTTTAATTTTGTGGCATAGATAATGCCTAGTTAGTAGGAATGGAGAACGAAAAAGGGGAAGGAATTATTATGTCAATAAGCTCAATAGAAAGTAAGATTCGCTCACTTCAATCAGAAGTTGAACGTTTATCCAGAGAGTTGGAACGTGAAGGTAATAAGGAAGTAGGATATCTTAAAAATATTCAAAGAATAGAGAAGTCTGTAAATAAAAATACTTCTATAACTCAAATGAAATCGAAACAACGTTCGATTGACTCTGATAACGAGAAAATTTTGAAAAGCAGAAAAAATCAAACAGATATTAATGTAAAAATCAATAAAAAAAGAATGGAAATATCTAAAGCCCAAAGTGAATTGCAGAAAGAACAAGCTAAACTTTATGATGCTTCTCTCAAAAAACAAAACTCTATTATTGAAGAACAACGACAATTGATTAATGAGATAAAAGTCTCTACGTCTACTATAGGAAATGCTAATATTTCAGAAGAAAAGGAATATGATTTTTTTATATCTCATGCATCGGAAGACAAGGAAGCAATTGCTGAACCTTTAGCTACTTCGCTTATAGATAAAGGCGCAAAAGTATGGTATGACAAATTCACTCTAAGAGTCGGAGACAGTTTAAGGAAGTCAATAGATGATGGACTTGCAAATTCTAGATATGGAATTGTTATATTGTCTGAACCATATTTTAAGAAGTTTTGGACGGGAGAAGAATTAAATGGCTTATTTGCTAAGCAAGAAGATGGGAGAAAAGTGATTTTACCATTGTGGCATAATATTTCCAAAGATGTTGTGAAAAAAAAGAGTCCTATGCTTGCGGATATGCTAGCTTTAAAATCGGCAGACTTCACAGCAGAAGAGTTGGCAGAAGAGTTTATACAATTGTTGTAAATACAATTAAAAAAGAAAACGATTTTCAGACATTATAATTTAGGAGGTCGAATATGTGTTTACAAGCAATTGATGATAATATTTCATTTACAGAGTATAAAAAATGGATTGATAAATACATACGTAATAATGATACAAGGGAAATTAATTTTCAAAATGATGTTATTAAAAGATTAATTGAAAAATTGTTTCCAAAATATGATGTTGTAAATGTTGGAACAAAAGGATCGGATACTGCTAAACATAATTATTATCATTATTCAGGAAAATATATAGATAATCTAGGTCGAGAGAAGCCAACAACTCCGGACATTTTGGTGGCAAACAATTGGAATTGGTATAATATTGAGCACGAAAATGAAATTAAGTATATTGCAACCATTGAGGTGAAATCTCCTTATGGAAAAGAGGCAATATATAAAAGTGATTGTTGCAACTGTCCAGCGCAAATTAATAGACATTTAAGTGCTGAGAAGATTGATAAAGTAATTTATACTGATTCATTTGAATGGAGATTTTATACGCAAAATAAATTGGATAACCCGGAAAAATTTAGTTTTGTTAATAGAATAAGAATCGGAAGAGGTTATACATATGAATGGAAAACAGAGGCTTATGCGCAAGAAGAATTTGATAAACTAATAAAGAAACTGAAAGATTTTTTGGTAATTATGAAGGAGTAGAATATAATACATATAATAAAAGTTCGCAAATAGCGAAAAAACATATTGACATTTTGAGATTAATGTCGTAATATAAGCATACAGCATATCGATATATTTATTATATCGTGGTCTAATCCCATAAATTGGAGTGTATTTGCACTTGAGGAGCATCTTAGTATGCTCTACGGTTAGGGGCCGGCATGTTACGCAATGACCCGTGGCACGCTGCTAGCACCGCACGCTCTGCCTCGCTCGGGGGAGCTCGGCAGAGCTCAATGGATTAGATAGGTTGTTCTGTATGCACCACACTTCTTGCGGGGTGGAAGCTATAAACTATAAAAGTAGCTTCTAAAGGAGTGATGATATGAAAAAAATGCTGTTCGTGCAGAATGTTCAGGTAGCGCCTCAAAAACCTAACAAAAAATCTAGTAAGAAGCGAAAAAAACTTAGAAGCAAAATTTTTAAAATTGGGTTTCGAGGTATTGAAGCATTATGGATGCTGTTGCAGATTGTGCAGTATCTCTTGCAGATTTTTAAATAAGAGGAGGGCTATAGAAAAACCTATCTAATTTTGTTTTTTAGTCGTTAGACTTCATATACATAGAATATTTTAGAAAGGTGGGTAAATATGATAGGAGATATTTTAAAGCGAACTAGGACTATATATGGATATAAAGCGTCTGATATGAGCGAAATGCTTCAAAT
This sequence comes from Lacrimispora amygdalina, assembly GCF_003432035.1. GTDB lineage: Bacteria > Bacillota > Clostridia > Lachnospirales > Lachnospiraceae > Lacrimispora > Lacrimispora amygdalina. The sequence continues at coordinate 56,512 of NZ_QOHO01000034.1, forward strand.
ATCAAAAAGCTATCTTTCTGAGATTGAGAATAATAAGAAACAGCCATCACTTGAATTGCTAGAGAAGTATTCTGAAATTTATGAAATGAAATTATCTTCCCTGATATTATTGTCAGAAAACTACGACGATGCAAATAAAAATAATAAGGGTGACAAATTCATTAGAAATATGATGATAAAGCTTATTGAGAAGATGACACCAGATGTGGAGTAGCAATGGAAAATAAATGGAAGAAATATGATATTACACAGTGTGCTTTTTATAAATGTAATAGTCCTAAAAATTTAAAAAGAATATTACAAATAAAAGATGAAGAGTATAATGATATTTTTTCGATTGTAAAGTATCATGGATTTTCGATTGACAAAAAAGATGGTATCGAAAAGAGAAATATTACTGCACCTGACAAGAGAATAAAAGCTATACAAGGTCGAATATTACGACTATTTCAAAAAGTTGAAAGGCCTGAATGGCTTATTTCAGGTGAAAAAGGGAAATGCTATATTGATAATGGAAAACAGCATGTTTTTTCAAATTATTTTTTAACAATAGATATTAAGAAATTTTATGATAATTGTAAGAGAGAATATGTTTTTCGCTTTTTTAAAGATCGAATGCTGATGACAGGAGATTTGGCAGGTTTATGTACCGATATTGTAACTTATGAAGGGGGAATTCCAACTGGGTGTCCTACAAGTCAGTTAATTGCCTATTATGCATATGAAAATATGTTTAAAGAAATATATGAAGTAGCGACTGAATATAGTTGTATATTTACAGTATATGTTGATGATATGACTTTTTCCTCAGAAAAAGCTTTTGATGTTAATAAAATGGTGAATAAGGTAGACTGTACTTTAAGAAAGTATGGTCATAAACCAAAATATAAAAAGGTGAAATATTATTCACAGGGTCAATATGTTCCGATAACAGGAACCATTGTTACAGGAAAACATGAAATTAAGGTTCCAAATCAATTACAAAAGAAGGTATATGATGAGTTCCAAGAAATTAAAACTCTTAATACAGAAAACTTGACAGATAAAGAACAGAAGAAGATAAATAGTCTCAAAGGAAGAATTCAAGCTTCGAGAAATATTGAAGATGGAAAATTTCCTGAGATACGGAGGCTTGTTAATAAGATAGGCTGAATTTTGGTGATACCGTTATGATACCCAAAGCTTATTATACACAAAATAATACATAGAATTCCCGGACTAATTGCAATTAAATAACAGCAAATATATCAAATAAATTCGCTTTAAAGCGAATTGTTAGGGAGTTTGAATAAAATATTTAGAGCCAGAAAACCTTGTAAAATCAAGGGAATCTGGCTCTTTTCTTTTTGTATTGGAACTAAAATGGAACTAGAAACAATCCTGGAGCTTTTCCGCCACCTCATTACGCTTGTGTGGAAATAGGTGGGAATAGGTGTTTGATAGTGTCAAGATTTTTTCGCAAATTGTATTTCAGCCGTTAGGTAGCCGGTAGTCAGCCGGCTATGATATCAGACTGATTTTGGAGATCCAATTCTTTCAGGTGCTCCATATTCATGTAGCGCTTTGTACCCCATTGGGTTCCAGCTACGTGTCG
>NZ_QOHO01000035.1 GCF_003432035.1 Lacrimispora amygdalina
ATTGTACCGAGATACAATAATCCCATGCCGCCGCATCATAACGGCAGCATGGGTCACTCAGGGTCTTACCCTCTGTAATTGAAAAGCTCTTTGACACGCTCAACCAGCGTAGGCAGTACGGTGTCGTTGAACAGCATATAAAGCCCCGCCAGAAGGAGGGCGCCGATCACCACGGAAATCAAAATCTTCAGCGCCGTGTCCACGAACCCCTCGCCGGACTGCTGGGCAAGGACCATACCGGATTTTGCCTTGAGCTGCTGGAGCTTCAAAGCCCCTGCAATGGCGGCAGCCTTTCCCTTTTCTTTTACATCATTTGCCTTGGAAATGACCTTGTTCATAAAGTTTTTCATCGTGTTTCTTCTCCTTTTCATTGATAGATTTTGAGTTATGATAAAGCCGGTAGGTGTTTACCAGCTTTATACCGAAGTGGGTATCGGCTTACTGGTAGTAGCCGATGATGATATTGAGGGTGGCGCTGCCCAGCACCGCACCGATGCAGGACACAATCGCCACCACAATGCGGTTGTTCCACTTTTTCTGATCCATCTCGTCCGCCGCACTTCTTCGGATACAGAAATAGATAATAAGCAGACCGGCCACCACGGGGGCTAAAATCATCAGCCATGTGGTAGCATCCTGAATGAGCTTTTCCGTACCCTTGGCAATCTGGCTTCCACCAATCCCGCCACCGGCGGCATAGGCTACCGTGCTGTTCTGGAGCATAAGAAAAGCGGTGAGCACTCCTGCGCTCACCGCCTTGCCTTTTGCTCCAATTTTCTTAATCATCTGTTCCATCTTCACTTTCACTGTGTTTGGAACCTCCTTTCCGGAATCCTTTTTCTGAAAAAATTGCACCCATCTGAGAAGCAAAAGCCTGTGACTTCTGCTGGGCTTCCTTCATCTGCAAGTCCTTGGCGTAATACACCCAAATGTTCCACAGAGGAATATCGCCTGTCATTTTTGACAAAACTGGCCGGGCTGCTTCTCTCGCTTCCCGAACCAGACGGTTATGTTCCTTGCCTCCCAATCCACACATCTGATTAAAATACCACTGTGACAGGTCGGGGGCGTTCATCAGCGCCGGATGGGAACGGCTGATGACGATTTGTGCCGGTCGCTGGATTCTGCGGATTTCATCCGTTGTCAAAAGCTCCCTTGCCACAAGGCTGATGCTGTGAGAGCTGGAGGGGTTGACATACCTCCCGTGCTGACTGGAAAGCTGGTAGGCGCTGGTGGTGTATTTGCCCAGCTTGTCACACACATCCTGCAAGGTTTCCTTATCGTCCGCTTGCAGATAAATCCATGTCTGACAGTTGGATTTGACGATAGCCGCCGTTTCCTTGTCATACTTTTGGGTAAGCTGTTCAAAGGATTGCAGGAACAGATTGAACCGTACCCCGCGTCCGCCCGCTACCGTCAGTTTGTTGGTAAAGTCCGTGAGCTTGGTAAAGTTTCCGAACTCATCCAGCACAAAGTTGACCCGGCGCATGAGCCTACCGCCCCGCTGGTCGGATTGGCGCACCAGCAACTCATAGAGCTGGGATACCATCAGACTGGCGATGGGATAATAAGTCGTTTTTTCGTCCGGCAAAATCATAAACAGAGCCTGCTTTTTCTGTCCGATCTCCGAGATGTTGTAGTCACTCTTATGGGTAACGGAATAGACGGATCGGCTGGTGAACAGGCGCAGGGTAGTCAGCGCCGAGGTATCAAAGCTACCCTTGGTGCGGCTTGGTGCAACCTCGGCAATAGACATGAGCGCCCGTGCCGGATGGGTGCTGGGCAGCTTTTTCATGTACTCACTCATGGGCGTCTTGCCGCCCACGGACTTACTCATTTCTGCGATAAACCAATACACGTTGGTCAGGTTCTGGTACTCCGGCCGTTTTTTGTTATCTACCACCACACAAAGGATTGCTGCTGCTATGGTGGATTTTTCGCCGTTTTCCCAAATCTTCTCGTTGGAAACATCATCGCCCACAAGGATGTTGGTAATATCCCACGCATACATTTCCGCACGCTCCATATCACCCTTGTTGACCGCATCAATGACCGGCTGAAGGAGATTGTATCGGGTGCTTTTTTCGGGGTTCTTAAAATCCAGACAGATTATCTCATAACCCAGCTTTTTAAGGAACGCAGATGTGTAGTGGAACAGTTCGGCCTTTGGATCACTAATAACCTGACTCTCCCCGGCAAGGCCCAGCATACAGATCGACTGGATGACAAGGCAGCGTGTTTTCCCTGAACGGGTTGCACCGATGGTCAGGGAATGGGTATCGTCGGAAATGTAGTAAAGCCGTTCGGACGGCTCCCCAAGCTCTTTGGCTTTGATTTTCTCCGTACCTACCACGATGCCGCCCTCGTCAAACAGCTTGTAGGGGTCTGCTTTTTCTTTTGCCGGTTTATCCTGTAGGGCGGGCGGGGTATCCTGCGACTGTGCTTTGGCTAAATGCGCAGCCGCAAGGTCATAATCCACAGCTTCAAAGTCCGCATCCTGTATCAATTCCTCCTTTTCTTCCATTGGATTTATAGGAATGGGCGGTGGCTTGGGTTCGTTCTGTGCTGCCGCACCTTGCCCGATTTCCACTTGCTCTAAGGACATACCTCCGTTTTTGTTTTTCGCCACAAACGGCAGATCATCAAAGCCGGTGTCCAGCAGCTTGCGAATAATAGGGTTCGCCGGATGGATGACCTGTGTTCCAAACACCTTTCCTTTTTCTTCATCCCGCAGCCACCGGGCCGAGCCGTGCTGATACTGTCCTACCGGGGCAGGCGTAAAAATATCCTCGGCCACCCGTACAAGCTCGCTTTGATAGGGGCGGTTGTTCTGTACCCAAAACAGGACACAGCACAGGCAAAGGAAGCCCTCAAAGGACAGGAACAACATAAGCTGCTGGCGCTGGGTGAACAGCCCTGCGATACAGTCCCATAACGGGAGTAAAGTCAGGGTGCGGACCCGGTGCGACAACAGCCCATGCAAAGCCGCAGTAAAGAACAGATTGAAAATTGTGCCAAGGCCGATGATGAGAGAACCTAAAATGAGCTTTTCTTTTTTCTTCATCGGCAGAGCTCTCCCTCCGGCTCTGCGGCTGGCTGGAGGGCAGCATCAAATTCTGGATATGCCTGCCTGATGCAGTCCATCGTTTTAAGCGTAGGTACACCCCATACATCGCCGCGCCCAACCACCATGCGATCCCCATCCACAGGATGCGTTAGGTGAATGGTATCACTGTGAGCGTAATTTGGGCGGCAGCCGGGGCCATGGGTGACTGTCCATATCTGATTGCGGGGTGTCCGATATTCCTGCCGTATATGCTCATGCCGAAGTACCACAAACTGCCCTTCGTAGCTTTCCTGCCTGCTTTCGGGGGTACAGTCAAGCGAGGTCAAAAGCCTGTTTTCATCGGCACTGACCGGATAGTAAGCCGGGTCGTGGGGATGGGACACAAAAAATATCGGTATCTTATGCTCCATCGCAAATGCAACCTCTCCTTGCATCCCTTGACTGAATGTGGTTCCCATGACCCAAAGCTCATCGACTTTTTCCAGCAGGGCAAGGCCAAGCTGTAAGCCTTTTTCACGCTGTTCAGGAATGGTATCGTTGCACCATTGGCTGAAAATGATATGAGGGGCAAGAGGGAGTACCCCTTGTGCTCCGGCAAGGCGGCAATATTCCACAGCATTTTTAATATTGGTGTTGTAGTCCCCACGCAGGGGACTTGCGATATACACCATGTTCAAGTTGTTCACCTCCTGAAAAACAAAAAAATGCCCCCCTGCACCATCAATGCGGTGCAGGGGGGCGGTTACTGTTATTCTGTTTACATATCCAATTTAAGGCTCATAGCCGAAGTCATCGGCTTCCTCGCCATGACTATGGGACTCCTTTGCGGCATCTTCCTCAAAGTCCGTGCGTTCCGGCTCATTGGCTGACCGGTCAAGCTGCTTTTGCAGAAACAGGCTGGCAGGAGCGTTCACAGGTGGGATTTTCGCCTCCTCCTGAATCAGCTCGTTATAATACAAAACATAGGTTTTGAAGTTTGTGTTCAGCGTGGACAGCAGGCTGTCCTCGGAAACAATCAGGTCGCCCACTTCCTCATAAATCTGACTCAGTTCAAAAAGGGGGACAGCGGCCGTGGTCAAATCGTAAAGCAGATACTCGCCCTGACGGTTTCCAAACGCTCCAGCCATATCAGAAATGAAATTATCGGCTACCGCCTCATGGACAGCAAAGAAATCCTGTCCGCCTGACTGTACGAAATAGATGCCGTTTCTCACCGGAACAGGCGGAGGGCTATCTTTCTCCTGCTGGACAGGCGGAGCGCACTCGCCAAAGTAATCGGCCAAACGCAGTTTGCCGTCACGCCTGATTTCCTCCATCATCTCCACCGCCTTGGCTTCCATGCGCTTGCAAGCCGCCACACGCCGCTGAAGCATTTCATACATGGGAACATCCTTGATGTCCTCGCCGTAGCAGAGCCAATCTCCGTCCTGCTCTGCCATGGAAATGGCTTTGTCCGACAATATCTCCTTGGCCTTTTCTTTCGGAACCATAATGCCCTCACGCTCAATGCCGTTTTCATCTTTCGCTACAATAACATAAATATTCAGTGCGATTTCAAGGGCAGTATTGATATTGCCCCAAATCGACTCTCCACTTGGATGGTTCATAAAATCACTCTCCTTATCTGATGGGTTGCTCTACTACATCTACATAATACAACTATATATCCGTATAATCAACCACTATCGATAGCTTATATTCTGTTGTGTTATACAGCATAATAATAGAAGGATAGAATATAGGAGGATAACGATGGATTTAGCTCAAAAATTCAAACAGCTCCGAACGCAAAGGGGTATTAGCGTCTATAAGCTGTCAAAGGAAACTGACATATCGGAAAATTATATCCGCAAAATTGAGAAAGGCGCAAGCCAGCCGTCTGTGTCGGTGCTTGAAAAACTGCTTGCCCGCCTCGGCACGACAATTTCGGAATTTTATAACGAAAGTGGCGATGTGCTGTACCCCACTGCATACGAACGGGAGCTTGTAGAAAGTGTCCGTGTGCTAAGTAAAGAAAAAGCGGATGCGGTTCTACATTTCGCAAAACTGATGACAAAGTAGCAGGCTGCCCTAACAAGGCAGCCGCTTTTTATTCTCGTTCGATGCCTCGCTCCATGCTGCCAAGGAGCCAAGAAAAATCCAGCGCCTTTTCTCTTTTTTGCAGTTCCGGCACAATGTCCTCGATCTTATCCACCAGCCGTTCCACGGAATTGAGATCGTCCTGCGTCATGTCGTTGTCAACGGTGCGCATTTTGACCAGCCCCGCATAGATGACCTTCAAATCCGTTTCGGAAAAAAGCCGTTTTTCATCAATCAGGCCGCTTCTGGTGGCGAAGCTCTCAAAGGCATCCTCTTTGTTGTAGAAATACTGGCGCTGGATCGGGTTTTTCTTTTCATCACAACGGTAGGTGGACAGCACATAGTCAAACAAGGGGTGCTGCTTGCAGGCCAGAACCACGCCGTTATGCTCATTGATTTTATACAGGTTATTGGGCAGTTTTGCGGCGGTTTCCTCGTCAAAGGGCTTATCCGAACAGATCCCGCAAGCCACCGCTGTGGATTTGGCAAGGGTCTGTATCCTGTCCATGAGCTTATCCTGCACCTCCACAAAGGGATTTTTCATCACCATGTCATTCTTGGTGAAAAAGGCAATCAGCTTATCCCTGTGGTAAATATCCGCCACATAGTCCGGCGAAGTGGACGGCTGCACGGTAAATCCTTTCTTTTGCAGGGTTTCAAAATAGCTTTGATAAAATTCGGTTTTGGTTTTCATAGGCACTCTCCTTACATTTCATTCTGAAAGTAGTGGCGGGGGGAAAGGTCAAGCTGCCCCGGCAGGCTTTCCTCAATCCTTGCCATCAATTCACGGATACGGCTTTCCTGCCCGCTGTCCATCTCATTATCCAGCATGACGCACCTTGCACAGCAGGACACCAGCGCCCGGAGTTCATCGTGAGAAAAGGAAAGCGGAGCCGGTATCTTTAAGCCGCTGCGCTCCAAAAAATCATCCTGTGCCAGTACGGGGTCGTAGAAGAAATGTTCCCTGTAAAAGCGTTTTGTGTTGTGCTTTGGCATGGCTTTCTGGCAGGTGACAAACTCATATCCAAACAGCGTCGTGCGGCGGCAGAGGAGCACCACTCCCGTACTTTCAAACACCTTGATGTAGGAGCCGCCTGTCAGCAGGACCGTTTCCGTCCGATCCATATCCGTAAACGGCGGCTGAATACAGCAAGAAAGGCCGGTGCGGGTTTCTTCAGCCGCCTGCTCCAAAGCCCGGACCGTTTCGCCGCCGTAGGTTTCAAAAACAAGCTCCCCATCCTGTGTCACCACACAGAACAGGGAGCTTTCGTTATAGACCTCGGCGGCTATATCACTTTCCATAACACTTTCCACACGAAAACCCCTTTGGGTCAGCCGTGCAAAAAAGTCCTCGAAAAACTCTTTTCTGGTTTTCAATCCTCATTCCTCCTTGATGTTTAATGTTCATAGCCTTTATCCTGCAATTTCAGAAACAGTTCTTTTTTCGCGTCCTTTGACAGCTCCCTGCCGTTTTTCTTCTCCCAATCATCAAATCGGCTGTCGTTGTCACGGGTCAGACCGGAAAGCATATCCAGTGCCTCCATTAACATCTGCTCGGCAAAGTAGGAACGGCGGGCACTTTTGTATTCCTCGGACTTTATTTCATAGTCCAGCCGGTTCAAGGTCTTTACCATGCCCAGCACACGGTTTGCAATGATTTTGTCCGCTTCCCCGGCAAAGCGGTTCCGCAGGCTGCCAAGGTATTCGTCACTGCCGCCATATAGCAGGGCCATTTTCATTTTGCTGTCTATGTAGCATTCTTTCTGCTCCCTGAGTGCAGGGACATTCTCTAAAAGATACGCCACCAGCTTATCCACCTCGGCCTTGATTTCCGGAGCCAGAAGCTGATAGGCAATGCGGCCGGTGGGCGGGAGTGCGGATTTAAGACGGAATACACGGTCGGCGGTTTCATTCAGTACAGCATCATCAAAATCAAAGCTGCCGGATAGCTCATTTTCCTCGTCATAGTCATCACGGAGCCGCTTATACTGATCCTTGCCCAGCCGCCGCAGATGCTGTTCAAACTCGTCTACCAGTTCATTGCTGATACTGCGCAGTTCGGCGGTGGACATGTTTTTCTGCTCCCCATAGGCACGGATGCGCTCCGCAAAGGTATCTTTGATGAGCTGCTTTCTGATGGCATTGGGAACGGCAGGCGGGGTAAAGGGATTCTTGACCCGTGACGAGGTATCCCAAAACACCACATGGATATGGGGGTGGCGCTTTTCTTTATGCAGCGCACACACCCATTGCAAGTGCCCACGCCGGATATTGTTTTTTTCGGCAATGGTCATAATGTGGTTTTCAATATACCTCTGCCATGCCTTTTGGTCAGTCAGGTTCAGTTCGGCAGCCGTTTCCTCGTCAAAAGAAATCACGCTGCGGTACATGGTGATATGCTTTTTGGAATTGGCATAGACCAGCCTTGCCACATCCCGCCAGTCCTCAAACTCGGTTATGGGACCAGGGGAGAGCTTTCCGAACAGTCCATGGCTCATTCCCTCATTTTTGGCAACCCTCGGACGGGTGGCAATATAGCGCACATGGGCATAATTCTTGCCAGCGGTGCTTTTATAATTGGGATTTTTGAATCTCTGCTTATAAACTAAAAGGGAAATTGTCCGTCACCTCCCGTCAGCGTTCCCATTCATCCTCGCCAGACTCCAGCATACGATTTACCTCCCTGATATTGCGGTCGTCCTCCGCCGCCTCCGCTTCGCATACAGTGCGGTAATTCTCCATCGTGGAGTGGTAGCGCCTGCTTTCCTCCAAAATGAATTTCATGCCCCCTGCGGTGCTGGGCGGCAGAGTTTCATAGGGCTTGTAAAACGCATAACGGTTAAAACCGGCTTGCGGGTCGGGATCGAGCATATCCAGAAATTCATCATACCCAAAGGGGCAGACACGGTTTACTTCCTGACAGGCAAGGTTCACGCCGGAGAGCGTGTCGCTGTCCTGAAGGTTGGCAAGAATGAACGCTCCCATCGGTTCACCGGCTGCCAGCTTTACTTCAACCTGTTCCGTTCCATGGGCTAAGATCTCCGAAGCCGGGGAACGGATGCCGATACTGCCCAAATGCTCCGCCAGCTCATAAGCTCCGCAGGGCAGCTCTACCACCAGCGTACCGCCCTGATAACAGATAACTCCTGCAATCAAAATAATTCACCTTACCTTTCCGGCTCTATGGCCTCGTCCTGCACCATGTCCGCAAACATGGCTTTTTGTAGCTGCTCAAATTGCCGCTGGACACGCCTGCTTTGCTGATAACGGCTGTCATCCAGCTTGATTTCAAGCTGTCCGTCCTGCCTCGGCTCCAAAACAACCCGAATATCCCCCGTGGCAATATAAAAGGAATTGCACACCATTTCCAAGTTGGGATAACCCAGCCGTGAAATCTCAAAGGGAGTGGCTTTGCAAGCGCTGTTATAGGAAAACAGGTTGTGGGCAATATCAACGACAAAGCGTGTGCGCTCGTCAAAGTCACGGGTTGCCCGTTTTATGCCGGTGAAGCCGATGCCGTCCACGTTCACAAATCTGCGGGCGGTTTCGTAGAGCTCCGGGTCATAGGACAGCAGATAAAAAGCCGCATGATAAGCAGGGTCGAGGTTGTCAGCCCGCTTTGTCAATGCGGCAAGTTCCTTGTATCGGTTTGCCTGTGTCATAAATTCAATACTCCTGTTCTGCTTCATAATAGAAGCTGATAAAATCGCTTAGTACGGAGTCAACGCTATGTTCCTTGTGCAGTTCATCCGCATATTGCTTGATGATAGCCAATTCGTCCTCGCTTGGATATTCGCTTTCTCCGGCTCCTACGGAATAAGAATACACACAGGCATTGACTTCCGCATCGGTTGTTCCTTCCATAAACTCCCGAAAGCCATCGCTCGCTTCCAAATCATCACGGCCACAAAATCCCGGCATGAGAAAGTTGGTATAGCCGAAATCCGTGCGAAGCTCCACCTCGGTATAAATCAGACTTCGGCGGTCAAGCTCCAGCTTTTCGATTTCAACCTTGGACTGTATCTCGGTAATTTCCTCATAGGCGACCGCCGCTTCGGGGAACTGATCCAAAGAAACAGGATCAGTGATTTGCAAATCATCATAATCGTACACAAACCCTCGTTGCAATTTATCAAGGTTAACCGATCCATTCTTAAAATCATCAGAAAAAGCATCCCATGAACTTGTTTCCACATCGCCATAGCCCAGCTCACCGCTTTTTATTTTTGCCGCAATCATGGCATAAAGCATTGTTTCATCGGTAGTCGCACCAATCAGTCGCATGGTACTCCATGATTTATCGCCATCACAAAAAGCTAAAATATAAACTGATCTTCCCATTGTTCCCTCCTATAATTTATCTGCAAGGCGGCGCAGATTGTCCGTGTCCTGCAAAAAGCTGTTGATTTGAAAATCCTTTTTCTGCATATAATCAACGCCCAACGTGATGGCCTCATTGAGCATTTGGTCAAACTGATCCTCTGAACCCTCATGGGCAACATTCATTAAAACCTTAATCAGAAGGTAGAAGGCAGCGGCATCAATTTTACCGGACTTCATGTGCATTTTGGCGATGCGGTTTGTCTGCTGCTCCACCACAGCCTTGATGTCCTCAAGATGGTAAACCGCCATCAACTCCTGCCGGATAATCCTTGCGATAAAATCAATGTCCTGACTATATCCCTCGATGGACAGCCCTTTTTCGACAAACTGACGGACCAATTCCGAGGTGGTCGTGCTGTTTTTCGCCGCAAGGGTATCCAATGCTTTTAAGGTTTCGGGCGAAAAATTGATAGACCGTTTCAGACTTTTTTCAGGCATGGCAGCCTCCTTTCCACGGTGTTCCGTTTAGAACACCTCTATATGGTGGGGAACCCCGTTACAGGCTTTGCCTGTAAGCTGTTTTCTTGGCGGGTGGAACCCGCCTATTCCTGCCTTAACTCCAAAATCTGAGATTTTGGCATTAAGTAGCCCCCACCGGCAAGCGGTGGGGGCATGGGTCGCTTCGCTCCCTGAAAAAGCGAAAAAAGAAGTATGGTGCCGGCATCAGTAATGTTCCATGAACAAGGTCGCAGTCCTGCATACCTTAGTTCCATGGGCAACTGCCAATACGACTAAAATAACAACGGCGGCGACTGCACCGCCAATCAATAATACTTTCATCGAAGTTCCTCCATTTCATTTTCCGTTTGAGAATAGCTCATCTCTGCCGCCAACAGTTCCAAAAAAGTAGTCAAATCCTTGTTGAAATCTTTGGTATTCGGCGTCTGAATAAATGTGGTATAGCCTAAATCGGCAAATATCTCTGCGGAGATTTCCGCACGGACTTGCCCATGATTATGGGGAGTACCGTCAGGAAGCTGTCCGTCCACATCGTTATCGTAGCAAAATACAATTTCGTCAATTTCCGGGTGGCGTTCCAAATAGCGATACAAAGCCTTATCCGACAGACAGCCTTCCGCTACCCGGTGATCTTCCTGCCAGTCAATGCTGTTCAGCTTGCAGAGGGTGGCATGGCTCATGGCGTCGATGGGCGCCTCAAATTCATAGACACGATTAGAACGACCCTCCATGCAAAATCCATAGGTCTTATCTGAATTTTCTACATCCTGTCGAAAGCCGCTGCTTTCGCTGGGAGCGCGTAAAGCACAGTACCTTGGCCTGTTATTTCCATCAAAGCCAACGAAAGCACAATTTTGAAAGGTATATCCGCTTTTTTCCGTCACCGCCTGATACACCTTACCTTGGTTTATCATGGCATAGACAATTTCCTTATCAATACCACGGGTTTGGGTCAAATAGGCAATGGTACGATTATAGTTCTTGGCCTTTGGCGGCAGTATCAGATCGCCTCTCGGTTTTTTTTCGGTGGGTGGTACATAATGTTCCGTCTGCTCATAAGCCCGGCAGCCTAAAATCATTTCAACCGCCGATTTGAAATCCTTTGCTCCCATATATTCCTGCACAAAGGTAATAATATTGCGCTTTTGCCCACTTGAGGCTTGCTCACTAAAGCACTTATAGCCACGGCCATGCTTAAACAGATATAAGCCGCCGCTGTGTTTGACATGAACGGTGTTTGCATCGCCTTTTTCAATCTCAAAACCGTTTTGTACGGCAAAATCAATGATATTCGTGTCAAAGACCTGTTTCATCTGTTCTTCGGTAAATGGCATGGGCCTTGACTGTGTTCTCAATCTCACTCACCTCCATCATAAAACCGCCCTGCAAGCAGGACGGTCAGCGTTCCATATCCTCATTTTCTTCAAACAAAAGCTCTGCCGTATGCTCTTGAAAGGTTTTCAGTATCTCCCTGATGCCCTCCGGCAGCCTGCTCTTGGAGATATGAATGTCACCGGCAATATCCGCTGTGTAGCAGTAGTCATAGGGCAAATACCTTGCGGTGATCTCCCCAGCAAGGGCCTTTGGCAAATCGTTATGCCCCTGTGAAACCACGCCATATTTACAGAGAAATTCTGTCTGACAGTGTTCACCGGAGGATGACAGGTCTATGCCCAACAGAGCAAGAGCGATTTCTCCGGTTTTCTTCCCCTGTACCACGCCGGGAATCACAGCATAGTCCTCCTGTATATCGCCATGACCACAGGCAAAGCGGGTGTCTCCATACTGCTCCAGCATAGCCGTGTGCAGGCGGTTCAAAATCCCTTTTGCATACGCTTTTTCCGCTGTTCGGTACGAAGCATCAAGCTCGTTGTAGTCGATAAAAGGCAGGATATGTGCATTGATATAGTCAATAAAGCTGTCCAGCTTACTTTGATTTTCTTCCATACTATCTCTCCATTTCGTCGTTGCCGTCCTGCAAAAGTCCAAGCATACGCATCACATCCTCGATGCTGTCGCTTGCGGAGGGCATAACCTTGATTACACATTCAACATGGTGGGCTTCCTCATCGCTGTATCGCTCCGGCTCCCGAAAACGCTCGGTGTAGTAGCGGAGCTGCTTATCATTCAGAGAAATATCGTTGCCATGCCCATCATCTGCACATATAAAAAACGTGCCGCAGATAATATCCTTATTGTCAAGGCGGCGGTTTCCGGGCAGGCCGTTCAGCTTACCTTCATCGTTACAATAGAGGTGACAGCCCAGCTCCGGCAAGGGAAAAAATTCAATGGAGCCGTCCACCATCGTCTGCATCGCCCGATAATCATTTTCAATCTGCTGGGCATAAGGGGCCTTTCCCGGCTCCACCACCAGCACACGGATTTTATTGTCCTCCGCCCGCTGTTCAGGCTGGATAATATGAAACTGATCCTCATTCGGTATAAGAGAAAGGGTTCTTCCATTATCCCAGCTCATTCCAAGCTGCCCGGCATCGTCCACATACTGAACGGTTCCTTTAAGTCCCACCGGCATATCCCGTTCACCATCCATGCCGTCCAGTTCAATCCTTGTACCGGACGGATATTTCTTTTTAATCTGCGCCACCTGATAAGGCTTCAAAAATCCCTGCATTGTGACCTCCTGTTCCAACAAAAATATCGGGGCATCACCTTGACCGGTGATGCCCCGAAGTAAATGTTTTTTTACTTATTCAAAGAAAAATTCCACGCTGTACGTGATATTGCTCTTGTTATACATACAGGTGTGGGGTGTAAAGTAATAAAATTCAAGTTTTGTGTAAATACCAGCCTGTAATGTACCATACATATAGACCCCGTTATAACTGTAAACCCGTGCGGAGTTTCCATCCGTAGCGGCAAAGGACGAGCCGATTGAAGAATCGAAGGACACGGTTGGCAACTGTTCCCATCTTCCGGTCAGTCGGTTGTAGCCTCTTACCTGACCGTAATCATAGCTTGCGCTGTGTCCGCTGACAGGCGGGACTGTAAATGTCCATGATGTGATGGTTGCACCGTCTACACCATCCTCAATAATCGTGGATTCCGGGCCGGTCAAGGTCATGCCGCCGCCACGGTTCGGGTCAGCGACAAAAAAGATGATTGCCGCCCATGAAGACTCAGCGCCGGTACTGTCTACTGCTTTGACACGAACAGTATTTTTCCCAAGGGGATAGGTCTGCGTTTCTGCATTCCGCCCTTCCCAAACATAAGTAATCGCATCACCGTCAGAGTCGGTAGAAGCTGCCTTGATGGTAACTGCTGTTCCGGGCGCCACACTGTTGCCATTTGGCGTTCTGGTAATCACCGGTGTTGTCGGCGCAGAGTTGGCTACGGTAAATGTAACTGCCGCCCAATCGGAAACACCGCCATAATTGTCTTTCGCTCTTACCTTGACGGTATGCGTACCAACAGGATAATAGCGATCAGCAGTCATGTTCTGATACTCATAGCTAACCGCATCACCGTCAGGATCGGTGCTGCTTACGGAGAAGTTTACAAGGAAACTTCCGCCCTTGGCTGTCCTCGTCACGCTGGCCGAAAAAGCAGGCTTGCTGGGTGCGGCATTGGCGACAGTAAAGGTTGCCGATGTCCAATCCGAAACACCGCCATAACTGTCTTTTGCCCTTACTTTGACAGTATGCGTTCCAATGGGATAATAATTGTTGGCAGTCTTACCCTCAAACTCATAAATGACGGCATCTCCGTCCGGGTCGGTGCTGACGGCGGTGAGATTCACCAAGAATTTGCCGTCTGCATATGTCCTTGTCACATCAGCGGTTAGGGTCGGTTTGGTAGGTGCATTATTGGTAATCGTGATGGTTTGGGTACAAGAAAATACTCTGTCCAGTTCATCCGTGATAGAAGCCGTGAGCCGGTAGCTGCCTGCTGTATCCACATGAACCGTGCCGCCGCCATTGCCCAGCGAACCCTTGAAAAAGTCGGAAAGGGGCACGGCTGCGCCATCTTTCGTTGCCGTCCATACAATACTCTTGCCGTTCAGATTGATGGAGCTGCTCATGTTGATAACAAAGTTTTGCCCTGTATGAATCGTCACTGGCATAGAGAAATCGCAGTTATAAAGGGGGAAAATACTGATCTGCTTGCTGGCGGTAAACACCCTGCCCAGCGCATCCGTCATGGTTGCGGTCAGGCGGTATTCTCCATTCCCTGTAAAGCGGATTTTACCGCCCTGTGCATTGAGAGAGCCGCTGACAGCCTGCTCCAAAGGAATGACCGTACCGTTTTTCATCAGTGACCATTCCACCGGCAGCACATTGTTGTTTCCCCTCGTTCTGACCTCGATCTGCGTATCGGTATGCCCGGTGGCAGGAAGTTCAAAGGAAAGGGACAACACCGGCAGGACCTCGATTTTTCCGCTGTTAAAGTGGAATACCCGTCCTGTGGCGTCTGTCACCCTTGCCTGCAAATCATATACTCCCGCACGTTTGAAATGAATGGAGCCGCCCTGATTGTCCAGTTGACCGTCGATATAGACCGCCCAATCCTGAAAACCATAGGTATTGTCAACATACCAAACCGCCGTCAGCCCCTCCATATCGGCAAGGGCAGTATCTACCGTGACCATATCATCGGTGTGAACAGCGGCAGGCAGGCTGAATGCCATGCCGGGGATAGGATAAACCTTGACGGTTTTGCTGTCCTCAAAAGTCCTCCCGGCCTCATCGGTCACGGCGGCGGTCACGGCGTAGCTGCCCTTTTCTAAAAAGCGGATAGAACCGCCTTTGTCGGTCAGCTCATGCTCCGGCTGTACTGGCACACTGTTTTTCGCCATGCCCCAAGCCACAGGTAGGGAACCGGCATTTGTCAGCTTGACAGAAGCCGTTGCCGCCTTGTCCGTGTGGGTTTCCTTGGTGAGTTCCATCGAAACAGTAATGACAGGATATACTTTGACAGGGGCGGTATAGGTAAAGCTGCGGCCGGTGTTGTCGGTAACAGCCGCCTGCAGCACATATTCGCCAACCTCATTAAAGCGGATTTTGCCGCCCTCATTGGTGAGGGTTCCGTCAAAGCCGTCCTCCAGTGTGATTGGCTTGCCGTCCTTCGTCAAGCTCCATTCGGCAGTCAATCCCGCTGTTTCCTGAAAGCTGGTCTTGACCTCCACGGCTGTGTCGGTGTGGGTCTGAGGGGGAATATAAAAACCTGTTTCCGCAACAGGGTAAACCACAGTGCTGGACTCATGGCTGTATTCCCGTCCGAGGGCATCAAGCAGGATGGCTTTCAGCGTATAAGAGCCTTTCTGCTTAAAGCGGATGGTGCCGCCCTCATTAGTCAGGCTGCCCTCCAGAACGGATGTAAGCGGGGTGATCTCTCCGTTATAAAGCACCGTCCATTCAGCGGTCATGTCCTGCAATTCAGAGGAAACCACCTTTAGCGTGGTAGGTTTATCGGTGTGGGTAGTGGCAGGAAGGTCAAACGAAAAAGCGGCCACAGGATAGATTTTAATATCCGCTTTTCCGCTGAACGCCCTGCCAGCCTTATCGGTAGCTGTGGCGATCAGGCTGTAATCGCCTTTGCCAAGGAAACGCACCGTACCGCCGGTATTGTCCAGCTTGCCCTCCATGCAATCGGTCATGGGGATTTCTTTACCGTCCTTGGTCGCAGTCCATACAAGCGTGAGATCTCCCAACTCCTTGGTATTCACAGCAACGGTGACGGGGGTATCTGTGTGGGCGGCGGCTGGAGTCTGTACGTCGATTTCGACAATGGGATAAACCTGCACATCAGCCTTTCCGGAAAACTCCCTGCTGGTTTCATCGTAGGCAGTGGCTTGCAGGGTATAGCTGCCCTTATCCTTGATTTGGATAGAGCCGCCATCATTGGCAAGGGAGCCTGTTACAGCTTCCTGCCATTTCACCTCGCTGCCATCCTTGTAGATGTGCCAGTTTAATTGCTGCTTCACATTGTCGGAAAGCGTAGTTTTTACCGCAAAGGATTGATCCGTATGGGCGGTTTTGTCTGCCTCTATCTTGATGTCAAAGGTGGGGTATATGGTAATGGTTTTGGTAAAGGTATACGCCCGGTTGCCATGATTTTTAGCGGCAGCGGTCAAAACATACTGTCCCGGCTGGGTAATGGTGATTTTCCCGCCATTCTTATCAAGCGTGCCTTTCAGAAAATCCCCCTGCGGGGTGTCCTTTCCGTCCTCGGCAACAGTCCAATCCAGCGACTTCACGTTGCGCAGCGTTGTCTTTACCTCAAACTCCATATCCGCGTGACTGTACTCAGGGATAAGGATTTCTACCGCAGCGGCGGGATAGCTGGTACTGCCGCCTCCTGAACCGCCGCCGCCCGGTTTGTCGGGCGTACTTGGCTTTTCCTCCTGTTTCGGCGGCTCGGTAGGCTTTGTCGGCTTCACAGGCTCACTCGGCTTAGGTGTGGGGGTAACAGGCGGTGCGGTAGGTTTGGGTGTCGGGGTTACAGGCGGCATAGTGGGGGCGGCAGGCTTGGATGGCACTGACGGCTTTTCCGCAGGCTTTACGGGGTAAGGTTTATTCTTGCCCTGTTCCTCATCCTTGCCATCGTTCCCGATTTCCTCCGGCTTGCTATTTTCATCGCCTTGTGGAACTGTGTCATCCGGCAGATTGCCGGGGCTTCCTTGGTCAATTTTCGGGATTACGATTTTCTCGCTGGGGGTGGGAACCGGATTGCCGCTGTCCGTCACAGCAGGAAGTGACGGGGTTTTCTGTGAAAGCTGAATGGAGCAGCTTACCAGTCCGATAATAAAAATAATCAGGGCGATGATGGAAAGCACCACCACCGCCCGTTTGGTTTTGGGATTCATTTTCTTTTTCATTCTCTATCCTCCATTTCAAATTCATGTTCTTGCTCCAAAGCAGATTTGGTTTCCGCTTTTGACATGGCACACTCCGCTTTATGGATGATGCGATCCAGCAGGGGAGCCTTTTCAGGATTGTTTTCCATCCCAGCCTGCACCGCAAGAGAGCAGATTTCCCGCATTTCTCCATGGGAAAACAGCGGGATACAGTCCTGCTTGAAATATTGCAAGGTATCCCGTTCCTCCATCGTCATGCCGAACAAGGCGCCTCTGTACTGGTGCTTTTGGAAATCGTCACGGTCGGCAATCATCTCCTTGGAGCCGTCCGGGGAAAGGGCATAGCAGGCAAGAGCGTTTTTTACCGCCTTTTCCGCATCTAAGGGGCCGGTCAGCACCAGATCGTCGGCAGTATAGCCATGGTCATGGAGCCGGTCACGATCCAGCCGTTTCACATAATCATCAATTTTCATCGGCTCTGTGGCGTCCCAAAACAGTCCGTGTGCCTCAATTACGGCACGGGACAGCTCATAGGGGTCTGCCACCCGGAAAGAAACCCGTTCCACAGTTCCGTACCGCTGGGCAATCGACTGAAAGTTCTGGTCGTACTCTTGATAAGAAAAGGTGCGGACATCGTTAGGGTTCTTGAACACGATTTCTACCGCAGACGGTTCAAAGGAGTGGGTGCAGAGATAGTCCAAATGCTTCTGATAATCCATTTCGACAATATCGCCCATAACCTTTTCATCCCGCATCCCTTTCAGTTCAATCCAAAAGGTTTTAACGTGTTCGCTCTTGCTCCCGCCGTAATAATTCCATGTATTATGCTGGCTTGTATTACGGATATAGACCTCCGGCTCCGCAAAGCACCATGTTCCGCCGCCCCTGCTCATCCAGAAGAAATGCCGTTCCGCATTACGGTCGGCGGCAGCCTCCCGCAGCTTTTCTATATCGTACTCGAAGTCCGTTTTATAATAGTCAGTGTTATGCTCCACAATCTTTTGCAGGATTTCCAGCACATCCACATTCTGAAAATGTGCATTTCCATACAGGTGGTATCCCTGCCCCTTGAGTACCTCGCGCAGCTCTGCCACGATTTCTTCTCTGGAACCACGGACGGAGCAGCCGTTATGCCTGTTTCCGTACGCAAAATCTTCACCCATATCCACCCGAAACAGGCGCAAGCCCTCGCTTTGGGGAAGTACAAAGTTGCATACTGATTCCGGTTGGTAATCGACAGAACGGATTTCCTCAAACACCCGGCGCATATCGCCCTCCACAACAGGTGTACCTTGCCGGATTTCCCCGATTTGGTCACGGGGCAACGTGAGCGTCCAAAGAGAATAATCGTCAGGACCATATTTTGTGATGGTGTTGATTTGGCTATATTCCATGCTCGTCCTCCTGTTCCTGTACCGTTTGCTGCTGCGTAACGACTTCTTGGGGCAAATTGCCCTCCAGCTTTTCGATCACATCCTGCAATTTTCTCTCGGTGTCAAAGGTCAAGTCATCGTCATTCTTTCCGCGAAACACACAGGACTGATACAGAACCGCCATTTCTTCCTCCGTGAAAAGCTGATTTTCGTCAATCAGGCCGGAGCGCACGGTAAAATCCTTCAAAGCGCCCTCATAATTGGTTTCATAGTAATGTCCGAGGGTCACGCCGCTGCGGTCATAATCATACTGCCATGTGACAAAGCGGATTTCATTGTCCTTGGACTGCTTGGCGGCAAGAAGATGATTGCCAAACTCCGAAATCAACCGGAAGTCCTGTACCCCCTCACAGTCAAGCGGCTTTGCGTTCAAATACAGGTCATAGCGTTCCTTTAGGTCTAACAGCAGGCTGTGAAGCTCTTTCCGTTCTTCCACAAAAGGGCTGTCACGCCTGAAACGCATGGCGCCGGTCTTTTCAAACTTGCAGATTTCCTCCTGATTTTGAAAAGCCGACAAGAGAAGCTGCGGGTCATGCTCCGCAGCTTCCTCACGAATGGAATAACCCATAGCGGATGCTTTTTTCTTAAAAAGCTCGGCCAGTTCCGGTGAAATATTGTGTTTCAAAAAATCCCTCCTATCTATCCATTTCTTCTGAATCTACATCAGCAGGATCATTCTCCATTTCAAGCAGGCTTTCTCGGAACGCCGGAAAATCCTTGTCCGAAATACCGTAGTCACGCCAAGCATTCCAGTCAGGGAGCAGAGGGGTATCTTCCGGGGACAGTTCTGAGTAATCGGACAGGCTGATGATTTCCGGTATATCACGTTTTCCCATCTGCATAGGGGCAAGAACGGGAATGAGCTGGGTAGCCAAATAGTTTTGGTCATAGCACCTATCAATGAAACCCATCCGGGTGTTCAGGAGAAAGTAACCGTTCAAAGTTTCCATGGTGATTTTAGGCGCAAAGGGGTACTTTGCGATAAAGGCAGCAATGTTTTCTGCATCTGCCTTGATACAAAGCTGTATGTCCTCATCCATCCCCTGCGTGTAAGCTGCTAAGTATTTCTGATTCATATATCCTCCTATCTTTCAAATTCGCTTTCATCCTCGGTTTCCGATGCGTAAACAGACACCTTCTCAGGCTCAAACCCCTGCTCCCTGATGTTGGTAAACCATTGTGACATGAAATCCTTCAAATCACGCACCCTTGACGGCGGTACACCGTCCGTTTCATAAAAAAGCCCTATATCGTCCTGTAAGAACGATGTAGGGTGAATGGAACAGGTCTTTTTGTCAATGGTAAAGGTAATCTCTGGATCACGCATGGCATCACCGTTTTGGCTGTAATAATGAGCGATACTGTACTCATCACCGCCTATGGCTTCCAGCACCAAATCTTCAAAGCCTTCGCTTTTCAGCTTCATGTAATATGCTTCCCCTTCAAGGATGGGACCTGCGAAAACCGCCAGCTTCTGATACAGCCGCTGTTCCAAAGTGAGCTGTGCAGAGGGGGGAGCCATTCTGACTGGTGTATCTTCTTCCTCGTCCGGCTCATAATTCATAACATCCTCATTATCCTCGTCCGGCTCTAAAACAGCATCAGGGGTATCCTTAAATTCCAAAGCAAGGTCAAGTTCAACCTTTCTTCGCTGCAACTGCACCAATTTTTCCTCGCTGGTAAAGGGCTTTTCACTTTCCAGTTTTGCCGCTTCAAGCTGACGGTGCAAATCCGCAAGTTCGGTCTTGGTGACTTCTAATTCCGTTGCAATGCGTTCCGCAAGGTTCTCAATTCGGGTAATGTTTCCCAGCTCCGACTCGCCCAATTCCGTGGTATAGGTGCATTTGCCGCATAGCTGGATGCCAACACCATCTCCCATACGGCGTATCAGCCGTACCGGAAAACCTGCGTAGCTACCAACATCAAGAGTGTCCCCGGCGTTTCGTCCCAGCTTGCGGGAACGGACCATAAAGTGTTCCGCTGCTTTAGTTCGTTCATCATGGAGCCTGCCGTCAATGGTCATTTGGAACTCGGCCGGCTTATTTCCTGTGTAGGTAGAAAGGTCTGTTTCCATTTCCGTTATTTTGCGCTCAGTGGTGGCGATCTGGCTTGGATAGTGTTTTCCGATTTTATACTGAAGGTCGTTACGCTGGCTCTGCCATGAGGATTTCAGCACCGTCAAACGGCTGATTTCATTATCCGTTTCCATCTTCTCCTTAATTCTCGGATCAGACACGGCCAAAGCCTTAAACTCGGCATACTGGAGCATGGTGCTGTCCACATCCTCACAGGTTCTAAGGGTGGAGCGACCGGTCATAATCTGACTGATATAACGCTGTTTTTGCTCTAAAATCTGCCATAGATATGCGTCGAAGGTATTTTCTGTGATGTAGTTGAAGATGGAAATTTCCTCATTGTCGTTACCCTGACGGAGAATACGGCCATTCCGCTGAATGAGGTCTGAAGGTCGCCATGGCACATCAAGATGATGGAGCGCCACCAGCTTATTTTGAACATTCATGCCGGTGCCCATTTTTCCGGTACTGCCCATCAGAATGCGGATTTCACCGCTACGCACCTTTTCAAAAAGCTGCTCCCGCTGTACGTCCGTCTTGGCGTCGTGAATAAAGGCGATTTCCTCCGGTTTTACACCCTGTGCAATCAGTACCTCCTTGGTAGCCTCGTAGAAATTAAAGCTGCCGTCACCCTTGGGAGTGCCTTGGTCGCAGAAGATAAGCTGGGTCAACCGCTTTTCGGCAGTTTCATGGTAGATTTCAGCCGCTTTCCGTGCGCAGACATTGAGCTTTGTGTTGGGGTCATCCGGTAAATCGGGGTCAATGGCTCTCGGATCGGTAGACAACAAGCGGGCTTCCAGCGTGAGCTTCAGAAAATTATCCTCGGAGCTGTCTACTTGGCCGTTGCGTATTTTCTCCGCCCGTTCGCCCAATTCCATCACAAGGCGTTTCTGATCCGGTGTGATTTCGGTCTTTACAACCTGCACTGCACCGGTTCTCAGCTTTGGTGTCGGCAAATCAAGCATATCAGCGGTCTTGATGTCAGCAATTAGGTGAAACATGGCCATCAGCTCAGGCAAGTTATGAAACCGTGCAAAACGGTTCTTCATTTGGTAGCCGTTACCCTCCGGCTTAATTTCCAACGAGGATTCCACCACACCAAAGGTACTTGCCCATGCGTCAAACATCAGCAATCCGCGCTTTTCCAGTTCCCACGGCTGCAATGTCTTTTGCAGAACATATAGTTCTGCCATTGTGTTGGAGATTGGAGTACCGGTCAGGTAAACCACACCTTTGCCGTTGTTCAGGTCATTGATATACTGGCATTTTTGGTGCATATCCATGGCACGCTGGCTGCTGACCCCGGTAACTCCGGCCACGTTGCGCATTTTGGTGTAAGAAAAGTTGTTTTTATAGGCATGGGCCTCGTCCACAAACAGGGCATCCACGCCCAATTCCTCAAAGTTGATAACACTGTCCTTTTTCTCTGCGTTGAACAGCCTATCATACCGAAACTGGAGATTGGACTTGAAAATCTGCATTTGCTTGAGTGTCCAGTCCTTGCCGTCACGGGCCTTTACCTCCGCTATCGCCTCTGTAATGGCCGCCATTTCCGATTCCATGGCCGCAAGCTGGCGCTCTCTGGATAAGCCGATGAGTTCAAAGCTGCTATGCCCCATGATGATGGCGTCATGCTCACCGGTAGCAATCCTGCTGACAAATCGGCGGCGGTTCTTTCGCTCAAAATCCTTTTTCTCCGCCACCAAAATATTGGCGTTGGGGTACATCTTCATGTAATGGGCTGCCCATTCTCCCACAAGGTGATTCGGCACGGCATACAGGGGCTTGTGGACTGATCCCAGCCGTTTCATTTCGTAGCCAAGGCCGACAGCGGCGTAGGTTTTTCCAGCGCCCACTTCATGCGCCATCAGCAGATTACCGTCACTGTAAAGACCATGGGCGATTACATCACTCTGGTGCTTGCGGAGCTTGATACCCTCCGCCATATCCGGCATGAGAAGATTGTCACCGCTGTATTCACGGGGACGGATGTTATTGAAACGGTCATTGTAGAGCTTTGTCAGGCTTGCTCCACGCTCCGGGTCGGCAAACAGCCAGCTTTCAAAGGCCATCTTGATTTCCGCTTGTTTTTCACGGGCTAAAATAGTTTCTCTTTTATTGAGGACGTACTTTGTTTTTTCCTCACCGGTATTCGGGTCAATATAGTCAACCGGGTCTTTGACCTCCACTGAGCGGAGGTTTAGGGTGGTTTCCAGTATTTCGTAAGCATTGAGCCGTCCTGTGCCGTAGGACTGGTTGACCGTTACGGAGTTACTTTCCGCGCTTTTATTGGTAATATGATAGGCGCCGCTGTATTTGGAAAACTCAATGGAGATACTGAAACGCCCGACTTGATTGCCGGGCGAAGTCTGGAAGGTATCATACATGAATTGCTGGTAAATCTCCGGGGGAATCCATGTGGAACCAAGGGTAAAGCTGATGTCCTGCGGGGTAAGAGGAATGGGCTGCACCAGCTTCAATGCCTCTGCATTTCGGCTGAACCGTTCCGGTTCTTCCTCTGCTTTCAAGAGTGCCGTCGCCAGCTTATCCTTGACATAGCCGCTTAAATACTCGTCGGCGGTTTTCCAGCCGGTGTGCGGGTTGCCGGTGTAATCATCGGGGTCTTGATAAATTTTATCCCCCAGCTCATCAATGATTTCCTCCGGTGTAGCCTTGCGGTGATCGGGATACTGATAGAGCCAGGACATATAGGCAAGGTCAACCTTGCCCTTCACGTTGAGGGACACCATCAAGGCTTCTTCCGCTGAAAACACCGCTTTAGGCATGACCTTGGGTTTGATGGTCGCTTTGTAGAAGATAGCGGTCTTTTCCCATACATCCTTTTGGTCTTTTTTCTCCGCCTCGATGGAACGGAGCAGAGGGGCATTGGAATCCCTTGAAAATGCGATTACATTGGCATAGGAATTGAGATAGCCCTGCTTTTTGACAAAGCCATCATAAACATGGTTGAGATGGGCGATATGCTCCTGAAGCTGCTTTTCATATTCCATGGTGGGCAGCTCATGTAGGTCTGCATACTCGCTGTTCTGAAAGTCAATCAGGCTGCGGATGGCTGCCGTGACCTCCACCATGCCCCCGATGCGCTCGGCTTTTCGGCCGGTGATGTTTTGCTTATACATCCGAGAGTTTTCACGGTAGTACAGTTCTCCATCTACCAGCCCATAGCTGAAATTACGCACATTAGGATCAGCGGGGATGGATTCGGGCAGCACTTCCTTTTCGCCCTCATATTCGGAGGTAGCCTCGGTATATTCACCATCCAGATAGGAAATGGCTCGCTCCAGCCGTTCGTTCAAGTCCTCACCGGCTATCGGGTGGCAGGCGGTGGTCTTTTCGTTGCCGAACATGGATTCATCAAACACCATTTCACCCAACAGCATTTCCGGGTGGTCGATAAAATAGGTGTTCATGGGAATGCCGTTTTTGTCTTGCTCTACGGACAGCCAAGGACTGCTTTCCTCGTCGGGCACAATCTCCCGTTCCCGCTTTTTCAGAAAAAGAATGTCTGTGGTGGCCTCAGTTCCGGCAACCTGTTTGAACGCATTATTCGGCAGACGGACTGCACCAATCAACTCGGCTTTTCCGGCAATATAACGGCGCATACTGGAATTTGCCTTATCCATCGTAAACTTGGAGGTAATGAGCGCCATCATGCCGCCCGGACGGACCTTATCCAGTGATTTTGCGATAAAATAGTCGTGAATATGGAAATTATGTTTATTGTAACGAGGGTCATCCACCTTGATGGAGTTAAACGGCACGTTGCCCACCATCATATCGAAAAAATGGTCGGGGAAAGCTGTCTTCTCAAAGCCCATCACTTGAATGTCCGCATTGGGATAAAGCTGTTTTGCGATCTGTCCGGGGATGGGGTCAATTTCACTGCCATAGAGCTTGGAGGACTCCATGCTGTCCGGCAGCACGGAAAAGAAGTTACCCGTACCAAGGGCGGGGTCTAAGATGTTGCCACCCCGAAACCCCATACGCTCCAGCCCTTTATAGATGTGGCTGACGATGCTCTGTTCCGTGTAATAGGAGGTCAGGGTGCTTTTCTGTGCCGCCTGCAATTCCTCGTCTGTCAGCAGTTCTTTAATTTCCGCGTATTCTGTTTCCCATCCGCTTTTATCCGGTGTAAGGGCATTTGCAAGCCCACCCCAGCCTACAAATCGGGCAAGGGTGATCTGTTCTTCTGCTGTTGCCGGGCGCCCCTGCGCTTGCAGTTCCTTTAACAGCCGGATGGCTGCAATGTTATTTTTGAATTTGGTTTTCGGGCCGCCATCGTAAAGATGATGATCGGGGGAATAGCGGTAATTGAAACCTTCACCCCAAGCACGGGCATGGAAATCATCCATAATGGTACGGTTGTACTCATCATTGGACTGATTGACAAGGGTGGCGGCTTTGATGGCAGCCTGCGTTTCCTCTGAAAAATCACCGCTTTGAACGCTTTCTACCACCATGGTAGCAATCTCGCCATTCGTGTAATGGTCTTTCAGCGACTTGCAATCCGCAATGGCAGACAGCGGCACACGCTCGGTAATTTTAAGCCGGTTCAGATTTTTAAGCTGTGCAATATCTCCGATTTCCACCGTGCGCCCATCGTGCATGAATTTAACGATTTCAAACACACGGTCATTATAATAAATGCGGTCGCCCTCCTGAAACGGCAGTTGCATCGGCTCTACAGAGTTCCCATCAATCATGCCGTCATTGCTGTCCTCGGCGGCGTCCTCATAGCTCTCCGGCATAGCGGAGGTCATATCGAATAAGGTGAGCTGCCTGTCGGGAGCCTCCTGCTCCGGTGCTTCGGGGGCTGGCAAGTACACCGTCTGCCCCTCGGTTTCCATCTCCGTTTTATCTTTTTCCGTAAGGTAGCGTTCTTGACGGATCAGGTCAGAGATGCCGCTTTCCACCTGATTCCATGATAGAGTTTCGTGCAGTGCCAAATGCCCGGACCGGTAATCAATCACCAGCCCCTTGGGGGTGTACTCCAAGCGCCATCTATCGCCACCGGGCTGACTGCGGGAGCTGCTATATGAGTAATATTCCTTTCGGATGAAATCAACCCTGTCCTTCTTGGCAGGCATGGACAGCATGGCTTGAAAAATCCGTTGCCTGCCGCCCTGTGTGCCGCTGCCGTGCTGAAGGTATTCGTCAATGATTTTTTGCCTGTCCGTTTCAGACAACTCAGCGGATGCCGGAGGTTCATCAGGACTATCTTCGTCCTCGTCTGCAATGCTCTGCATTTCCTCCTGTTCATCGGGAATGGCATAATCATCAATCACGGTATCTGCGGAGCTGAACGGATATGCCCCGGTCAGAATTAAGCGGTCAATTCGAGCCGTGAGCTTGCCATAATCCTCAGTGAATTGCTGACCTTCGATTTCAAAGGTCAATCCATCCTCGCCTGCGGTAAGATATAGATGTTCTCCGGTTTCCGTGATGTAGTCGGTATCCAGCTTGCCGTAATAGGCTTTTAGAATTTTGGCTTTCGTAGTCTGCTTGTGTCCGCCCTCAAAGAATTTATGGATTTCCGCTGCCCATTCCCTTGTGTCAGGGGTAATATCATCGGCGCACAGAACCACATCAATGAGGTCGGAGATTTCTTCCTCGTCCAGTGCAGGAGCCTGTTCAGGGGTTTCCTGAACGGAAACAGGTGCAGGCGGTTTCGATGTAGGCGGGACAGAAAAAAAGCCGCCCACAGACGGCTGTTTACCATCTGTGGGCGGCTCTGTACTTGGGATTATCGGAGGTGCAGTACCAGTTCGCTGATCACGATTTCCTCCGCTGTGCCGGTTATCATGCCCATGTGGGCGGCTCTCTCCATCGTGTCCTCGGTGTCCGGCACCGGCTGTGCGGTCAGAAGCTCCTGTATCAGCCGTTCCTTGCGGCTCTCGGCTTCCTCGTCCACTTTCAAAATCGTCTCGTTGATTTTGCCCTGTGCTACCAGCTCCGACAGGCGGTGCGGGTGGTTCTCCAGCATGAAGTTCTTCCACAGGTTCCCGAATCTGCCCACCGGCATCTGGTCGGTTTTCTCGTTCTCCGAGATTTGCAGTTCGGGGTAGAGCAGACCGTCCTCGCCCTTCCGGTAATTGAATTTCATTAACGGTTCGGTTCTCATAAATTTGGCTCCTTTCGATTTTAATTTGTTGGATTTCCTGATGGATTTCTCTCAGGATGGGTCTTGCAAGGGAAACCGTGCAGTTTCCCATGGTCATAAATAACTCTAAGCTGTTAAAGTGGCTGATGTTCTCAAAGGTGTTTTCTTCAAACATCTCAGTGGAAAGCCCGCATTTGCAGAACACCGTATAGGCAACGCTGTCGGTGACAAGTTCCATAAACTCCGCTTTAACCGCATCAATGGGAGCATCATAGAGTACACTGCTCTCGTCACGCACCTTAAAGTTTTCCATGTACTGCGGTAAAACCTGACGAACCCGTTGCTGTACCAGCTTATACAGGCACATTTCGATGCTGGAGGTTGGGGTATTGTACTTTTCGTGAAATCTCGCCAACACGCTGGGTTTATACTGATCCTCCAACTCCCACAGGTAACTCATAACCTTTTTGAAACTCTGCTCACTGCCGTTGGTGTCCATAAAATCAAACAGATACTTCAAACTTGCTGTGGGGTTTGTCATGTCGATGACAGCAATGCCTTTTGCGCCTGCATTGATATTTCGGTCAATTCGCTTGTCATGCCATTCGTCAAAGGTGGCAAGCTGTGTTGCATCGGGCCGCTGTGCGTAAACGAGTACCGCATTATCAAAGGAACGCTTATAATACCTCGCTACACAAGACAGCAGACCTTTCCACTCCACAGGATTTTGGGTGTATTCCTGTACCGACTTTTTATATAGGTCGGCAAGAATGGTCGCCTTGCTCAAGCTGTCACCTCCATTTCTTGATTTTCAAAGTACAGCGCCAAAGCCTTATCAATGACTTCCTCAATTTCCTTTTGGGTCTGCTGTGCGGTAAAATATTTGGAGATGACCGCAGGTTTGATTTTGACCGGCTGTGGCTTGTTGCTTTTAGGCTTGCGTGTTTTTTCACCAGAAATGATTTGCACAATGGCGGTGTCGGTCAACTTGCCAGCCTTATAGTAGCTGTGGAATAATTCCGCCTTTTTGGTATCCATCTTATAGCTGTCGGATTCCATGAGGTCTGCAATTTGCTGCTGTTGTGCTTCGTCCTCTACAAAAGAGAGGTCATAGGCGGCGAGGAAAGCAATTTCTCCGCTATCAACACGGAAAATGAGGGGTTCAATAAGATTTGAAATACGGATGTATTTTGCCACCTTGTCCCGTGAAAGACCATAATTTTGTCCGAGTTTTTCATCTGATCTCAACTTCGTCTGAACCTCAGACGAAGTTGAATTTTCCTCGGTATCATGCGGGTTCAAGAGCATTTCAATCTCTGCCAAAAGGTCATTTCTCTTGCCCTGTGATTTCAGTGCCGCATAGTGCTGGGCAAGACAGTAGGCACGTTCTGAATAGCTCATATCGGCAAAGGAACGCTGGCGTAGATTGGTTTCCGTTACAATCAGGACGGCATCTTCATAGGTCAGATTTTCCCTGATGATGACGGGGCCTTTGGTCAGCCCGGCAAGCTGGGCGGCGTTTTTACGGTTATGTCCGCTGAGAATAATGTACCGTCCGTCCTCAGTGTACCACAGGATAATGGGGAGCAGAATACCAAACTGGCGGATACTGTCCACCATATCGTCAAGCTGCTGTCCCTCGTAGAGTTTGAACCTGTGATTTGGAAAGGACTCCATCAAGTTGAAATCCATTTCCAAGATACCGCCCTGCACAGGAGCAGGGGCGGCATCTTGCCGGGGTTCTATACCCAGCATTTCATCAAAGTCAATTAGGGCTGCTTTGGGCTTTGGTATCGCCATAGGTTAAACGCTCCTTTCCGCAATTTTGCTGTGTCCATCGGAAAGCAGTTCGTCCACAAATTGCCCATAAGCGATTGCCGCAGGGTTTCCCGGCAGAAACTCACAAATGGTCTGATGGTGTAGCACAGCTTCCGCAACCTTGATAGACCTGGGAATGTGGGTCTTGAAAATGGGAACCTTGTCAGCAAAACCACGATGGATCAGTTCGTTCACCTGTGCCGAAAGTATCGTATTAGGGGAATCCATGGTAATCAAAATGCCTTCAATACGCAGGCGGTGGTTGCTGTTTCTCTGAATAGCCTGATGGTGCTTTAGCAGTTCCGCAAGTCCTTGGGCGGATAAAAGCTCCGCCTGTGTCGGGATAATAATGCTGTCGGCACACATCATCACGTTAATCATCGGCGTACCCATTTGCGGCATACAGTCGATGATGATGTACTCATAGCTGTCCTTGATGGCGTCAATGTATTGGGTCAGAATCCTCTCTCTGAAATCCACATTGCAGAGATTGCGTTCAAGGGTGAAAAGCTGGGTATTGGATGGGATCAGGTCAACACCGCACTCGGTTTTGATGATGTAGCTTTCAGGTGCGGGTAAAGGCTCGTCCTCAACCAGCTTGCGCAACAGGGTGTTGATTGTCACCTCCAGTTTATTGGGGTTCTTCACGCCAAAGATAATGCTGGAATGCCCCTGACCGTCAAAGTCAAGCAGGGCGGTACGGTGTCCTCTCTTGGACAGGAGATAGGCAAGGGTGGTAGCCGTGGCTGTTTTGCCCACTCCGCCTTTCTCGTTGATAATTGCAATGATTTTCGCCATCGGCGCTCTCCTTTCTTGGGTAAAAAGATTTTGGGTAATGGGTAAATAGGGTAAAAAAATTGGACTAAGATTAGCGAAAACCCTTTGATATAGCGGCTTTCACTTACTTAGTCCAATTATAACAGAGGCACCAATGGGACCTGTGGGTCCAGCAGGGCCAATGGGACCTGTGGGTCCAACTTGGCTAATATCATCTTCTACAATAACTAATACACCTTTCAGTTGAGCATACAAAGAGAAATAAATTGTAGTTGTACTGACATTTACAAGAGCTAAGGTAACAGGAGCCGTAGTTACATCAACGATTCCGATTCCAAATACCTCGCCAGTTTTAATAAGAGGATCACCTCCAATATTATCTCCCTGTGAGGAAATCAGCGCAAAGGCAGTCCCATTTATAGACTGAGAGGTCTGAGTCGCCACCCACCAGTTAATTACATATCTGCCTGCTTCTGAAAAGGTTACCTCTCCTGTATCAGAATTATAGATTATACTTCCAGAAGAATAGACAACGGTATCAAAAAGTACATTTGTACCGGCAGCTACAGTTGCAGCCAGATTTAAATCTATTTGAAGAGAACTATTGCTCATAATAATCCCTCCTATACATAAATAGTTATGAAACAATCAATAAATCCTAACCCTCCCCATCTATTTTATGCTATTGAAAAGAACTTGTTTACTTTACCAAATTTATTCAGGAATCAGTTAACTAATTTAAGTCAAAGTAAAACATCGTACTAATCAACAAATACAAAAACAGCCCCGGGAAAAATTCCCTGGGGCTGTGTCCGTTACGTGCGTGAGAAGATTCGAACTCCCGACACCTTGGTCCGTAGCCAAGTGCTCTATCCAGCTGAGCTACACACACATATTCAATTGTCTGCCTTTTCAGGCAATGCCGGCGACCGGAATCGAACCGGTACGGGAGGTAAGTCCCGCAGGATTTTAAGTCCTGTGCGTCTGCCAGTTCCGCCACGCCGGCATTCTCATGATCTCTCATGGAAATGGGACCTATAGGGCTCGAACCTATGACCCTCTGCTTGTAAGGCAGATGCTCTCCCAGCTGAGCTAAGATCCCATAAATGATACAGTAAGCATTATACAACTTACCTGCTGGTTTGTAAAGCCTGTATTTAAAAATACAGAACGACCCGGATGGGATTCGAACCCACGACCTCCGCCGTGACAGGGCGGCGCTCTAACCAGCTGAGCCACCGGGCCAGATTATCAACTATTTAGTTCAGTGCTAGTGGACCTTCGGGGACTCGAACCCGGGACCGACCGGTTATGAGCCGGTTGCTCTAACCAACTGAGCTAAAGGTCCTAAACATAATAATCTGATCGAATTATTTAATTACGTGAAAGCCGATGATCGGACTCGAACCGATAACCTGCTGATTACAAATCAGCTGCTCTGCCAATTGAGCCACATCGGCATTCAATGACCCCAACGAGATTCGAACTCGTGTTACCGCCGTGAAAGGGCGATGTCTTAACCGCTTGACCATGGGGCCAAAGCTCCCCGAGTAGGACTTGAACCTACGACCCAACGGTTAACAGCCGTTTGCTCTACCGACTGAGCTATCGAGGATTACTGCATTGCTGCAATATCTGAGGCATATACCCTCAAAACCACAC
>NZ_QOHO01000036.1 GCF_003432035.1 Lacrimispora amygdalina
AAGCCGGTGGTCATGATTTATGAAAAGATGAAATTCTCCTTGTAATGGAATAGGACAGGATTTATAATGGACCATATTGTGAGTCGAAAGATTCTTAAGGACAGGTGTTTTTTTATATGATGAATCGTAGAAACGGGGGGCACTATCCGCCGAATTTGCTGATCCTGGCAAGTCTTGTAATGTCGGTGATTATCGGAATCTGCGTTTTGAATTTCTATTATTTTCATGAAGTGGACCAGAGTTTGTTTTTGCAGACCCATAGAGATTTAAAGCAGGAGAACGATAAAGCACTGAATTATATTGAATCCATGATGCAGACAAAATTCGAGTGGCTGGAATTGTTTGCGGTTTACTGTGATCTGCCCGATGGCTCAGGGAACGAGCAGTGGTGGGAGCAGGTACAGGATTATGAAAAAGAGGATTCCCGGTTTGGCGTCGCAGATGCGTCTGGAACTCTTTACTATGGAAATCGTGAAACTCAGGATATTTCTTCCCGTGACTATTTTAAAAAAGCGTTAGACGGTGAAAAAAATGTATCCGGATTGCTGAAAGCAGGTTTTCAGGGTCAGGACAGTGTGGTTTTGGCTGTCCCCATTATCAGAGAGGGCACCGTAAAGGGTGTGGCATGTCTGGAATTGTCTGCAGATAAGCTGAAGCAGTATTTAAGTGATACAGATTTAAGCCGTTACGGGGCCAACATGATATTTAAAAAAGATGGAGAGATTCTGATTTCCTGCACAGCGTGCGAGAACGAGATTTCTCTCTTTGAAATGCTTAAAACCAGGAAGTTGGGACAGGGACAGACCTTTTCTGAGATGGAAGCCGGGATTAAGGCTGGTCAATCCGGTTATATTACTTATTATGAAAATGATTACAGACGGCTTCTTTACTATCAGCCTATGGGGATTAATGACTGGTTTATGGGAACCTTTGTGGAGACTGAAGGATATGAGAATACCTTTCTACAGATCAAGGCCCTTTCCGCAAAATTCATTGCAGGATCCACCTTCCTGCTGGTATGCGGGGTGGTGCTCACTCTTTTAATTTTCCATACCAGAAAGAAAGAGGAAAAGCGGCTGCAGAAGGATTACCTCACCGGAGTTTATACCAGAGAGACGGCAAAAAAGCTGGTGGAGCACGGACTGAAGGCGGGAGGAAAAAACCGCTTCTATGCATGTATGTTCCTTGACATCGATGATTTTAAGAAAATAAACGATACCTTTGGCCACCATAAGGGAGATTTGGTTCTCGTTCAGGCAGGCCAGATTTTAAATGCCTGTACAAGACAGGAGGATGTGATCGTACGGTTCGGAGGAGATGAATTCTGTATCTGGCTCTATGGAATGAGAGGAAGAAAACAGCCGGAAGCCATTGCCCAGCGCATTATTAATGCGTTCCATATTTCAGGAAAGGTCCATGCAAGCATTGGAATCACTCTGATCGAAGAAGAGGAAACGGAATACGATGCGATTTTAAAACGGGCGGATCAGGCATTATACCAGGCAAAGGGAAAAGGGAAAAACCAGTATGCTGTTTATAATTAAGCCTCCTATACCGGCGTACAAAAGTTTCTATTGTATAAAAAACCCTGTTAAGGTATAATAATTCCAAACGTCCAGCAAAATCACCAATAGGAGGACCATGGTAAATGACCAGAAGTAAAATGCGCGAACACTGCTTTAAGATGCTTTTCTGCGCCGATTTTCACCCCGCAGAGGAGAAGCTTTGGCAGATTAATCAATATTTTGAGGAACCAAAAGAGGATGATTTCAATACGGAAGGCGTAGAAGAAATTGTTCATGACGTAGATATGAGTGATGAGAATTCTGCCTTTTTAAAGGAAAAGACAGAAGCAGTCATGAATAAAATTCCGGAACTGGATGAAAAGATCAATGAAGTGGCAGAAGGCTGGAAGACAAAGCGTATGGGAAGGGCGGAGTTAACCATCCTTAGGCTGGCTCTTTATGAAATATTATTCGATGAAGATGTGCCGGAAAAGGTAGCCATCAACGAGGCAGTGGAACTGGCTAAAAAATACGGCGGGAACGAAGCTCCGGCTTTCATTAACGGAGTTCTGGCAAAGCTGGTGTAATTATGGCAGGTGTTTATTCCGTAACCCAGATTAATGCTTATATTAAAAATATGTTTGCCCAGGATTTTGCACTGAACCGGATTTCCATCAAAGGGGAAGTGTCCAACTGCAAATATCATACTTCCGGTCATATATATTTTACCTTAAAAGATAAAGCCTCTTCTATTTCGGCAGTGATGTTTGCCGGATCCAGGAAAGGTCTTTCCTTTCATCTGGAAGAAGGACAGCAGATCGTCGCAAAGGGAAGCGTTGAGGTCTATGAGAGGGACGGAAGATACCAGCTTTATGCCCAGGAGATTACGAAGGAAGGAATGGGAGATTTATTTGAACGTTTCTTAAAGCTTCGTAATGAACTGGAGGAGATGGGGATGTTTTCCCCTGAATATAAAAAAGAAATTCCCAGATATGCAAGGCGTGTGGGAGTGGTGACTGCCCCCACAGGCGCTGCAATCCGGGATATTATGAATATATCCGCCAGGCGGAACCCCTTTGTACAGCTTTATCTTTACCCGGCTCTTGTACAGGGAAACGGTGCTGCAGAAAGCATAGTAAAGGGAATTGAAATGTTAGACCAGATGGGACTTGATGTTCTCATTGTGGGAAGAGGCGGCGGGTCCATCGAGGATCTGTGGGCATTTAATGAAGAAGCTGTTGCCAGGGCAATTTTTAACTGCTCTGTACCGGTAATTTCAGCAGTTGGCCATGAAACCGACGTGACTATAGCAGATTATGTTGCGGACATGCGGGCGCCAACCCCTTCGGCAGCTGCAGAGCTTGCTGTTTTTGATTACAGACAGTTTAAGGAACAGACGGACAGCATCCGGTATACGTTAAGAACCATGATGGAGAGGAAGCTGGAGCGCTGCCGCTTTTCCATCAGACAATATGAGCTAAAATTAAAGTATTTTGATCCAAAACGCAGTATTCGTGAGCAGCGGCAGCGGCTTCATGATCTGGAAGAGAAGTTAAAAAACTTAACTCTTCATCAGATTGAGGCCGAACGGAGGCATCTTGATGAATCAGCTTTTCTTATGAGCCAGCTCATTAAGAAGCAGACTTTACGGGACAGGCACAGGCTGGAACTGCTTGCCGGACGTCTTCATGCCTGTTCCCCTCTGGGAAGGATAGGCGGCGGATATGGTTTTATCACTGATTCGCAGAACAGGAGAATTGACTCCGTTTTGCAGGTGGGAACCGGGGATACGCTTCGTCTTAAACTGCGGGATGGTATGATTGAGTCCGTAGTATCAGGGGTGGAACCATCAGAAGTGTCAGAAGCAGACAAATAAGGAGAAATAAGCTTATGGCAGTAAAAAAAGAAAGAACCATTGAAGAGACCTTAAAAGATTTGGAGGAGCTGGTCAAAAAGCTGGAAAGCGGAGAAAGCTCATTAGAAGAATCTTTTGCGTATTATGAGACAGGCATGAAGCTTGTAAAGTCCTGCAATGATAAAATAGATAAAGTGGAAAAAAAGATAATTGTGCTGGAGGAAAATGGTGAAGAACATGAACTTTCATGAAGAACTGTCCGGACGGACCAATGAAGTATGGAAGATTGTGGAGAGCTTCCTTCCGGCTGTAGAAGGATATCAGAGTACCGTTCTTGAGGCTATGGATTACAGTATGAGGGCCGGAGGAAAGAGGCTTCGCCCCATGCTGATGCAGGAGACATACCGCCTTTTTGGAGGAACGGGAAAAGAGATAGAGCCCTTTATGGCGGCCATAGAGATGATTCATACCTCTTCTCTGATTCACGACGATCTCCCGTGTATGGATAACGATACCCTCCGCAGAGGACTTCCTACTGCATGGGTGAAATTTGGATATGATATGGCAGTGCTGGCAGGTGACGGTCTTTTGATTTATTCCATGGAGACGGCAGCGAAGGCACTTGACTTTTCGGACAGGCCGGACCGGGTTGCCACAGCTATGGGAATTCTGGCGCAAAAGACAGGAATATTCGGCATGATAGGCGGTCAGACCGTTGATGTGGAGCTGGCTGGAAAGCCGATTCCAGGTGATAAACTGGATTTCATCTACCGGTTAAAGACGGGAGCTCTTTTAGAGGCTTCCATGATGATCGGAGCGGTGCTTGGCGGAGCGGGGGAAGACGAGTTAAAAGCAGTGGAAGAGATGGCATCTAAAATCGGACTTGCATTTCAGATTCAGGATGATATTTTAGATGTGACCAGCGATGCAAAGACTTTGGGAAAACCCGTATTCAGTGATGAAAAAAATCATAAAACCACCTATGTAACATTGGAGGGAATGGAACAGGCGAAGAAGGCTGTGGAGAGAATTTCTGAGGAAGCAGTTGCCTGCCTTCAAAAGCTGCCGGGAGAGAACGGCTTTCTGGAAGAACTGATCCGGATGCTGGTTAACCGGGAAAAATAAAGGATCTGAAAAAATATGATACTGGAACTGATTAACGGACCTGACGATATTAAGAAATTCTCCAAACAGGAGCTGACGATTTTAAGTCAGGAAATCCGTGATTTTTTAATAGAAAAAATAAGTACAACAGGCGGTCATCTGGCCTCCAATTTAGGTGTGGTGGAACTTACCATGGCTATTTATCTTGCGTTTAATCTTCCAAAGGATAAAATTGTCTGGGATGTGGGGCATCAGTCCTACACCCATAAAATCTTAAGCGGAAGAAGAACGGAATTTGATGAACTGCGCCAGTACGGCGGCATAAGCGGTTTTCCAAAGCGTAAGGAAAGCCCTTGTGATGCCTTTGATACCGGTCACAGTTCCACTTCTATTTCTGCAGGACTTGGACTTGCCCAGGCAAGAGATGTGCTGGGAGAAGATCATTTTGTTGTTTCCGTAATCGGAGATGGTTCCTTAACAGGAGGAATGGCATACGAGGCTTTAAATAATGCAGCCCAGATGAAGAAAAACTTTGTTATTATTCTGAACGATAACAATATGTCCATTTCCGAAAATGTGGGGGGCATGTCAACCTATTTAAACAGCATACGGACCGGCAACGGATATCTGGATTTGAAAAAGCATGTAACCAACACGCTTTCCAGAATTCCGGTTATTGGAGAACAGCTCATTGATAAAATCAGCCGGACGAAAAACGGCATTAAACAGCTTCTGATTCCCGGAATGCTGTTTGAAAATATGGGAATCACCTATTTAGGACCGGTAGACGGCCATAATGTGAAGGCTCTTACAAGGGCCTTAAAAGAAGCAAAGAATCTGGATCATACCGTACTGGTTCATGTGATTACCAAAAAGGGAAAAGGATATGCCCCGGCAGAAAAATATCCATCTAAATTTCATGGAGTGGAGCCCTTTGATATCCTGACGGGCAGACCCAAAAACGAAAAGAAGAATTTAAGCTATACAGATGTGTTTTCAAAGACCATCTGCCGTCTGGCAAAAGACGATAAAAAGATTGTGGCTGTTACCGCCGCAATGCCTGACGGAACCGGATTAAAACGGTTCTCCAGTTTATACCCGGACCGCTTTTTCGATGTGGGGATCGCAGAAGAGCATGCGGTGACTTCGGCAGCGGGAATGGCAGCAGGCGGCTTGAAGCCGGTAGTGGCAGTTTATTCCTCATTTTTACAGAGAGGTTTTGACCAGGTGCTGCATGATGTGTGCATTCAGAACCTCCCGGTGGTCTTTGCAGTTGACCGGGCAGGGCTTGTGGGCAGTGACGGAGAAACCCATCAGGGTATCTTTGATCTTTCTTTCCTAAGCGCCATACCCAATATGAGTATTTTTGCACCGAAAAATGACTGGGAGCTGGCAAAAGGGCTGGAATTTGCATTTTCCCTTGACAGTCCCATCGCAGTGCGCTACCCGAGAGGGACGGCTTATCAGGGGCTGGAAGATTTTAAAGCACCTATTGAATACGGAAAAGGCGAGATCATCTATCAGGAAAAGGAGATCGCCCTTCTGGCAGTGGGAAGCATGGTAAGCACAGGCGAGCACGTAAGGCAGAAGTTAAAAGCGGAGGGCTGGAACTGCACTCTTGCAAACGGGCGCTTTATCAAGCCCTTTGATAAAAAGCTGATCGATGATCTGGCGAGCAGACACTGGCTGATTGTGACCATGGAGGAGAATGTTCTTCAGGGCGGATTTGGCTGTCAGATCAACGGTTATATTCATGAGCATTATCCTGATGTAAAGATATTAAACATTGCCCTGCCGGATGCATATGTGGAGCACGGAAACGTTTCACTGCTGCGCAAAGGACTTGGGATTGACAGTGATTCCATAATCTGGCGCATGAAGAAGGAATATTTAGATATGGAACGCCAGAACAGGGAATGGAAGGATAAGATGAATTGAAATGAAAGAACGATTGGATGTGCTATTAGTAAAGCAGGGACATGCGGAGTCCAGGGAAAAGGCAAAGGCCATCATCATGTCCGGAATCGTATACGTTGACGGTGATAAAGAGGACAAGGCAGGTTCCACATTTGAAGAGACAGCAGTCATTGAAGTGAGAGGCAGCACGTTAAAATATGTAAGCCGCGGCGGGCTTAAGCTTGAAAAGGCCATGACTCATTTTGACGTCACACTGGAGGGGAAGGTCTGTATGGACGTAGGCTCTTCTACCGGCGGTTTTACAGACTGCATGCTTCAAAACGGTGCTGTTAAAGTTTATGCCGTGGATGTAGGGCATGGACAGCTTGCATGGAAGCTTCGCAACGATGACCGGGTGGTCTGTATGGAAAAGACCAATATCCGTTATGTGACGCATGAGGATATTAAGGACAGAATTGAGTTTTCTTCTATAGATGTATCTTTTATCTCCCTTACCAAGGTACTTTTACCGGTTAAAAATCTTCTTACGGAAGATGGGGAGATCGTCTGCCTGATTAAGCCGCAGTTTGAAGCAGGGCGTGAAAAGGTAGGCAAAAAAGGCGTAGTAAGAGAAAAATCCGTACATCTGGAAGTGATCCGGTCGGTGATATCCTATGGAATCAGCATTGGATTTGAGATTCTTCACCTGGAGTTTTCTCCAATCAAGGGGCCGGAAGGTAATATCGAATATCTTCTCCATTTAAAGAATCATACGGATGGGGAAAGCTTCCCGGACTACAGTGTAAATCCTGAAAAAGTGGTGGAAGAAGCTCACAAAGACTTAAGCGATGGCAAATAAGGAGTCTTAGAATGAAATATTTTTACGTAATCATGAATCCGGATAAAAAGGGAGCCCGGGAGACCGCGGAACAGATCCGGGAATTTCTCACTGCCAAGGGAGCAGTCTGTCTGATCGGCAGAGGAGAAAAGGTAGAATGGCAGGCAGGGAAACATTACACTGATTCAGCCATGGTGCCCCAGGAAACGGAATGCGTGATTACTCTGGGGGGAGACGGAACTTTAATTCAGGCAGCCAGAGATTTATCCGGACGCAATCTTCCAATTCTTGGGATTAACAGGGGAACTCTGGGTTACTTAACCCAGGTGTCCAGAACCGAAGATATTGAATCAGCCCTTTTGGCCCTTTATTATGATGACTATAAGCTGGAAGAGCGGATGATGTTAAGCGGGAGTGCATTCCGGAAAGGGCAAGAGATTTACCGGGATATCGCTCTGAATGAGATTGTCATAACAAGAGGCGAATACTTAAAGATGCTTCAGTTTAAGGTGTTTGTAAATGGAGAATTCTTAACGGAGTACAGAGCGGACGGGCTCATTGCGGCAACTCCAACAGGTTCCACCGCCTACAATTTATCTGCAGGCGGACCGATTATCGTACCTGATTCCAGGATGCTGGTGCTCACACCCATCTGTTCCCATGCCCTCAATGCAAGAAGCATCGTGCTTTCTGCAGAAGACAGGATACGGATTGAAATCATGGGGCAGGAAGGAATCAGCCAGGCAGCGGTGTTTGACGGAGATTCGGCAGTCAGTCTTTTGCCTGGAGACTGGATTGATCTTGGGCGTGCTGAGATCAAAACTGTATTGGTGAAATTAAAAAATTTATCATTTTTGGATAATCTTCGAAATAAGATGGCCGGTATATAAGGAGGTGACAG
The DNA here is from genome assembly GCF_003432035.1 of Lacrimispora amygdalina. Classification (GTDB taxonomy): domain Bacteria; phylum Bacillota; class Clostridia; order Lachnospirales; family Lachnospiraceae; genus Lacrimispora; species Lacrimispora amygdalina. Next base: position 8,100 of record NZ_QOHO01000036.1, read on the forward strand.
GATGAAACTGGAAAGACACAGCAAAATAGTAGAACTGATCGGAAAATATGAGATTGAGACTCAGGAAGAACTGGCGGATTATTTAAATCAGGCCGGTTTTGCAGTAACACAGGCAACCGTATCCAGAGATATCAGGGAGCTGAAGCTGACGAAGGTGCAGTCAGAATCCGGAAAACAGCGTTATATGGTGCTTCAGAATCAGGGATCTTTCAGCGATAAATACATACGGATCTTAAGAGACGGTTATTTATCCATGGATATGGCACAGAATATACTGGTAATCAAGACGGTGTCCGGAATGGCAATGGCGGTAGCTGCAGCACTTGACGCCCTTCATTTCAGTGAAATGGTAGGCTGCATTGCAGGAGATGATACCATCATGTGTGCCATCAGGACTGTAGATGATACCATATTGATGATGGACAAACTGAAAAAACTCGTTACGGGATAAAAGGAGGCAAGCCATGCTTTCAGAATTACACGTAAAGAACTTAGCGTTAATTGAAAAAGCCGATGTGGAATTTAAAGAAGGACTCAATGTCTTAACCGGTGAGACTGGTGCCGGAAAATCCATTATCATCGGCTCGGTAACCATTGCCTTAGGAGGCAAGGTGCCGAAGGACATGATCAGAAATGGGGCGGAGTATGCCTACATAGAGCTGATTTTTACAGTCAGCGATCCGCGCAAGATTCATCTGTTAAAAGAAATGGATGTATATCCGGATCAGGACGGCATCGTTATCATTTCAAAGAAAATCATGCCGTCAAAAAGTTTCAGCAAAATTAACGATGAAACTGTAACTGCAGGAAAACTGCGGGATATCACCGGTCTTCTGATCGATATTCATGGACAGCATGAACATCAGTCTTTACTTTACAAGTCAGTACATCTTGAGATCCTGGATCGTTATCAGGAGAAAAAGTCCCATGAGCTAAAACTGAATATTGCAGAGACTTATAAGGAATATGTGCGGTTGAAGGACCGCCTTGCGTCGTTTCAGCTTGATGAGGATACCAGACTCCGGGAGATGGATTTTATCCGCTATGAGATAGAAGAAATTGAGAACGCCGGACTGAGAGAGGGAGAAGAGGAAGAACTTTCCTCCAGGTACCGTCTGTTTCTTCATGGAAAAAGGATCATGGAAAGTCTGTCTGTAGCTTATGACGCAGTGAATTCAGATGTGACAGGACGGGCATTAAAAGAGGTGGAATCGGCAGCAGTCTATGATGAACGTCTGCTGACCATCAGAGACCAGCTTTTTGATGTGGATTCCATCTTAAGCGATATCAATCATGAGATTACTTCATATCTGGAGGATTTGTCTTTTGATGAAGAAGACTATCAGAAAATAGAAGAGCGTCTGGATTTAATCCATAATCTGGAAGCAAAATATGGAAAAGGCGCTGATCTGATTTTTAAAAATCTGGAAGAAAAGAAAATAAGACTGGGTGAGCTGGAAGATTATGATCTTTTAAAACAGCAGACAGAAAAAGAGATACTTATGACAGAGGATAAACTGGAAGGTTTATGCGGACAATTATCTTATATGAGAAAAGAAACGGCAAAGGAACTTACTGAAAAAATCAAGGAAGGCCTGCACGATTTAAATTTTATTGATGTAAATTTTGATATGGAGTTTGGCAGACTGGACCATTATACGGCCAATGGGTTTGATGAAGCGGAATTTATGATTTCCGCCAACCCGGGAGAGGCCTTAAAGCCTTTAAAATCCGTGGCTTCCGGAGGTGAGATGTCAAGAATTATGCTGGCCATTAAAACCGTTCTTGCCGATTCCGATGATATCCCAACCCTGATTTTTGATGAAATTGATACCGGCATCAGCGGCAGAACCGCTCAGAAGGTTTCAGAGAAACTTTCCTATATTGCAAAAAATCATCAGGTAATCTGCATCACCCATCTGCCGCAGATTGCAGCCATGGCAGATGCTCATTTTGAAATTAAAAAATCGGCAGAAGCTGGTAAAACCACCACAGGAATCCATGCGCTGCATAATGAGGAAATGGTGGAAGAACTTGCAAGGCTTCTTGGCGGAGCAGAGATTACAGATGCAGTAAGAGAGAATGCAAGAGAGATGAAGCGTCTTGCAGCTGAAAAAAAGTTAAAAAAGTCATAACTGGTCCAATCACCAGAATTAAATGAATTCAACTAAAATATAACAGAGTGTTTTTAACGAATTCTCACATACTATGAAAGGAGTCAAAAAATTGTCTCCTTTATTCTTCTAAGGAGGTATGTGAGATGGCAAAAAAGAAATTTCATAAACTAATTGTAAGGGCGTTCTGGATCAGCCTGATCTTTTGTATCGGTTTTACCTGGTTCTATATGAAACGGGTCATTCCGGACAAATTGAACATCGTTGCAGCAGAAGAAGAACAGTTTCATTTCTCCATGCCTTTTGATGTGACGCTGCATTCCGACAGCGAGGAAGTGGTACTGAAAAATAGTTCCAACATTCCTTCTGATCAAATCCACTTACAGGTGAATCAGCCGTTCTCCGTGTATTCAAAGAATCTTGGAAGCTATAAGCTGGGATTAAAGCTGTTCGGCTGGATACAGTTAAAAGATATTCAGGTAAATGTAGTAGATACCAAATACGCTGTTCCATGCGGCACTCCGGTGGGAATTTATTTAAAATCAAACGGAGTTATGGTAATCGGTACTGGAGATGTAACAAAAAAAGATGGAATGGTTGTGGAACCCGCTTTCGGAATTTTACAGTCAGGGGATTATCTGGAATCAATCAATGGAATCGCCCTTAGCGATAAGGAAACACTGATGAATGAACTGAATAAACTAGGCGGTTCTGAAGCAGTTTTAAAGGTGAGAAGAGGCCAGGAAAACATTGATATAAAGATGAATCCCATAGAAACGGAGGACGGATCCTATAAACTGGGAGTCTGGGTTCGTGACGATACCCAGGGAATCGGAACCATGACCTATGTGGATATGAATGGACAATTTGGAGCGCTGGGCCACGGGATCAGTGACAGTGATACTGGAAATGTTGTTCAGATCACAGATGGGGCACTCTATGAAACAGCAATTCTTGGAATCGAAAAGGGGACGTTTGGAAAACCGGGTGTGATGAGCGGGATCATTTATTACGGTCCGGGATCTAATCTGGGTACAATTAAAGAAAATACAGAAGAAGGAATATTCGGTACAGTAAATGAACGGTTTAAGGAGAGCATTGCCCAGGACGCCGTACCCATCGGTTACAGACAGGATGTAAAGAAGGGAAAAGCTTATATACGAAGTGATGTATCCGGAAAAGTGCGGGATTACGAAATTGAAATCCAGCGGGTAGATTATTCCACTACGCATAAAAGCAAGGGCATGGTAATCAAAGTCACGGATCCCGATCTTCTGGCACTGACCGGGGGAATTGTTCAGGGGATGTCCGGAAGTCCTATCATTCAGGATGGAAAGCTGATAGGAGCTGTTACCCATGTTTTTATACAGGACTCAACAAGAGGCTACGGAATCTTTATAGAAAATATGATCAATCATTGACAGAAAGTGCCAGGAAAGAAAAGGACAGAATCGTAAGTAGCCTTACGGTGCCGTCCTTTTTTTTCAATTTAATATGTAATTTTATAATGATTTTTACCTGAAACTGATAAATCCATAGCTGTGGAGTACCTGGAAGTACTTGGAGAGACGTTCATATAATGGTGAGGCTTCTTCACCAAACCGTTCCTTTACGGAAGCGGAAAGGTTTAAAATATCCCTGCTGCCATCAATCAGGCACCAGACAAAGCTTCCCATGGGATCCAGATGAATGTGGCTGATCTTTGGTTTATGAAAAAATCTCTGGGCAAAACGGTGAAATATTCCCCTGTTTTCCACATCCAGTGTCACCAGACCGCTTTCCTCCACAGTCCAGAGAATATGTTCCGCCCGTACCGGAATCCGATCCAGATAGTTTCCGCTTTTTTTATTTCTATCACTCATTTTTTCACTTTCTTCCAGACTGTAAATTTAAGCAGGCTTAAGATCACAAGCCCAAACAGAACAAGGCTGCCAAGATCCATTACAGGAGAAGGAAGATTGAGTTTTGTGGATAAATCCAGGGACTTGTCCAGACCAAATACTGCTAAAAGCGCCAGCAGGATACCTACCAGACCTTCTCCGGCAATCATTCCGGAACAATAGAGCATTCCGTCGCTGATGAGCTGCTCTTTTTCTTTTTTGTCTTCCTTTTTCATTCTGTCAAAGTAGAGGCGTACCAGACCGCCCACCATGATGCAGGCATTTAACTGAACGGGAAGATAGACACCGATTGCAAAGGGAAGAACCGGAATTCCAAGTATCTCCACAGCTGCAGCTAAAAAGACTCCCATAAATACCAGTGCCCAGGGAAGGTTGTTATCCATAACGCCTTCAATGATCATCTTCATCAGCATGGCCTGGGGAGCACCCAGCTGCTCAGAACCAAAGCCCCATGCTGCGTTTAACAGATATAAAACGCCGCCGATGGCAAAAGCGGCAGCAATGACTCCGATCAGCTCACCGATCTGCTGCTTTTTCGGTGTGGCTCCCAGCAGATAGCCGGTTTTTAAATCCTGTGACGTATCACCGGCAATCGCAGCAACGATACAGATAATGGAACCGATGGCAATCGCGCCTTTCATTCCATGGATTCCGCTGTCCCCGGTTGCTTTTAACGCGATGGTTGCAATCAGAAGTGTTGCAATTGCCATACCGGAAACAGGGTTATTGCTGCTTCCTACCAGACCTACCATTCTGGAAGATACGGTGGCGAAGAAAAATCCGAAGATTACAACAATGACGGCGCCTATAAAACTCACCGGAATGACCGGGACCAGCCAGACGAGAATGGTGAGAAGTGCGATGCCTCCCAGGATTATCTGAAAGCTTAAATCCTGGTCTGTACGAAGACCGCTGCCGGCACTGTTCTGACCGAGTCCTTTTATGGCATCCCGGAAGGTACGGATAATTAAGGGCAGAGATTTAACAAGACTGATGATACCTCCTGCAGCAAGTGCACCGGCGCCGATGTAACGGATGTAGGTTCCCCAGATTGCTCCGGCTCCACCCTGTGCAAACATTTCGCCAATGGGAGCAGAACCCGGATACAGGGTTAAATCCGCTCCGAACAGAACGATTGCAGGAATGAACACCAGCCAGCTGATGATACCTCCTGCAAACATATAGGAGGAAATCCTTGGCCCGCAGATATATCCCACGCTCATGACCGCCGGGTAAATCTGTGTTCCGATCTCACCGGCATAGCCCTTTACCCGGAAGGAAACTTCCCCTGGAACCAGTTTGATACCATCGATGATAAACTTAAAGACTGCGGCAAATCCCATTCCGGCAAATACCGTAGACGCATTGGCGCCGCCCTCCTCGCCCGCAAGCAGAACCTCCGCACATGCGGTTCCTTCCGGATAAGGAAGAATTCCGTGTTCTTTTACTATCAGTGCGTTTCTGAGCGGAACCATGAAAAGAACACCGAGGATGCCTCCGATCAGAGAGATGAGGGTGATCTCCAGGATACCAGGTGTTTCCATTTTTCCTTCTGCAGCCCATAAAAAAAGAGCAGGAAGCGTAAAGATAGCTCCTGCAGCCAGGGATTCGCCTGCGGAACCGACCGTCTGAACGATGTTGCTTTCCAGAATGGAGTTTTTCTTCATGATTACCCGGATCACACCCATGGAGATCACTGCGGCGGGTATGGATGCGGAAATGGTCATACCTACGCGGAGCCCGAGATAGGCGTTTGCAGCACCGAAGACTACAGCCAGAATGATACCCAGAACAATAGAGGTAACAGTAAATTCCGGAGTGACCTTTTCAGCAGGTATGTACGGTTTAAATTCGTTTTGTTCTTTCATATGTATTTCCCCCTAATTTTTTATTCAGTACCAATTATATCCATTTCTTTAAAAAGGAGCAAGCATAATTGTACTTTTTTTATAATAAAAAATACTTAAGTCATAATTTTATTAGCATAATGCTTAAATAATCATTGCCATAAATATGCCAAATCTCCATGAAAGGCTTTTCATCCCATTCCTTATGTGTTAGTATAAGAGATAGTAGTATTGGGATAGGCATTTTTTTTGACGACAAGTAGTTTCAATTTTCAACACCGGTAAAAAAAAGGGGGAAACATGGATTCAGACCGGACAAGACCTTTTCTTCATTCGACAGTGGGACAGTAAGACCAGAATCCCATATTCGATAAAACAAACGTTTTTCTTGTCGAATAATGCGATAGAATCACGTTGCGGCATAAGCTGGGGCAAGATTATAATGGCTATACACTAGTTTTCATTTATTTTGAAGAATCAGGAGGAGAGTATCAATATGTCAGAAATCAGTATCGCTATTGCAGATGATAACCTGCAGACCTTAAATCTGCTGAATGATATACTGGAAGGAGAGGAGGATTTTCATGTAGTAGGAAGAGCGGATAACGGCGAAGACGCCTATAACATGATCCTCAAAACAAATCCGGATGTTGTCTTATTGGATGTGATTATGCCGAGAATGGACGGAATTACAGTAATGGAGCGGGTAAGAGGAAATGGTGCTGTGACAAAGATTCCCTCTTTTATTATGGTAACCGCCGCAGGAAGTGAGAATATTACCGAAGATGCGTTCCGAATGGGGGCGAATTATTACATAATGAAGCCGTTCAACAAGGAAGTTATCGTCGATAAGGTGCGAAGAGTAGGGCAGAGAAAGACAAAAGCGCCCAGTCTTCAGGGAATGAAAAAGGTGAAACCTTATGTCAATAAGACAGAGTATATGGAGCAGAATTTAGAAAATGATGTAACCCAGATGCTTCATGAAATCGGAATTCCTGCACATATTAAAGGATATCAGTATTTAAGAGATGCCATTGTGATATCGGTTCAGGATCAGGAGATGCTCACTTCTGTCACAAAAATCCTTTATCCTTCCATTGCCAAGAAACATCAGACGACTCCAAGCCGTGTGGAACGTGCCATCCGCCATGCCATTGAAGTGGCCTGGAGCCGGGGAAAGATGGATACCATCAACGAACTGTTCGGATATACCGTGAGTACAGGAAAAGGAAAACCTACAAATTCCGAGTTTATTGCACTCATTGCTGATAAAATAAGGCTTGATTACAAAAAACTTTCATAAATCTTAATGGAAAGATACTTCCTTATTTTCTGAAAATGCAGTATACTATAGCATAACAGACAATGCCCGGAGGGGAAAAGGATAAGGGAGGTTTTTGGATGAAGAAGATTTTGTTCGTTGCATCGGAGGCAGTACCTTTTGTAAAAACCGGCGGTCTCGCAGATGTAGTGGGATCCCTTCCAAAGTGCTTCGATCAGGAATATTATGATGTGAGAGTTATGATTCCCAAATATCTTTGTATCAGGGAAGACTTGAGAAACCAGATGACTTATGTAGATCATTTCTATATGGATTATCTGGGACAAAGCAGATATGTGGGGATTCTTCAGTGTGTCCGGGACGGAATTACCTTCTATTTCATTGATAATGAAGGCTATTACCAGGGGGCAAAGCCCTATGGAGACTGGTATCAGGATTTAGAAAAGTTCTGCTTCTTTTCACGGGCCGCCTTATCATCTCTTCCGGTAATCGGTTTTCAGCCGGATGTGGTTCACTGCCATGACTGGCAGACCGGTTTGATTCCTGTTCTGTTAAAAGACCGGTTCCGGGAAGGAGAATTCTTCCGGAACATGAAGTCGGTGATTACCATTCACAATCTAAAATTCCAGGGTGTCTGGGATGTAAAGACGATACAGGCGTTAACTTGTCTGCCTGATTATTATTTTACCCCGGATAAGCTGGAGGCCTACAAGGATGGTAATTTATTAAAGGGCGGCATTGTATATGCAGATGCCATCACAACAGTCAGCGAGACTTACGCACAGGAGATAAAGATGCCTTTCTATGGAGAAGGCCTTGACGGTCTGATGCGGGCAAGGGAAGGCAGCTTAAGAGGCATTGTAAACGGAATTGATTATGACGAGTTTGATCCCGGGTCGGATTCGTATATTATACAGAACTATAATCTGCGTAATTTCCGCAAGGAAAAGGAAAAAAATAAAACTGCGCTTCAGAAAGAACTTTCACTGGCGCAGGATGAAAGTAAGTTTATGATTGGAATCGTCTCCAGACTGACCGACCAGAAGGGACTGGATTTAATCCAGTGTGTGATGGATGAGATGTGTCAGGACGATATCCAGCTGGTTATTCTTGGTACCGGAGAAGAGCGGTATGAGAATATGTTCCGCCACTATGCATGGAAGTATCCGGATAAGGTCTCTGCCAATATTTACTATTCGGAGGCAATGTCTCATAAGATTTATGCCGCCTGTGATGCGTTTTTGATGCCGTCTTTGTTTGAACCCTGCGGTTTGAGCCAGCTGATGGCGCTGAGATACGGCACTGTGCCCATTGTAAGGGAGACCGGAGGTTTAAAAGATACGGTAGAACCCTATAATGAGTATGAGAGTCAGGGAACCGGATTTTCCTTCTCTAACTATAATGCTCATGAGATGCTTGGGGCTGTCCGGTATGCACAGCGCATCTATTATGACAAGAGACGTGAGTGGAACAAGATCATCGACCGTGCCATGTCGAAGGATTACTCCTGGAAGACTTCAGCCATGAAGTATCAGGAGCTGTACGACTGGCTGACTGGCTGTTAAGCCGGTTCATATTATTAAGAAGGAAGCGACAGAATAACCATGAAGAATATGTATTTAACTCCGGAGGAGAAGCAGGAAGCACTTGAATGGGCAGAAGATACCTCCTGGGTGGAACTTGAAGATTATAATATGGATTTGGAGTACCTTGCCTGTGTGAAGGACATCTTAGATCACAAGGTATTCCAGTCCATGGATAACTATATGCAGCATGGAGATACTACCTGCAAAGCTCATTGCATTAAGGTATCCTATCTAAGCTACTGCATATGCAGAAAATTTGGCTGGGAATATAAAGAAGCAGCAAGAGCAGGTCTGCTTCATGATTTCTTTCTGTATGACTGGCATACCCATGCCAGAGAGACCGGGGAACGTTTCCATGGTTTTACTCACCCGAGGGCTGCTTTAAAGAATGCAGTGAAACATTTTGACTTAACAGAGAATGAGAAGAACATGATCCTGCGGCATATGTGGCCGCTGACACCGGTTCCGCCAAAAACAAAAGGCGGAATGGTGATTATTTATGCGGATAAATTATGCGGTTTCGTGGAAACCACCGCAAGGATTAAGCGTTGGGTATTATACGGTTTTGGCAGAAAAAGCACGGCATAAGATGGAGGAAACCATGAAATTATGGGAAGTGATTCTTAAGAATCAGGTTTTAGTGACTGCCGTTACCGGCTGGCTGGTGGCGCAGGTGTTAAAAACACTGATTGACCTGGCTCTTAGTAAGAGTTTTAACCCGGAGAGGCTTGTGGGATCCGGCGGTATGCCCAGCTCCCATTCCTCTACGGTTTGTGCATTGACGACCGCCGCCAGTTATCGTTATGGCGTCGGTTCTTTTGAGTTTGCCATCAGTTTTGTTCTCTCCATGATTGTAATGTATGACGCCATGGGAGTACGAAGAGAAACAGGAAAACAGGCAAAGCTGTTAAACAGTATCCTGTTAGAAAATCCCCTGAAGCTGAATGGTGAGATTTTACAGGAAAAATTAAAGGAATATGTTGGACATACTCCTCTTCAGGTTGCAGCAGGAGCCATTCTTGGCATTTTACTTGCTGTCTTTATGGCGCAATATTACTAATAACAAAGAAAAATTTTGGGGAATCGTAAGAAAATAACCCTTGATTTCTTTAGATATCCATATTATACTTTAACAAGTTAAAAAATTGTTAAATTTGGAGGCAAATTGGATATGTCAATTTATCACAGGATAAACTGTTTTTTCCTATTCAGCTTTCTGGGTTATCTTCTTGAATGCGCTGTACTCAGCTATGAAAATAAAAGACCGGTCTTTAATCGGGGATTTGGACACGGACCGTTCTGCATCATATATGGATTCGGATCTGTTGGGGCGACGATGCTGCTCAGCCCTTTCATTGACAGTCCGGTGCGCCTGTATTTCGCCTCTATGGTGATGGCAACTTTCATGGAGCTTGTTACGGCTTATATGATGATTAAGCTGTTTGGATCATTCTGGTGGGATTATAGCAGGAAGCCGTTTAATTACAAGGGAATTATCTGTCTGGAGAGCAGTATTGCCTGGGGATTTCTGGGTATCTTCTATTTCCGCTTTCTGAATGGATTTGTAAACCAGGCGGCAGGAATGATTCCGGATAATTTTCAGCGTATAACGGGGATGTTTTTCCTGATTTTTTATGCAACAGATTTTGTATATACTATGAGAATGCAGCTGAGAGCAGATTGTGAAGAAGATGAGTCGTCCTTAGTCGGACGTCTGAAAGTATATTAAAGATTGGCGGGATTCGTAATGGGTCCCGCCTGTTTGCAATTTCACGAGACTGTCAGTTTAAGAATAAGAGAGGGTACCAATGATAAGTGATATTAAGATTGTGCTTGCTTCGGCATCACCAAGAAGAAAAGAACTTTTAAACCAGGTCGGTCTGAATCCTGTTATAGAACCCAGTGGGATTGAAGAGATCATAACTACCACAATTCCAGAAGAAGCAGTAATAGAGCTGTCCCGGCAAAAAGCGGAGGATGTGGCAAAAAACCAGCTGCCGGGCACTGTCGTCATAGGAGCAGATACTGTGGTTGCTGCAGAAGGAAAGATTTTAGGAAAACCGAAGACCCATGAAGAAGCCTTTGAGATGATTGATTCCTTTCAGGGGAAAACGCATAATGTTTTCACCGGTGTGACGCTGATCCTTTGCGGAGAGAATAAAATGACAGTCCGTTCATTTGCAGAGCAGACGGATGTTCATGTATACCCTATGACACAGGAAGAGATACGTTCCTATGCAGAGGAAGATGAGCCTATGGATAAAGCGGGTGCATATGGCATCCAGGGACGGTTTGCTGCATTTATTAAAGGGATTGACGGAGATTACAGTAATGTAGTAGGATTGCCTGTAGGACGTGTCTATCAGGAATTAAAGAAGATATGTGAGCAGGAGGAAAAAGCATGATTAAACTGATTGCATCAGATATTGACGGAACGCTGGTACCGGACGGAGGCTATGAGGTGCCGGCCGAGCTTCATGAAGTGATTCTGAAATTACGGGCAAAGGGAATTCAGTTTGCCGCTGCAAGCGGAAGACAGTGGGCAAGTATTGAATCCATTTTCGATCCGGTGAAAGAAAAAATATTCTATCTTTCTGACAATGGTGCTTACATAGGCTGTCATGGCAGAAATCTGTTTCTAAATCCAATAGAACGAAAGACGGTTATGGATATGGTGGATGATGTCAGGGGGATGGAAGGGCTTGAGGTCATGCTGAGCGGCCCTGATGTGGTTTACTTAGAGACGAAAGACCGGGATTTTATTGACTGGCTGGTAAACGGATACAAATTCCGTGTGGAAATGGTGGATGATTTAACAAAAGTTCAGTCCGAATTTATCAAAATAAGCGTTTACCGGAAAACAGATGTGGAAACCCATACCAGACATTTGAGAGAAAAATATGGAGACCGGTTAAAGATCACCATAGCCGGAGACATGTGGATGGACTGTATGAGACCGGGAACGAATAAAGGTGAGGCAGTAAAGCTTTTGCAGGAAAGCCTTTCCATTACACCGGAAGAGACCATGGCATTCGGCGATCAGTTAAATGATATTGAGATGTTAAATCAGGCATATTACAGCTTTGCTGTAGGCAATGCCAGAAAAGAAGTAAAACAGGCAGCACGTTTTCAGACCGATACGAATTTGAATCAGGGCGTATTAAAGATACTGAAGCTGCTTTTATAAGAAAGAGGGGTGCGTATGAAGAATCTGCGCAGATATTGGGGAAGACTCCTTTTGATTGCGGCGGCAGTATCCGCCATGCTTTCCGGCTGCAAGACGGAGATTCCCCTTGTATCGGAAATTAAGGATACGAAGCTTTACACTCTGCCCCAGTCCATGATCATTCTGACGACGGAGAGAAATAAATATCAACAGCTTTATACCAGTCAGATCTGGGGAGTGGAACTTCCTGGCGGCCAGACCTTTGAAACCTATCTGATGGATCAGGTAAAAGAATTCCTTCAGGAGATGAAGATGATGAATCTTCTTGCTGAGAGTAAGGGAGTGACGCTGACGAGCGGGGAAAAGGAAGAGGTACGCAAGGCTGCGGAGGAATATTATAATTCGCTGACTCCCGATGATATTGCATATATGGGAGTGAACCAGTCAGATGTGAAAACCATGTATGAGGAATATTATCTGTCGAATAAAGTAGTGGTGGAGCTGACCAGGGATATGAATCTGGAGATCAGTGACAGTGAAGCCAAGGTAATTGTTGTGGAAGAGATTGTGATGTCAGATAAGGCGGCGGCTGAAGAAGTTCTTTTAAAGACAAAGGAGCAGGGCGCTGATTTTTCGGCGATTGCCAGAGAATACTCACAAGATGGCACCATCGAGCGTAAGCTTGGAAGAGGAGAGAAGCCGGGAGCATTGGAAGATGCGGCTTTTCGGCTGGCTGCAGGCGAGATCAGCCAGGTGACTGAATATGAGGGGAAATATTATATTATCCGGTGTGTCAGCGATTATGATGAGGCTGCGACCCAGGAACGAAAGACCGGTTTATATACCAGCCGGAAGAAAGAGGCATTTGACCAGATCTATGCCCGGTTTAAGCAGGACAATGCAGTTACATTCAGCAATGACACTTGGAAGGGTCTTAAATTCTCCAAAGAAGATAAAACCACAACCGCCAGCTTTTTTGAAATATACAAAAAGCATTTTCCAGATTGAGTCATAAGGAAGGAAGAGTAGGACACCAATGAAGCAGGAAGAGATTCGCAGTGGGAATAAACGCAGCCGCAGGCGGAAGGGAAAACGCGGACAGCAACTGTTTACGAAAGGCATCATGCTTTTATTATTCTTTCTGCTTTTGGTTATGCTGACTGCAGGAGGGGTGTTTGGATACCGTTACATTCAGGGGGACAAAACTTCTCCTGAAACCCTGGAATCCAGCAGGGAGGTATTGCCGGAAACCATGGGGCAGCTTCCATAAAAAAAGGAAATCAGCCGGTTTATGGCTGATTTCCTTTTTTTAAGCGTGAAAGAAGGCTTCTGCCAGTCTGACAAGTGCTTCCTGGTCTTTGACACCCATAAGCTCTCTGGCTGAATGCATGGCAAGCATGGGAACACCTACATCCACTGTGCGTATGGTCAGAAGGGCAGAAGAAATGCTTCCCAGAGTAGAGCCGCCTTTTACATCGGAACGGTTTGAAAACTTCTTATAAGGTATGTCAGAGGCGCGGCAGATGCCTTCGATCACGCCTGTACTGGAGGCATCGGTTGCATAGGCCTGACTTGATGCCAGTTTAATGGCTACTCCGTCTCCCATCATGATCTGATTCTTTATATCACATTTTTCTGCGTGGTTTGGATGAATGGCATGAGCCACATCCATGGAGAGAAGAAATCCGCTTAGCAGAGCATTCAGAAAATCGGTTCTCGTATATCCAAGGGATGCGTAAATCTTTTCCAGAATATGTTCGGTCAGTGCGGAAGCAGCTCCCTGTTTTGTGTGGCTTCCGATTTCCTCGTTGTCATACAGGGCAATGGCGTGGATTCCACCCTTGTTTGTATCTGCAAGAATGCCGCTTAAGCATGCACAGACGGAAGTGATATTATCCAGTCTGGGTGCGGAGTAAAATTCGTTTTGCAGACCAAGTGTGGTTCCTGACTCATAATTGTAAATGCAGATTTCATAATCCAGAATGTCCTCTTTCTTTACACCTGCTTCTTTTGCTAGGGCATCGATAAAAAAGCTGTCTTTGTTTAACTCATCTGTGATCCGGGCTATGAGTGGAAGCATGTCCACCTGGGCATTTAAGGCAACTCCTTCATTGGCATTGCGGTTCATATGTATGGCCAGATTGGGAATAGTAAGAACAGGACGGGAAAAATCAACAAAGATTGTTCTGGGCTTCATGAGCGTATCGCCTGTTACGCTTACCTTGCCTGCCATGGATAAGGGACGGTCAAACCATGTGCCTAAGAGAGGTCCTCCATAAACCTCCACATTTAACTTTCCATATTCCAGGGAGGTTACTTCCGGAGAAGGTTTTACTTTTAAACAGGGCCAGTCCGTATGGGAGGCTGCCAGCTTAAGGCATGGGGTATCTCCCAGCTCGCTGCCTACGGTAAATGCGATTAAGGTGGAGTCGAATGCGTTTATATAATAGGAACCGCCCTGTTTTAATTCCCAGGACTCTGCTAAAGGCAGCTCTTTAAATCCACTGGCAGTAAGCTGACCGGCAGCCGCCAGAATGCAGTGATAGGGAGAAACGGATGCGGCAATCAGTTCTTCCAGCTGTTTCATATGATTCATATCATTATCCTCTTTTCTGATGTCCTATTGGTTTCCTGTTTGAAACCGGTGAATCTATTATAGCATAGAAGACTGTGGTTTGGAATACCGGGAGAGTGTGAGATATTGAGGGGGAGAAATCCTGCGTTGACATTGGAAGAGTATCCGTTGTATAGTTAACGGAGAAAATAAGGACGGGGAGAATGAAACCATGATTGCGCTGAATATAGAAGAGATGAAGCCTTTTACCACCAAGCTGTTTGTAGGAGAAGTCTTTGACCGGTTTCTTGTAAAAGAGGCTTCTGTTACCACCTTTAATACATTTACCATTGACGGAGCCATACGGTCCGGCTATTATACAGCGGAAGAGAAGGAAGCACTGAACCTGGGGGAGCTGTCTACCTGGGCCATGATGAAGCCATTTTGTTTTTCCCTGATAAAAGGGAAACGGCTGCCTGGAAGCTTTAAGATTGTCATGCAGATGCCAAAAGAAGAAACGCAGCGTTTCCTTTCTGAAAGAAGTATTTCCTTAACCACCAATGAGGTTAAGGGACTGTATATTAATATAAGATACGAGGAAGACCGCCTGACCTGTGTGACAGGAACCTCGGTTTCTGTTTTTACCCTGGATAAGACGTTAGATCAGGAATGGGACCAGGCATTTAAGGAGTTTTTAAAACAAAACCAGATCGTTTATCTGGAAGAATAATATTATCAGCACTCAAACGGTTTGAGTGCTGATTTTCTATTGACATTTCCATTTCTGCGTATTAAAATACTCTTTGCAGGTATAATTTGTAAAAATTCCATGATGGTCATGGAACAAAAATAGAAAAAGAGAGTAAGGAGTGTTCTGATATGGCAAAAACAGGAAGCTTAACAATCAACAGCGAAAACATTTTCCCGATTATTAAAAAGTGGTTGTACTCAGACCATGACATTTTCTACCGTGAGCTGGTGTCCAACGGAAGCGATGCCATCACAAAGCTGAAAAAGCTTGATATCATGGGTGAATGGCAGAAGCCGGATGATCTGGAGTTTAAGATTGAAGTGATTACGGATTCCAATGAAAAGACCATTACCTTTAAAGATAACGGTATCGGTATGACCATGGAGGAAGTGGATGAATACATCAATCAGATCGCTTTTTCCGGAGCTAAGGATTTCCTTGAGAAGTATAAGGACAAGACCAATGAAGACCAGATTATCGGACATTTCGGACTTGGTTTTTACTCAGCTTTTATGGTTGCAGATAAAGTTACGATCGATACGAAGTCCTATAAAGAGGGATCCGTTCCCGTTCACTGGGAGTCTGACGGCGGTACGGAATTTGAGATGGAAGAAGGGGATAAAGAGGAATTCGGTACTACCATTAAGCTATATCTCAATGAAGACTGCCTTGAGTTCTGTAATGAATACAGGGCCAGAGAGGTTTTAGAGAAATACTGTTCCTTTATGCCTGTTGCAATTTATCTGTCCAATTTATCGGCAGAGCCTCAGTTTGAGACCATTGAAAAGGAAGAACTGACTGATAAGGATACTGTGGTTGAGACCATTGTTGAGGAAGCAAAAACAGAGGAAGTGGAGAAAGAAAACGGGGAAAAGGAAACCGTAGAGGTTTCTCCTGCCAAAGAAAAATACAAGATTAAAAAGCGTCCGGTTGCAGTCAATGATACTAACCCTCTGTGGAATAAGCATCCCAATGACTGCTCCGAAGAGGATTACAAGGGCTTTTACCGCAAGGTATTCCATGATTACAAGGAACCGTTATTCTGGATTCATTTAAATATGGATTATCCGTTTAACTTAAAGGGAATTCTCTATTTCCCCAAGCTTAACTTAAATTATGACAGCCTGGATGGAACCATTAAGCTGTACAATAACCAGGTATTTATTGCAGATAATATCAAGGAAGTAATACCGGAATTCTTAATGCTCTTAAAGGGAGTGATTGACTGCCCGGATCTTCCGCTGAATGTATCAAGAAGTGCACTGCAGAATGACGGCTTTGTAAAGAAAATTTCAGACTACATCACAAAGAAGGTAGCGGATAAGCTGACCGGTATGTTTAAGACAGATCGTGAAAATTATGAGAAATACTGGGCAGATATCAATCCATTTATCAAATTCGGCTGCTTAAAAGATGAGAAATTTGCGGAAAAGATCAATGATTCCCTTCTCTTTAAGAACCTGGAAGGAAAGTATTTGACACTGGCAGACTGTCTGGAAGAGAATAAGGAAAAGCATGAAAACCGCGTATTTTACATTACAAATGAAAAGGAACAGAGCCAGTACATTAACCTCTTTAAAGAAGCAGGTCTGGATGCGGTATATTTAACAGAGAACATCGATAACCCGTTTGTGGGATATTTAGAGCAGAAGAATGAAAACGTGAAGTTTTTATGCATTAACTCTGACTTATCTGATATTTTCAAAGAAGAGGTAACGGAAGAGGATAAAGAAGCCATGAAGTCTGATGTGGAAGCACTGACTGAGCTTTTCCGCAAGGCTTTAAATAAGGAGAATTTAGAGGTTAAAGTTGAGAAGTTAAAGAACGACTCCGTATCTTCCATGATCACTGTTTCTGAAGAATCAAGACGTATGCAGGAGATGATGAAGATGTACACCATGCCTGGTATGGATGCCTCCCTTTTTGGAGCAGGCGGCGAAACTCTGGTTCTTAATTATAACAACAAGCTGGTTCAGTATGTGTTAGGCCACAGGGATGGAGCTCATACCAATGCGATTTGTGAACAGCTTTACGATCTGGCCGCTTTAAGCCACGGATCCCTGACACCGGAGCGTATGACAGGCTTTATTGCAAGAAGCAATGAGCTTATGTTAGTAATGGCTGAAGAATAATAGAGTTAAGTTTCACAAGGAATCATAAAATAGATGGATGGCAAAAACAGCAGGTCTTCAAATGGAAGGCAGCTGTTTTTGCCATCCATTTTTTTCATATTAATTCTATTGACAGACGAACTTTGTTTCTCTATAATATATAGTAATGAATACTACATGATAAGTTTCGTGCCAGGAGGAAAAATATAGATATGAGCTATAAAATCATTGGGGACAGTTGTACAGACCTGACGCCGGATCTGAAGAAAGATCCCCACTTTCAGATCATTCCGTTAATTTTACAGGTCGGCAATACTCAGATAATAGATGATGAGACGTTTGATCAGAAGCGGTTTCTAGAGCTGGTTAAAGGCAGCAGTGAGTCTCCTAAGACAGCCTGTCCGTCTCCTGAGTTATATAAAGAGGCATTTGAATGCGAGGAGGAAGAGGTTTTTGTTGTCACTCTTTCCGAACATTTAAGCGGAAGCTATAACAGTGCGGTTTTAGGTAAGAAGCTGTATGAAGAGGAACATGGAAAAGACAGTAAGAAGATTGCAGTGTTTGGATCAGATTCTGCTTCATGCGGACAGCTTAATATCGCTATTTACATCCAGTCTCTCTGCCAGGCATCTCTTCCCTTTGAAGAGATTGAAGATAAGGTGAGAGCCTATATTAAGAATATGAGGACCTATTTTGTGCTGGAAAGCCTTGATACGTTAAGAAAAAACGGACGGCTTACCGGACTGCAGGCCTTTTTTGCGACAGCCTTGAATATAAAGCCTGTTATGGGAGCTGAATCCGGTGTGATTATCAAGTTGGACCAGGCCAGAGGAATTAACAAAGCACTGACCCGTATGGCTGATATTGCCATAAAGGAAGCTGGAGATACCAGGAACAAGGTACTGGCAATTGCTCATTGCAATAATCCGGAGAGGGCAGAGTTTGTAAAGCAGGAGATGTTAAAAAGAGGAGCATTTAAGGACATCATGATTACTGATACAGCAGGTGTGGCTACGGTATATGCCAATGACGGCGGGATTATCATGACCCTGTAAGTCGGGATGACTGTTAGTTCATACATGGAAGAAAAGCCGGTTTTGCAGAGAACAGGAAGAGGGGTTCCTTTCTGCAGACGAGGCTTTTTTTGTTGTCTTTCTCTGCAGCCTGCTGGGTCCTCTTCATTTGACAAAACACTGGAACCAGTGTAAGATGTAAAAATGGGAATTAATACCAGAAAATATATAATGGAAATGTTATGTAATATCCACAGAAAAACGGTGGATAAGTGAGTTGCTGGGTCATAGATGGGGAAAAGAGACCAGTAATTGTGGAAAAAGTTATGAATCAATCAAAAACATGTGGAAATTATTAACAATCTGGAGGAATAAATGAAGAAGACAAATGCAACGATGAAATTTCTGATTATCCTTCCCGTATTGCTTTTTGTATTGCTGGCAGGGTGGATCGGGGGAACGGAATGGAAGGTGAGACAGGGCGGAAAAGAAGCAGTCAGCAAAGCTGACAGGAATACTCTGGTTTCTTCTGACCAACAGGCCGCTAAAGCAACCGTGGAAGAAAGCAGCAGCCTGGAAGTTCCGACTGAGGCGGAAGAGACGAAAGAGTCCGGTACGAGCCAGGAGCAAAAGCCGGTGGTTCATCTGCTTTTTGCTGGAGATATATTACTTTCTACTCATGTTACCTCGGCATACGATAAAAGCGGGGGTATAAATGGGATACTTGATGAGGGAATGCGCAGCGAGATCAGTAAGGCAGACATCTTTATGGCAAACCAGGAATTCCCATTCAGCAGCCGCGGTTTCGCAGCGCCGGACAAGCAGTTTACATTCCGGTTAAATCCTGACCGGGTGACAATGATGAATGAAATTGGAGTTGATATTGTAACAATTGCCAACAATCATACGCTGGATTATGGTACGGATGCGCTTTTGGATACCTGTACGGCATTAGACGGAGCAGGAATACGCTATGTCGGCGCAGGGCCGGACATGAACCGGGCGAAGCAGCTGGAAACCATGGAAGTGAATGGAAAGACCTTTGGCTTTCTTGCAGCTTCAAGAGTTTATCCTGATCCGGACTGGGTGGCGAACAGCAAAAAGCCGGGTATGGTAAGCGGATACGATCCTTCCATACTTCTTGAGGAGATCCAAAAAGCCAGGAGTTTATGTGACTATCTGGTAGTTTATGTACACTGGGGCGTGGAGCGGGAAGAAAAGCCCAAAGACTACCAGCGGCAGCTGGGACAGCAGATCATTGACGCAGGAGCAGATCTGGTTGTGGGAAGCCATCCCCATGTACTCCAGGGAGTGGAGTATTATAAGGGAAAACCAATCTGCTACAGCCTGGGCAATTTTATTTTCGGAAGCAGTATTCCTAAAACAGCACTCATGAGAGCAGAGGTGGATTTTGAAGGGAATACTACCAGCCTTTCCCTTGTCCCAGGAACCTCTGGCGCCGGATTTACGAAAACACTGACAAAACCGGAAGATATAAAAGGTTTCTACCAGTATTTCCAGGACATATCCTTTGGGATTACAATTGATGACAATGGTGTCATTCATAATAACGGCAATTGATTCAGACGAGGTATCTGTCACCCTGGCAGATGCCTCTTTCTTTTAATCGCTTTGCCAGAGTATTTAAGACCAGCCGTTTGTTGCCGCTCCATAAAGGTGCAAGAAGAAGTTCTTTTGGACCATCTCCGCTTAACCGGTGTATTACGACAGATGGAGGCAGAAGGGCAATACAGTCAATAACCAGATCCGTATATTCCAAAAGAGAATATACGGGGATTGTTCCATTTTTATAAAGAACCGCCAGGTCAGTTCCCTCTAGTATGTGGAGCAGCTGCAGCTTGATGCCGTCTATGCCGTGTTCTCCCAGATGCCCCAGATAGCGGATGGTTTCAAAAATCATCTCCCTGGATTCTCCCGGGAGCCCTAAAATAACGTGGGCAATCACAGTAATTCCGGCTTCTTTTAAGTTTTGGTAAGCATGATAAAAATCGGACAGGGGGTAACCTCTGCGGATGAATTCTGCCGTGGATTCATGAATGGTCTGAAGTCCCAGCTCCACCCAGACCGGCTTGATCCGGTTTAACTCTTTTAATAAAAGAATGATATCAGGTGGGAGGCAGTCCGGTCTGGTAGCAATGGAAAGAACCGCTACATCAGGCTGGGAAATGGCCTGTGTAAAGAGTTCCCGCAAATATTCTGCTGGAGCGTAGGTATTGGTATAGGACTGAAAATATGCGATATAGAGCCCGTCTTTTGTATTCATTTTTACAGACACCCGTTTTTTGGCAGACTGAATCTGTTCTGCTACGGAAGCATGAAGCTTTCTGGCTTCCGCAAATTCTCCGGAGCCACCGCTGCTGCAGAAAATACAGCCCTTTGTCCCCAGTGAACCATCACGGTTGGGGCAGGTCATACCTCCGTCTAAGGCAAGCTTATAGACTTTCTGTCCGTATTGCATTTTCAGTTCATAATCCAGGGAGTGGTAAGGCTTGTCATTCCAGAGCATGAGGACCTCCAAAGTTTGATTGTTTCATTTTACAAGAGGAGGAGAGGGAAGTCAAATTATTTTATAGCTTTTCGTAAAATATTATATTGTGAAAACTTTGGCACTTATGTTATACTCGAGACAATGGCGTTTGTTTGCCAATGAATGGGGAAAAGGAGAATTTGCAGCATGAAAACAGATGAGACAATCCGGTTTCTGGAATCCGAAAAGGCAGGAAAACTGATGACTGCTTTATATGGGGAAGAAGCGGCAGGAGAGAATATTGTAAGATATCAGAACCTGATCAATGACTTTAAAAAACATTTTCCGGAAGAGGACGTGCTTCTATTTACATCACCCGGACGTACGGAAATAAGCGGGAATCATACAGATCACAATCACGGCAAAGTGCTGGCAGGAAGCATTAATTTAGATTGTGTTGGTGTGGCTGCAAAAAACAACAGCACCGTCGTAAATATTGTCAGTGTGACTTATAACCAGAGCTTTACCATTGATCTGACTGATTTATCCCCAAGCGATAAAAAGGCCGGAACCATAGATCTGGTAAAGGGACTTTTAAAGGGATTTTTAGAGAAAGGTTATCAGATCGGTGGGTTTAACGCCTATATAACCAGTAATGTAATCAGTGCGGCAGGAGTCAGCTCTTCTGCTTCCTTTGAGATGCTTCTCTGTTCTATATTGAATACATTTTTTAATGACAGCCGGATGGATACAGTGGCTTATGCGCATATCGGAAGATTTGCGGAGAATGTCTATTGGGATAAGGCTTCCGGTCTGCTTGACCAGATGGCGTGTGCAGTGGGGGGGCTGATTACCATTGATTTTAAGAATCCTTCCCAGCCGGTTGTGGAGCAGATTGATTTTGATTTCGCATCCCAGAACCACAGTCTGATCATTGTCAACACAGGAAAGGGACATGCGGATTTAAGCGCCGATTATTCTTCCGTACCGGCTGAGATGAAAAAGGTTGCTGAATTTTTTGGAAAAGAAGTCTGTGCGGATATATCAGAAGAAGATGTCATTGGCCGCTTAAATGAGGTGAGGGAATTTGCAGGCGACCGTTCCGTACTCCGTGCTCTTCACTTCTTTGAGGAAAATAAGCGTGTGGATGCAGAAGTGGCAGCATTAAAAGAGGGAAGATTTGACGAATTCTTATCAAATATTACTGCTTCCGGAAACTCTTCATGGAAATGGCTGCAGAACTGTTTTACCAACACAAGCTTCCAGGAACAGGGAATTACGGTTGCTCTGGCACTTACGGAGCTGTTTATTGCCAGGAAAAAGAAGGGGGCGTGCAGAATACACGGAGGCGGTTTTGCCGGGGTGATTATGGCTGTTCTGCCTAATGAGATTGCAGATGAATACATTTCCTATATGGAAAAAACCATGGGAGAAGGCAATGCTTACCGGATGAGTATCAGACCTTACGGTTCCATCTGTTTTAATACAGTTGCAGAACAATAATAATTGTAAATCCTGCCATAATAGAGTACAATAGAAGCAAGAAATCCTTCATATATCATGTAAGGGAAAAGGAGGCAGGCATTATGAATGAAAAAAGTAATCTGATCATCACCATAGGAAGACAGTACGGAAGCGGCGGACGTATTGTGGGAAAAGCTCTTGCAGAGGAACTGGGAATTCATTTTTATGATGAGGAGATTCTGACGATCACTTCGGAACAGAGTGCGGTTGGAGAAGTTTTTTTTCGCCTTGCAGATGAAAAAGCCGGCAATAATTTACTATACCGGATTGTCAGCGGATTAAAGCCTCAGCTTGGAAGACCTTCCACCGATGCAGACATAGTAAAACCGGAGAATTTATTCCGTTTTCAGTCACAGGTCATAAAAGAACTGGCGAAAGAGGAATCCTGTATCATTGCCGGAAGATGTGCGGACTATATTTTAAGCCGTGATGAAGAGAATGTTCCGGGACTTGTGAAAATATTTGTTTATGCGGATACACCCACACTGGTTCAAAGAACCATGGAAGTTGATAAGGTGGATGAGAAAGAAGCAGCGAAGCGTGTAAAGAAAATTAACAAAGAGCGGAAAGAATACTACCGCTATTATACCGGAGAAAACTGGGAAGACTGGAACAACTATGATCTTATCATTAATACCAGCCGGATTGATTTGGAGCAGACAGCCAGGCTGATTAAGGATTATATAAAATTAAGAGGAATTGAAGCCTGAAAGATATTGTAAAACCGTTGACGCAGAGATATAATGAATATTAGAAGTGAGAAAAGCCGGCTGGAATAATTTCCACTGGCTTTTTTCAGAAAACGTATTTTCAGAACGGAGATCACTTATATGAACTACGGAAGAGACTCCAGGATTACATCTGTGATCGCGGGCATGTTCAGTGTTCTTATTTTGCTGGTCCTTGCTTTTATTTTCTTATCCAGTCAGCAGGAAAAGCTGAATCAGGAATTCAATCAGTTGATTTACTCAAGTCTTACTTCCTTTACAGATGCACAGAAAAATCAGATCTTAAAGATAGCCGATGATGCAGGGGATATAAGATCCGGCGTGGAATGTATGATGGAGGCAGCCGGTCTGTCTCCGGAAGATCAATGGCTGAATACTTACCTGACGAAGATGGAGCAGGAGAATCCGGATTATCAACTGAATTATGTCTCATGCAGCAATTGGAAAGAAACCATATCCGGAGAAGGAAGACGAGAGCTTTATGAACAGGTTTTAAACAGGAAGACGGGTGTACTGGATATTGAGGGTCCCCTGGAAAACCAAACGGGATACATATTTTTAGCGGCCGGGCCGCTGAACGTAAATGGCAGGATAGCAGGGGTTTTGTTTACCGGTTTTGAGACGAAAGAGCTGGGTGAAGGAGCCGGAACGCATATGCCGTTTAAAAAGATCTATACACTGATCATAGAACCGGATGGCAGAATTCTTTATTCCAATGGTGATCAGAATTTAAGAAACGGCAATTTATTTTCCTCCGTCAAAAGCGATGAGATTGAAAGCCAGAGTACAGAAGCTATTAAAACAAGAATTAAAAAAGAAGATTCTTTTACTACCTCTTTTTCCAGGAACGGAAAAGATTATTATATTTCGGTGATGAAAACAGGGGTAAATGACTGGAGCCTTGTTAATTTTGTCCGTTCTCCTGATGTCATGCTGCATTCGGAATATGTATTCGGTATGTTTTTTGGAACGGCTCTTCTGCTGATCCTGCTGACACTTGCTGGATGCAGCTGGATATTCTTATTATTTTACAAACAAAAACAGAAACTCCAGCTGGAGACAGAACGTTATTCGGTTCTGTCCCAGTTCACAGACACACTGCTTTACGAGTACGATTATGATACAGACACCATAGAATTTACATCCAATGCCAGAAGAAAACTATTCCTGGAGAGATTAAAGACTAGAGGGGTTTTAAGGCTGAACAGAGGCGGGTATTTAATCCACCCCGATGACTGGCAGAACGGAGACCGTCTCCGGTGGGCGCTGCTTGGCAGTAAGCCGGAAGAGGTGCGGTATTGCAGAATCCGCTTAAAAGGACAATCGGGAGAATACCGGTGGTTCAGCTGCCAGTATAAAATACTTTCCGGACAAGCTGACCGTAAATCCCGCATGGTTGGCAAGCTGGAAGACATTACCGATCAGCTGGGAAGAGAGGAGATGCTCCTTAACCGCGCAAGAAAGGACCCGTTAACTGGTGTGTATAACCGGTCGGGTGAGCAGATTATCGACGGAAAACTGGCGCTTTTAAGCAGCGGTGTTTTCTTCATGATTGATCTGGATAATTTTAAGGAAATCAATGATTCCTGCGGACATGCGGCAGGCGACCAGGTTTTAACCAGAGTAGCGGAAGCGCTTGATAAGCTGGTGGGCAGGGATGGGATTGTGGCAAGAGTAGGCGGAGATGAGTTTGTGGTCTTCATTCCTGAGAACTTGGAGGTACAGCAGATTACTGATATGGCGGAGTCTATTCTTGAACTGATGGATCATACGGAAGAGGGATACTACACGGTGATCCGGGTTTCTGCAAGCATCGGCATCGCCGTTGCTCCAAAAGATGGGAGCAGCTATGAAGAACTGTATAGTGCGGCAGATAAGGCCATGTACTACATCAAGCAGAACAGTAAAAAGGGGTTTGCCTTTTATAAAGGAGAAGGAAAGGAACATATATAAAACCGGAATCAGCTGACCTGTCATTTTGGAACAGCTGTCTCCGGTTTTTTGTTGTTCAATCCGGGAAATGGGTATTTTTTTTACAAAATTTGTTTTTTCCGCAGCAGATATCCGCTTTGCTCTGATCCGTGCAATGTCCCAGCAGACCTCTCCGTCTGGAGCAATTCTTTCCGCAGCAGAACCGGGATTCGGGGCACAGAGTATAGTTCCCGCCCTTTATGATCAGTTTTTTTCCATTCACGATAGCATCAGAGACTTTACTTCTGGCACTGTCATAGATTGCCTGGACCGTTGTTCTTGCCACATTCATTTGTTGGGAGCATTCATTCTGGGTTAGATGAAGGTGGTCTATCAAACGGATCACTTCATATTCGTCCACGGACATCTCTACAGTCATTAACTTCTCTTTGTTGCAGGGGGCGAATTCTATTGTTTCAGGCAATTCACATACACGGCGTTGTTTTACGGGTCTGGCCATCTTATCTGTCACCTCATTTCAAATAAGGTTAGTATATCTGTAGTTGACTCAAATGTCAATCATACTGCAGGGGAAGGAATACATATCAGTAAAAAAACGGAATCAGAAGCTGAACTTCCGATTCCGTGCTTTCCCGATCAGATAAATAAGTTTACATTGGATTCCTCTGCGTCGCCCAGATAAGCTCCTACACCGCCAAGCTCTACACCATCGATCAGTTCTTCCGGATGAATTCCCATCACATCCATACTCATGGTACAGGCCACTATGCGGACACCTGCTTTCATGGCTTTCTTTATCAGGATTTCCAGAGAATCCACGTTTTTATCATTCATGATCTTTTTCATCATGGCAGTTCCCATTCCGCCCATATTCATTTTAGA
The DNA here is from genome assembly GCF_003432035.1 of Lacrimispora amygdalina. Lineage (GTDB taxonomy): Bacteria > Bacillota > Clostridia > Lachnospirales > Lachnospiraceae > Lacrimispora > Lacrimispora amygdalina. The sequence goes on from NZ_QOHO01000036.1 coordinate 33,979, forward strand.
CAGCTTGAGGCGTTTGCTTCCCCGTGGGAGCATGGCACCGAACATGGACTCCATCATGGTCTTTTTAACAGGTTGTTTTTCCTCTTTTCTTAATGCATTCAGTCCCCAGAATGTGAAGAACATGGTGACCGGTCTTCCCATGGCGGCAGCACCGTTGGCAATGATAAAGCTGGCAAGGACCTTATCTAAGTCCCCGGAAAATACAATCAGTGTCTTTCCGTCAGCCGCTTCTTTCTGGGGAGCAGCAGGGGAAGCGGTGCTTTTCTTCACCAGCGCCACATAATCATCACCCCGGCGTTCATTGGATAAAAGGGTGTGGCCTGTTCGGCGGCACCATGCTCCGATGTCTCTGGCAAAACCCGGATCAGAGGCGGATACTTCCATAACAGAGCCTTCCTTCATCTCTTTCATGGTTTCAAAGACCTTCATGATAGGACCCGGGCACTGCATACCGCTGCAGTCCAGCCGCATGGCAGCTGTAGGAATATCCTTTGTATCCATCTGTCCGTTATCTGAAAAAGAAACCGGTGCAGTGATCTTTGGAGTGGTGTCATTCTGGTAGTGTGTGGACTGGTAGAATCTTACCCCGCCGGGATAGATTTTAACATTAGCAAAACCGTTCTGCATCAGGATACGTGCTGCATTGTAAGCACGGACTCCAATGGCACAGAAGGTAATGATCTCTCTGGAAGGATCCAGTTCTTTTAACCGGTCACGCAGCTGTCCAAGGGGAATGTGCACGGCCTGTGGCAGTGAATATGCCATCAGCTCTGCATCTTCTCTGACATCAAGAAGCTGTGCGCCTGTATTATGTTCCACTGCATCCCAGGAAGCAAAGGAAACTCTTCCGCCTAAAAGGTTATCTGCGGTAAATCCAGCCATATTAACCGGATCTTTGGCAGAAGAAAATGGGGGAGCATAAGCAAATTCCAGACGCTTTAAATCTTCAATTGTGGCTCCAAGGCGAATGGATACAGCAAGTGTATCAATCCGCTTATCCACGCCGTCTCTGCCCACAATCTGTGCTCCGTATATGGTTTTTCCGTCCATGGAAAATAAAAGTTTCAATGTCAGCGGAACTGCCCCCGGATAATAACCGGCGTGAGAGTTCTGGGTGATGATTACACTTTCATAGTCTGTTCCCTTTTTTAAGCCCCTTTTTATCAGAGCTTTTTCATTGGCTCCGGTTGAAGCAGCAGTTAAATCAAATACTTTGGCAACAGAGGTTCCCTGAGTCTTTTTATAGGTCTCTTTTGCACCTGCAATGTTATCCGCAGCAATGCGTCCCTGCTTATTGGCAGGACCTGCAAGGGGAACCATGGCAGCATCTCCAAAGGTAAAATCAGTAACTTCAATTACATCGCCCACAGCATAGATATCGGGATCTGAAGTTTTTAAGGTATCATCAACAATGATTCCGCCCCGTTCATTGACAGCCAGCCCGCAGGATTTGGCCAGTTCGCTGTTTGGACGGACACCGATGGAGAGGATGACCAGTTCTGCTTTTAAGATCTTACCGCTTTTCAGTGTAATGGAGACAGAATCTTCTTCATCTGTAAAGGATGAGACTCCGTCACCGAGATAAAGGGATACTTCGTTCTGGACAATATTTTCATGCAGCAGCTGAGCCATCTCATAATCAATGGGGGCCAGCACCTGATCCTGCATTTCAATGAGGGACACCGATAGACCGGCATGACGAAGGTTTTCAGCCATTTCAAGCCCGATAAAGCCTCCTCCGATAACAGCAGCGGTTTTGATTCCCTTTTCTTTAATAAGGCCGCGGATGCGGTCGGTATCAGGAACCGTCCACAGAGTCTGAATACGGGAAGATTCAATTCCTTTAATCGGTGGGCGGACGGGAGAGGAGCCTGTGGAAATTACAAGAGTATCGTAGGATTCTTCGTAGGTTTCCCCTGATTCCAGTCTGCGCACCGTAATTTTTTTGTTTTTCCTGTCTATGGATGAGACTTCATTTTTAACCCTGACATCGATCCCGTATTTCTTTCTCATGGCTTCCGGTGTCTGTAAAAGCAGGGCATCTCTGGATTTGATCACATCGCCCACGTGATAGGGAAGACCACAGTTTGCATAGGAAATATATTCGCCCCGTTCCAGTATGATAATCTGAGCCTCTTCATCCAGTCTTCTGAGTCTGGCCGCACAGCTGGCTCCGCCTGCGACTCCGCCGATTATAACAATTTTCTTCATGGTACCCCTCCTGATATATAAAATATTAAATATAATAAGTTTGTTATGTTTTTGACACTCTCAGTATAGGACTTTAGAAGAAAAATGTCTGTGACAGAGTCACATAAAATGATTTTTGTTAATCGGGCTGCGGTTTACAGGCTGTTAGCGAAACTACGGACTTTATCCAATCCTTCGGATTTGAGCATGCTTCCTTTTTCGTTCATTCCGGATACAGTAATTACTCCTTTGTTTTCCCATTTTAAATAAGAGCAGATGGAATTCAGCTGAGCTTTGGCTGCATCGTATACACCGTCAGAAACGGAATTTAAAAGCATGGCTATGGATTTGATATGAAATCCTTTTTTTGCAGACGCATACATCCGGTCTATGAAGCACTTTGTCTGTGCAGATACGTCGAACCAGTATACAGGGGATGCCAGCACTAACATGTCTGCCTGGTCCAGATCCGTCAAGATGCTGTTCATGTCGTCATTTTGAATGCATACTCCGTCATGAGAGAAGCAGTAGGTGCATGCCAGACAGGGTTCTACCTTTAAGGTGCTCAACTTTTTAACTGTCACCACATGGCCGGCCTCTTTTGCTGCGTTTGCAAAAGCAGATGCCATGATCTCTGTATTACCGTTTTTTCTTGGACTTCCTGTGATAACTAATATGTTCAAACCAACCATCCTCCCGATTTTATTATGAATTAAGGACCCATGAAAATAAGTATATCAATTCCGAAGAAGTATTAATATTGGGAACAGGCAGCTTCTTAAACCCGCCAGGCAGATTCTTCTCTGCAGCAGCCAGACCAAAATGGCAGGCAGCGATACCTACATCAACTCTCTGAAGATCGACAGAGTTCTTCCCTTCCTTCAATGTTTTTGCTTTATAAAAATGAAAGGCATTCTGGCATTTTACCACTCTCCAGGGCTGTTTATTCACAGCGGAGGGCGCCAGTCTTGTCATCTCCAGGGCATATGCAAAATCCCCCGCATCGGATTTTGACAGAGGAGAAGAAAAGTTTTCACTGAAAAAAAGCTCTTTCCATTCCTTTCTCTGGTCAGATTTGGCCGCCCATCTCATCACCGATTCCATTGGCCTTTTTTTATCAGCCGGATATCCAAGGGGGGTGATAACCGGAAATAAATCTCCCTTTTTTAAATCCATCGCATGAGAGAAGGCGCTGCGGTCAAAGGTGCCGCCCAGCCAGCACGTACCATATCCCAGTGCTACAGCATAAAGAACTAAATGCTCCAGGGAATAACCCAGTGCTTCCAGAGCAAGATCCGTATCAGGTGCGGAAGCGCCAATGAAATCCCTGGCACCTTTAATAACTCCGTAGGTTCCTAGTTTTTCTCCTTTCCATGCGTCACTGCTTTCCAAAAGGCGGAAGTTTACGTTTACAGAAAATGGATTGTTTAAAGTCTTAATAAAATCATGGAACAGATCTTTTTCCTTTGTAGAGAGTGCACGGGGTTCATAAGATCTGACACTGGTGCGCTCCCGGATGGTTTTTTCCACGGGAAAAACAGGTTTCATAGAGCTTATTCCTTTCTTTATATAAGAGTTTTATAAAAATTGCTGTCTCCGGGCTTTTCTATCATTTCTTTCATGGCTTCCATGGCCTTTTTAAAATGAGGAGAAGCCCCGTGGTCTGCCAGGCTGGCCTGGTCCTCCCACTCTTCAAGCATGGTTAAAATATGGGGATCTTTCATATCCTGAACAAGTTCGTAGCGGATACAGCCAGTATCTTTTTCTCTGGTCTGTTTTACAAGTTCTGTGGCGGCTTCCACAAATGCAGTGATTTTTTCATCTTTGATATAATTTTTTGCAACAACTTTAATCATTGGATTCTCCTTCACTTATGCCCATTTCTCATAATGAACGCGTTCTTCTTTATACCGGTCTGTAAATTCATTTTTCTGTCCATCCGGATAACCTACGGCTATCAGACCATAGGGTTTGATATGGTCCGGAAGGTTAAAGAAACTGCGTACATGATCTGTTACTTCATCAGAAGTGGCTACGCCAAGCCAGACTGCTCCAAGGCCTAAGTAAACAGCTTCTAACAGAATATTCTGGGAAGCAGCACCCATATCTTCTTCCCATCCCTTTGGAACCTTAAATTCCTTTTCATTTCCCAGAAGGGCTATGGTTACAGCCGATCCTGCTACCGGTTTTGCATAGGGGGATACTTCTGAGAGTTTCTTTAAATTCTCTTTGTCCTGTATTACAATAAATTCCCATGGCTGTTGATTGGCTGCTGATGGTGCCTGCATGGCGGCACGGAGAAGTCTGTCAATTTTCTCCGGCTCTACGGCATCACTGGTAAATTTGCGGATACTGCGTCTGTTAAAAATCTCCTGCATAAAAAATCCTCCTTAATTGTTTTCGAGTTTACCCAGCAGTTTTTTGCTGAGATTTAAAAATTGGGCTGTCTCTTCTTCTGTCAGTATTCCCTGGTATTGTTCATGAAGTGAAATCCAGGATTCCATAATGCTTTTCTGAAGTGCTATACCTTGCGGCGTGGTACTTAAAATTACGGACTTCCCCTCGCATCGTTTGGAAACAAGCGTTTTACGTTCCAGCTTTTCAATCAGCCGGGTAATGGTGGAGGGGGTTAAATGCAATGTTTCTCCCAGTTCCTTTTGCAGGATCTCTTCCTTTTGGTTAACCAGATAGAGCAAAAGAGCGTGGCTGGGAGAGAGTCCTGTTTTAGAAAAGGCTTCCTCTGCAATTTTGCCAAAAACCCTGGAAAGCTTTACTGTAGTAAAAAACAGGCAGCCGTTAAGGGAACAGGCCTGTTTCTGTGTTGCATCATTTTTGCTCAAAACATCACCTCTCTTGTTTGTACATACAAATATTATCACCCTGTATTTCTGCTGTCAACTAAAAAATACAAATAGAACAAATTAATTTATCTCAATTAAATGTAGTAAAACTATTGACAGGAATTCACAACTATTTTATAATGGGATTAACTAAAAAAATTAACTTTTATAATAGATAAAGGAGGTCTTACAATGTCTGTTTATGATTTTACTGTAAAAACTATGTCCGGTGAAGATAAAAATTTATCTGATTACAAAGGAAAGGTACTTCTGATCGTGAATACTGCAACAGCCTGCGGTTTTACCCCTCATTATACCGATCTTCAGGCAATCTATTCAGAATATAAGGAGAAAGGTTTGGAGATACTTGATTTCCCATGCAATCAGTTTGGAAATCAGGCACCTGGAGATGATGAAGAGATTCATACGTTCTGTACCGGACGTTTTGGCGTAACATTCCCCCAGTTTTCAAAGATTGAAGTAAATGGTGAGAATGCCATCCCGCTTTATCAGTATCTGGTTAAGGAAAAAGGTTTTGAAGGCTTTGATCCGGAGCACAAGCTGACCAGTGTACTGGAAGAGAAGTTCCAGGAGGCAAACCCCAATTATAAGAATGAACCGGATATCAAGTGGAATTTTACAAAGTTTCTTGTAGACAGAGAAGGAAAAGTTGTGAGAAGATTCGAGCCAACCACTGATATGAAGCTGGTGAAAGAGAGTATAAAAGAATTACTGTAAAAAATGCAGAACAGCAGGAGAACGGAGAAACGTGATGAATTATGACAGATTGAAAATAGAGAACCAGCTTTGCTTTCCGCTTTATGCCTGTGCCAGGGAGATTGTCAGGCTGTATAAGCCCTTTCTCGATGAGATAGGTTTAACCTACACACAGTATATTGCCATGATGGTATTGTGGGACAGGAAGAAAGTCACTGTAAAGCAATTGGGTGAGATCCTTTATCTGGACAGCGGTACGCTGACTCCCCTGCTGAAGAAGATGGAAGCCGGCGGTCTTCTAACCCGGAACAGGGACAAGGAAGATGAACGGAGCGTCATTGTGGAGCTGACTGAGAAAGGTGAACTGCTCAAAGAGCAGGCGGTATCCATACCGGAGAAGATTACACAGTGTGTTCCCATTAACCAGGAGGAGGGCCGGCAGCTTTATCATCTACTATACAAAATTCTTGGCAATACAGGCAAGGATCTGGAATAAATTAAAAACTCAGGAAGGCGGTGAGCCGTTCCTGAGTTTTTTTATGATGTGTTATAAATTCGAACAGCAGCAGGATCCGCCGATTGCCTGAGGATAGGTGAAAATACCCTGGGGATCATATTCTTTCCTGACCTTTTTAAGCCGGCAGACATGGCTGCCATAATATTTTTCCAGATAGCACGAGAGACCCTGGTATGGGAAATTCACATAAGAGCCTTTTGTCACAGAAGCCAGATAACTGGACTGGTGTGCCAGCCACAGGGCATTTTCCCTTTTGCTGTGTTCCAATACTGTATTGAGCCAGACAATAGATCTGGCATCTCTATAATAAAAAGCAGTGGTATCTTTAGGAACCTCTGAAACCCTGCCGCCCAGTGCGTAAATAGAGAGCCCTGTGTAAACAGATCCGGCCGGACGTTTATTAATGAGCCCTGCCAGATTCAGGCATTCACATTCAGAAAGCTCTCTGTTTACAAAGCCGCTTGCGGATAAAAAGGATTCAAAGGGAGGATAAAAGCTTCCGATTATCGTAACTGCTTCCAGAAATGTCACGTATTTTAGACGGTATTTGACCCCGCCAAGCTCCAGAAGCGGTGCAATGCTTCCAAGGGCAGCTTCCGGCGGGCCATAAAAAAAGCCTCTGGAAATAATGGAAAGTCCATCTTCCTGTGAGTTAAAAATTCTGCCAACCAGTGTAATTCCAGGATTGGCGTGTTCCAGCCAATCCTGCCAGGAAAGAAGAAAATAAGCCTGCTTTTCCTGGTCAGCCTTTGGATACATGATTTCAACCAGAGTAATTTTATCTGTTTTTTCGGGAAGCCGGAAGGTCATAGAGACAATGACTCCGAAATTGCCCCCGCCTCCGCCCCGGCATGCCCAGAATAAGTCAGGATTCTCTTGTGAACTTGCAGTGATCAGACTGCCTTCATAATTAACCATGGAAAGACTTAAGAGGTTGTCACACCCCAGTCCAAGATAGCGGCAGGAAAGTCCCCAGCCCCCGCCCATGACATAACCGCTCACTCCTACAGAGGGGCAGGTACCGCCTGGAAACGGATATCCTCTTAAAGATACAAATTCGTAAAGCTGTCTGTTGTTTACACCGCCCTCTGCAGTGAGAGAGCGGTTTTCCTCGTCAATGGAGAGGTGATTCATTTCACTAAGATCAATATCAAGTACATCGTTGCCTGTAGAATATCCTTCATAATTGTGGCCCCCGCTTCGTATGCGAAGACAGATACCCCGATTTCTGGCCCATAATACGGCATTGCTGACGTCGGAACTGTTCCGGCAGTAAACAATGGCCAGAGGAAACCGGTTGACAGCCCGGTTATAGACTTGTCTGGCCTCTTGATAGAAAGGATCATCTGGAGTTACTACACGGCCGGTCAGACCGTCAAAACTACAGGTGCTCATACTGTCTGCCTCCTTTCCTACTACCATGGTATTAAGGAAAGAGGCATTTGGTGCCGGCGGGGAAAATTCTAGAGCTTCATGATCTTTTTTTCTTCTAAACTGGATATGCCTTCGGGTGTATGGGTGGAGAGATAGACAGTAGGATTTTCGTTTATAAACGTACGAACCTTTAATAGCGTATCTCTGGCAGCTTCAAGATCTTCAAAGACTACAGACAGGCGGTTTTCCTTTAAGGCAGCATCTGTATAAGTGATATCACCATGTATGAGATAAAACAGTCCGTCAGTTTCCGCCACAACAATGCTGTTGCCCTTTGTATGTCCTGGTGCAGGCAGGAAATAGACTCCGTCTGTGATCTTTTCGCTGGCATCGAAGTTATGATAGGGGCCATCCTTAAATGATACAGGAACAATATGATCGCCGCTTAACTTTAAGGCCTCAGCCTCAGCCTGGGATAGATAGATTTTTGCGTTGGGGAAGCTTCTGAGTTCACCGGAATGGTCCGGATGCTTGTGGGTCAGAAGAATCCGGGTAACATCTTCCGGCTGGTAGCCCAGCATGGAAAGAGCAGTTACATAGTCATGAATCCGTTTTCCCTGGTAGATTTTCTGGCCTTCCTTAGCAGGGGTGTCAGGGACCTCCCTGGGAACTCCGGTATCAATCAGGATGACCTCACTTCCTGTATCAATGAGATAATTCTGAAGGCTGGATTCATAGGTTTTACTTTCATCAAAAACCGGTTCACTGACTCCGCCTCCCATTGCGAAGGGTTGTGTCATAAAACCTCCCTCATATAATTTAACAGCTTTAATTTTCATGTGAATACTTCCTTTCCTGCTCTTTGGGCTTTTTATTTAATCCGCATATATTATAAAAGTGCGAGAATATCTTTTTCCAGTTTTTCCGGCTTATCGGTAGGTGCATAACGGTTTGTTACGTTCCCGTTTTTATCAACCAGGAATTTTGTGAAATTCCATTTAATTTTGGAACCGAGAATTCCGGGCTGCTGAGATTTCAAATAGGAATATAAAGGGGATTCTCCGGGACCATTTACTTCAATCTTTGCAAACTGGGGAAAAGAAACTTCGTAGTTCATGGTACAAAACTGATGAATTTCTTCCTCTGTTCCAGGGGCCTGATGACCGAACTGATTGCACGGGAAATCAAGAATTTCAAATCCCTTATCCTTATAATTTCGATAAAGGGCTTCCAAGCCTTTATATTGGGGAGTAAACCCACAGCCTGTCGCAGTGTTTACAATCAGCAATGTTTTTCCTTTGTACTGGGACAGAGTAACAGGAGTTCCTTTTCTGTCTTTAACTGTGATATCGTATAAATTCATATCTGCTACCTCGCAATTCGATTTATTTATTTTAATAAATTAAATTGTACACAATTAAATTTGAAAAGTCAATAGTTTTTTATAATAAAAAGAAAAGACGCATTTCTGACCATTGGGGCATTCCTTTGCGGTCATATGCGTCTTTTCTTCTATTTTGTTAAAAAATATGATTGAGATTTAAAAAAATATTAACAATAAACGGGTCGAACTGGGTTCCGGAGCAGCGGCCAATTTCATCCATCGCGGTCCTGGAATCCATCGCTTTCCGATAGGAGCGGTTATTGGTCATGGCATCGTAAGCATCGGCTACTGCAAGAATCCGGCATAGAAGCGGGATGTCAGTCCCTTTTATGCCTCTGGGGTACCCAGTGCCATCCCATCGTTCATGATGGGAGAGAATGTATTCGGATACAGTGGAAAGCTCAGGTGTGTTCTGGGCAATCCGGTAGCCGATTTCCGGATGGCGCATCATTTCTTTCCATTCTTCGTTATTTAAAGGCCCTGGTTTATTTAAAGTTTCTATATTGACGCCTACCTTACCGATATCATGAAGAATAGCTAATAGAGACAGCTCATTTTTATCCTCAGTTGACAGATTCAGCTTGTCAGCAATTGCCATGCAGTAGGTTTCCAGCCGTACTGCATGTTCTTCTGTTTCCATACTTTTTTCATAAAGAGTGGCCAGGAGTGTTGTAATAATGCTGTTGCGGTAGCTTTTTCCCTCCAGCAGTTTTTTATGATACATTTTCTCCTCCGCTTTTTGAAGAGACTGACTGAGTGACTGGGTCATGTCTTCTTTTACATCAAAGCCCATTGCGACACTGACCTCCAGCGGGAGCCGGTCACTTTTGCGGAAGGCTTCTTCCAGTCTGCTTATAATGTCCTGGGCCTTCCGGTGATCGGTATGAGGCAGCAGAATCAGAAATTCGTCCCCGCCCCACCTGGCAGCAATGCCTGTATTATGGAGGCTGTACTGAAGTGTTTTGGCAACCTCTGTTAATAAGAGGTCTCCGGTTTTATGCCCAAATACATCATTAATGACTTTCAAACCGTTCACATCTCCCATAATAATTGCAATGGGAAGCTGGCTGGTCTGATCCATTCGGTTTAATTCTTCTTCCATATATCTTCGGTTGAATATCTGGGTCAGGGGATCATGATAGCTTAAATAAAGAATGCGTTCCTGCTGGCGTTTCTCCTGGCTGACATCCCGAAATACCATGACGACTCCGTATACATGCCCGCTTTCATCCCGTATGGGAGCGGCACTGTCCGCAATGGGAATGAAGTTCCCATTTTTATTTAAAAGCACGGTATGATTAGCAAGACCAACAATCATTCCTGTTTCCAGCACTGCACTGATGGGATTTGGTACAATGTTTCCGGTAGTTTCATTACGAAGATCAAAGATTTCCATAAATGATTTAGAATAGGCTTCCTTTGTACTCCAGCCGGTAATTTCTTCAGCTGCCTGGTTTAAATAGGTTATTTTTCCATCCAGATCGGTTGTTACAACTCCATCCCCGATGGAATTTAAAGTAACGCTGAGCATCTCTTTTTCCCGGTAAAGATCATCTCTGTACTGCTCCCTGTCTGATACATCAAAAATAATGGAATAAAGTCTGGTATTGTCTCCATAAGTGACAGGGCTGGAGTATACATCTACCATTTTTATTTCACCGCTCTTTAAACGGTGTGGAAACAGAAAATACTGCCGTTCCCGGTTAAATGCCTGAATGCGCAGCTGTCTGGTGGAGTCATTGGACAGAGTATTGATCTCATCAATACACATACGAAGCATCTCTTCTTTGGTATAGCCGTAAAATGAACAGGCCTGAGGGTTGGCATCCAGGATTTTTCCGGAAGCAGCGTCAATGATCAGCATGATGGCAGAATGCTCCGTAAACATGGAGTTAAAATTCTTAAGCAGCTGTTCTTTTTCCTCTTTCAGCCGTTTCAGTTCGGTGATATCCAGGCGGGAGCCAATGATATAGGAGATCTTATCATCTTCCTTTACCGGAGTAAGGCGTACAAGCCAGTCTCTGGTGCCTTCAGGAAAATCTACGGTTTCTTCATATGTCAGACCTTTTCCGGACGCAATGCACCGCTCATAACTCTCTTTTAAAGCAGTGCCTACCTTCTCTCCCAGAACTTCAACAGGGGTCTTACCAAACATTGGTGTTGTAATACCGGTCATCTGCTGGTGTAATGAATTATTTTTTATATAACGGAATTCTCCGTCTTTGTAGGCAGCCAGAAATAGTGCGTCCTGCGTGCTGTTAAAAAAGATATCAATATCCCGCATCAGTTTTTCATTTGTTTCCTTTACGTTATGAAGCTCACCTACCAGCTCTGTAATGTCGTCAAAAATTGTAATCATTGTGTTGGGATCAGGATAGCTTAAAGTCACCTTGTAATAATGATTATCGGCTTTCATGATTGAATTCTGTTCCTGATTCCATTGATCCGGATTTTTATAAAAATTAAACCAGGCAGGTTGGTCAGATGCAGAATGAAGAATCAGGGATATACTCTGCTGCAGGGCATCTTCTTCTTTTAAATTCAGATAGCGTAAAAATGTATCATTCGCCTCTGTAAGAATATAATCCTTTGTATGGGAATCATCTTTAAACAGGATGGTGTGGCGGGCATAGCCCAACGGCAGCTGCATAAAAGCCTGATCGAAAGGTTCTTTTGTCATAATGGGACCCCCTTTGCCTTATTGAAAATATTGTCTTAAATGGTAAATATTTGTAATAAAATAATATCAGATGTTTATTGCAAATGCAACGGAAAGGAAATGAATCAATGTGCATGTACAATATTAAATTGCCGGACAGAGGTTATGTGAATAAGAGAAAGGCAGAGTGGGATTAAGGATGATAAATATAAAAAAAATTAAATTATATCAGGTTGACAGGTACTTTTCTAATATTTTCATCATAAAATAAGACAAATTGTTTAATTGAAAGGCAGTATTATTATGACTTCTTGCCCTGAAGGATTGTTTTCCTATACGATTCAATCCGGAGATACCCTTTGGCTGATATCCAGACGCCACTATACCACGGTTGAAGCGATTATGGCAGCAAATCCTGGTATCAATCCAGGCAATCTCCAGGTTGGACAGATGATCTGTATTCCATCAGGAAACAGAGCTGCCCAGCCGGCGCAACCGACCCAGCCGGCGCAGCCACGGATGCAGCCAACCCAGCCGGCGCAGCCGGCGCAACCGGCGCAACCGACCCAGCCAGCGCAGCCACGGATGCAACCGACCCAGCCGGCGCAGCCACGGATGCAGCCGACCCAGCCAGCGCAGCCCGGCGCAACCGACCCAGCCAGCCCAACCGGCGCAGCCGCGGATGCAACCAATGCAACCGGCGCAGCCGCAGATGCAGCCGACCCAGCCGGCGCAGCCGCAGATGCAACCAATGCAACCGGCGCAGCCGCAGATGCAGCCGACTCAGCCGGCGCAGCCGAAGATGCAGACAAACCACCACGGGTCAGACAGGGATGCAGCCGACCCAGCCGCAGCAGCCACCGATGCAACCGAACCAGCCGATACCTCCAACGAAGCAGCAGACTCCGACAACCCACCTACACCAACACCACGCAACGT
>NZ_QOHO01000037.1 GCF_003432035.1 Lacrimispora amygdalina
GTTCGAATCTCTCCATCTCCATTTGATGTTAGAAAAAGCATGGAACACAGTTATTAATCGATTGTGTACGCTTCTGAAAGCATCGCACATGTACCTTGAAAACCACATATTGAATATATCTAGATAGAGTCTTCGTAAGAAGACGACATCAAGACATCCGAGGTGTTACATCGAACGATGTAACCGAATAAAAACTCGTTCAATTACCGTGACGTACGGTAAGAGAACAACCTAAGACCATAAGATACAACGCTATGTATCTTAGATGAGTAACCCGCACCCGCAGGTGAAAATCGTAATGGTTAAGCTAGAAAGAGCACAAGGTGGATGCCTTGGCACTAAGAGCCGATGAAAGACGTGATAAGCTGCGAAAAGCTTCGGGGAGGAGCAAATATCCTTTGATCCGGAGATATCTGAATGGGGAAACCCAGCTGAGCAAACCTCAGTTGTCGTATGGTGAATCCATAGCCATACGTCGGGAACCCGGGGAACTGAAACATCTAAGTACCCGGAGGAAAAGAAAGAAAACTCGATTTCCAAAGTAGCGGCGAGCGAAATGGAAAGAGCCTAAACCAGCATGCGTGCATGCTGGGGTTACGGACTGCAATAAGTGAGACGATTTGTTACCAGAACGGTCCTGGAAAGACCGGCCATAGAAAGTGAAAGCCTTGTATGGGAAAGCAATAGTCAGCGAGCAGGATCCAAAGTACCACGAGACACGAGAAACCTTGTGGGAATTCGGGGGGACCACCCCCCAAGGCTAAATACTACTTAGTGACCGATAGCGCATAGTACTGTGAAGGAAAGGTGAAAAGGACCCCGGGAGGGGAGTGAAAGAGAACCTGAAACCTTGTGTTTACAAGCTGTGGAACCACATTTTAAGTGGAACCGCGTACTTTTTGTAGAACGGTCCGGCGAGTTACCGTTACTGGCAAGGTTAAGCACTCAAGGTGCGGAGCCGAAGGGAAACCAAGTCTTAATAGGGCGTTAAGTCAGTAAAGGTAGACCCGAAACCGGGTGATCTACCCATGTCCAGGTTGAAGCTGCCGTAAAAGGCGGTGGAGGACCGAACGCACATCCGTTGAAAAGGGTGGCGATGAGGTGTGGGTAGGGGAGAAATTCCAATCGAACCCGGAGATAGCTGGTTCTCCTCGAAATAGCTTTAGGGCTAGCCTCGTATTAGTCTGCCGGAGGTAGAGCACTGAATTTCCTAGGGGGCGTCAAAGCTTACCAAAGAATATCAAACTCCGAATGCCGGTCAGATGATGTACGGGAGTCAGACTGCACGAGATAAGTTGGGCAGTCAAAAGGGAAAGAGCCCAGACCACCAGCTAAGGTCCCAAAGTGCGTGTTAAGTGGAAAAGGATGTGAGATTTCAGAGACAACTAGGATGTTGGCTTAGAAGCAGCCACACATTCAAAGAGTGCGTAATAGCTCACTAGTCGAGAGGTCTTGCGCCGAAAATGTCCGGGGCTAAAACACGACACCGAAGCTGTGGAATGTATCATAAGATACATTGGTAGAGGAGCATTCTTAATGCGCAGAAGCATTACCGTAAGGAGGTGTGGAGCGTTAAGAAGAGAGAATGCCGGAATGAGTAGCGAGATGGAGGTGAGAATCCTCCAGGCCGAATATCTAAGGTTTCCAGAGTAAAGCTGATCTGCTCTGGGTAAGTCGGGACCTAAGGCGAGGTCGAAAGACGTAGTCGATGGACAACAGGTTGAAATTCCTGTACCGCATATTATCAGAACTGTGGGGACACAGAACCGAGAGAGAACCCGGGAATGAAAAGACCGGGGCAAGCATTGGACTGGCCAAGCTGGAAAATCCGCTTGGCAACAGGAAGGTGTGACGCGTACCGAACAAAAGTAGGGAAGTCTCTGTAGGGGCTGTCAAGAAAAGCCGCTATTGTGTAATATGTGCCCGTACCGTAAACCGACACAGGTGGATGAGGAGAGAATCCTAAGGCCGGCGGGAGAAGCATTGTTAAGGAACTCGGCAAAATGACCCCGTAACTTCGGGATAAGGGGTGCCTGAGAAATCAGGCCGCAGAGAATAGGCTCAAGCAACTGTTTAGCAAAAACACAGGTCTATGCAAAACCGAAAGGTGAGGTATATGGGCTGACGCCTGCCCGGTGCTGGAAGGTTACGAGGAGGGGTTAGCGGAAACGCGAAGCTCTGAATTTAAGCCCCAGTAAACGGCGGCCGTAACTATAACGGTCCTAAGGTAGCGAAATTCCTTGTCGGGTAAGTTCCGACCCGCACGAAAGGCGTAATGATTTGAGCGCTGTCTCGACAATGCACCCGGTGAAATTGAAGTACCAGTGAAGATGCTGGTTACCTGCGCCAGGACGGAAAGACCCCATGGAGCTTTACTCCAGCTTGATACTGGGATTCGGTGCTGCATGTACAGGATAGGTGGGAGGCAAAGAAGCAGGGACGCCAGTCTCTGTGGAGCCGATGTTGGGATACCACCCTTGCGGTATTGGATTTCTAACCTGCAGCCATAACCTGGCTGGGGGACAATGTCAGGCGGGGAGTTTGACTGGGGCGGTCGCCTCCGAAAGAGTATCGGAGGCGCTCAAAGGTTCCCTCAGAATGGTCGGAAACCATTCGAAGAGTGCAAAGGCATAAGGGAGCTTGACTGCGACACCGACGGGTGGAGCAGGTAGGAAACTAGGACTTAGTGATCCGGTGGTATAAAGTGGGATTGCCATCGCTCAACGGATAAAAGCTACCCTGGGGATAACAGGCTTATCACTCCCAAGAGTTCACATCGACGGAGTGGTTTGGCACCTCGATGTCGGCTCATCGCATCCTGGGGCTGTAGTAGGTCCCAAGGGTTGGGCTGTTCGCCCATTAAAGCGGTACGCGAGCTGGGTTCAGAACGTCGTGAGACAGTTCGGTCCCTATCCGGCGTGGGCGTAGGATATTTGAGAGGAGCTGTCCTTAGTACGAGAGGACCGGGATGGACTGACCTCTGGTGTATCTGTTGGTGATCAACACCATGGCAGAGTAGCCAAGTCGGGAAGGGATAAACGCTGAAGGCATCTAAGCGTGAAGCCCCCCTCAAGATGAGATATCCCATCGCAAGAGTAAGACCCCTTGAAGACGACGAGGTAGATAGGGCAGAGGTGGAAGCATGGTAACATGTGGAGCTGACTGTCACTAATAGGTCGAGGGCTTAACCAGGTTGGTTTAGGTAAGAGGAAAGAACGGATGAAGATATATAACAATG
>NZ_QOHO01000038.1 GCF_003432035.1 Lacrimispora amygdalina
TTAGGGGACTTTTTGTACAGCCCCTTTTTATATAGCCTGAAGCTTCTGGAAAAATATTCTGGAGGGAAGAAAAAGCCGGTATTTGTTGTAATTTGGTATGGACGTTTTAAAAAATTTAATCAGGTAATCATTTATGAAAATCATCATGGAAGCTTTTTAAAATAAATATTATGAATTTTAAGCAGATTCATCTGCAAAAAAAAACAGTACAAAATTACAAGTAAACTGTCTGAATGAGGCAGTCATCTTTTCCTAAAATTCCTTACTATAAAAGAATCAACACATAGGAGGTTTTTATGGAAAAAGAGAATAAGAAACTGGGATTGATGGCCCTGACTGCATTGGTAATCAGTTCTTCCATTGGAAGCGGAATTTTTGGGATTGCATCAGATATGGCAGAGGGGACAAGCCCGGGGGCAGCCATTGCGGCGTGGATCATAACGGGAGCAGGAGTTCTCATGCTGTGCCTGTCACTTACCAATATCATTAACAAGAGACCTGAATTAAGCGGGATTTTCAGCTATGCAACAGAAACCTTTGGTCCTTTTGGGGGATTCATCAGCGGCTGGGGCTACTGGTTATCCGCATGGTTGGGAAATATTGCTTTCGCCACCATTATGATGAGCGCACTCAGCTACTTTATCCCTGCACTTGGTGACGGAAGTAATCTTCTTTCTATTATTATTGCAAGTGTGATTCTCTGGATGATGTGTCTGGTGGTAAACAGAGGGATTGAAAGTGCTGCATTTTTAAATACCATAATTACCATCTGTAAGCTGGTCCCTCTTTTGCTTTTTGCCGTTGCTGCGATCATTTCATTTAAGGCGGATATATTTGCCGCAGAATTTTGGGGAACTGTTTCAGGAAACTTTTCTTTAAAGGATATGGTATCTCAGGTAAATTCCAGCATGATGGTGCTTATGTGGGTATTTGTAGGAATCGAGGGAGCGGCAATGATGTCTGATCGTGCCGTAACAAAGTCAACTGCGGGAAAGGCCACTGTATTGGGGCTGGTGGGGCTTTTATGTGTTTACCTTCTTTTGTCTCTTTTGCCGTATGGGCTGATGAGCCGTGCCGAGATATGTGAATTGAAGCAGCCCACTATGGCATATCTTCTTTCTTATATTGTTGGTCCTTGGGGAGCAGCTTTTATTAATATCGCAATGATTATATCTGTTGCGGGTTGTTGGTTGTCGTGGACCATGCTTCCGGTTGAAACTACTTTGCTGATGGCTAAACAGAATCTTCTTCCGAAAAAATTCGGAGAAGTCAATGACAAGAATGTTCCAACCTTCTCTCTGATTTTTATGACCGCTCTTTCACAGATTTTCATCTTCACTCTGCTGTTTACGGACAAGGCCTATAATTTTGCATATTCACTCTGTACTGCAGCAATATTTGTTACCTGGATTCTGGTATGTGTATATCAGGTGAAGCTTTCTTATGAAAACAGAGGAAAAAAGGGAGAAGCGGGACAGCTGGCAATAGGACTTCTTGGAACTGTTTTTTATGCATGGGCGATATGGGCATCCGGAATAGGATTTTTCCTTCTTTGTATGCTGGTTTACATTATTGGCATTTTCCTCTATGTTAAAGCAGGAAAAGAAAACGGAGTGGAAAAGATCTTTTCCACAAAAGAGCGAATCGTAATTATGTTCATTCTTATTGGTGCAGCAATATCTGTTTACATGCTGATAACTGGTAGAATTGCTGTCTGATCATGAATCTCGGATCATTACATTACCCTGTGTGGGCTTGCTTACATAAAATTCAGGCGGCGAAATTGACAAAAATTTACTTTTAATGATATGATTCGACATATGGAGAACGATTGGAAACGGCAGTGATGCAAGGTGTTTCAGAGGAGAAGCAGAATGGATAATGTGAGGTCCAAATGAGTACAACAATTTTTATCTTCGACATCGTATTAATTATAATATTTGCCTGTTCCTGTACGATTAATGTAACTGCATATTGCAAAACAAAGCATGTCCGGGAGTTTGAGACCGGCATGCTTATGTTCTTTTACTGCCTGAATTCCATGATTATTTTCATGTCAGAATTTTTGCTCGAACTGCCTCTTTTTGAAGGAGCCTATAATGTATTGACCTATTTCAGCGTTAAGGTAATCTGCGGAATTGCCATAAGTACCCTGTATATGCTACTTACCGCTTCTTTACTTGAGAAAAAGATCGGCATTCTTCATGTAATCATTATGATGCCTTTGATCTGTGTAACGGTCTATGTCGGAGATTTAAACGGATCAGTCAGTCAGCACTGGGTATTTTATACCATCCGGCAAATATATCTGGCATGCTTTGCTTTTTATTATTTTATCCGGTATGCTTCTACGAAAGACAGGGAGTATAAAATAAGGATCAGGGAATACCGGTTTGTTTTTCTCATTGGGGGCATCTTTTCCGTGCTGATTTTTGCGGAAGACAGCATGGTTATCTTCCACTTTCAATATGTGATCAATACGTTGAATCTGAAGGTGTTTATGGAGCATAATTTAAGTGAAGACATATTTTTCGTGATCCTGGCAGTGATCGGGGTAAAGAGCGGATTCTCGCAGCTGATTCAGCGAAGTGAACCAGCTGCGAGAATGGAGCCCGGGATTCCTATTTCTGTTGCGGCAGTTTGCGAGGTAGAGACTCCTTATCCGGAAGACCCTTTTGCCGGGGCTTACGGATTAAGCAATCGCCAGCGTGATGTACTGTATCTGCTGCTGAAGGACAAAACCTATCAGGAAATGGGAGAAGAACTGGGGTTGTCTGTGGGAACCGTAAAATTTCATGCTCATGGGATCTATGAAAAAACGGATTCAAGGAACCGGTCGGAACTGATTGGCAAATATGAGAAGTTTTATGAAAGCCGGGAGCAGACACAGTTAACCTGACTTCTGTTTTTTCGCGCTCTCGTAAAGGGCATATAATTCCTGCCGGGACTTTGAACCGGTTTTTTTTAAGAGGTTATGGACATGGGAACGGACGGTAAAGGATGAGATAAGAAGCTTGGCGCTGATCTGCTCATCAGTGGTGCGGTTTAACAGCTCCGTAAGGATGGTCTGTTCTCGCAGAGTGAGGGAATAGGCTTTACAAAAAGAATAATAAGAGACAGATTCGGTATCTGGAGAAGCGAAAGATTCCGGTACCTGTTCCTGGGAATTTACAGCAGCTTTGCATGTGCGCAGAGCTGCTGTTTTTCGCAGGAAAAAACAGATATAAACCAGGGCGGATATGCCAAATAAAAAGTCAATGGAAAAAATACGGCAAAAGGACAGCCTGTTGGGAACAGGGAAAACAAAAATCCTGATATAGTTTTCTATGATACCCAAAAGAGAAAACAGGAGAACGGATCGGGATAGCACAGATCGAAAATCAGAAAAAAACTTCCTTGTTTGCCTGCTGGCTTCCTGATTCATAAGAGCGTGAAAGGACAATCCTCTGTAAAGTAAGGAGAGAGGGAACAGAGAGCTGTAAAGAAACAAAGTAGTCCTGCTGCTTTTTAAGGTGGGAATCAGCAACAGAAGAAAAATGAATATACACAGAATCATGTATTCATGAAATGGAAACTTTGATGTGTGGTTTAGCTGATAACCCAGGTTTAAGAGGCAGATAGCAGCGGTTATGGATATAACCGTATTCCATACGGGCATAGTGAAATAGACAGTCTGGTAGAGACGGCCGAATTCAGGGAGAAATTCTGCCATGGCTGCAATAAGCTGATTGACAGATAAACAGAGATAGAGTGCGGACAGACTGGCAGAGATGCAGCACCGCTCACTTAAGTAGCGGCAGAAGGCGAGAAGGCACACTCCAAAGTATAAAATTAAAAGTATATTGTCGTATAAGTAAAGTAACAGCTTCATAATTACCTTCGGGTTTTTTCCTTTCAGTATAGCAAACAGGAGTGCAAAGATCAAGAAAAAATTGTGCATAATGTATAAGGTTTAGGCGTGGTTTTGTTTAATATGTATAACTATGCATAAAAATAAATGGAAAGGTTTATTCCAAACCCGATTTTTTGATGCTATTCTTTGGGAGACGTGAATGCGAGAAAGCAAAAGCGTTACAAAATGCCAATGATAAAACATAAAAGGAGGTTATTAATTATGCAGAGTATTAATGTAAAAAGTGAAATTGGCCGCTTAAAAAGAGTATTGCTGCACAGACCGGGAAAGGAATTATTAAATCTGACACCAGATACACTGGAGAGGCTTCTCTTTGATGATATTCCTTTTTTAGAGGCTGCGCAGCAGGAGCATGATGCATTTGCCGAGACATTAAGAAACAATGGCGTAGAGGTATTGTATCTGGAAGATGTTATGGCCGAGGTACTGGATTTAAGCTATGAAATCAGAGATGAGTTCATAAAGCAATGGATCAATGAAGCCGGAATTTCTACTGGACTGTATAAGAAGAAAATTTACGATTATATGATGCAGTTTAAGGATGACAGCAAAGCACTCGTTTTAAAATCCATGGAAGGAATTGTACTAAAAGAGCTTAATTATACAAAAAGCGATTCTTTGGTAGATCTTATGAGCGACCCCTCTAAGCTGGTAATTGATCCCATGCCAAATCTTTACTTTACCCGTGATCCATTCGCATGCATCGGGAATGGAGTCAGTCTGAACCGTATGTATTCAGTTACCAGAAACCGGGAGACGATTTATGGCGAGTATATTTTCAAATACCATCCGGATTTTAAGGGAAAAGTTGATAAATATTATGACCGTTACAATGCGTTTCATATTGAAGGCGGAGATATTTTAAACATCAACGATAAGATTCTTGCTGTTGGTATTTCCCAAAGAACGGAACCAGATGCCCTTGAACTGCTGGCAAAGAATATTTTCGGAAATGAAAACAGTACTATTGAGACAATTCTCGGATTTAATATTCCTAACAGCCGGGCATTTATGCATCTGGATACGGTATTTACCCAGATTGATTACGACAAGTTTACCATTCACCCGGGAATACTGGGACCTCTGCGGATTTACAAGATTGAAAAAGGAAACTGCAGAGGTGATATTAAAGTAGAAGTTCTGAATTCTGATCTAGAGACCGTACTTGAGAAAAGCCTTGGAATAGATAAGGTTGAGCTGATCAAATGCGGAGGAGAGGATATGATTGCAGCAGAAAGAGAGCAGTGGAATGACGGCTCCAATACTCTTTGCATCTCACCGGGAACCATTGTCACCTATCAGCGAAACACAAAAACCAATGAATTATTGAAAAAGCGGGGGCTGAATGTATTGGAAATTCCAAGTGCCGAATTGTCCAGGGGAAGAGGCGGCCCCCGCTGCATGAGCATGCCGCTTGATCGTGAACCGGTTAATTACTAAAGAAAAAGGAGAAAAAGAAATGGCAGTTAATTTACGAGGAAGAAGCTATTTAAAATTACTGGATTTTACACCGGAGGAAATTCGTTACCTGATTGATCTGGCTAAGAATTTTAAGGACTTAAAGAGAAGCAACACTCCTCACAAATATCTTGTGGGAAAGAATATTGTTCTTTTATTTGAAAAAACGTCTACAAGAACCCGCTGTTCCTTTGAGGTGGCAGGCAATGATCTGGGAATGGGAGTTACATATCTTGACCCGGGCAGCTCACAGATGGGAAAAAAAGAAAGCATTGAAGATACAGCCAGAGTCCTTGGAAGAATGTATGACGGAATTGAATACCGGGGTTACAGCCAGGAACTGGTTACCAAACTTGCCCAGTATGCGGGCGTTCCCGTCTGGAACGGGTTAACGGATCAGTTTCACCCCACACAGATGCTTGCAGACCTTCTGACAATTGAGGAGCATTTTGGATTTTTAAAAGGAATAAACTTTACTTTTATGGGAGATGCCAGAAATAATATGGGAAATTCCTTAATGGTGGCATGTGCCAAAATGGGGCTTAATTTTACAGCCTGCGCTCCAAGGGATTTATGGCCGGCTGAAGAACTGACCGAGGTGTGCAGAAAGATTGCTGCAGAAAACCATTGCTCCATAACATTAACGGATGATGTACAGCAAGGAACAACGGGTGCTGATGTTGTATATACGGATATATGGGTTTCCATGGGAGAGCCGGATTGTGTATGGGACACACGTATCAAACTGTTGAGCCCGTATCAGGTTAATGAAAAGGTCATGGAAAATGCCGGAAGTCAGGCCATTTTTATGCATTGCCTCCCATCTTTCCATGACAGAAAAACAACCATTGGTGAGGATATCTATCAGAAATTCGGTCTGGCTGAGATGGAAGTGACAGATAAAGTATTTGAAGCAAAATATTCCAAGGTATTTGATGAGGCAGAAAATCGTATGCATACCATTAAAGCTGTGATGTATGCAACGCTTTGCTAGAAAGGTTGGTCAGGGTGAAAAGAATTGTAATCGCGCTGGGCGGAAATGCTCTGGGCAATACATCAGAAGAACAGCTGGAAAGGGTAAGAATTACGGCAAAAGCTGTTGTGGATATAGTGAAGGCAGGATATGAGGTGGTCGTATGCCATGGGAATGGTCCCCAGGTAGGAATGATCAACCTTGCTTTTGAGAAAGGTCATGAGGCTTTAATCGTACCCGAAATGCATCTTCCTGAGTGCACGGCAATGAGTCAGGGGTATATCGGTTATCATCTCCAGCAGGCAATTGATCAGGAACTCGTTAAGAAGCAAATTCAGGATACGGTCGTGATTACCATGCTCACACAGGTAATCGTGGATGAAAAGGATCCGGCTTTTCAAAATCCCACGAAACCGATTGGAAGATATTATGATGAAGCAGAAGCAAGGCGCCTGATGGAGGAAACCGGTCAGAAGTATGCGGAGGATTCCGGACGCGGATACCGCCGGGTAGTTGCTTCCCCCAAGCCGGTAAGTATCTATGAAAGAATTTCCTTAAATACGCTGATCAATTCCCACCATGTGGTCATTGCAGGAGGGGGAGGCGGAATTCCCGTAGTTAAGGAGCCGGATGGCTCTTATCATGGAGTCGATGCAGTAGTTGATAAGGATCTGGCGGCTGAAAAACTGGCAGAGCTGGTGGATGCAGATGCATTTATTATACTGACAGCTGTTGATAAAGTTTCCATTCACTTTGGCAAACCAAATCAGCAGGACCTTTCCCAGATTACTCTGGCACAGGCAGAACAGTATATTAAGGAAGGACATTTCGCTGCTGGAAGTATGCTTCCAAAGGTAAATGCCGCTATGAAATTCATAGAGCAGAAAAAAGAGGGCGTATCCATTATCTGCTCTCTGGAAAAGGCGGCGGTGGCTTTAAACGGTAAAGCTGGAACAAGGATTATAAGCAAATAAGTTAATGGAGAAAATTAAAAATACCATCCCATTTTATTTAATAATAAGGTAAAATGGGATACTTTTCCTCCAGGTATGTATAGAAATACTTATATTATAATAAAACAAATGAATATACGATAACTTATTAACGTATTACGCAAAATCTGGAAGGATTTGATAAGATGAAGGAGTATATTGAGCTGCAGTCACATTTCTGCTCAAAGATAGATATAAAAAAAATATGCACCTTTGATTACGAAACAATCGCGGAAAGAACTTTGCCGTTGTATCACAAAAGTCCGAGATTCATTTTAGTGAGAGAAGGAAAAGGCAGTATCGAGGTAGACAGGGAACGGTACGAACTAAAATCAGGAGTATTGCTATCTGTACTGCCATGGGAGTGCACACAGATTGTAGAGGTGGAAGAGGCTTTAAGCTTTGAAATTGTTAAATATAATTATGATGTGGTGGCGGAAACGATAAAATCCTCTACCTCCATGTCAGATCCTGTTTCTGTTTTAAAGAAACTGGAAGAAACTCCATATGCATATCTTACGGAGGAAATGAGAGAAGAGGTGGGATACCTGTTCCTGAAAATCAGAAAAGAGGCAGGGGTGGAATCTGTACTGGATTTCAGGGAAAGAAGATCCTATCAGGAAATAAATATAATTATGCTCGTTTCCTCTTTGATCATTGCATTTTGCCGCGTGATTGACAGCAGGGATAAAAAGATATGTATAAAAAACGGTTCAGAGGATAACCGGCTGCTGATCTTACGTTACATCTACATGCATCTTGGAGAGAAGATAACTCTGGAGAGAATAGCAAAACAGTTTTATTTAAGCAGATCATCGGTCCGGATGTATATCTTTGAAAAGACAGGACTTGCATTTCATGAATTGGTCAGTGAAATGCGGATTGTAAAAACAATCAATTATTTATTGTATACGGATATGACATTGGAGGAAATAGCGCCTGTTCTTGGATATGTGGATGCAGCACATATATCCAAGGTATTTTCCTACCGTATGGAAAATAAGATCAGTAATTACCGCAGAACGTATCAAAGGGTTTTGAACATAACAAATATAGAAGAGAAAAAGATGGCTTACCAGCTGGTGGAGTATATTTCCAGAAATTATCAGGAGGAGATACAGGCGCTTGAAACATCAGAAAGATTCGGTATTTCCATAGAGGAGATGAACCGGCTTTTAATGATGCAGGTTGAATGCAATTTCTCTGATTTTGTGAACCGGCTCAGGATTGACAAAGCCTGTGAGCTGCTTCTTGATACGGATAAATCTATTACTGATATTGCTATAGAAGTAGGCTATGGAACGGTAAAGACATTTCGCAGAAACTTTATCCAGTTCAGGCATGTTCTGCCCAATGAGTTTCGGGCAACTCAGGCTGTGCTTGTCAACTGATGAAAAAAGAGGGGGAAAGATGGAATACCAGAAAGAAGAGTATGTGTCATGTGATCATCTGTTCAAAATGAAATTTAAAGTTGGAAAGATTGTAAAATGTACGGAAGTAAATCAGTCCAGCCGGCTTTTATGCTTTCAGGTGGAGGTTGGGAATAAGACATGTCAGATCCTGTGCGGTCTTAAAGGATATTATGAAACCGAAGAAGTTATAGGAAAAAAAGTGATGGTTCTGGAAAATGTGAAAACTGCCAGAATAGCAGGAATGAAATCGGAAGGGATGCTTATGGTGGCGGAGGATCGGGAAGGGAATGTGTCCTTTATGATTCCTGACCGTGACATGGAAGCTGGAGTTGAGATTTTTTAGGTCAACAGGTAAAAGGGGAATACGGTGAATGAATTAGAAAAGGATAATGGAAAAATCAGGCGTCAGAAGACAATTCTTAAATTGATCAGGAAGCAGCCCATCACGACACAGACAATGCTTAAGGAATATTTAAGCAGGGAGGGGATTGATGTCACCCAGGCCACCTTATCAAGGGATATCCGTGAGATGAACCTGATAAAGGGAGTAAGCGGGGAGGGGTATATTCAAAGCAGTATTATATCCAGACACCAGATTTCCCACAGGCTTTTTGTACTGTTTTCCATGGCAGTCAGGGCAGTGGAGCAGTCAGGGAATGTGATTGTTATTGACTGTGAGCCAGGCATGGCGGCTTCTGTATGTACAGTTATTGATGAATTGGGCTGGAATGAAATTGTAGGAACCATAGCTGGCAATAATACGATCTTTGTAATTACCAGAGAAGGTACTTCCTATCAGCTGGCGGAGCAGTTTAAGAATATCAACAGTTAAAATAAGATATGAAATCTACGCCAACCGGTTTTTTACGCCAATTAACGAATGTTTAAGAAAGTTTTCATTGTAGTTTTGTCTATTATTGTATACAATAAAGAAGATAAAATTGGAAAAATAAAGGATGTTTTATATGAATCGTTTGGCTAAAAAGATTGGAATTTTATCTGTGGTATTCCTGTTGGCTATCGCAGTTTATTTTATGTGGAATCAGAGAAATACGGAAAAAAGCGATGTGATGGTATATACCTCCATGGATGAGGCATCACTTCCTGTTGTATACGCGGATATGTTCGGAAGAAAGATGAATCTGCTGCATGGCTATGTTCAGGATATGGCACAGACTGTTTCACGGGAAGCCCTCACTGTCCTTCCCCAGGACAGAAATTTAAGCCTTGGGATTGCAGATTATAACGGCAGTATAACCGGCATTCAGTATGAAGTGCGCAGTCTTGATTTAAGCCGTCTGGTGGAACGGACCAGTCTGAGCAGGTGGGATGAGGAAGATGGAACAGTAAAGGCTGTGCTCCCCATACAGAATCTGCTGACAAAAGACAAGGATTATATACTGATACTTACTCTGGACACATCGGAAAACGGAACACTTTATTATTATACAAGGATTATGTGGACAGACAATACCAATGGCAAGGATATGATCGATTTTGCCGTAGATTTCACCACCAGGACTTTTCACTATGATCAGGCAAAAGAGTTAACCACGTATCTTGAAACCAGTAATTCCGAGGATAACAGTTCTCTTGGACATGTGTCTATCCGGTCCAGCTTTTCCCAGCTCACATGGGGAGGACTGACGATGGAGCCGGTAGGGGAAATTCGTGCCACCCTGAAGGATTTAGACGGCGTGATGTGCAGTGTCAGTCTGGAATATCAGGCAGCGCGGACAGGCGAAGGGGATGACAGAGAACTATATGAAGTGGAAGATTCCTTCACGATGAAATGGGACAGCCGGCGCATTTATCTGATGGACTTTGAACGGAGTACCAATCAGATCTTCTCCGGACAGAAAGAACTGTTTTCGGGAAAACGGATTACACTGGGAATTACCAATGCTGATGAAGTACAGACGAAAAAAAGTCCCGGAGGAAATTGTATTGCCTATGGAATTAACCGGGATTTATGGACCTATGATCAGAAACAGGGTCATGCAGTAAAGGTATTTTCATTCCGAAGCGGAACAGACGACGGCCTTCGCAGCGGATATAACCAGCATGACATTAAGATTTTGTCAGTGGGCGACAACGGCGATGTGGATTTTCTTGTTTACGGATATATGAACAGGGGAATTCACGAAGGAAGTATGGGAATCGCTCTTTACCGCTATGACAGCGGAGAGAATGCCATAGGAGAGCGTTTCTTTACACCGGTCACATCATCTTTTGAGATGCTGAAGGAAGAGGTGGATCAGCTTTCTCATTTGGGAACCAATGGGATGCTCTACCTTATGGCCGGAAGATCGGTTTATGGAATTGATTTAAACAGCAACGAATATATGGTGCTGGCAGATTCTCTTTCTGAGGGTGGTTATGCAGTCAGCAGTACAGAACGTCATTTTGCATGGCAGGAAGGCAGCGACGTTTATGGTGCCAGTGTCATACATTTGATGGATTTAGATACAGGTATCAAAAGGGAGATCAACGGAGGAGAGGATAATAAGTTCCGTCCTCTGGGTTTTGTAGGCGATGATTTCATATACGGTATCGCAAAAGACGGCGATATCTGGACACAAAACGGAAGAGTTCTGGATGCTCCCATGTATCGGATTGAGATTATGGACCAGAGTGGAGAGATTGTCAAAAAATATGAACAGGATCAGTCTTATATTGCGGATGTTACAGTGGACGGAAGCCGGATTCATTTGACCCAGGTGCAAAAAAACGGGGATCAGTCCTATTCAGTTTCCAGACAGGATACCATCGTCTGCAACCAGGAACTTTCCGCTGAAGAACTGAAAGGAATCGGCTGGTATGCTTCAGAGGACCGTAAAAAGATTTTCTTCGTCCAGCTGGACCAGGAAGCAACAAGCCGGAATGTAACGATTGCAGTCCCCAAAAAAGTAGCCTATGAAACAACTGAGGTGGTTGAATTAAAGAGCCGCCCCAAAATTCAGGAAAACAGGTTTCTGGCCTATGCAGGAGGTCATTATCTGGGAGGCAGTAAAAGCTTCATTAAGGCTTTGGAACTTGCTTATGATAAGATGGGGATTGTTACAGACCAGAATCAGGAGATATTGTGGAACCGGGTTAACCGGCCTCCTGTTAAAAATATGAAGGACCCATTGAAAACAGGGGCGGCTTTTTTTAGAAATCTGTCAGGCTTTAAGGAAAACGGATTAACGGAGGGTGTCTTTATGATTGACGCCAGGGGAGCTGCCTTAAATCAGATCCTTTATTTCATCGGGCAGGGCTGTCCGGTAGCTGCTTACACAGGACAGGGAGGATTTCTGCTCATTTCAGGCTATGACCAGTATAATGTTACACTCTACAATCCGGAAACCAAAGAAAGCCAGAAAATGGGCTTAAATGATGCCTCTGCTTACTTTTCAGGCCTTGGAAATGATTTTGTCTGCGGAGTATTTTTTGAATAAGAAAATGCGTTCTCTTTACAAATTCGTAAGATATGTTATAATCATGAAAGGCGAATGTTAAAAATTAAGAGAATTGTAATAGATAAAAGGATAGTCAGAGGTGTGAAATGGAGCAGTATATTATGAAAGGCGGTAATCCCCTGGTTGGAGAAGTGACCATAGGGGGAGCCAAGAATGCCGCTTTGGGAATTCTGGCAGCAGCTATCATGACAGATGAGGATGTGCTGATTGATAATCTGCCTGATGTGAGAGATATTAATGTGTTACTGGAAGCAATCGAAGAAATTGGAGCGAAAGTGGAGCGGATTGACAGACATACGGTCCGTATTAATGGACAGACAATCCGTGAAGTATCGGTTGATGATGAATATATACGCAGAATCAGAGCTTCATACTATTTTATCGGAGCGATGCTTGGAAAATATAAAAGTGCCCAGGTTCCCCTTCCGGGAGGCTGCAACATTGGAAGCAGACCCATTGACCAGCATTTAAAGGGCTTTCGTGCACTGGGAGCCGATGTTAAGATTGAACGGGGAGCAGTGATTGCCCACGCGATTGATCTTGTAGCAAGCCATATCTATCTTGATGTGGTCAGTGTAGGAGCTACCATCAACATTATGATGGCTGCAACCCTGGCGGAAGGACAGACTATTCTTGAGAACGTGGCAAAGGAACCTCATGTCGTTGACGTCGCTAACTTTTTAAACAGTATGGGCGCCAATATTAAAGGAGCCGGTACTGATACCATTCGAATCAAAGGCGTTTCCAGACTTCACGGAACGGAATATTCCATTATTCCCGACCAGATTGAGGCAGGCACATTTATGTGTGCGGCAGCAATTACACGGGGCGATGTTATGGTAAAGAATGTGATTCCAAAGCACCTGGAAGCCATTTCGGCCAAGCTTCTTGAGATGGGCTGTGAAGTTGTGGAATTTGATGATGCAGTCCGTGTAGTGGGAAAAACCAATCAGAAACACACAGATATCAAGACACTTCCCTATCCGGGATTCCCCACTGATATGCAGCCTCAGATGGCAGTAACACTCGCTCTGGCAGGCGGTACCAGTGTAGTGACTGAGAGTATATTTGAGAACCGCTTCCGCTATGTGGATGAGCTGTCCCGTATGGGAGCCAACGTAAAGGTGGAAGGCAACGTAGCTGTTATTGACGGTGTATCCGGTTTAACCGGAGCCTTCGTGAATGCTCCCGATTTACGTGCAGGAGCAGCGCTGGTGATTGCCGGTCTTGCAGCAGATGGATATACCGTTGTGGATGAAATCGGTTATATTCAAAGAGGTTATGAATGTTTTGAAGATAAGCTTCAGGGACTGGGGGCCATGATTGAAAAGGTGGACTCAGAAAAAGAGGCTCAGAAATTTAAATTAAAAGTAGGCTAGGCGGGGGACTCCCCCGCCGTTTTGCTTGACAGGAGGAAGGGGCTATGGAAATGAAGAAGAAACCGGTTCTGGTTATTATGGCGGCGGGTATGGGCAGCCGGTACGGCGGATTAAAACAGATTGATCCGGTGGATGCCCAGGGAAACAAGATCATTGATTTTTCCATTTATGATGCGGTGGAGGCCGGTTTTGAAAAGGTAGTATTTATCATTAAGAAGGCAATTGAAAAGGAATTTAAGGAACACATCGGAGACCGTATGGCAGCGCACGTAAAAGTGGAATACGTTTATCAGGAACTTTTTAAACTCCCTGAGGGATATAAAGTGCCTGAGGGTCGTGTAAAGCCGTGGGGAACGGGGCATGCCATCCTGTGCTGTGAAGAAGTGATTGACGGTCCCTTTGCTGTGATTAATGCCGACGATTACTATGGAAAAAGTGCTTTTGTCTCTGTTTTCAACTTCTTATCTGAAGTCCAGGAAGTGGACAGATATGAGTTTTCCATGGTTGGTTATAAGCTCTACAACACACTGACAGAGAATGGTCATGTGGCGAGAGGGGTATGCACGGTTTCAGAAGACGGACTGCTGACCGACATCTGCGAGAGAACCAGAATAGAAAAACATGGGGAGAGAGCGGAATATTTGGAAGATGACGGTGCAGCCTGGACCGGTCTTTCCGAAGATACTCTTGTATCCATGAATTTATGGGGATTTACCGGAAGTATTTTAAAGGAGCTGAAAGAACGGTTCCCTGTTTTCTTAAACAGGGAGTTAAAAGCAAATCCCCTTAAATGCGAGTACTTCCTGCCGTTTGTGGTTGATGAGCTTCTAAAAGAGAATAAAGCAGAGGTAACTGTGCTGAAAAGTTCAGACCGCTGGTATGGAGTTACCTATCAGGAAGATAAAAAGACGGTAGTTGATGCCATTGCAGGTTTTAAGGCGGCAGGCCTTTATCCCGAAAAACTTTGGGACTGACAGAAAATCTGCAAGACTATTGACATATGTCCGTTATTAGAGTAGAATAAAAAAGCAGATATCATAACTGCTAATTGAATAACAAATGAAAAGTCGTAATATCCCTTATTCAGAGTGATGGAGATACAAAGGATCTGTGAAGTCACGGCAACCCCGGTCAGTTTTATGGTTTTAACCATAAGAAGCGTCTGGAAGGTGCCAACCTGAGCGAGAAATCGAGCAATAAGAGGATTTGATACAAGTTGAATCAAGTCCGCGTTGCTGCGGACTTTTCTTTTTGTTATTCCCCCATGTGAAGTAGAGGAGGAAATGACAACATGGAAAAATTATTATTTACATCCGAATCCGTTACAGAAGGACATCCGGATAAAATGTGTGATCAGATTTCTGATGCCATACTTGATGAGATGTTAAAACAGGACCCGATGAGCCGTGTGGCCTGTGAAACCTGTACGACAACCGGTCTTGTCATGGTTATGGGTGAGATCACAACCCAGGCATATGTGGACATTCAGAAGGTAGTGCGTGAAACCGTAAGAGAGATCGGTTATGACCGTGCAAAATACGGTTTTGACTGTGACACATGCGGAGTGATTGTTGCACTGGATGAACAGTCCAAGGATATTGCAATGGGTGTTGACCGTGCGCTGGAAGCGAAAGAAAACAAGATGTCAGAGAAAGAAATCGATGCCATCGGAGCCGGAGATCAGGGAATGATGTTCGGTTATGCCAGCAACGAGACAGAAGAATATATGCCATATCCCATCGCACTGGCTCATAAGCTTGCACTTCAGCTGACAAAAGTGCGTAAGAATGGAACCTTAACTTATCTTCGTCCTGATGGAAAAACCCAGGTGACGGTAGAATATGATGAGAACGGCAAACCTCTCCGCCTTGATGCTGTGGTATTATCCACTCAGCATGATGAGGATGTCAGCCAGGAACAGATTCATAAAGACATCAAAAAGTATGTGTTTGATGAGATTCTTCCGGCTGAACTTGTAGATGATCACACTAAATTTTTTATAAATCCTACCGGCCGTTTTGTAATCGGCGGGCCACACGGAGACAGCGGTCTTACCGGCCGTAAGATCATTGTGGACACCTACGGCGGATATGCCCGTCATGGCGGCGGAGCATTTTCAGGAAAGGACTGCACCAAGGTGGACCGTTCCGCAGCTTATGCAGCCCGCTACGTTGCAAAGAACATCGTGGCAGCCGGTCTTGCAGATAAGTGTGAAATACAGTTATCTTACGCCATCGGAGTGGCTCACCCTACTTCCATCATGGCAGATACCTTTGGTACCGGAAAAGTAAGCAATGAAAAGCTGGTTGAGATTATTCGTGAAAACTTCGATTTACGTCCGGCGGGTATTATTAAAATGCTGGATTTACGCCGTCCAATCTATAAGCAGACTGCTGCTTACGGACATTTTGGCAGAAACGATTTAGATCTGCCATGGGAAAAGCTCGACAAGGTTTCCCTGTTAAAAGAATATTTATAATCATTATGTGAGAAGGATGCCGCAAAAACAGTGATTTATTGCTGGGAGCGGCATCTTTCTTTTTATGGATAGAGCAAGGATTTTATGGTTTTTAATATTTGGCACTAAAATTAGCGCCAAATCCCAGTTACTTCGTGTTGAAATTTAAGGATCACATTGATTATAATAAGGCTATGAAAAGGAATTGATTGGCCAATCATACCTTCCACGGAACACACAGTAAATACTATAACATGAAGTGAGGGTATGTAAAATGAAAGAGAAGGTACAAGTATTTGGCCGCTTTTTAAGCGGTATGGTAATGCCTAACATCGGTGCATTTATTGCATGGGGACTGATTACGGCATTGTTTATTCCAACGGGCTGGTATCCCAATGAAGCCATCGGGGCTCTGGTTTCTCCTATGGCCAGCACGCTTCTGCCGCTATTGATCGCATATACAGGCGGTACGGTTGTTTATGGCCAGCGAGGCGGCGTAATCGGTGCAATCACAGCCATGGGAGTGATCGTTGGCTCCAGTGTTCCCATGTTTATGGGGGCAATGATCGTGGGTCCTGTCAGTGCCTGGGTGATTAAGCAGTTTGACCGTAAAATAGAGGGGAAGGTCCCTGCCGGCTTTGAGATGCTGGTTAACAACTTTTCTCTGGGCATCATCGGTGCCATCTTAACAATGATCGCTTTGAAGGGAGTTGCTCCTTTTGTAGAGGTTATGAACCGGGTAATGGAATCAGGGGTTGGGTTCTTTGTGGATCATAAACTGCTGCCTCTGGCAAGCGTCTTTATTGAGCCTGCCAAGATCCTGTTCTTAAACAATGCTGTTAACCATGGGATTCTTTCTCCTATGGGAATCCAGCAGGTAGAAGAAATGGGTAAATCCATATTCTTTCTTCTGGAGGCAAACCCGGGACCGGGACTTGGTATTTTGCTTGCTTATTGTATTGCTGGGAAAGGATCTGCCAAAAGCTCAGCACCAGGCGCAATCATCATTCACTTTTTAGGTGGAATTCATGAGATTTATTTCCCTTACATCCTGATGAACCCTCTTTTACTTCTGGCGGTTATTTCAGGCGGAGCCAGCGGAATCTTTGTGTTCCAGCTTCTTGGTGTGGGATTGACCTCACCGGCATCTCCTGGAAGCATCCTTGCTGTTCTTGCAATGACACCAAGAGGCGGATACTTTGGTACGCTGGCAGGTGTTACAGTAGCTGCCGCTGTTTCCTTCCTTGTTGCTCTTCCTCTGCTTCGGTTTACAGGAAAAAGCGGAGATCTGGATGAATCGAAGGATAAAGTTAAAAAGATGAAGCAGGAGTCAAAAGGAAATCAGACAGTGGAAAAGACAACAGTATCTGGTAGTCTGGTTAAAAAAATTGTATTTGCCTGTGATGCAGGTATGGGTTCCAGCGCAATGGGTGCTACCGTATTGAAAAAAAAGCTGGCGGCGGCAGGATTCGGAGATATTGAAGTGGTTCACTCCCCGGTATCCTCAATTCCACAGGATGCCCAGATTGTAGTGACTCATAAGGAATTGAAGGAGCGTGCGGCTCACAGCAATCCGGAGGCAGAACTGGTTCTGATCACTAATTTTATGGCAGCTCCGGAATATGACCAGCTAGTGGAATCATTAAAAGGCAATTAGATAAAATTCATAGTAAACTACGGCCTTTCATCTGATTATAAACCATGATATAATATGTACAAAAATATATAATGGGTTCAGAAGGGGAATTTCACAGATGAAATTAGCGGGGAAAGTACTGAAGTATTACAGCAGGGTGATCGCTGAATGCATACCTTTGTTTGTGACAGCAGGACTGCTGTCAGTCTTTTCAGCAGGCATATTACAGAATGAGCACCTGTATGAAATGTCTAAAGTTTTATCTTCTCTGGTGATTCCGGTGTTTATGGGATATAAAGCAGGCACTATGTGCGGCGGGGAGGTCGGCGGGTTAGCCGGCACCCTTGCCGCTTCTGTTGTTGTTATGGCAGAGCCTGCTTCTGCCATGATCCTGTCTGTTATGGTAGGCAGTATGGCCGGATTTTTATGCAAGAGGGGGTTGGACCGGGTCAAGAACTGGATCCCCTCCGGCTTTGAGATGCTCTTTAGCAACTTATATTTAGCATCTTTAGGGCTGCTTGCCGGAGGCGCTGCCTATGTTTTTGTGATACCGGAGGCAGAATGGCTGCTGGGATTTTTGGGGAATGGTTTATCGCTTATGATAGACAGGGGAATCATCCCTTTTATCAGCTTTGTAGTAGAGCCGTTAAAAATTGTTTTTTTTAATAACTGGATCAACCACGGCATTTTTCTGCCGCTGGGGCTGGAACAGCTGAAAACCCAGGGGAGTTCCATTTTGTTCCTTTTGGAAACCAATCCCGGGCCGGGATTCGGGGTTCTTCTTGCTTATACCCTGGTTTACCGGAATATGAGAAAATCAATGGTCTCAAGCCTTATTATCCAGTCTCTGGGAGGTATCCATGAGGTTTATTTTCCCTATATACTGTCAGATATCCGGTTGCTGGCTGGTGCCATAGCCGGCAGCATTGCGGGAAATTACTGTTTCATGGTGACAGGCAGCGGTCTTTTGGGGCCGGCTTCCCCTGGAAGCATCATTACCATACTGATTATGGCGGACAAAAAGCATTGGTTTGGGATTGTTATGGGGATCCTTATCTCTGCTGCGGTGTCCTGCCTTCTGTCCTGTCTGATTCTGTTGGGGAAGAGAGAGAAATCATTTATTGATAAAGAAAAAGAGCAAAAGGGTGAAGAGATGCCGATGAAGAGAATGGAACATGCCAGAGTATATTTTGTCTGCGACGCAGGAATGGGCTCCAGTGCCATGGCCAGTGCCCTTTTTAAGAAAAGACTGAGACTGGAAGGCCTGTCCGGTGTAGAGGTATTCCATGTGTCAGCTGACCGCATTCCTGCTGATGCAGATGCCGTTGTCTGCCAGAAGGATTTTGCCCGTTTCCTGACAGGAATTCATATTCCATGCTTTACGGTGGACAATTTAACAGATATGTCTGGTTATAAGGAACTCCTCAACTGGTTAATGGGAGGTGGATGAGATGGCGGGTAATGATTTTACGCCCAGGATGCAGCAAATCGTTCTGGCTCTGCTGAAAGAGCACGGGCCTGTTCCCGTGAAGCAGCTTGCAGACCAGATCCATATCAGTAAAAGAACGGTGCAGAGGGAGCTGGAATACATTCCCAGGGCACTTAAGAAATATGGCCTGACTTTTTGCTCCAAAACCGGGACTGGCATCTGGCTGGAAGGAGACAGGACCCAAATGGAAGTCCTAAAGGCGGAACTTGAAGCCGATGATGCCCTTGATGTTTCTGACCGGATGGAACGCCAGAAGCGTCTTGTCCTGGAAATTCTCAAGGATAAGACGTTAAAAAAGCTGTATTATTATAGTGATATATTCGGGGTCAGCGAGGCCACCGTCAGCTCGGATTTGGAAGCAGTCAAAGAGTGGTTTCACAAGTATCATCTGGAAATTAAGAGAAAGCCGGGATACGGTGTGTTCATAGAGGGCAGTGAACGGGATTTCCGCCGGGCCCTCAGGGTGTTCATCGATGAAAACATTCATACAGAGATGATACAGGGGCTGTATGAAGACCGGAACCAGTCCGTGTTAAATGTAATTCAGAATAAAAGTGAGAGGAACATTTACAGAATTCTGGATGACGATATTGTAAAACGGGTGATTGCCTGCATCTTAAGGATACGGGATAAGCGAATACTGAATCTGACCCAGGATTCCTACCTTGGTCTTGTGATCCATGTGGCGATTGCCGTGAACCGGATCCGCCGGCAGGAGATCATTGAGGAAAATCCTCTTATGGCAGATTTTTTGCAGAAAGACCAGGATTATGATCTGGCTAAAACCATAACCAAATCCCTGGAAGAAGAATTTCAGATTCAGATTCCGGAAATTGAGTGTGCCTATATCTGCCTTCACATCAAAGGTTCTAAGATACAGCAGCTGAATATTGACGAGAAGTCAAAAAGTGAAATTGAGGAATCCAGGGAGCTGTGGGAGGTGGTCAATGAAATGATCGACTGCTATAATGATGGCATGGCTTATTTACTGAAGCAGGATGAGGAATTTGTAATCCAGGGACTGATTGCCCATTTAAAACCAACACTGGTTCGTCTTGCCAACGGTATGAAGATCCAGAATCCTCTTCTGGAGCAGATCAAACGGGACTATCCTGCCATATTTGAGCGGTGCAGGAACGTTGCCAGGGTAATCGAAGAACGATATGGCTATGAGGTGCCCGAGCCGGAGATCGGGTTTTTAGCCGTACACTTCGGTGCGGCTGAGGTCCGGATGGAAAGCAGGAAGGAAAATCGGAGAAAGGTAAATATAGGGATTGTCTGCGCCAGCGGGATCGGGATTTCACGGCTTATGTCATCTAAAATTGCCAGAGATTTTTCAGACAGGGTGGAGTTGTCTGTTTATGGTATGACGGACTTATCTCCCTATGTGCTGAACAAAACAGATTTCTTTGTATCCACGGTCCCGCTAAAGGAGGAGGCGGACATCCTGTATGTAAGCCCACTGCTTTCCGATGAAGAAATGGAACGGATTGCGGGTAAGGTTCGCCAGTGCGAATATATGCCTAAAAAACAGGATAACAAGGAGTTTACCATTCAGCTGGATCAGGTGAATTTTATGGCGGTTCAGATTAAAAATGTCATCAGGCTCATGGAGTACCATCGGGTGGACAATGGGATCACCTTCGAGGAACTGCTCATAGCGGTCAGTGAAAAACTGGCATCCTTTGCAGACCGTCAGATCATGATCCAGGAGGATTTAATGAGGAGAGAACGGCTTAGCAGCCAGATATTCCCTGATTTAAACTTTGCCCTGCTTCATGCCAGGACGGAAGGGGTGGTAAAACCGGTATTCTCGGTTTGCCAGACAAAAGACGGAACGCCATTTAGTGACCCCTATTTGAAAGGAGTTTGTGTTGTGCTGGTTATGCTGGTGCCAAAGGATGACCATGAAGCAGAAAACAGTGAGATCCTGGGGGTATTAAGCGAGAGACTGATTGAGGAAGAGGAATTTCTGGAAGCTGTGAGGCATGGAGGAAAAGAGGAGATAAGAGCCTTTGTTTCCCAGTATTTAAATCAATATTTCAGACATTATCTGGATAAGATGTGAGGAATAAAACAGAAAGCCGGGTTCGTAAAGAACCTGGTTTTTTTTTCGTGCTTTTTAGTTTTGGCGCCATCAGATGGCGCCAAATGCCATTTTGTTTTCGTTGAAAAAGATAAGATAGAGACCCTATAATTTAATAGAACACTAGCAGAGGAGGCGAATATCGTGTTTGGATACGGAAAAAAAAATAAAGAAAAAAATACAGAACTTCTGGAACCTTCGAATATCCGTTTGAATTGCAGACCTGGAGATAAAGAGACAGTCATAAGGGAAGTGGGGAGAATGCTTTGCGAAAGTGGCTGTGTGGATGAGTCCTATATAGAGGCTATGCTCCGGCGGGAACTGACCTTTCCTACCAACATCGGCAATGGGATCGCGCTTCCCCACGGTGTGGAGGAAGCGAAAAAAAACATCAGACGCTCCGGCATTGCAGTCATGGTGTTTCCTGACGGAACGGACTGGGGAGGAGAAATGGTGAAACTGGTCATAGGAATCGCAGGAGCAGGAGAGGAGCATTTAGAGATACTTTCCGTCATTGCACAGTGCCTTGCTGACCCGGATGATGTGACCCGGATCACCAGGTGCAGCGCACAGGAAATCTATACCATGTTTACCGGAAAGGGGTGTTCTTAATGATTGTTACAGTAACCATGAATCCTGCCATAGATAAAACAGTGGATATTGGAAAATTTGAACGGGGAGATTTAAACAGAATAAAGCGGGTGGAAATTGATGCCGGAGGGAAAGGCATTAATGTTTCCAAGACAATCAGAGAATTAGGAGGAGAGAGCATTGCCACAGGTTTTGTGGGAGGAACCAGCGGCACCATCATCAGGCAGGTCCTGGCTGATCTCGGACTTAGGACCGATTTCGTGGACGTAAAAGGGGAGACGAGAACGAATTTAAAGGTGGTGGAGGAAACCGGAGAGGTGACAGAGCTTAATGAACCTGGTCCGGAAGTATCAAAGGAACAGCTTAAAGACCTGCTTAACAGGCTGGACGGCTATGCAAATCCAGATACTTTGTTTGTACTGGCAGGGAGCATACCGGCGGGGATACCAACGGATATATACCGAAAGATCACGGAACAGGTTCACCAAAAAGGTGCAAAGGTTTTGCTGGATGCGGACGGCACGCTGTTTTCTGAATCATTAAAAGGAAAGCCGGATATGTTAAAACCCAACCGTTCCGAACTGGAGCGGCACTATCAGATGGATTACAGGGCTTCCGAACAGGAACTGGTTGCCATGGGAGAGAAACTTTTTGATCACGGAGTCTCCATGGCTGCAATCTCCCTTGGGCAGATGGGTGCCATTTTTTTAACAAAGGAGAAGCGGTACCGTTGTCCGGGGCTTCGGGTAAAGGCCCATTCCACCGTAGGAGCCGGAGATGCTCTGGTTGCTGCCATGGCATACAGCTGGGATGAAAAGCTTCCCCTTGAAACCTGCATCCGTTTATGCATGGGAGCTTCTGCAGGCGCTGTCACCAGCATAGGGACTAAGCCGCCTCACCGCAGCCTGGTGGATGAATTGGTCACACAGGTAGAATTGCTGGAACTTTAATTATAATCGTGAATAAGGTTGGAGGATGGAACTATGAAAACAAAAGCAGTAAGAATGTATGGTACGGATGATCTGAGACTGGAGGAGTTTGAACTTCCACAGATTAAGGAAGATGAGATTCTTGTAAAAATCATGAGCGACAGTATCTGTATGTCCACCTACAAACTGGTGAAGCAGGGAAAAAAGCATAAAAGAGCGCCGCAAAACATGGATACCAATCCGGTGATTGTTGGTCATGAATGCTCGGGGCTGATTGTAGAAGTTGGAAACAAGTGGAAGGGTCAGTTTCAGCCGGGGCAGAAATTTTCTCTGCAGCCTGCATTAAATTATATGGGTAAGCTGGATTCACCGGGATATTCTTATGAATTCTGTGGAGGAGCCTGTACTTACTGCATCATGCCGAACGAGGTGATGGAGCTGGGATGTCTTCTGGATTATACCGGAGAAAGCTTTTTTGAAGCATCCCTGGGAGAGCCAATGAGCTGTATCATTGGAGGATTTCATGCCAATTATCATACCAACAAAAGGAATTATGATCATGCCATGGGAACCAAAGTTGGTGGAAACATTCTGATTATGGGAGGATGCGGACCCATGGGGCTGGGAGCGGTCAGCTATGGCCTCCAGTTTGAAAATAAACCGAAAATGATTGTGGTTACGGATATCAGCGATGAGCGGATTGCCCGGGCAAAGGAAGTAATTTCAGAAGAGTCAGCTCTGGAGAGAGGAATTGAACTTCTCTATGTTAATACAGCTGAAATGGATGATCCTATTTCTGAACTTACGGCCATTACCGGAGGCCATGGCTATGATGATGTGTTTGTGTATGTCCCTGTGAAAGAAGTGGCAGAGATGGGGGATAAGCTCCTTGCCTTTGACGGATGCATGAACTTTTTTGCCGGTCCTTCTGACAGCCGGTTTAAGGCGGAAATCAATCTTTATAACTGCCACTACACAAGCACACATATTATGGGAACCACAGGCGGTAACACAGATGATCTGGTAGAGGCAAACCAGCTGTCGGCCAAAGGAGCCATTGAAGCGGCTGTTATGGTAACCCATGTAGGAGGAATTGACAGCATTGCAGAGGCGACAAAAAATCTGCCTTCCATACCCGGAGGGAAAAAACTTACTTATACACAATTTGATA
This sequence comes from Lacrimispora amygdalina, assembly GCF_003432035.1. Lineage (GTDB taxonomy): Bacteria > Bacillota > Clostridia > Lachnospirales > Lachnospiraceae > Lacrimispora > Lacrimispora amygdalina. The sequence goes on from NZ_QOHO01000038.1 coordinate 23,949, forward strand.
TGCCTTTAACAGCAATAGACGAATTTGAAGAGCTGGGAAAGACTGATCCGCTGTTTAAAAAACTCAGTGAATCCTGTAAAGCCCATAAGGGATTATGGAATGGGGAAGCGGAAAAAATCCTTTTTGATCATTTTGGAATTAATCCAATGGAATTATAAATAAGGGCGGTATTTTTAAGAATCTTCCGGGGCTGTAAAAAAACTCTCCTAAAAGAAAAATCGCTGAGGTCATGAGACTTCAGCGATTTTTT
>NZ_QOHO01000039.1 GCF_003432035.1 Lacrimispora amygdalina
CGCCAAAATCATCTTGTTACCAGAGATTATACCATAGAAAGCAAGTGAAAAACGGGAAAGTCATAACAATTGTGGAATTTCGGGTTCAAAAATTTAAGGTCGATTTCAAAACGTGAAATTCGATTACAAAGCGGGAAGCTCGGAATGCAATTGACCTTAAAAAAATAAAATCGGGGGTATTTTGAACTGAATTCGGAGAAAATACGACAATTTATTACCAAAAATTACATGTAGAGCGCTAAATATTACATGAACGGTTTTTTTAATGTTTTTTGTATTATAATGTAACTAACAAAAATAAGGCAGAGGTATGGATGTTTAAAATATTTACCAGAACTTTGTCAGGAGGGGTGAGATGAAGAATTTAAAAAGGATTTTTCTGTTTATCGGGGTCATCATGCTGCTGTTTCCGGCAAGACTTGTCACTGGGGCAGCAGAAGAAAACCATGAGTATCATGTAAGGAATGGTGAGGTGGTATTCCTTTTGGATACCAGTGGTTCTATGAACTCCAATGATAAAAGCCGCCTTGCTATTGATGCAATACGACAGGCAGGCTGCAGTCTTCCATCAAATTATAAGACTGGATTTGTAGCCTATAATACAGGAATTCAGACGGTTATTCCCTTAAGTGCAGGGGCGGATCCGATGGGTGCACAGCTTTCCTCTATTATATACAAGGGCTATACTAATGCAGGGGAAGGACTGAATCAGGCAGTAGGGCTCTTCTCCACAGAGGAGAACGTAGAGCGTAGTATTGTCATGGTAACTGACGGAGAGATCGATATGCCGGGCCAACAGGCAAAGGAATCTTCACGCACCTTATATTCAGAAACCATTAAGAAGGCAAAGGAAGCGGGAATAAAAATTTATATCGTTGCTGTGGGCAGTGAATTAAATGATCCTCAGATGCATATTTTCGACGGCGCGGAAATGACTGACGGTGCCATCTACTGGCAGGGGCAGTCAGGAAATCTGGTACAGATTATGAACCGTATTCTGTATGATCGAATGAATATTCCCAAAAGGTCGGTGGGAGTTACAGACGGGAATGGAGGAAGCCTTCATGTTGAAATTCCTTCTTCTGGAGCAGAGCATGTAAAAGTTGTACTTACTTCCGGGCAGGGAATTCAGAATGTGACAGCAGATTATTCTGCAGAGGAAGGTCATATTACAAGCGGTCGTAATTTTGCAGTGATAGAGATGACCAGACCAGCATCTGAAGCTGTGGATGTCCGTTTTCAGACACCGGAACTAACCGGAGTGGAAGCATATATGATCGTGGAATATACAGCCAGGCCAGTGGTCAATATCAATTACCGAAGAGAGGAAGTTTCACCTGCTGCAGAAGGAGAGAAAAGTAAATCAAAAACCCCTCCGGTCTACAATCACTACGCAGACTTGAAAATATCCCTTAAGGATACTGGAGGTAAAAACGAAAACCTCTGGAATACGCCATATTATGAAGGGCAGTCGGTGCCTTTTTGCGTGAATGGTGTTTGGGAATCAGGTACTGTAAGCGGAGGTGTCATACCTTATTCACTTTCTATAGATGGGCTTGATGAGTTATCTGTTGAGATTGATCCCAGCATCTTTTCTGAACGGTATATCATTGAACAGCCGGTGATGGAAAAACTGATTCCACCGCCTGATCCCATACCAGAGCCTGAACCGGATTACCGCCCGCTGTGGGCAATTTTGGGAGCGCTTGCGCTGGTTGTAATTTTAATCCTGCTCTGGTGGTATAAGAAAAAGAATGCGGCAGTGATCTATGTGTCGCAGTCTCCCTCTTCAAAGGAACCAGTTAAGATGAAGACCAAGGCCTGCACTTACTCCGGAAAGTTCAGTATTTACGTGGTGAGAACTGCAGATGGACGTGATGTACCGCCTCAGACCTATCATCTGTTTGGAAGAAACAGCGGCCGTATGACACTTGGGCAGATTCTCACTTCCTGTAAAATAAAGCTGGGCAGAATAGGAGAAGAGGACATCATTATTTATCCCGGACCGGATCATTCGGTGATTATTATGGACCAGTCGGAGCGGTGTACTGTACTGAGGGGAATGGAAATTTTAAAAAAGGGCATGGGATATCCAGTATTTTATAACGAAAAAATCACGATTACCTTTGAAGATGAATCCACAGAGATGGAAATTCATTATAAAAACTTAAAGCCAAGTGAGAGGAAATCATAGCAACATCCTTTCAGATAGATAACAAAGGAGGAATAAGCAATATGGGAAATGTAATAAAGCAGACTAACCGGACTATGTTAATGGAGGTTATTAATCCGGAAAAACTGGATTTGCTAACCCTTGTTGGAGATGTCAGGGGAGTGGAAAGTCTGTCTGACGACAAGATTAAGGAAATTAACGATCATTTAATGGTCCGCAGTTTCGATGAACTTTTGGAAAAGTTTGCACCTACAGTTTATTGTTACTACAATGCGAATAATCAGAGGGTTGTTTATCAGCTGGATAAACCAGAGCAGGTTCCGGATGAGATGCTGACGGAAATACCACTAAACCGTCAGAATGAATTCATGGGAATGCTTATGTCCATGGTGGAGACAAAGCGTTCTGAGGGAACGATTAATGTTGATTTTAAATTTGAGAAGCTTACAGATATGATTTCACCCAAGAAAGTCATGGATGCAATCAAGCAGAACCGAAAAGAACTGCAATATACATATGGGGAATACGCAAAGCTGGATGAAGAGGATCCTAAGAAGAGAGATTTAGGCGACAAGTTAAATGTTATGTTTGAGGAGGCAAGCGCTAATTATAACAACGTCATGGCGCTCCTCCCCCTGGCAATTGAAGATATCAAAACCAGACTCCTGTTAGGAGACGGAGGAGATAAAAAGGACAATACCCCTCTTGCCTTAGGTGTTTTAAGCATGGGAGACCAGGGAGAACTTCGTGTTTTAGAGGCGCCCAAAGTTGAAACAACAGCTTTGACAACAATTGACGACAATGTAAATACCGGGCTGATTGAAGCGTTAAAGGATGATTACCAGGCATTAAATGAGGAGAGCAATGACTATGTTGGTGCACTTGTTGCGAGAACCTTCTGTCCCCTGTCCTCAACCATGGAGAGCAGTATTGACATAGCAACAGAGGTTTCCAACTATAATTCCTATTTGGAATTCTATAAGGAATCAAAGGACGCTTTTATCAAAACTGTAAAACCCCTCATTGAAAGACTTCTTGGAATCTGGTGCTATTTTGAACAGTATCCCAAAAAGTTGAAAGGAATGCGTCCTTCCATGCTGGTGACCAACGTATCCAATGAGATGCTGGCAAAGAGCAGTAATATTCCAAGGCTGATTACATATTTAACAACAGTTAATGCAAAGAATGACTTCACCAATACGGTCTGGTACGCAGTAGTACCGAATGTATCCCTGGATCAGAACAGTAAAATGAAGCTGACCAGAGAGCGGTTTAAGGGAAATTCCAAGGCAGAGAAGAATGATACCAACAGTGTGGAATCATTAATCCGTCTGCTGGATGTTTTCAAAGATTACAAGGTTCAGTGCTTCTTCTCCTATGAAGCAGATGACAGCACCACCTTTAATGCTTTGGCAACGGAAGGTATTACCAGATACGAGGACCGCTGTGCGGCACTTATGGGAAAAGAATTCAGTGAATTTGCCATTCCCTGCCTGCCGAACTATACGATCATTCCTAAGGACAAATCCGGGGTTGTTTTAGACAGCCGGATGGTAGTAGGTGAAAACCAGACAGCAGAGCTTTCCAAAGAAAAAGAAGATATCATGAAGCTTTGGATTGATGGCGTCTATGTAGGCGCTGCCTATGTAGCTGCAGGAGTTGTGTCTGCCTGTCAGTGTCCGGAATACTTAAAGTCAAAATTCGGTCCTGGAGTCAGATTAGATATGGAACTGCCTGGAGTGAGATTTGATATTGAGGCAGATGACCATTCCCTGATCGCATGCACCACTATGGCAAAGGAAATAACCGGATTTACTAATTCCATTAAGAATGATATTAACCGGAAAAATTTTGGATTCATTTTCAGTTCAGAAAATGCTTCTTATAAAGGAAATAACATAACAAAAATTATGGTTTATAAAGCAAGGAACTTAATGTCTGATGGTTCCATGTTTGAGCCTATCTATAAAACACAGGTAACTACCTATATCGAGAGGGTTATGCGGCACGGAACAGGAGACTTTAAAGAAGATTCCATTGTCCAGTTCTTTTCCAATAATCCAAACAGCCAGAAGAGCCAGTGGCTGTCCAGAAGAGAATATCTTAACGGAGTTCTCGGAGCAGGAGATGACATCAGCTGCAGCATTAATGAAGAAACCGGCTACTGTACGCTGGATATTACCTTTAACGGCAATGTGAAGAACTTAGAGGTAGAGATTAACCGATTATCGGCGAATAAGGCATAAATGCCTTTGAAGCATATATTTTTCTAAAGAAAAGGAGGAAGTAAGCATGGGATTTCGTATGAAAATCACCGGAGGACCAGAGGATATCGTTTTTGACGAGCGGAGTATTTCAAAAGTAGATTTTGACTCCATTTCCTCAGCGGACTCTAATGCAAGAGCAACAGATTTTGGCCTGACAGTTAAAGTATGGGGAAAGATGCTGTACAAGCTGGGAGGAGAAGGAAATGATCCGACTTTAGGACTTGCCCAGTGGTCCCAGGTACCATCTGAGAAGGCAGACTGCTACCGCAGTGCAGAGATCACAGTTGTATCTGCTAGCCAGGTAGTACGCCAGTTCACCCTTCCAAATGCATTTGTTATGGAGTACAGCGAGGAAGTTGATGATGAGAGCGGCGTAGGAACCTTCTACATTCACATGAAACAGAAGAAGGATGAGAACGCAGTTACCAAGATTGAAGGCGGCTTCGGCGGCGAATAACGGAGGAATGAAAGGAGGATTTAAGACATGTCATACAGAGTAACAGTAGAAGGAATGGAAAGCTTTGAGATTGCAAAAGAATGTGTGCGCAGCGTAAAATTTACCACAGATATTCCGCTGGATTCCAACGCAAGAACCAAGGATGTGGGAAGCACCCTGGTTATCACCGGAAGGATCTTAACCGCAGTTGACGGAGATCCCTTTGACAGTACCAGAAAGCTGGCTTTATGGTCAAGCGTTCCGGCAGAAAAAGCAGATTGCTACCGCAAGGTAACCATCGAGCATGTAGCAGCTGGAATCATGGAAAGAAAGTATTATTTCCCCAATTCCTTTGTCATTGATTATAAGGAAGAATTCGGAGATGTGGAAGGAACAGGAACATTCACATTAACGATTAAGCAGAAAAAAGATAAGTTAGGCCTCATTACAGTGGAAGGTGGCTATCCGGCCGCATAAGCAGGAGCGCAGGGTGTGTCCGGAGAAATCCGGGCGCGCCCTTTTTCCAGATAAAGAGGTAAGTTAGAAATTAAAGAAAACACCCCCCGGTGAGCGTTGCCTGTGCCGGGAGACAAGGCGGAGCAGATGAAGGATTTATACAGTGTGCTGGGAGTCTCCCAGTCTGCGTCAGAGGATGAGATAAAGAAAGCATATAGAAAACTGTCTAAAAAATATCATCCGGATGCAAATCCGGGAAATAAAGAAGCAGAGGAACGGTTTATAGAAGTTTCGGAGGCTTATGCCACCCTGGAAGATCAGGAAAAACGAAAAGCTTATGATAAAACCCTTGAAAAAAATGTTCAAGGAGAAAAAGCAGAGAAAACAAACAAAGCTTCCAGGGGAAATACCGGATCTCCAGCTGATATTAATTTCTCCAATATGGAAGAACAGTTTGCACAATTCTTCGGATTTAATCCCCAAAATGGGAAGGTTGATGAAGATAAGATGAATCCAAATAAGAAAAAAAGAACAAATCCACTGGATGCGACGGATATGTTTGAGAAATATATGGGTATCAGGAAATAGAAGGGGAGGAACATAAGAATGAAAAAGCGGGGAATTGATTTAATTATTGCCGCTGTCTGTATTACAGTCCTTGGAATTGTTTTTTTCTATCCGGATCAGGTTCGGGGAAGAGAAACTATTATGGCAGCAGCAATCGTTTTGCTGATTCTATTTCTGGTTCTGGCTGTAAGAAACACAGAAGAAAGCAAGCAGGCAGTGGGACACTTAAGGCTTGGCCTGCCGACAGAATCAGAATTGATTACGGAAATTGTGCTTCTCAGTGAAGAAGATACGGAGTTGATGGCATGGGACCTGTACGGAAAGATGGCTATGGTTATTGGCCGTGATGTGAGAGAAAATCAGGTGGACATTGATCTGGGGAAGAGTTCTTACGCCAGTATGGTAGACATTGAACATGCAGTATTAAATTATTCTACTGGAAACTGGTATGTGGAAGATCTTGGAAGCACTAATGGAATCAGCGTAAGAAAGGCGGAAGACGGGAGAGTTTATAAGCTTTCTGCAGATACTCCCTGCCGGATTGAAAAAGGGGACTATCTGTATGTAGGGTTAAACAGACTCCTTTTAAGGTAACAGTGGGCGATCCAATTTACGGTTCGGCTGGTTTTTTTATTTAAAATAATACAATATGAAAAAAAGGAGCTTAAAAACATGAGCGGAAATCTGATTCGGTGCCAGAACGGGCATTTATTTTCATCAAGAAGATACGGGACGGTATGTCCCTACTGTAACATTGAAACAGCCACAAAGGAGAAAAAAGAGGCTGGCGGAAAGAATGAGGAAGAATTAGAAGAACTTTTATTTGCTCAGGAAACATCTCCCGTATGCGGCTGGCTTGTTTGTATTTCCGGGCCAAGGCAGGGAAAGGATTATAAGATAAAATCCGGCAAGAATTTCGTTGGACGGGCAGATGACATGGATATCCAGGTGCTGGGAGATAACAAGATATCCCGGCGTAATCATGGTGTCATTGTCTTTGATCCGAAAAAAAAGGAGACGGTGTTGCTTCCAGGTGACAGCAATGGTCTTGTATATCATAACGATGCAGCGGTTTATACCCCGACAGTACTAAGCGCTTATGACGTAATTGAGATGGGAGAGAGCAAGTTTGCATTCCAGCCCTTCTGCGGAGAAAATTTCATGTGGGAAGATAAGGAAGGCACTCCGGAATCAAAGCAGTAGGGCTGCAGGCGAAAAAGATTCCTGAATATTTAAATAACAGAATGGAGGGGAATCATGACAATTCCCGAATCAATTCTTCTTTTTCTGGGGCTTGCAGGAGCGGTACTCGTTATCTTGCGCATCAGACTGGAAGTTATTAATTTCCGGAGCAGATCCGGAAGAAGGCGTTTAAGCTGTGAAAGCGGAGCTTCCAAAACCATTGGTGACCGGGAGGTGCAGGAAGATGAATACGGAATTACCGAAACAACGGAAGGATCCATGGCGGTTCTTGCAGACGGTATGGGAAAACATTTTGGCGGTAAAATTGCCGCACGGACATCTGTTCAGGTATTTTTGGATATGTTTGAGGATAAAAATGCTTTCTATAATCCCCAGTATTCCTTTCGTAAGGCATTTCATGGAGCCAACCGCGAAATATTAAATCAATTAGAGGAAAACCAGGGCTGCGCTTCTGTGGCAGCAGTTATGATAAAGGATCGCAAGCTCTATTATGCGGCTGTTGGCAACGTAAAAGCAGCGGTTTACAGGAACCGGGAGCTGGTACCGGTTACATCGGGACATACAATTAATGTTCTGGCAAAGCAGAAATACGAGGAAGGTAAGCTCACGAGGCAGGAGGCGGTCAGCCTTCTGGATCATCACAGGCTGTATAACTATGTGGGGCAGGATGGATTTCGGGATGTGGAATTTTTTGATACGCCCATTACCCTTTACGGCGGTGAATATGTGCTTCTCATGACAGATGGTCTCTATGAAACAGCCAGATGGAAAGATATCGAAGATTGTCTGGAGCAGGGAGGAAGCTGTCAGGAAAAAGCTTATAAAATAATTGAACTGGTTAATAAAAGTCAGGGAGAAGATAAGGATAATGCAGCGGTGGTAGTGTTGCAGATACGCTGACGGAGAAAGGACCAGAAGGAGACTATGGGATGAGAAAACAAAACAGTACATTCAAGACGGCATTTATATCAGAAGCGGGTTCTGAATTAAAAAATAATGATTATTTCGCTTTTGTGGAGCTGGAACAGTATGCCTGTTATGTGATAGCGGATGGATTGAATGACCTGCCCGATGCCGAGAGTGCCAGGCTGGCAACACAGAGCATTATCCTGGCTTTCCAGGCGCACCCGTCTATGACAAAGCGAGCAGTACTATCCTACCTGGAAGAAGCAAATCAGGCGCTCTTTACGGCAGATTGCCGGGAGCGTCTAAAAGCTTCTGTTACGGTAATTGTTACCGACTATGCAAAGGTACGTTATGGTCATGTGGGCAACACCAGACTGCGCCTTTATCGGGATGGTTCTGTGCTTGAATCGACCCAGGATATGTCTCTGGGTACAGAGCTGGTAAAGGAGAAGAAGCTTACGGAGGATGTTCTCTCCCGTCATGAAGAACGAAATAATTTATATTCCTATTTAGGAATTGGAAAAGGTTTAAAATCATTTGTATCAAAGAAGAAAAAGTTGATTAACGGAGATATCCTGGCATTCTATACAAGAGGAATTTGGGAAAATTTAGACAGCGGTGAATTAGATGACGTATTCTCTGAGGCAAAAGGGGATCCGCAGGAGTGCCTGAACAATGTAGAGGATCTTTTGTTGTCCAGACAGCCGGAAAATCTGGACAACTATACATTCGCTGCCATTTTTATAGACAAGGTCTTTTTAGATCCTGATAAAAAAAACCGTACAAAAAAGATTATTACTATCGCAATTATATCCATTGTTATTATTTTAGTGATCAGTCTGGTATTATGGCTGTTTCATTATATGAAGCAGAAGTATAAAGAAGATATGGAACGAAGGTACACGAATACCATCGAATACATACAGGATAATAATTTTGTAAAAGCAGAAGAAGAGTGTAAAGAGGCAGTGAAATTGGCAGAAAAGCTTCGGGATAAGAAGCAGGTTCGGGAATTTACTGATTATCAGAAGCTGATTGAAGCAATCAACACTGCGGAAGACGCTTACAGTGGTGAGAAATACGAGGATGCTCAGGCAGCCTATGTAAAGGCAAAAGAGCGTTCCAGGTATGCAGACAGGATAGCAGATGAGTACATAGACAAACAGTTGGGAAGAATTACGGATTATCTCTCGGTATTTGACTATATTCAATTAGGAGATACTCTGGTCTCACAGGGAGATTATAAAAGAGCAGAAGAAAAGTATTTACAGGCAAAGAGTCTGGCTACACGATCCTATTTCGAAAAAGGGCGTAAGGAAGCCATGGATGCGCTGGAAGCTATGTACACTAAACGGGATAAGGCAGAGGAAGCAGATACAAAACAGGCAAAGGATAAAGCATCGGATGAAACCGGAGCTGCCCAGCTTGCTGCAGAGGGTGATAAGGCATTTGCCGACGGAGATTACCAGGGTGCAAAAGCTTACTATGCTATGGCATTGGAGAAATATCAGCAGTTGAAAGACGATGTTCATGGTGAATTAATACAGGTGAAGATCGCTTCCAGTGACAGCAAGGCAGAAGAAAATGAACAGAAAAAGGCCCAGGCGCAGGAATATGTGGATGCTGGCAGGGAGGAAGAAACTGCCGGAAACCGTTTGGAGGCTAAGAAACAGTACCTGTTTGCGAAGAGTATTTATAAAGAACTGAAACTGGATGACAAAGTGGAGGAAGTTGATGGGCTGATTGAGATTCTGGAGACGGCAATGGATCAGGATAAAGCGGAAAAAGAGAGCCGGGAAGCAGCGCTTAAAGAGGAGAAAAATCAGAAAACGCAGTCAGAAGGGGAGAATACAGAAAAAGAGAAGAAGGCTGATAAGGAAACTAAGGCTGTTGGGCCGGGAGAATAAAATAAATGTAAAATAGAATTATTAAGCAAGGAGGAGCACATGGAAGATTGGAGGGATAACAATTTATCCGCCATCTTGGAATATCCCTTTGATTTTGAAAGGTACATAGAGGAACGGCTAAGGGAAATCAGTGATTTAGATGAGCGGCAATATGCAAAAAAAATACTCGCGGAGGGGTTGGGAAAACTTATTCGCTGTACAGAGGACAAGTACCTTCAACTGGAAAAGCGAATATATGAAGAACTGGAAATCGGAGCGAATCAGTATGAAACGGTTATGACTATCGTAAATCGGAATCATTATGATCCGACAAACAATACTCTGTACCCAGTTGACGAAACAGACTTAAAAAAAGAGAAACTGGCAGAATGTCTTTCCAATGAGCATCGTGTCTGGATCGGGAGTATTTTTTTAGAGATAAATGAACAGGGACGAAGAAGATTTGAAGGTTCTGAAAGCTTTAACGGCATTTTGAAGGTTGATGCAGGAAACAAAGAAGCCAGGTTTTATATACAGCCCGCAAAGCGCTACCGGGATATTATGGAACGGTTATATCAGGTATTTCAGGATAATCATATCCCCTGGGAAACCATCAATACAGCTTATTTGGACAAGTTTTATGATGTTTTTATCTGCGTAGAAGGTTTGGAAAAAGAAAAAATTCCGGTTTTTCCCGAAAATATAGAGATTGCCTTTGGAGAGTTTAGAGAGTTTATCTGTTATGATCAGATTCCTCTCTGGAATATGGAATGGGTAAAGTTTGACAGCGCAGACTTCATGGTCCCCAGCATCAATGGAATCTATTATGAGCATGAATTCACGCTGGAGGACAAAGAGGAAGGAGACGGATACTTAATTGAATCTAGTGAGGATATTCTGGAAATACGGCATGAAAAAAATAAGATTGTGATTAAGTCTCAAAAGGAAACCTTTGAAAACTGGAAAGCTCTTCATATTATACAAAAAGAAACAATACGCTCTCTGGATTACAGAGAACCCTTGGTATCGAATCATAAAAATGATTCCTTTATCCGTCGGTATGCGGAAAACAGCCGGGCTCAGCTGATGACTAAGACAGATCTGTTCCGAAGGATCATGGAATTAGATATCCGTGATTATATTGAAGTTGTGGGTTATGAAATCTGCTCAAATGTAAAGGATTATCCGACGATGGAGGGTATGAACTGGTTTGTGCGGGATGAATTGTTTCCCATGGAAAGCCGAAAGGTATTGCTCTTAAAATTCAGGGAAAAGGAACCTGGCCATTATCTAAATGACAGCATGGTCCGGTTTGTAATCTCCCAGATTCAGTTAGAAATCAGCGAATACCGCTGCGAGGGAGTGATGGTATGAATTATGCATGGGAAGCCGCGCTTGCTGCAGATCGGGCAGGTATAAGGCGGGAAGAAGTCCGGTATGTACCAGTGAGTAACGGAAGTCCGTATACAGAGGTAACGCTTGAGACAATTAACAGCAAGAGTCTGGAAGAAAAAAGGGTGGAAATAAACCCTCTGTACCGATTCTCAAGAGAATTTTCAGAAATGTTTGATATCAATCTGTCAGGTTTTGAAACGGCAAGAAACATCTTTTTTGATGCTGCCATGCAATACTTGGTAGAACTGGATTTGCGCCAGGGACTTTCCAAACAGGAATATGCCCTGCGCTTTCTGCTAAGGGATTTGTTAGAGGGGGTATGTGGAAGCCAGGCAGCCCGGGTGGCTGAGCAGTTTGAAAAGGAAAAGCTTCGGCAGCTGCTGAGACTGATTTTAAAATTATATCAGTGCGGGAGCTCTATCTATCTGTTTAGGGAAGTTATGCGGTACATGTATCCAGATTCCATGGTTTATGCCAATAACGAAGCCGCACGGCAGGTGCTGGTGTATGTAGGGCTGAAGGAAACGGAGGCAGAACGGGAACGGCTGGAATTCCTGCAGGATATGTTTCTTCCGGTCAATTATCAGGTATTTCTATTCTGGGAGCATCATTTTGGTATTATTGATGTGGAGGAGACAATGGAGTTTGATCAGGTTGTGTTGTTTTAAAAACAGACTATTGTTTAAGGTGTGGAGGAAGCGATGAAATATTTTATTCTTGAACCGGATAAAGAATTTTGTGATGGACCCTTAATAGAAAACTGGAAAGAAACATTTTCACCATCCTTAGTATGTAAAGAGCATTTTTATAGAGTTCCAGAAAGAAATATTATTTCGATTTCAACAACTAAAGATACTATATTTCCAGCAATTTTTATTTCGCCATATTTATTGATGTCAGAAATGGTCAAATCTGTAATTGATATGTATGGAGACGAAATTATGGCAAAGGATGTGGTGATGGTGGATTCTGCCAGAGGAAAAATAGAACGTTATTTTTTAATAGTTCTGCCAGAGGTGTCAGGAGAAATGGAAACTTTGGAGCGAAGGAGAAGTGCTGTAATAAGGGGAAATTCTGGAATCCCCTTAAAATATAGAAATATTTTTATAATGAAATTGAAAGAACAAAAAAAAATAGTTATTAATCTTGATTTTGCAGAAAGTATTTTAAGACGTAACGCCCAGGGAATCTCCCTGGATGAAATTGAACTGAAGGAGGTATAATGAAACATGGGAGAGAAAAGGATAGCAATAAAGCCATTTGAAATGATTTCTATCTTGGATTATATAGGAATCCAGGAAGTTAATCAGCACGGGTATGTGAAGGTCAGAGGGGTGATTCGGGCAGAGAAAAAGGACGAATACATCAAACGCGCAAGTGAGGAGACCTGGGTACAGGTTTTGACCTATAACGACAAAGATGAGGAGAACACTCTATTTTACGGAGTGGTTACGGAACTTAATATCCAGTCTCAAGGAGAAGGCTGCGTTATGGAGCTGGAGCTGTTTACCGGTACAAAGCTGATGGATTATAAAAAGCATCTTAGAAGCTTCCAGAGGGAAGGCTATACATATAAGGAACTAGCTGAAATCTGCAATGAGAACTATCCCCACGCTGGTGTGATTGTTACAGAAGGAAAAGGCGTCTCTTTGCATGGGTTTACACTGCAATACGAAGAGACAGACTGGGAATTTTTAAAACGCAGTGCAAGTCAATTAAATACGGTAATGGTTCCCTCGTGCAAGGTAAAGGGAGCAAAATATTTTTTGGGGCTTCCGGAGAAAAAAGTAAATATTGAATTCAGCAAAGAAGATTATACAGTTCGGAGGAATTCCGGTGACTATGACCGTGAAAGAGACGGAAGCGGCAGCTTGAAGGATGTCAGCTATCTTGTAGAGAGCAGAGATTATTGTGAACTGGGAAGTCAGGTGTCATTTTGCGGGATGAGCTTGTATATATTCAGTATCGAGACTATGTGGAAGGGAAGTGAACTGTATCATAGATATGATCTAAGGACCAGAAATGGTATGAAAGTATCCAGATCCTATAATGAGGAGATGATTGGTCTGTCACTAATGGGAACGGTAGAAAAAGTGAAGGATGAACGGGTGAAGCTTTCTATCCATGGAGATGAAAATCAACAGAGCGGGCATCGGTGGTTTGCATTTTCGACCGTTTATTCTTCACCAGATGGCGCAGGCTGGTATTGCATGCCCGAGCCAGGAGACAGGGTACGCTTATATTTACCAGTTTCTGATGAAGCAGATGCATATGCAGTCAGTGGATATCATGAAAATCAGGGAAATGGCATAAGAACAGAGCCGGATAATAAGATTTGGAGAAATAAAGAAGGCAAAGAGATCCGTATGACACCAGAGCAGATTCTTATTACTAATAACAACGGACTATCGGTAGAACTCTCTGACCAGAAGGGAATTCGTATTGTCAGTGATTCTTCTGTTTTAATTCACGCTTCTGATAACATCAATATAAGCAGTTCCAATGCTAGTGTAGAATTGTCGGCTTCTAATAGTATTGTGCTGAAGCAGGGAGAAACCATAATGAGAATGGCCGATGGAATCTCTTTTGAAGGCGGAAAAATCAATTTACAATAGGGAGGCTGGAAGATGAATATAAGAATCAATGATAAGATTTCCATAGAGACGGATATTCCATTTCAATTTATCCAGGAGCTTGCAATGATATGGGAGATCAATGATCATGCAAGAGTCCGTTTGTCAGGAATAGTAAAAAGAAAAGAAGGTGACAGTCAGACTCTTTCTGAGGATTATCTTCATGGAACGGTTCGTTTCATTCTGACTGGGAACAAGGAAAATGAGGCTGATGAGACCTTATTTTGTGGTCAGATTGAACAGATTGATTTAAAGTATACCCATGGAGTGCTACGCGCCTTGGTAACGGCAGTCTCTGCATCCATAAAACTGGATAAGAAGAAGCTTTGCTGCACGTTTCAAGATACGTCTAAGACATATGCAGAAACAGCAAAGACTGTAAGTGCTATGGAAGACGGAAGTGTAATTTGCAATACAGGAGATAAAAAGCTGGAGAAACCTGTTATCTGCTATGAGGAAACGGCATGGGAATTTGAAAAAAGACTTGCCAGTCTGCAAAATAGCTATATCATTCCGGATATCGTAACAGGTCGTCCAAATCTTTGGTTTGGAATGCGCAAGGGGGAAGAAATAAAAGAGAGTAGTTCTACTGCTGAGGTAAAGATCAGGAAAAGCTATGTGGATGGAGAAAAGGGACGGGCAGTAATAATTCATTGTCTGGAAAGCAGGGTATCCTATTTGCTGGGAGACTGGCTGGTGCTGAATGGAAGGAAATGTGTTGTATATAAAAAGGAATTCATGCTTGAACATGGGGATATTAAATTCGTATATTGGCTTGCGAACGAGAAAGATCTTGAGACAGAACCCTGTTATAATGAACAGTTTACTGGATTAAGTTTATCAGGAACAGTGGAAAAAACCCACAACGAAACTGTGCAGGTACAATTTGATATGGATGGAAAAGATGGAAAATATTTTTATCCATGGAGACCGGATTCAGGAAATGCATTATATGCCATGCCTGAGAAGGGAAGCAAGGCTGAGGTCTATTTTATGAATCATGATGAGAGGCAGGGAATTGTAATCCGGTGTATGCATAATTTGAAGAATAAGGACAAGGAGCCTGGAGACAAGTATTTTGAAACTTCAGATGCATCAATTGGTTTATCAGGCGGCAGTATAGAAATGGTAAAATCAGAAGCTTCAATGAAGCTGCGTGATAAATCATCAATAGGATTTGATGGAGAGAATCTGACTATTGAAGGAGATGGAAAAATAAAAATGACTGCCAGACATATAAGGCTGTCTGCTTCAACGGAGATTAAATCTGTAACGGGAATGTAATTAGTGAAAAAATGATTACGATATTAAAGTAGGAGAAGAAGTGCAATGGAATACGAAGATGAACAGCTTGCAGCATTAAAAAAACAGGTGAGAATTAATCAGGAGGTCAGCATAAAGGAACAGGGAGTTTACATTGGAGAAGAGTATATAAATTTCCAACCGGTAAATATACTGGATAAAATTAGTATTTACCTTCCGGAAACCTTTATAGATATGCCTGAGGAAATAAAGAAAATGAAATACCCATCTGATAATAGACCGGAAGTTATTAAGACCAGTTTAAATACCAATGTTAATTTTGCGTTTAACTGGCTGGATAAAAAAAACTATATTAATCAGGAAGAGGACTTGGTTCTCCAACTCAAATCAGTACTTTTGAGAACGAATCCGGCTTTTATTTTTTATGAGGAGGGTGAGCAGAAAACGTCCGGGGGAAATACAGTCAGGACGTTTGATTTTAAAAGTTATGGGATTGATGAGCAGATGTACAATATGATGTGCATTATTACGTTTCACGGAGGTACACTTCATGGGGTTTTTAATTGCCTGGATAGAGATTCAGATAATTGGAAGAAGATTTCGGAACAGGTATTTCAATCTGCTACGGTACTGGAGTAGAGGGGAGCATTCGACTAGAGAGAGATGATTAAAAGAAAGGGGGTTTATGAATGGGAGAAGTAAAAGAAAGTAAAGTGAGTATTGTTTCGACAAAGGCACCTCAAGATTCTTATGTGGTTCGTGGGGCGAAGATTCAATGTGATTGTGGGTCAAAGCTGAGTGTACTAAATTTACCAATTGATCATGGAAGCTATGTTGGAGGTCAGCCTTTAATTACGGTGAGAGATAGTAGAAACATGAATATTGGAACATTTGGAATTTGTAGTAAAACACAAAAGCCATGCAAACCAGCAGTTCATAGATGGTTGAATGGGAATGTACGGAAGAAAATTTTTGATATCAATACAATGAATATGGAAGCGACCGTACTGGAACAGAGCAGTTATGGAGTGTGTTCCTGTAATTCGGGTTTTGTGACATTTGCCAGTAGCGGGCAGTTACCGATAAAGAAATATGGGTGGAAGACATTTAAAGACAGAACTGTTTTTGAAAGTAAACGCAGACCTGAAACTCTAATTGGAAGGTATCCTGATTTGGGAAGTAATGATGTGGATAAGGAAACTTTGCTTGGGGGGCATGGTATGGAAGAAGATGAAAATGTGGATCCTGATTATTTTAAATCTCATCCTTACTTTAAATACCAGGAAAAAGAAGATGAGGATACATTATTTAAAGAATTCCAAACAATGGTCAATGATTTTTCATGGGCAGATTCTGGGATGAAAAATGTGATGAAGAAGATGGTAGATCATTTCCGTTATAACAATGGTGCAGATTTTTATGATGATGTTTTGACTGCACGGGTTAAAAATCACGAGCAGACTTTAATGTATAAAGGACAGATAGAAAAAATATTGAAATATGAGCTGCGTAAGGCAAAAGGTAATTTAGATAAATTATCAATAGCTGAGATCAATGAGTATCTTCAGAAAAAAGCAAACTATCCGGACTACGGGTTTGAAAATGTGTTTACCGGACTCTTTATAGCCATTCATGCTATGTGGGGGAATAATGTAATCTTAAAGTCTTATAAAGTGAAGGGGGATTATCATTATAAAGGAATCTTGAGATTTGAATTCTTTGACCATTTTGGATTGGGCGGTGAAGATATGTCAAATACCAGAAGATATGCCGGTATTCTGATTCCTGATTTAGCAGGGATGAGGGCATGGTTCACTCTTCAGCATTATACGAAGTTCGAAGGAAGATTTAAGCCATTTGTCAATTATGAAATCGTAGAGTATGAGTTTGAAGGATATTTGGATGATGAACAGTATGATTACATTGAGGAGGAATTAAATACAATAAGAGAAGAGAAAAGAAAACAGGGGGGAAGAAATAATAAATGAGCATAATAAATAGGATAAAGTTAATAAAACCTGTTGGGATACTTCTAATTATTTGTCTTACGTTTATCTTTTGGATTATATGGGGAACAGGATATTTTTTACCAGTTACACAAATAGCTGAAGTGTCAGTGGAATGGAAAGGAAATCAGTATCATCCAACTGATATTAATGAGGAAGAAGAGCATATTAAATACGCTTATCGCATTGACAAATCTGTTGCACGTAGTGAAAGATATGATATTTTATATTTATTAAAGGGTGATAAGAATAAAGAATATAACGTTTTGGTGACGGCTGATCCAGAAGGGGAACGACAGCTTTGGATAAAAAACGGATATGAAATTCCTCTTGATGGGGAGATAACTGGGGGGATTTTGAGGAATGGTTTTATAGATAAACAGATAATGAATACTATTGTAGAGTTATCTAAATATCCAGATATTATTGTTTCTAAAGAAGTATTTATCAGTAGAAAATATAGTTATCCTATTTTCCTTTGCTTTAATGATTGTCCTGTCTCTGGAAAATACTTTGGAAAGATATGTGAGGTAGGCGATAATCTGATTATTTACACAGAATCAACTGAATCCATTTCTTCAGGGGAAGATAAAGTTTCTTTAACATTTATTAAAGATAAAAAAATAAAGAAGAAGTTGAGTAAGATTATAAATAAAAAATATGATTAGAGTGTCAAAGATATCATTCAAAAAAACTTTTTTAAGCTATTTATAAATTGTGAAATAGTGGAGTGAAAATTGGAGGTATTTGGATGAAAGATAATATGATTGTGTTGAAGAAGAGTTAAGAGAGATTAGAACGGAGATTATAAAAGATGAGACAAAATGAAAAAAAATAAGCATCTATTAAGAGTGTGTCTGATTATTTTAGCATTCTGTTTACTAGCGATTATATGGGTCAAATATGAATTTGGATATTTTTTGCCAACTACCCATATAGCAATAGCGGCAGTGGAGTGGGCAGGAAGTTCATATACATTGATGGATGAAGATAAACAGTCTGAATTCATATTTGTTACGGGAAAGTGGCTCGCAAGGGATGATAATAGTGTAGCATATTTTTTACATTCGTTAAAAGGCGATGTAAAAAAAGAATATAGTGTAGTAGCAGTATCCGATAGTGACAATAGAGACCAATTATTCATAAAAAACGGCTATGAAATTCCATTGGAGGGCAAAATCACAGGAGGTGTTATGACTTTTGAGTCCACTTCTTATGGAGGCGATTTCTTAAATGAAAAAGCTATAAACTCAATTGTAAAAACATCAAAGAATCCAGATTTACAGATTTCCCCGCAAGAAATTAAGGACGATGAATTTAAGTTTTATCGTATCTATCTTTACTATGATAATTGTCCTGTGTCAGGGAGTTTCTGGGGGCGAGTGGGAAAATCGACGGATAATATTATTATTGTACCTCAAAGGACCGATGAGGCTTTTGTTCCAGTTGGAATGAAGGAAATAAAAAGTGATAGCAAGGTTTTTGTAATTAATGACAAGAAATTAAAGAAAGAATTAAATAAATATATTGATCGATTGCATGGAA
>NZ_QOHO01000004.1 GCF_003432035.1 Lacrimispora amygdalina
ATGAATAATTCGGGATTAATTGTACTTATAAATAGTTATAAGAAACAGCAACGTTTGGAGTGCAGAAAACATGGAGAGGTTAAAATGAAGAAACGCAGTGCATTTGTAATGATAATTCCTGGTCTGGTGATTTTAACAGTATGTCTGTTCCTTCCGCTTTTGAGAGTGCTGATTCCTTCCCTTCATACAGGAGAGTATCCCTTAAGCGCATATGTGTCATTTTTCCAGGATGAATATTATCGGAAGATCTTTGTAAGAACCGTGAAGGTTGCATGTTTAACCACCGGATTTTGTATGGTGCTTGGGGTTCCTACCGCATATTTTATCAGCCGGTGCAGTAAAAAATGGAGAGGAATACTGCTGTCTGTATCCATTTTCCCCATGATGACCAATTCTGTAATCCGAAGCTTTGCCTGGATTAATATTTTAGGAAGCAACGGGCTGGTCAACCGTCTGCTTATAACAGCAGGGATAGCCGAAAAACCGCTTAAGCTGCTTTATACAGACTTTGCCATTATTATCGGTTCTGTTTATTTGTTTCTTCCTCTGATGATCGTGACTGTGGCAGGTGTCATGGAGAATATCGGTGATGATATGATGGAGGCAGCCTTAAGCCTTGGAGCAGACCGGATCCGCGCTTTTATGAAGGTGATTTTCCCCATGAGTCTGCCGGGAATCATTGTGGGAGGGATTTTAGTATTTACAGGAACTTTAACTGCTTATACCACTCCCCAGCTGTTAGGCGGTAATAAAAACATGGTTCTTTCCACCTTTATTTACCAGAGAGCCATGAGTGTGGGCGACTGGGATGGAGCAGCTGTTATTTCCCTGATCATGATTGTTGTAACACTTGCTGTAATCAAAGGATTTAATTCACTGGCAGCGAGACTTGACAAAAGAGGAGGAGACCATGCGTAAAAATAAAATGCTGACTGTTTTTGCTGTTCTCGTATTTGGCTTTTTAATTTTGCCTCTGATTATCATTACGGTTACTGCTTTTGGCAAAGGCAGTGCCATAACCTTTCCCATTGATTCTTTCTCTGTTAAATGGTTTGTAAAGGTATTTACCATAAAATCTTTCCGGATATCATTTTTAACCAGCCTTGAGATTGCCATGCTTGCTACGGTTATCGCCCTTTTAGTGGGAATACCGGCAGCCTATGCTCTGGCAAGATCCGGTTTAAAAGGAAAGGGTCTGATAAAATCCGTATTTCTTTCTCCAACCATTGTTCCTGGAATCGTTATCGGATTTGTACTTTACCAGTTTCTGGTGCTGGCTTTAAGAGTACCGGTGTTTATGGGATTGTTAGCAGGGCATTTCATGGTAACGCTGCCCTATGTGATCCGGGTGGTTGGTTCAAGCCTTGAGCAGTTTGATTTTTCTACAGAGGAAGCAGCGTGGAGTTTGGGATGCGGTAAAATCCGTGCGTTTTTCCGGGTAGTTCTTCCCAATATTACCTCAGGAATCTCTGCCGCATTTATGCTGGCATTTATCAATTCCTTTAATAACATACCAGTATCCATGTTTCTTTCCGGACCGGGAGTATCCACCTTTCCCGCAACTTTGATGAATTATATTGAATATAATTATGACCCTACGGTGTCGGCAGTATCCGTATTGTTGATGGCGGTTACAGTTCTTATGATGGTAATTGTTGATAAAACACTGGGAATAGCCGCCCTGTCGAAATAGGAGGAATGTGATATGGCTTATATGACACTGAAAGATATTGATGTCCGTTATGATAAGAAGAAACAGGTTTTAAAAGGTTTAAATCTGGAAATAAAGGAAGGGGAGCTGGTGTCTTTATTAGGTCCAAGCGGGTGCGGAAAAACCACCACTCTTCGGGTTGTAGCCGGATTTATAGAGCCTGAGAGCGGAGTGTTTTCCCTTGATGGGGAAGACTTAACAAAGGTTCCGGTCCATAAAAGAAATTTTGGTATTGTATTCCAGAGCTATGCTTTGTTTCCTCATTTGAATGTTTATGATAACGTTGCCTTTGGTTTGAAAATGAGAAAACTTGATAAAGTCCAGATTGACCAGAAAGTTAAAAATATTTTAGAGATTTGCGGCCTTTCAGAGTTTGAAAAACGTTTCCCCCAGCAGATGTCAGGCGGACAGAGACAGAGAGTCGCACTTGCCAGAGCCCTTGTCATCGAGCCAAAGCTTCTGCTGCTTGACGAGCCCCTTAGCAATTTGGATGCCAAACTTCGGATTAACATGCGTATGGAGATCAAGCGCATTCAGAAAAAGCTTGGAATTACCACGTTGTTTGTCACCCATGACCAGGAAGAATGTTTCTCCATTTCTGATAAGGTAGCGGTTATGAATCAGGGAGTGATTGAGCAGTTTGACACACCGGAAAACATTTATCAGAGACCGGAAACGGAATTTGTCGCCAGATTTATCGGCTTTGAAAATTTCCTCACATTAAATAAAGAAGGAAATGTATATAAAACCCAGGCTGGTACAGTATTTACAGTAGAGTCTGTAAAAAGTGGTGATTTACTGGCAGGAACGATCCGACCAGAGGATATCCGGATTGCAGGAGAGACGCAAGATCATAATGTCCTTTCCGGAACCGTTGGCGTAAGGACATTTTTAGGGAAAAGCTATCAGTATGAAGTGCTGACAGAGGAAGGCAAATTCCTGGTAAGCAGACCTGCAGAAGAGATTTATGAAGAGGGCAGTACGATCCGCCTGTATCTTCCTGAATCAAAGCTCATTCTTGTTAATAGGTAACAACGGCTTATAAGCCGGCAAATGATAAAAAGAGAGGACTATAATTATGAAAAAAGTATTGGCATTATCTTTATGTGCAGCCATTGCGCTGTCAGGCTGCGGCACAGCTAAGAGTGCAGGAGACAGCACTACCGCAGAAAAGAGCTCTGCTACAGAAACCAGCACTACCGCAGAAAAAAACGCAGCTGGTGGAGAAAAGAAACTGGTATTATCTACTTATGGATTAAGCGAAGATATTTCGGAAGAAGAAGTATACAAACCATTTGAAGACCAGTTTGGCTGTAAAATTGTAACAGAGACAGGAAGCACGAACGAGCGTTACACAAAACTGTCTGCTGATTCCCAGAGCACCATCGACGTAATCGAATTATCCCAGGCCATGACTGCCAAGGGAATAGAAGAAGGACTGTTTGAAACTTTGGATTTATCTAAGATTGAAAACAGCAAGAACTTAATCGGAACAGCAAAAACCATGGCAGATGCCGGACAGGGTGTTGCTTATACCATTAACAGCATTGGCATTATGTATGATCCAAAAGAAGTTGGATTTGAAATCAACAGCTTTGATGATCTCTGGAAAGCAGAATTAGAAGGAAGTGTGGCAATACCGGATATCACAACGACCTTTGGCCCGGCTATGGTTTACATGGCAAGCAATCATGCAGGCGTTGATGTAACCACAGACAAGGGAGAGGCTGCTTTTAAAGCGCTGGAAGAATTAAAACCAAATCTGGTTAAGACCTATGCAAAATCTTCTGATTTAATCAATATGTTTACCTCTGGTGAGATCAAGGCAGCAATTGTAGGCGATTTCGGAGTACCGACCATCAAACAGGCGAATCCAGATCTGGTGTATGTAACTCCTGATGTAACTTATGCAAACTTCAACACCATCAGCATTACCAAAAACTGCAAAGATAAAGAACTGGCTTATGCATATATCAATTACCGCTTAAGCAAGGAGCTTCAGGATAAGACAAGCAAGGCACTGAATGAAGCACCCACCAACAGCCAGGTAGAAGTTGCAGAAGAAAATGCAAAAAATATGACTTACGGAAAAACTGCAGAAAATGCAAAGGTTCTGGATTATTCCTTTGTAAATCCGCTTTTAAGTGACTGGATTGACCAGTGGAACCGTATTATTAACAGCTAAGGAAAGAGAATATGAAGGTTGACTTACTTGTTCAGAATGGATGGGTCTACCGGACATACAGGCAGTGTTTTGAAAAGGCGGACATTGCAGTAGTGGGGGAAAAGTTTTACGACGTTTCCCCTGCTTCCTGTTATGAGGCGGACCTGGTGGTAGATGCAAAGGAAAAATATATTATACCGGGACTGATCGATATTCATATGCATATGGAAAGTTCCATGATCGGACCGGCGGAATTTTCCAGGGCAGTTCTTCCCTGGGGTGTCACTACGGTAGTTGCAGATCCCCACGAGATTGCAAATGTATTTGGGATTGCAGGTATAAACCGGTTCATGGAAGAAAAAACAGATCTGGATATTTATTATGCCATTCCTTCCAGTGTACCGGCAGCCGGTCCGGATTATGAGACATCCGGCGGTGTGATGGGAGAGGAAGAGGTCCTTAAGCTGTTAGAAGACGGCAGAGTCATCTGTCTTGGAGAAGTGATGAATCACCGGGATTTAATTTCCCCGGAGGATACAAAAATAAAACGGATGATTGATCTCTGCCAGACAGCCAGCCGGGATATAAAGATCGAGGGGCATTGCCCATCCCTTACGGGAAGGGATCTGGCAGCTTTTATCAGAGCCGGAGTGGACGCGGATCATACACAGCAGACGCCGGAGTCTGTTCTGGAAAAAACAGATCTGGGGATGTTTCTGGAACTTCAGGAGAAATCCCTGACTCATGATGTTGTGGCGGCTGTTGTATCTCATGAACTTTATGAGAATGTGGCTCTTGTGACTGATGATGTCATGCCGGATCATCTGGTAACCGGACATTTAAACCGGATTCTTCGTCTGGCAGTGGAACAGGGAATGCCGGCAGAGAAGGCTGTTTATTGCGCTACTCTTACTCCAGCCAGAAGGATGGGATTACATGACAGAGGGATGATAGCACCTGGAAAGCAGGCTGATTTTGTCATTTTAGAGGACCTGGTTCATTTTAATCCCCTGGCAGTTTATAAAAGCGGTGTTTTGTATGAGGCAACATCAAACGAAGAAAAAACAAAATATCCTGATGAGTTTTACCAGTCTGTCAAGTGCCGCCTTGCGCTGGAATCGGACTTTAAACTAAACCGCTGTAAAGTAAAAGACGGTGAGGCGGTTGTTTCCGTGATGCAGGTACAGGAGTCTGGCACCAGAATCCGCCATGTAAAGCGCCGGATAGCAGTTAAGGATCATTGCCTTTGCTGGCAGGAAGCAGGGTTGTGTCTTGCTGTGGTATACGAAAGATATGGGAAAAACGGCAATGTTTCCTACGGTCTGGTGGAAAATGGATTAAAACAGCCCGGAGCAGCAGCAACTACATGGAGTCATGACAGCCACAACCTTCTGGTTCTTGGAAATTCGCCAAAGGATATGCTTCTTGCACAGAACCGTGTGGTTCACATGCAGGGAGGTTATGTAACAGCCAGAGAGGGAGCCGTAACCGCTTTTGTAAGCCTTCCCGTAGGCGGAATTTTATCCGACGAGGGACTTTACAAGCTTTCTGAAAGCCTGGGTGAGGTTCGCCGGGAGATTGAAGACATGGGCTATAAAAACAGCAATGTGATCATGTCCATTTCAACCCTGACTCTTTTGGTTTCTCCGGAGCTGAAGCTCAGTGACAAGGGATTGTTTGATACGAAAGACAGGCAGGGAATTCCCCTGGTGGATAAATACGAGTGTGAAAAAGGAAAAGGTTGATCAGTGTGAGAACGGTAATCGTGAATGCTATAGTAGTAACCATGAATCAAAAAGGGGAAATCTATAATCCAGGCTTTGTGATGTTTGAAGATGATATAATCATAATGGCAGGTAAGATGAAGGACTTAAAAGAGACGGCTGGTTTTCCGGATGTGAAGTTTGTTGATGCCAGAAACGGGATTTTAATGCCAGGTATGATAAATCTTCATACCCACATGGGAATGATTCCGTTTCGGGGCCTTGGAGATGACTGCAGGGACCGCCTGCGGGTATTTCTTATTCCAATGGAGCAAAAATCCATGGATGAAGAACTGGTATATCTCTCTACCCGCTATGCAGCAGGAGAAATGCTCCTGGCGGGAGTGACTACGGTTATGGATATGTATTATTATGAAGAAGAGGCTGCAAAAGCCATGGATGAAATGGGACTGCGGGCAATTGCCGGGCAGACTGTTATGGATGAGGGCGCCTGTGATTTTAAGGATCCCCATGAGGCGATTGCTTACGGGGAAGCCCTCATTAAAAAATATAAAAACCACCCCAGAATTACCGCCTGTATCGCGCCCCACGGTACGACCACCTGCTCTTCTAAGGTGCTAAAAGAGGCATACAGAATTGATTCTTCTTATAAAGTTCCGTTCACCCTTCATACTGCGGAAATGGACTATGAAATGGAATATTTCGAAAAAGAGAAAAACACGACTCCTGTGTATTACCTAAACAGCATCGGAGTTCTGGGAAAAGAAACACTGGCTGCACATTGTATACATTTGACGGAAGAAGATTTAGATCTTTTAAAAGAGCATAAGGCATCAGTTGCCCATTGTATCGGATCCAATACCAAAGCTGCCAAGGGAGTGGCTCCCGTCAGCGGTATGAATAAGAGGGGGATTGCGGTCGGACTTGGCACAGATGGTCCGGCAAGCGGCAACACCTTGGATATACTGACCCAGATGAAACTGTGTGCAGATTTTCATAAAAATGAAACAAAAGACAGAAGTGCATTTCCTGCAAAAGATATTGTGGAGATGGCGACCATACAGGGAGCAAAAGCCCTGGGCCTTGATGGTATAACCGGCTCTCTGGAGCCGGGAAAGCAGGCGGATCTGGTGTTAATAGAGACGGATTCTGCCAATATGTTTCCTGTTTATGACCCTTATTCCGCACTTGTATACAGTGCCAATCCATCCAATGTAGAGACTGTTTATGTAGCCGGGGAATGTCTGGTAGAAGGGAAACGATTAAAAAAAAGCAATATGGATGAGATAAGGAAATCCCTTTTTAAGAAAATGAAACAGACTGATTTTGGAAAATATATGGAACAAAACCTGAATTTGGATTTGTAATTATGAAGTTTCTGGTATCAGAATACAGGATACGGCAACAATATAAATGCAGATATAAATCCAGACAGGTATATCCGGAAGTATTTGACAACTATTTACCCCTGTGGTAAACTATATCAGTATGAATATGCGCCGGTACCCGGTATTTCGGACACTCCAGCCATTGCTTGGTACAAGGTGAGAATCTAAATTTAAGGAGGAAATCAACATGATTTCAAAGGAAAAAAAAGCAGCTATTATTTCTGAATACGGCAGAAAGCCTGGCGATACAGGTTCACCGGAAGTTCAGATCGCAATTCTGACAGAGAGAATCACAGAATTAACAGATCATCTTCAGCAGAATCCAAAGGATCATCATTCCAGAAGAGGTCTTCTGATGATGGTTGGACAGAGAAGAGGTCTTCTTGATTACTTAAAGAAAACCGATCTTGAAGGATATCGTACTTTAATTGAGAAGTTAGGAATCAGAAAATAATAACCATTTAGGGTGGAGAACTTCTCCACCCTATCTGTCTATTAAGAATTGGATGTTAAAAGTAGAAGTATTCCCCGAGACCGCTGATGTACGCGTAAAAATAAGTGCTTTTTTACGCGCAGATCAGTAGTTTCGGCATCTTCTACTGTTAATATAAATTTATTTTTAAGGAGATACCAGTATGTACAAGAGTTTCAGTATGGAGCTTGCAGGCAGAACACTGACCGTTGAAGTGGGCAGAGTGGCTAAGCAGGCAAACGGTGCAGCACTGATGCACTATGGAGATACCGTTGTATTAGCAACTGCAACTGCATCCGATAAACCCAGAGACGGAATTGATTTCTTCCCTCTGAGTGTAGAATACGAAGAAAAATTATACGCAGTAGGAAAGATACCGGGAGGCTTTAACAAGCGAGAAGGAAAAGCATCTGAGAATGCTATCCTGACCTCACGTGTTATTGACCGTCCGATGAGACCGCTGTTTCCAAAGGATTACCGCAATGATGTAACTCTGGATAATATCGTTATGTCAGTTGACCAGGACTGCAGCCCTGAATTAACTGCCATGATAGGTTCCGCCATTGCAACCAGCATCTCTGATATTCCGTTTGACGGACCATGTGCTTCCACTCAGATCGGTCTTGTTGACGGAGAATTAGTGGTCAATCCAACCCAGTCACAGAAGCAGGTTTCAGACATGGCCCTGACCGTTGCTTCCACCAGAGAGAAAGTAATCATGATTGAAGCCGGAGCCAATGAGGTTCCTGAAGATGTTATGATTCAGGCGATTTTTAAAGCACATGAGGTAAACCAGGAGATAATTAAGTTTATCGATACCATTGTTGCAGAGTGCGGAAAAACAAAGCATGAATATACCAGCTGTGCAGTACCGGAAGAATTGTTTGCAGCCATCAAAGAGATCGTAACTCCGGAAGAGATGGAAGTTGCCGTCTTTACCGATGAGAAGCAGATCAGGGAAGAAAACATCCGTAAGATCACCCAGAAGCTGGAAGAGGCGTTTGCTGATAAAGAAGAGTGGCTGGCTGTACTTGGTGAAGCCATTTACCAGTATCAGAAAAAGACTGTCCGCAAGATGATTTTAAAAGATCACAAGCGTCCTGACGGCCGTGCCATGAACCAGATCCGTCATCTGGCAGCAGAGATTGATCTGCTTCCGAGAGTCCACGGTTCCGCGATGTTCACCCGCGGACAGACACAGATCTTAAATATCTGTACTCTGGCACCGTTATCTGAAAGCCAGAGACTGGATGGCATTGATGATATGGAAACTTCCAAGAGATATATGCACCACTATAATTTCCCGTCCTTCTCAGTAGGAGAGACAAGACCTTCCAGAGGTCCGGGACGCCGTGAGATCGGCCATGGTGCGCTGGCAGAAAGAGCCCTTGTTCCGGTTCTTCCGTCAGAAGAGGAATTCCCATATGCAATCCGTACCGTATCCGAGACCATGGAATCCAATGGTTCCACTTCTCAGGCCAGCATCTGTTCTTCCTCCATGTCCTTAATGGCAGCAGGTGTACCGATTAAGTCAGCAGTAGCAGGTATTTCCTGTGGTCTGGTAACCGGAGATACAGATGATGATTATATCGTTTTAACTGATATTCAGGGTCTGGAAGATTTCTTCGGAGATATGGACTTTAAGGTAGGCGGTACCCATAAGGGAATTACAGCCATTCAGATGGATATTAAGATTCACGGTTTAACAAGGCCGATTATTGAAGAAGCGATCCGCACCACAAGAGAAGCAAGACTTTACATTCTTGATGAGGTTATGGCAAAAGCCATTGCAGAGCCTCGTAAGGAAGTTGGAAAATATGCGCCTAAGATTGACCAGATTTCCATTGATCCACAGAAGATCGGTGATGTAGTGGGCAAGCAGGGCAAGGTAATCAACAAGATTATCGAAGAAACCGGAGTGAAGATCGACATCTCTGACGACGGAAGTGTTTCTGTATGCGGCACTGATCAGGCGATGATCGACCGTGCAATTCAGATCATTAAGAGCATTGTGACTGAAATTGAAGCAGGACAGATCTTTACCGGTAAGGTGGTAAGAATTATGAATTTCGGAGCCTTTGTAGAACTTGCGCCAAACAAAGACGGTATGATTCATATTTCCAAGCTTTCCGATAAGAGAGTGGCTAAGGTTGAAGATGTGGTAAACATCGGAGATATCGTTACCGTAAAGGTAATGGAAGTAGACAAGATGGGCAGAATCAACTTAAGCATGAAGCCAGGCGATTTAACTGCGAAAGCAGAAGAGCCAAAGGAAGCAAAAGAAGAAACTGCAGCAGAATAAAAGCTGTGATATAGATCAGGCATCAGACAGAAGGAATCTGTCTGATGCCTGTTTTCAGTTTCCGGGGGGAGAAGAGAAAAGAAGATGAAAGTTACTGTGGCGGTTTAAAGAATTCGTCCCGTGACTGATAAATTCCCAGGTATCTCTGTAATCGCCGGGAACGGTAAAATCATTGCCGGAAAGGTAAGAGATGAAGGCAGCAGGATTAGCGGAATACCGGTCTGCAAAGGTATCTGCATAAATAACCTTTTCTTCATCAGATAAATTTTTCCTGCTGTTATGAAACACATGTTCCAGATTCCTGGAGAAGTAATAGATGGAGTAGGGAATGGAACCGATTTTTCCAGTGAGTGAAAGCCGGGATAATATCTGTGATTTTCTTTTGTTGCGGTTGATCACGGTTTCAGGAGAACGGGTTTCTATGTGGTCACCAAAATACAGAATTTCCTCATGTTTTCCGTAAATCACTTTATCCTCCAGGATAAAGGCCCCATCCATATCCACCAGATGTATTACTTTTAATATATCTTTTTTCTCAAATCCATAACGTTTTCGTTCTATATCAATGTGCTGGTTCACTGTTTTCACTGCATTTTGGGCAGTAACCGACCAGTTGCTGGTCAGATCCCCATGTACAATATGAAATCTGACGTCTTCCTTCTGAAAGATTTTCTTTAAAACCGGGCTTAACGTCTCTTCATCAGTAGGTCCTTCTGCAATAAAGAGTATGACTTTTTTAGTCCTGTTTATCATAAGGCACCGCCTTTCCGGCACGCCGGAATGCACGTCCGATCTCTACACTGTCTGTTTCTTCATAAATTTCCTCAGGCTGTCCTCCCAGTGTGATGCTGCGTAAATACATATCCCGCAGGTTGTTATTGCTTTTTACATTCTGAAGCCGGATATACCGGTTGGCCGGATTGGCGGTAGAAAAGAGAATGCTTCTTTTGTGGATCATCTCCAGCGCTCTTAAATTATGGGATGTAAAAATAAGCTGTCCTTTCGCCCCTTTTTCAAAAACAGATAAAATCTCTCCCAGCAGATATTCAAAGATCCCGGCATCCAGTTCATCTATAATCAGGCACATGGAAGGGTTATTATACACACACATCATTACGTTCAGCACAGAGATGATCTTAATGATTCCTTCGGACTCATATTTAAGGGGGATTACAACCTCGCCGCGTTTTGATATGAGCTGAATTCTGTAGCCGGTTGTTCCGTTTTCCCGCAGCTGTTCTCCGAAGTTGTGGATTCCGATGGTCAGACCTGGTATCAATGAAGATAAAACAGCATTCATTTCTTCGATAATCTGGGAAACAAGCTGAAACTGATCCTTGCTGATCACTGACGGGTCATCAAGGCGGATCATTAAATCACCTTTTGCGATTCGGTTTCCCAGGTTTAAGCGGAAGGCGAAAGGAAGCCTGGAACTTGTGGTGATGGAACCGGAATGAGCACTTGAGATAACAAACAGGTTTAAGGAGGCATACTGATACAAAGCTTCTATGACCGGCGCATAATCCTGTGTGATATCTTCCGGTGCTGACAGAAAAATGCTCCTGCTTTCCTGGCTGAACAGAAAGGAAGCGGTATTTTTCTGGGCAAGCTTTTTGGCCACACTTAAATTAACGCGGATATCTTCGCCGCTTTTGGCCAGAGATTCAAAGCGGTATTTTGGTTTGAAGACCGGTCCGTCTGCTGATGAGGAATAATCAATTAAAGTTCTCTTGTTTTCAAACCGGGTTCCGTTCCAGATGGCAGTACTTAACGTTTCTCTTGAAATTTCCATGGGAAGGCCGGTTCCCCGTTTAAATTCGGCAGTATATTCTGCAAGGATGGACTTCTCAGGAAAACGGATCAGAAATTTCACCGCGATGCTGCAGCTTCCTGATTCTTCGGATATATAGTGAACCGTATCCTCAGGCAGAGGTTTACCTGCTAAAAGCATCTGAATGATGTCCATGGCTTCAATTACGGCAGTTTTTCCGGAACCGTTCTGTCCATAAATACCGAGAAGATCTGCTTTATCCGAAAAATAATTCTTTTCAGCATAGGCCGGCATTTCTATTTTTCCATATTGTGTATTTTTTAAATCTTTTAACTGGATTTCGCTGATGCGGACAATTGCTTCTGGCATATGTTCCTCCTATAAAAATCTTATATTGATATTATAGTAACACATATAATTGAAAATACAATGTAAAAAATGTATTTCGATACAATTTGTATCATTTTATAGTATTGCATGTAAATTATGGGATAATACATAAATATTGTAATTGAATGGCGGGGGTAGAGGCTCAATTGTAAAATGACTTTCCCTTTTGAGCGGGAAAGTTAGGTACAAATATTTTAAAATAGTATAGAGAAATTCGTGTTACAAAAA
>NZ_QOHO01000040.1 GCF_003432035.1 Lacrimispora amygdalina
TAATAGAGTAGAGAAATAATTGCTAAGAATTATTTCCCTCTCATTGAACCGTACGTACGGGTCTCGTATACGGCTCTACAACTTATATTCCAACTTTTCTTAGATAGTAATTTAAAGGATTGAGCAAACCAGCTCCGTCCTTTATTTTATTTTCAAGCAAATCTGGACTTATGATAAAGTTCACAACATTCATTCCGCTTTGTCTGTACCAACCGAGCCTTGAATTTGCTACTTTGTAAATTGATTCATGGTCGAATCCATTCTTATTCTTCTCATTGAGATAGCATAGATTTCTATATATTGTCTTAGGTGTTTTCCATTGCTTTATGACAATTACTCTTATCTTGTGCCTTAACCATGCTCCAAACTCCTGCATGAACGTTTTCATTTTTCCAATTCTAAAGTAATTAATCCATCCCCTGACTACTTCATTCACTCGCTTAATGGTTACTGCAAGTGGTCGTGCCATAGCTTTGTTTCTTTTGAGGTATTCACTCAATTTCTGCTTTAGCCTCTTTTTCTTTTCTGTGGTAGGTTTTACTTTCCATTCACCACCATGATTCAGAAAAGTGAATCCAAGATATTTACTTCTTGTTGGTCTGACTACTTTTGTTTTGGTTGCATTTACTTTCAGGAAAAGATTCTTTCTATCCAATCTGTGATGGATTTCATCACTCTATTGGCTGCCTTCTCACTTTTGGTGAACACCATTGTATCGTCAGCATACCTTGTAAAACGAAGTCCTCTTTGCTCCAGTTCCTTATCTAATTTATCAAGATATACATTAGATAATACAACTGAAAGGGGACCGCCCTGTGGCACACCGCTTGTTGTAGCTTTCTCTAGTCCTTTTTCCATTGCTCCCGCTTTCAGGTACTTCCGAATTAGGTTCAATGTAGTACTGTCATTTACTTGCTCTCTAAGAATTTGAATTAATTTGTCATGATTTACTTTATCAAAGAACTGCTCTATATCAATGTCTATTACCCATTCATATCCCTCATTCAGATACTCCAGTGCTTGTTTTATGGCATCATGACAACTTCTTCCTGGTCTAAAGCCATAACTAAACTCACTGAATAGTTCTTCATAGATATCTATAATGGGCTGAGCAATCGCTTGTTGCACTACTCTATCTAAGACTGTTGGAATTCCTAATGGTCTCATTTTTCCATTATCTTTCGGAATATAAACTCTGCGTACTGGCTTTGGCATATAGGTTCGATTTCTGATTGACTGGACAATTTCGTCTTTGTTTTCCTTGATGTATGCACCAAGTTCCTCGACTTTCATTCCATCAACTCCGCCTGCCTCTTTGTTTGCCACTACTTTCTTATAGGCTCTGTTTAGATTTTCTTTTGATGTAATCACATCTATTAATTCCATTCGTTGTTACTCCTCTGATTATCACAAAATTTATGCATAACACCCCTCTCGATATAGACAGTATTCCTCGGTTACGTTCCTACTTTTCCCGTCCATCTGATTTCTGGTTTATGCATCATTCTCTTAATAACGATTTGTACTATAAATCGTTTCAGTCCTTCAGCTGTTACGCCTACTATGACATCATCTGACTCCCTCCCTAAACCTTTTTCGACCATATCTTTCGATGTGTGGGTAGGGTCTCCCAAGGTAAGACACTAATCTTTCATTCCACAACCTCTTGATTTACAACTTCGGTTTACGTTTACCTTTTGGGCTTCGGCTTGTTGAGCAACCTTACCCACCTCATCGCCTTATCAAGTTTCTGTTCGTAGGCTCAAGAACTTTGCTATGCGCTTCCTTCATCTATGCCATTACTGACACCAACTTGCGCTCCGCTACACTTGGCGGTAAATACCCGTGGTCAGACTTTCACTGACTAGATTAGTGCCATGCTTGGCACACTCA
>NZ_QOHO01000041.1 GCF_003432035.1 Lacrimispora amygdalina
TAATTAATTATACCAAAAAATCGCTGAAGTCTCACGACCTCAGCGATTTTTCTTTTAGGGGAGTTTTTTTACAGCCCCTTTTTATATAGCCTATCTGCACCGTCCGGAATTACATCTTCTTCGGTGCATTTCATTAAGAAGCAGTACAGACACAATATCGCCCAGCCAGCCATTCCCCTGAGGCGGTCCGGGTTTGGCCCCCCAATAAGGCGGCTTTGGTCCGGGACCTGGTCCCCAGTACGGCGGTTTCGGTCCGGGACCGGGTCCCCAGTACGGCGGTTTTGGTCCGGGCGGACCCCAGTATGGGGGTCTTGGCCCGGGGCCGGGTCCCCAGTACGGCGGTTTTGATCCGGGCGGCGGTCTCCAACCTGGAGGTTTTGGTCCGGGCGGTCCCCAGCCCGGAGGTCCCCATGTGGAGTAGCGGTCATTGATTTCTGCCTTTTCTACCTCTTCATATTCCCAGTCCATCGACTCTGGCTGCGTCTGCGCGGCCGCTTTTGTACTGTCGTTGTTCCCCATCAGCAGTTCGTCAGTTATGGTTCCCTCCTCGCGAATCTTTGCGCAAATGGAATCACAAACCTGATGAATGAGCAGACGGTCGGGGAACTCATCGTACATTGGACTGTCTTTATAATCCAGATGATCACATGCGGAAACAACGTATTCCTGCAGACGCTTCATATGTCCCGGGTACATTCCCTGTAAATATTCCAGATCCCTTGCAATGATATCTTTCGGCTCCAGAGAACTTTCCCTGATGCTCCTGTCACCATAAAGCATATATGGAGGCAGGCTCTCATTATCCTTTCCATAAGTATAGTCCGGGTTGCCTGGCACGGTTGTTATCACTCCCTGCTTTTAGCTTATACAACACCATTCTATGCCAGGAAAGTGGAAAAAGTTCGGATATTGCAGTTAAAAAAGACGATCCGGATAAATTCCTTTTGAAACCAGCTCTCTGATGGCCGCAGAAACAGCCGGTTTATCTTCCTTATAAGTTACCCCAAACCATTTATCCCTTGTTTCCAGCACATGGACTCTGGCTTTATCCTGGCTGATCAGTCGGTCAATAATCTTTGGAAGCAGATATTCAGACTTTATATCCCCTTCCTTCAGGCTTTCTAAAAAGGCCGGAAATCCACGTTCCAGCTCCGCCAGGAATGCAGGAGACAGCCCCCACATATTCATGGATACATTCTGTTGCAGCGGTACTTTTACGGAATTACCCGCCTCATCCTTTCCGCAGGCTTCACCGTTTTCCATAACCAGCTCATAGGTCTCCGTAACTTTCTGTAAGACACCATCATCCCCCACCTGACATACCCCTCTGGTCACACCCCCGTTCTCACTTAAGGTGTTGCCCAGTATGAATCCACTCATACAAAGATCAAAAGGTTTCACATCAGTGTTCATCTGATTAACCAGATAATCATGAATCTTTACAAACCCCTCTTTGCCGTAATAATCATCTGCATTGATCACTGCAAACGGCTCCCGTATGACATCTTTGGCACATAGAATTGCCTGTCCTGTTCCCCAGGGTTTGGTTCTTCCTTCCGGCTTATAAAATCCCTCAGGCAGATCATCAAGCTCCTGAAAAGCATAATCCACAGGTGCAATCTTCTCAATCCGGTTTCCTATGATCTCTTTAAAGTCCAGTTCCAAATCCTTACGAATAATAAACACAATTTTGTTAAAACCGGCATTTAGAGCATCATAAATGGAATAGTCCATTATGATCTCTCCACTGGGTCCAACCGGCTCCAGCTGTTTGATCCCGCCGCCAAACCGGCTCCCGATACCGGCTGCCATAATTACTAATGATGTTTCTTTCATAATACATTCTCCCTGTTTGATTTTATCTGTTCCTTAGTATATCATAGTTTGAGCAGATAATCCACAATCCGGGCTGTTTCCGGAATTTCTATCCACAAAAAAGGGACTTAAACCACTTAAAACGGTTCAAATCCCTTTTTGTTATTTCGTAAGCGAAATTCTTACAAGCGCCTTTTTTAACGCCGTTTCCGCTCTTACTATATCTATTTCTCCGCTCTGCTCTTTCAAGCGGCGTTCTGCACGAACCTTTGCCTCTTCTGCACGGTTTAAATCGATCTCCTCCGGCCACTCCGCCACTTCAGCCATTATTACGATCTTCTCCGGTAAAATCTCAAGAAATCCTGACATCAGAGCAGCTTCTTTTATGCCGCCTGCTTCATGAATTTTTAAGACTCCCGGCGCTGCAATAGCCGTCATGGGAATATGTCCGCGGTATACACCGATCTCGCCTTCTGTTGTGGTAAGCTCTACCATTGAGGCATCTCCCTCATAGAACTTTCTTTCAGGAGTTATGATCTGCAGTTTAAATAAATCAGCCATCTTCCCACCCCCTATTTTTTCACGCGGGCAAGAACGTCATCAATGCTACCTGCATTTAAGAAATAGCTTTCCGGTATATCATCGTGCTTTCCTTCCAGAATCTCCTTAAAGCCCTGAATGGTATCAGCAATAGGCACATAACGTCCCTCCAGACCGGTAAACTGGCCTGCAACGAAGAAAGGCTGGGATAAGAATCTCTGAATCTTTCTTGCACGGGCTACAGTCAGCTTATCTTCCTCAGAAAGTTCATCCATACCAAGCATGGCGATGATATCCTGTAGTTCTTTATACTTCTGAAGAACTTCCTGTACTCCGCGGGCAACACGGTAATGCTCTTCGCCCACAATACGGGGATCAAGAATTCTGGAAGTAGATCCAAGAGGATCAACGGCCGGATAGATACCAAGCTCTACGATGGAACGGTCAAGAACCGTAGTCGCATCCAGATGAGCGAAGGTATTAGCCGGAGCCGGGTCAGTTAAGTCATCTGCCGGCACATAAACTGCCTGAACGGAAGTGATAGAACCATTCTTTGTTGATGTAATACGCTCCTGAAGTGCACCCATCTCTGTCTGAAGTGTGGGCTGGTAACCAACGGCTGAAGGCATACGTCCAAGAAGGGCGGATACCTCAGAACCGGCCTGTGTAAAACGGAAGATGTTGTCGATGAATAAAAGCACATCCTTACCGCCCTGGTCACGGAAATATTCTGCCATGGTAAGTCCTGTCAGACCTACCCTCATACGTGCGCCCGGCGGTTCGTTCATCTGACCGAATACCATGGTTGTCTTATTGATAACGCCTGATTCCTGCATTTCGTGATATAAGTCATTTCCTTCACGGGTTCTCTCTCCAACTCCCGTAAATACGGAATATCCGCCGTGCTCTGTGGCAATGTTACGGATCAATTCCTGAATTAATACGGTTTTTCCAACTCCGGCACCGCCGAACAGACCGATCTTACCGCCCTTCTGATAAGGACAGAGAAGGTCTACGACTTTGATTCCGGTCTCCAGAATTTCCGTTTCAGTCGACTGCTCCTCAAAGGTGGGAGCGGATCTGTGAATCGGTAAATGCTCTTTTACTTCCGGTGCTGGTTTCTTATCGATTGGATCGCCCAGAACGTTAAAGATTCGTCCCAGAGTTTCTTCTCCAACCGGCACGGTAATAGGAGCGCCTGTTGCCACGGCTTCCATACCACGTACCAGTCCATCGGTTGTGCCCATGGCGATACATCTTACGGTATCATCGCCAAGATGCTGGGATACTTCTACAACCAGTCTGCCGCCGTCTTTTATGTTGATATCAATGGCTTCATTGATGTCCGGCAGCTTGCCCTGGCTGAACTTGATATCCAGTACGGCACCGATGATCTGGGTGATCTTACCAATATTTTGTTCTGCCATCTTGTTTCTCCTTTATTTATATTTCATTATTTATTAAGGAAGTTCGGCTCGTTTCGTTCTCCGAACAGTTATGATATTGCATTGGCACCGGCTATAATTTCGGTAAGCTCCTGGGTAATGGAACCCTGTCTTGCCCTGTTATAAATCAGCCCAAGCTCTTCTATCATATCTTCCGCATTATTGGTTGCAGAGTCCATGGCAGTCATTCTGGCCCCGTTTTCACTGGCTACAGCCTCTAATAAAGCGCCGTAAATCAGACTGCTCATATATTTGGGAATAATGGAATCCAGAACCTCATCTTCATTCGGCTCATAGTTCATAAGTGCCAGATCCGCTTTTTCGCTTCCTTCTGCCATCTCAACAGGAAGAAGTTTCTTTAATGTGGGAATCTGGGTCACCGTATTCTTAAATGAAGTATAGACCAGATAGATCTCTCCGATCCGGTTTTGCCCAAATGCATCCAAAAGCTCCATGGTTATGTCAGCAGCATCGCGGTAAATGGGCTCATTGATTACCTCGGAATAATCCTGGGCAATATTGTAACCCTTTTTTGCAAGCGCATCCTTACCCTTACGGCCAATGGCATAGACATCAGTAAGCTCCGGTTTTAACCGCTCATCCTGAAGGACAAGCTTTGCAATGTTGCTGTTGTATCCGCCGGCAAGACCCCTGTTGGAAGTAATGACTATCACTGCCTTCCGCTTGGAATCACCTGCCTTTAAATACTTATGCTCAATTGTCCCGGACTTTCTAAGCATGGAGTTTATGGTATCGTACATCATATCATAGTACGGCTTGGAAGCTTCTGCTTTTGCTCTGGATTTCTGCAGTTTTACGGTAGATATGAGTTTCATGGCTTTGGTAATCTGTTCGGTACTTTGAATACTATCTCTTCTTCGTTTGATATCCCTAATGGATGCCATGATTTTCACCTGCCTTTAAAAAACACCTGCTTTGCACTCATTGATTGCTTTCACCAACAATTCTTCTGTCTCAGGTGTAATCTGTTTTGTTTCACGTATACTTGCAGGAATCTCAGAATATTTGCTGTCAATAAAGCTTCTTAAAGCCTTCTCAAAGTCGAGAATTTTAGCTGTCGGAATATCCAAAAGCAGTTTTCTCGTCGCTGCAAAGATAATGATGATCTGATATTCAACCGGTATCGGCTGATACTGACCCTGCTTTAATACTTCCCTGATTCTCTCACCCTGTGCCAGCTGTTCGGTTGTTTCCTTGTCAAGCTCTGAACCAAACTGGGCGAAGCTTGCAAGCTCTCTGTACTGAGCCAGCTCCACACGGATCGGAGCAGCGATCTTCTTCATCGCCTTAATCTGGGCAGAACCACCAACTCGGGATACGGAAAGACCTGCGTTGATTGCAGGACGGAATCCTGAGTTAAACATCTCTGTCTCCAGATAAATCTGACCGTCTGTGATGGAAATAACATTGGTCGGAATGTAAGCCGATACATCGCCTGCCTGAGTCTCAATAATCGGAAGTGCAGTTAAGGAACCTCCGCCTAACTCATCGGAAAGTCTGGAAGCACGTTCAAGAAGTCTGGAATGAAGATAAAATACATCTCCAGGATAAGCTTCACGGCCCGGTGGTCTCTTAAGAAGAAGTGACAGGGTACGGTAAGCTGCCGCATGTTTACTTAAATCATCATAGATAACAAGGACATCTCCGCCATTCTCCATCCACTCTTCTCCGATTGCACAGCCGGAGTAAGGAGCAATATACTGAAGAGGAGCTAAATCGGATGCAGTGGATACCACGATGGTGGTGTAATCCATAGCGCCGTACTCTTCCAATGTTTTTACGATTGTAGCAACGGTAGATGATTTCTGACCGATGGCTACATAGATACAGTGCACGCCCTGCCCCTTCTGATTAATAATGGTATCGAGAGCAATGGCTGTCTTACCTGTCTGACGGTCTCCGATAATCAGCTCTCTTTGTCCTCTTCCGATGGGAATCATGGCATCAATTGCCTTAATACCTGTCTGAAGCGGAGTATCTACTGACTTTCTGTCGATAACGCCATGAGCAACACGCTCAATTTTACGGAATTTGTCTGTCTGTATCGGTCCTTTTCCGTCGATCGGCTGACCAAGGGCATTGACTACACGCCCGGTCAGAGCATCTCCTACCGGAACCTCTACCACTCGTCCGGTAGTTTTTACTGTATCGCCTTCACTGATCGCGCCGGTACCAAGTAAAACTGCACCAACGTTGTCTTCTTCCAGGTTGAGAACCATGCCGTAAATTTCTCCCGGAAATTCCAGAAGTTCTCCCTGCATTGCATTCTCAAGACCGTGAATACGGGCGATACCGTCCGCTACCTGAATGACTGTACCGACATCAGAGACTTCCAGCTTCGTTGAATATCTTTGAATCTGTTCCTTGATGACGGAACTGATCTCTTCTGGTCTTAAATTCATTAAGGTCTGCACCTTCTTTCTGCAAAGTTTCTGTTACGATATCTGCAGCTTTGACAAGCTGCGGCGCAGCTCATAAATCTGCGTCTTAATACTGGAGTCCACTACCCGGTCACCGATCCGGATTACCAGTCCTCCGATAATGGAAGGGTCAACCTGATAAACCATCTCAAACTCCTGATAGCTGGTTGTTCCCAGCAGTTTCTCGAGAAGCTGGGCTTTCTGCTCCTCTTTTAATTCCACAGCGCTGGTTACATGCGCCACGCCGATTTTTTTATATTCCTTGACAGCGTTAATAAAGTACTCACAGATTGCATTGATTTCCTTTTGTCTGCCTTTTTCGACAATGACTGTCAGGAACCCCATGAGAGCTTCCGATACCCGTCCGCCGAATACTTCCTTAATAATCCCGGCTTTTTCTTCTTTGCCTACCTTTGGATTATCAAGAAGTCCTGCAAGATCCTGATTTTCTGCAAAAATCACCTGCAGGCTTTTTACTTCCTCGAACAAAGCGTCCACTTCCTGTTTTTCCAGGGCTTCCTCAAACAATGCATCACCGTATACTTTTGATACTAGCTTTGCCATGTACTCTCACCCATCTCTTTCAAGGTTTCATTAATGAGAGAATCCTGTATGGAAGTATCAATGGATGCAGCCACGACTTTGCCGGCCATAACAGATGCGATGGATATGATCTGTTCTTTCATATCATCAAGCGCTTTCTTTCTCTCCAGTTCCACTTCACGATTTCCTCTCATAACAATGCGGTTCGCTTCTTCCCTGGCTTCTGATAAAATCTCTGCCTCACGCTGCTTCGCTCTTTTTCTTGCATCCTCCAGAATCTCTTCCGCCTCTTTTTTAACTTCTAAAAGTCTGGCTTCGTATTCTTCCTTCATTACATGAGCTGCTTCTTTATCTTCGGCAGCGCTTTTCAACTCTCCTGCAATCTTTAACTTTCTTTTTTCCAGAGCATCACGCACCGGATTAAAAAGCTTATAGGATAAAGCAAAAAACAGAAGAAATACGTTAATGCCAGTGATAAACGCATCGAAAAGCAGCTGTGGGTCAAATCCCAATAATCGTTCCAAGGTTTCGCCTCCTCTCGCTCTTTCTTTTTATTCCTGCCAGACCCTTATTTAGCTGAATGGCTTTAAGAACATAAGAATAGCGGCAACTGCGAAACCATAAAGACCGGTTGTCTCGGCAACAGCCTGTCCTAAAAGCATGGTAGATGTAATATCAGATTTTGCACCTGGATTACGTCCTACTGCTGCAGCTGCATGTCCAGCTGCAATACCCTGTCCAACACCAGGTCCGATACCTGCGATCATGGCAATACCTGCGCCGATTGCTGAGCAACCGTAGATAAAATCCTGTCCTGAAATTCCGTTCATAGATAAAATCCTCCTGAATTAAAATAATTAGTAAATTGTTTCATTAATCCAACTTATCATTTACATATACCATGGTCAGCATACAGAACACATAGGTCTGTATACAGCCTGAAAACAAATCACAGTATACATGTAAGAATGATGGGATACCGATCTTGACGAAGATTGGCATCATCCCATACCACAATCCCATGATCACGACTCCTGACATCATGTTACCAAACAAACGGAGTGCCTGTGATAATGGGTTTGTAATTTCTCCGATTAAGTTAATCGGAAACAAAACGGGAAACGGCTGTGCAAGACTTGTAAGATGTCCGATTCCGTGGTTTTTGATTCCCTGGTACTGAACGATGCAGAATGTGAATACACCGAGCATAAATGTGACACCAAAGTCTCCGGTCGGGGTTCTAAGCCCGAATAAACCGCTGATATTGCATAATAAAATGAAGAGGAAGATTGTTCCGATATAATTGACAAACTTCTTGGCATTATGCCCCATGGTGTCCTTCACCAGTTTATCCAGTGATTCAACCAGCAATTCCATAATATTCTGGAATGTGCCCGGCACTTCTGTAGCCCGCTTCATCTTCCGGTCTGTGACAAATGCGAGAATTAAAATCACGATTGTCACAATGCTTAGACCGATTTCTGTTGTTGTTACCCATAGATCCTGCCCGAACGCGTGAAACTTTGTGACACCTTTAATCATAAAGTCCACATTACTGGCATTCGCAATGACCATACGCTATAGCCTCCTTTCTTATGATAATGCACAAAACCGCAGCTAATTAAACTTAATTTGTTTCACTTACGGGATGCGATCCTGTGGATTGCAGGCTGCAAGAATGCTCCTGCCTTGAGTCCTAAGACTCCGATTACAACTGCTACCGGATTAAACCAGTCTGAAAACCAATTGATAACTATTACCAATATGGCAACAAGCAGCAGATAACGGATAGCTGCACTTATTATTCCCCGTTTCTGAACGATTCCGGGATCCTGAGATTTCATGGACCGGTCAAGCACCAGTGCCATGGAAAAAAACATGGCAAGAGCGAGCACCATTCCAAGGAGCAGACCTGCGTAAACAGAGGTCCTGGGATAAACGAAAAACGATCCCAGCAAAATTACCGCAGTAAAAATCACAATTCCTGCCGAAACCTCAACAATCAGATTCTTTGTTGCTTTTTCCATTACAAGTCCTCCTGCTTATTTAAGCTTCTCGTCACTGTCCTTTTTTATACGGCTTGGCTGCTTGGGTTTACTCACCATAGGATTTACTTCTCTTTGCCTTTCCATGCGTGCTTTCCGATCCGCTTCCTTTTCTTCCCTCTCGTTCATGGCAAGTGTGGCTTTCGCAATCTTATATGCGTTCA
Source organism: Lacrimispora amygdalina (assembly GCF_003432035.1). Classification (GTDB taxonomy): domain Bacteria; phylum Bacillota; class Clostridia; order Lachnospirales; family Lachnospiraceae; genus Lacrimispora; species Lacrimispora amygdalina. The sequence goes on from NZ_QOHO01000041.1 coordinate 8,994, forward strand.
GACCGCCAGCCATAAAGCCAATAATAAGGAATAACAGCAGCAGCTTTGTTCCTGCATACCGGTCGAAATAGTAACCGGCAAGAATACAGACAAATACAGGCACCATGACACTTAACCCCAGCTGGGTTACCATCAAAAGACTCCTCATTACACTTTTGTTATGACGCATGAATTCACCTGCCTTCTGCCTCCTGCACATATAATAGATATTATACCTAATAAATTTTGCTTTGTCTATTATATACGGAAATTTAACTTGTTTTTTAAAAAAATGTATAATAAATGAGCAATTGTACATAAATGAAGCATAGATATGCTTTAATATTTGTAACCAACAAAAAACGTTATTATTCTACATATTACTTTTAAAAATTACAAAAATACCTGACTCTCTACTGGGAAAACCAGAGAGAACCAGGTATTTTTATAAAGACAATTATACTTCTTTTGCAGCAGGAAGAATTGTTTCAACTTCTGCATGCGGACGGGGAATTACATGTACGGAAACCAGTTCGCCTACACGCTGAGCTGCTGCTGCACCTGCATCAGTTGCTGCCTTAACAGCTCCTACATCGCCTCTTACCATAACGGTAACAAGACCGCCGCCTACGAATTCTTTACCAATTAAAGTTACGTTAGCTGCCTTAACCATAGCATCTGCTGCCTCAATAGATCCAATTAAACCTTTAGTCTCGATCATACCTAATGCATCATATTTCATTTTTAAATCCTCCTGGGTTTTTATAATAAATTTTTAATAGTTCCCTTATTTAACAATTGTAATCTTAGATGAACCGGAAAGTCCCATAGCATTGGCTTCTTCCGTATCCAAGTGGCATTCTAATGCGGAAGTCTCTGTTACGCGGATTGCCACGTTGTTAAAGATTCCTCCACGGATGCCCTCTGTCTCAATTTTAACTGTTTCACCGTCGTGTACGCCGAATTTTAAAGCGTCAGCCGGTGACATGTGAATATGTCTCTGGGCGATGATTAAGCCCTCTTTTGTCTCTACGGTGCCTTTCGGTCCTACCAGTGTAATTCCTGGTGTTCCTGCCAGTTCGCCGGACATTTCAGGTGTTGTATTTCTGCCAAGCTTAAAGCAGTCGGCAGCCAGAATTTCCACCTGTGTCTGTTTTCTTACAGGACCTAAAATGCGGACTTTTTCAATGGCTCCCTTGGGACCGCATACCGTTACCATTTCCTTGCATGCATACTGTCCGGGCTGAGACAGCTCTTTCATATTGGTTAGCTCGTAGCCTTTTCCAAAAAGAGTATCCAGATCTTCCTGAGACAAATGCACATGGCGGTTGGAAACGCCTACCGGAATCGTCAGCTCATCACTGCCGGATTCTGATTTTACAGCATCCATTAAGAGCTTGATTACCGCTTCATACTTATCCATTGCTATTCTCCTTTTTCAGTTCTGATTACTGGCCTTTCATAGCCAGAACGATTTCCTTTACAAGAGCCGCAAGCTTATCATTGTCATCGCAGTTACTCTGGCAGGAAGCTGCCGGAGCGCTTTCCTTTTTCTCAAAGGAAGCTACAAGCTCAGCAGGGCTTAAGCAGGAGGAAGTCTGTGTTTTTTCTTTCCACATGAAAGTTGGGTCGTCATCTACAATGGTTGCGCAGTCTTTTAAGCCGAATGCTACTGTCTTAACGTTCAGTAAATGTTTCGGGCTTACGTTCTCAGAAACAGAGCTTCCGCCGCAGGTTCCGCAGCCTAATGTGAAGGCAATTGGAAGACCTGTGCTGATTCCGGTTCCGCCCTGGCTTCCGCCTGTGTTAACAAGAATTCTGGAAGCTGGTTTTGCTGCAAATTTTAATACCATATCTCTGTCCTGAGTATGAATGCTCATGGTATGTCCGATACCGTTCTGTAACAGACGGTAGCTTAAACCACATGCTTCTTCCCAGTCCTTAACGGTATAGAAACCGAGAACTGTTGTCAGTTTTTCGTAGGATAACGGGTAACCCTCGCCAACGCCTTCCTGCTTACCGATTAACACTCTTGTGCCTTCCGGAATGGTAATGCCTGCAGCTGCAGCAATCACTTCAGGAGAACGTCCTACAAATTTCGCGTTCATGTTATGACCATTTTTGAATAACAAACTGCAAACCTTATCGGTTTCTTCTTTTGTCATGAAGTAACCGCCCTGGCTCTTTAACTCTGCTACAACCTCTGCATGATTGCTCTCTTCGCAGATGATGGACTGCTCGGAAGCACAGATCGTGCCATAGTCAAATGTTTTGCTGGCCATAATGGTTCTTACTGCATGTTTTACGTCAGCTGTCTTTTCGATGTATGCCGGAGAGTTTCCTGCGCCTACGCCGATTGCAGGTTTTCCTGCACTGTATGCAGCCTTTACCATACCAGGACCGCCTGTCGCGATGATTAAGGATACCTCCTTGCATTTCATCAGCTCATTGGTTGATCCCATGGAAGGCATGGTTACACAGCCGATAATTCCCTCTGGTGCACCAGCAGCCATAGCAGCTTCACGCATAACCTCTGCTGCCTTCTGAGTACATTTTGCAGCAGATGGATGCGGGGAAAATACAATTGCATTTCCTGATTTAATTGCGATCATGGATTTGAAGAATACAGTGGAGGTAGGGTTTGTGGAAGGTACGATACCCATTACAAGACCTACCGGCTCTGCTACGTCAAAGGTCTGCTTTACGGTATCTTCGCAAAGAATTCCTCTTGTCTTCATGTCCTTGATCTCTTCATATAAAAGTGTGGAAGCTGCGTGGTTTTTATAAGCCTTATCCATCACTTTACCGAATCCTGTTTCTTCAACTGCCATTTGTGCAAGACACAGGGAATGCTCTTCGCCTGCCTTTGCCATACTTCTTAAAATAGCATCAATCTGTTCTGCCGTATATCCGGCGATTTTTTTTGCGGCCGCTTCTCCGCATCTGGCTAAATCCCTTGCTTCCTGGATGGAACGCAAATCATAATCAAAATTTTCCATGTTCCGTATCTCCTCTTCTAAAAATCTTAATCATTTTGTCCATAATACTTCCTGAATTCTTCCAGCAGCAGGGTTTTATTTGCCTTTGAAATCTCTCTTCCAGCTATGCTGAATTCGGAATATTCCCGGGCAAGCGTCCTAAGCTCTGTTACCTTCATATCTTCAAGTATCTTCATGGTCTCAGCAAGACCGTCCTGGTGCATCCACAGATCAATGGTCTCTCTCTTTATGGTATCCACCAGCTCTGTCTCTGAGCTTGGTTCTTCTTCTGTTATCTGGGCAGATGATTCAACTGTCTCTTTCACTGGTTCGGCTGCCTCTTCTTCCGGTTCCGTTGTAATCTCCGGTACTGGTGCCTGCTCCGGTTCATCTGGAGTGTTGCCGCCGATGACAGCTGCAAGTTCCTCATGAGGCCTTGGAATCACATGGCGTGTGATTAATGCGGCACTGTTAATCCGTTCCACTGCCGCTGCTCCGGCCTCAACCGCTGCCTTCACTGCCGCCACATCGCCGGTCACCGTAACAGTAATGAGACCTCCGCCAACTTTGGTTTTCTCTACCAGAGACACATCCGCCGCCTTTAACATGGCATCGGCAGCTTCAATTGCCACCAGCACACCCTTTGTTTCTATAAAGCCAAGTGCCTGCATCATTTACCTCCTTAAACCAAGTCAGCCCAGTTAGCCGGATAGGTTGAGTAGAATACTCTTGCCTTGTCCGGAGAACCCCAGATTACCTTTGATCCTGACGGTACAAAGAGCACATCTCCGGCTTTTGCCGTAAAGGTCTTTCCGTCAATGGTCACAGTCAAGGTTCCTTCGATTACATAGTCGATTTCTTCATAGGTTAATTCCCATTCAAATTCAGAATGGTCAATCACCAGGAAACCGGCGCTCATTTTTGACTCTTCTTTGCTTACAAGCTCCTGATAATAAGCTTTTACATTAGGATCGCCTGTATCAAATACATCCATCTTTACAGAACTTCCGCGAACAACCTTTAAACCATTGCCATGGCTTTCTGACTCATATGGTTTTAAAATGTCATTTAACATTCCCTTCTCCATAAGAGTCTTAAGTACCATATAAATTTTCTCGCTGTCAATATCCATTCCTGCAAACGCTCCTTTCGCTTCTGCCTTCTCTTCTGTTTTGTCGCAGAAGGTGATTCCGTAAGCATCTGCTGCATCCTTTGCTGACGGTGTGATAATGCTTCCGCTCTCTACGTAAAATACATGTTTGCCTTCGGCATGTAATGTCTCTACGTCTTTTGCGCATATCAACTGCTTCATATGATCACTTCCCTTCTATATAAATTGGCAGTCTTCATCAATAATCCCAATTACTACGGCATCAACGGGAATCTCATCATTTCCCAGCATACGTCTGGCTGAAGAGCCGGTGGAAATGATCACGCGGTCACCGATTCCGGCGCTGATGATGTCTGCTACAATCAGCCGTTCACCTTCCCGTGTACCGCCAATGATCTCGGCAAGCATAAATTTATAACCGTTTAAAGACTCTGCCTTTCTGGTCGCCCAGATATTGTCAATCAGTCTTGCTGCTACCATTCTATCCCGCCTCTCTTTTCTCTCAGCCTGATTTCTTCCATCGCTGCCTCTACCGATGCCGTATCTCCAAAAATCGCTAGCATGATCATGTTTTGTGGGCAGCTCCCCTTAATATCTTCTACCGTAACACCCACGGCCTTTTCCGCCACATCGGCGGCACATACCATTTCAATAATCCGGCCCTGAATGAGACCTATGGCATCCACCTTTCCGATGGGAGTGGAAGCCCCTGAGCCTTTTCTGCGGTTTAAAATATCAATGGTTCCAGGTGACGGCGATTTAATAATCCGATATTCCATACGTCCACTTCCTTTTAATCCATTTCCTCCTGAGTACAGGAGAATGCGATTCCCAGAGGAGTTACAAACATGGGGTTTTCCGGTTTTCTTGTGCGGATTCCAGTCTGCTTCTCAATAATTGTTTCGATTCCTGCAAGACAGCAGGTACCGCCTACTAAGTAAATCTCATCTACGTCATATCCTTTGATGTGGCGGTTAATGATGGAGGCCACTTTTTCAATTACCGGCTTTAATACCGGAAGCAGCTCTTTGTGGTTTTCTTCCTTGCGCTTATAAAGCTCTGCCTCTGAAAATGACAGATTATAAGCTCCGGATACAACCAGGGAAAAATGAGTTCCTCCCGTCGGTTCATCGGCTACATAAACCACCTTTCCATCTTTTAAAATGGAAATTCCTGTGGTTCCGCCGCCGATATCCACCACTGCGCCGTTTTGTATCTTTAATACTGCGTTTGCTGCCGTCGGTTCATCAAGAAGGGCGGTGATTTCAAATCCGGCTCCCTGTACCACATTCTTGATTGCCCCTCCGTCCAGTGAATCCGTTCCCGGAGGAATGGCTGCAGCTGCATAAAGCAGTTCCGTATCCAGCTTTTCCTCCAGTTCTGCCTTTAACTCACGAACGATCCGGATGGCGCCGATATAATCAACCACCATTCCGTCACGGACCACATCCGCATACCGGTAAGCGCCGGCTACCGGCTTAAAATTCTCATCAAGCACAGCCAGTACCACGCACGCTGTTCCTAAATCCACTCCCGTATAATAAACGGAGGAACGTTCCCTGACAGGATTTTTTACCACTGCTTCAAACTGGCTTACCAGCTGGTTGCAGCTATCAAATGTTATTTCTTTCTTTGACATGTGTTTCCTCCATATAACAGGCAGATCATCTGGGATAAGCGGTTAATGACCGGGTTAAAATTCTTTTCTCCTGCTTCTGCCCCAAGTTCTCTTACGAGACAGCGCAGACGGTGTAACAGGACTATTTCTCTTCCTTTTTCGGACTGGGCATGAAAGCCGGTGATCTCAAAACAGTCAGAGTATGGTTCGTTTTGGTTTTCCTTATTAAATCCGGTGCAGGGCTCAAATGGATTTATCTCGCCAAAAGCACCTTTCCCCACGAAAGATAACTTCCGCTCTAAATCAAATACCTGCTCTGCTAACAGCACGTCCCTGTCTAATAAGGAAATTCCGGCTTCCAGAAACTGTGCCTTTAAGGTTTCCAGTTTTAATAAGAAACGGTCCGGCGCAGGCTCTGTAACTGGTGTCTCTTCGATCACTTCTGCAGGTTTTGACAGTTTGCGTTTTGCCGTCAGGGGATCATCACAAAATGATATCTTTTTGTCCAGCAAAAACTGACGTGCTCCTGGTGTAAGCTTTGCCTGCGCAGGAAGATCATAAGAGGCAAAGGGTTCTCTTCTGAATAAAATTCTCAAATCTTCTTCGGTGATGAATTTCATTAATAGCCCCCCTTACAAAGCTTACGGTAAATTGTTTCGATCTCTTCTACCGCAGGCACTCTTGGGTTGGTCAATGTGCAGTTATCATGAAGTGCTTTCTCTGCCATTTCCCGTACAGCCTGTTCAAACTCGTCTTTGTCCACGTTTAAATCGGTGATCTGCTGCGGTATTTTAATCTTATTCATAAGATTTTTAATGTGACGCACCAGGCCGTGTACCGTGGCTTTCTCTGTTCCTGCTGCAATGCCAAGCATATTGGCAATTGCAACATATCTGCTGCATGCTGCAAAATCTCCCGCATCTTCTAAACCAGCGTTATAGCTGATCACATGAGGAAGCAAAATTGCATTGCTTCTTCCATGAGGAATGTGGAAACGGGCTCCCAGAGCATGTGCCATACTGTGGCAGAGTCCTAAGGACGCTCCGTTAAAAGCAACTCCTGCCAGGCAGGAAGCATTGTGCATGTGAGTTCTTGCCTCCATGTCGCTTCCTTCTTCCACGGTACGTGCCAGATAGCTCCATACCAGTCTGACTGCCTTTTCCGCGCAGGCATCGGTAAAATCACCTGCATTGGTTGAAACATAGGCTTCTAACGCATGGGTTAAGACATCCATACCGGTATCTGCCGTAATATGAGGCGGTACTGACACTGTAAAGCGGGGATCAAGGAATGCCGCATCCGGTACCATGCTGTCGGAGCGCAGAGGATATTTCACCTGAGCTTCCGGATCAGAAATAACGGAAAAATTAGTTACTTCACTTCCGGTTCCGCTGGTGGTTGGAACTGCAATTAAATTCAGCTTATCATTTCCCATCTGTGTATAAATGTGGCTGGCTGCCTTTGCGGTATCAATGGCAGAACCTCCGCCTAAAGCGATTACCGTATCCGGTCCAAAGCCTTTCATTCCGCCGATTGCCTTTGATACAACAGCAATCGTAGGATCAGGCACTACTTCTGAGAAAACTTCAAAGCTGCTTCCTTTTTCTATAAGCAGGTCTGTAATTAAGTTCACCTTACCGGACTGAGCCATAAAGGGATCACAGATGATATAAGCTTTTCCTACAGGAAGTTCCTTAATTTTCTCCAGACAGGAAGATCCCATATATACCTTTGTGTTCATTACAAATTGCTCCACGTTACATTTCCCTCCTTTCTTTAAATTTTGCCCACGCTTTCTGGGCATAAAGGGATACCCGTAGGGTATTTCTTTAAATTTTGCCCGCGTTCTTTGGGCATCTTATAACTTCCATCAACTCATCAATTCCAGTCCGGTCCGATAAGCTGATGTGAATGCAGGGGGGTGTAATCCCTGCTTTCTTTAACTGACGGATACACCAGCCGTCATTCTCCGGCTTATTTCCGCTTCCTGTAATAACTCCGATTACCGGCACCCGGAATGCTTTTGCAAATCCCGGAGGATAACTCTCCCGGCATGAGGACTGGTCTACCAGCATCAGTACATGGGAGGCGTCCTGAGCTGCCGCGATGATATGCTTGTGCATCCAGGGACTTTCTAAATAAACTCCCGGTACATCTATGGTTTTTTCCCCATATACCATGTTCTGTGTCCGTTTAACAGGACCGTCTAAACCATTGATTGCGGCTGCAAGGGCAGTTTTTCCGCTGCCGCCCGGTCCGATGATCATGATTCTCTTTTTTCTCATGTTTTGGTTATATCCGGCACGGTGTAGCCAAGCCCGCGCCGTAAGGTATCACACACTGCCCGAAGGGCTGTCTCCACACTGTCCACGTCTCCTGCGATGATGACGGAGCCGGTGAAGCGGTCTAAAAAGCCTACCTGCACACTGGCTGCCTTCGCCGCAATATCAGCAGCAATGATGGAGGTTTCAAAAGGAGACAGGGTTAAAATCCCGATGGCTCCAAGCTCATCGATGCCCAGACACTCATATACCTCCGGTATTGGAGATGCGATTACATGAGCGATGGTAACCTGCTTGCCCGGAACGGATTCTTCTATGACTCGCTGTATCTCTGCCACGGCTCTCTCCCCTTTCTAGTGCTTCACCACAGTAACCGGGAACTGATATTCATTCATCCAGCCTTCGATGCGGTCTAAATCCTCTGCACTTAAGCTTGGATCTCCCTCTATGGGGTATTCCATATCCAGCTGGTTGTATTTATTTACTCCCAGCTTGTGATAAGGAAGTAAGTCAATTCCCTTAAAATTTTTGTAATCACGGAAGGGCATTAAGAATTTAATCACTGCATCGATTTCTTCCCGGCTGTCGTTAATTCCTTTTAACATTGGCATACGGACCTTTACGTTGTACCGGCGGTGAAGCAGCTCTTTTAAATTGATTAAGATCTGTTCATTGTTCACTCCGGCCAGTTCATTGTGGCGAACCGGATCCATATGCTTGATGTCATACAGGAATAAGTCCACATATTCTGCGATCTGTAAAATCGTTTCGGTCTTTGTGTAGCCGCAGGTTTCAATGGCTGTGTTAATGCCTTCCTGCTTGCATGCCATCAGAAGATTTAAGGCTGCCTCAGGCTGGGCCGTCACTTCTCCGCCGCCTAATGTCACACCGCCGCCTGATATATCATAAAATGCGGCATCTTCCTCTACGATCTTTAACAGCTCGGAAATTGTCTTAACCTCTCCGGCAATGGAAAGCGCTGAATTGGGGCAGACATTCTTACATTTCATGCAGCCAATACAATCCTTTTCCCGTCTGATTTCATGTTTTCCGGTCTCTTTGGACATCACATGGATTCCTACGGGGCAAACGCTTTCGCATGCCCCGCAGTCTGTACAGGAATTCTGCTTAAACATCACCTGGAATTTCCGTACCAGTCCTTCCGGATTGGCACACCATTTACACCGGAGCGGGCAGCCTTTAAAGAATACCAGGGTTCTGATTCCCGGTCCGTCATACATGTTGTACTTCTGTACGTTAAAGATGAGCGCCTTACGTTCGATATCTCCTGTATTTCCATGGTCCATTGTGATTGTTCTCCGTTTTCTTTTAGAAATGTGTCAACATGGTTCTGCTGATGATCTCATCCTGTACATCCTTGCACAGCTCTACGAAGAATGCGCTGTATCCAGCTACGCGGACGATTAAGTCACGGTAAAGCTCCGGATGCTTCTGAGCCTCGATCAGAGTATTGTTATCTAAGTAGTTAAACTGCATCTCGCCGTTTCCGAACATGCAGGCGGTACGAAGAAGAGTGATTAAGCTTTCTTCTCCTTCCGGTGTATCAAGAAGTCCGGCCATGATCTTAAAGTTGTGTACCATACCGATGTTCATGCTGTCGTTTGCCATCTTGGACACAGACTTGATGATCGCTGTCGGGCCCTTGAAGTCAGCGCCCTGGGTTGGGCTGATACCATCGGATAATGGCAGCCAGGCATGGCGTCCGTTTGCAGATGCGCCGGTTAACTGACCGAATGGTGTGTTGTTGGAAATGGATAAGGTACCGTGGCTTAATACGGAGTATAAAGTCTTATACTGTCTGTGCTCATGCTCGGTAAAGTCAACTAAGTCAGCAGCGATTAAATCTGCGTAATCATCGTCATTTCCATATTTTGGTGCATTGAGGCAATCGGTGCGGATCTGGTCATAGCCCACAAAGTCAGCCTTTAATGCTTCATTTAACTGTGCAAGTGTGTATTTCTTCTCGTCAAATACCAGCTTTTTAATTGCTGCCATGGAATCTGCATAGGTTGCAAGTCCGGACCATACGACTCCAGGTCCGAAGTTATACATTGCTCCGCCTGCAGATACGTCTTTTGCTTTTTCCATACAGCCTTCATACATGATGGACATCAGTGGCTTCGGAGCAAGTTCTCTGTGAACGCGCTGGGAGATAACAGTTGCAACAGAAGACCATTTCGTAATGTACTTAATCTCTTCTTTAACAGCTGCTTCAAACTCTTCATAAGTCTTAAAGCTGTTGATGTCACCCATATCAGGACAAACCTGCTTGCCATACCATAACGGTACACCTTTGTTTAATACAAGCTCGATACAGATTGGCCACTGGGTATAAGCGGTAGAAGTCCACTGATACAGACGTCCTGATTTCTGAGGCTCTACGCAGCCCATCAGACAGTAGTCACGTGCATCTTCAATGGAAACGCCCTTTGCAAGCATCATCTTGATGTGAGCGTCATCAAAGTGGCAGGCCGGGAATCCCATACCGGAACGAACAACATCTACGATCTTCTTTAAGTACTGCTTCGGGGACTTGTTGTGAATACGGCATGCAAGGGATGGCTGATAAATCTTCACATGACGGACAGCATCCATCAGAAGGTAGGTTAATTCATTGGTTGCATCATGTCCGCTTCTTGTCACACCGCCTACGCACATATTAACGAATGGCTGGTAACCTGCAAAGAATTTAGAACCGCCTTCGCTGGTGATCCACATCATTTCAGACATCTTAATGAGCATACAGCCTGCAAGCTCAAATGCCTGGAAATCATTCATACGTCCGGATTCGATATCAGCCTTATAGTATGGATACATATACTGGTCTACACGTCCGATGGACATACCAGTCTGGTTCTCTTCTACTACAAGCAGGGATTCGATGGTCCATACAGCCTGAATTGCTTCCCAGAAGGTTCTTGGCTTGTGAGCCGGAACGTATGCATTTACTTCAGCGATCTTTAAAAGTTCATCTTTACGCTTTGGATTGGTTTCCTTAGCAGCAAGCTCTTTTGCATAATCGGAAAGTCTCTTTGCATAGATCATTACGCCTTCTGTGGTATCAATGATGGACTTATAGAAGTAGATCTTCTCAATGTCATCTGGATTTTCGTAATTTAACTCTTTTAAATGATCCTTAGCTTCCTGCTGGATATCAAGCATACCCTTGTTCATTAAGATTACATCATAACCAGGATTGGAGTCACCGCCGCCGTTTACTGCATGATAGGAACAGTCAGAAACGAAGGATTCACCGGATAATTCCCATACACCAGCTTCACGGTACTGGTCTTCACAGTACTCATCAACAGATTTTCCCTTCCAGAATGGGAAAAGTTCTTCTCTCATGATCTTCTTGTCTTCATCAGAGATATAGAATGGATCCTGAGGGCGGCTTCCGATGGTATCGATTTCGTCTACCATCCATCTCCATGCGATATCAGGAGAGAAAGCACCTGCACGGGGAGCGCCGTTTGGAGCACCTACGATCAGCTCGTTGTCCTGAATTACAAGAGGAGCTGTTTCGCAGCAGTAACGGAAGCATTTTGCACGAAGCATGATCTTTGGCATACCTGGATTTTCTGCAGCAATCTTTGTGATCGCGCGGGCACGGTATGTTGTGATGGTAGGCTTATGTGTTAAGTAATTCTCTTTTAAGTGCTGAAGTCTTGTTGTAATACCGTCAGGAATGTTTGTAGTCTCCTCGGTGCATACTGCAGCTCCTGCTTTTGCAGGCTCATTTTTATTGATTTCGTCAGAAACAGTTTCAAACATCTTCATCAGGGAAGCTCTCTCTTCCGGTGTCATGTTCTTCGTTGCTTCTACAAATTTATTTGAAAATTCACGAATATCCAATCTGTTTTCCCTCTCTTTCAATTATTTCTCTTACAGTTCCTTTGATAATGCTTCTAAAATCTGCTTTAAAAGTTCTTTTGCATCCCCATGCTGCCCGGCTGGTGCCGAAGACTTTGTGCAGGAACACAACTCTTTCTTTGCATTTTCCAGATATTCGCCGGCATTTCTTACTCCATATCCCACTTTCCGGATATAGATGAAATTCATAGGGGAAACATTATCCGATGTAATACCGGCTCCGGCTGTGATACTGCCCAGTGTCATGGCTGGGAATAAATTCGTGGTCATTCCCATGCTGCCTAATGTGGCTGGGGTATTGACAAGTACTCTTCCAACCGGTTTTTTCAAAGCGAACTGGCGGATTACTTCTTCGTCTCTGGAATGGATTACCAGAGTGTGGCCATGGCTTTCATTTACCAGGAGATTCATACATTTCTCACAGGCATGCATCCAGTCGTTTTCGATGTAATAAGCAAGTACGGGACAGAGAAGCTCTTTTGCAAAGGGGTTTCTGTCAGAAATATATTTCTGCTGGGAAACCAGAACGCTTGTATTCTCCGGTACGGTAAAACCTGCACGTCTGGCAAGTTCTAACGCCGGTCTTCCCATAATCTCCGTATCTGCATTTCCATGTTCCAGGTTGAGAAGATCAATTAACTGCTTCTCCTCTTCTCCGTTCATGAAATAAGCACCGTTTTTCAGCATTTCCGCTTTTACTTCTGCAGCAATTAAGCTGTCCACTACCACATACTGCTCAGCCGCAGATACGATTCCATAATCAAAGGTACGGCTTACGATAATATCTTCAACCGCCTGTTTTAAATCAGCTGTCCGCTCTATAAATACAGGACCATTTCCGGTGCCTCCATAAATATAGGGCTTTCCGCTTTCTGCTGCCTCACCGTTTAATTCCGGTACTCCCGTATTCACCACCATGGCTGCTGCCGGGTGATGAATCAGCTCCAAAGCTCCTGCTTTCGTTACAGTCTTCAAATAACCGATGGCTCCTTCCGGAAGGCCATGGCGGAGACCTGCTTCCTTCATACAGTCGAGAAGCCTTCCTGTCACCTTCACTGCCCGCTCATGAGGAGCAATGACAATGGGGTTGCCGGACTTCACTGCAATCAGTACGTTGTATATAGCAGTGGAGACCGGGCTTACAGAAGGAGTAAGAGCAGCAATGACTCCCACTGGAACACCTACGTCCATGGTTTTTCGTACAGGATCTTCATTCAGAACGCCCACACATTTCATGTCCTGTAAGTGTTTCGGCAGAAATTCGCAGACAAAGGTGTTCTTGACCAGCTTGTCCTTTGCACGTCCGTAGCCGGTTTCTTCCGCGGACATAACGGCCAGCTCTTCGGCCAGTTCCTTTGCTGCTTTCGCAAGACCTTCGACGATTCTGTCAAGCTTTTCCTGGGGGAAGGTGAGCATGGTCTTACCGGCGTCTCTTGCGCTTTCCATTAAAATCCTTGCCTCCTGTATGGAGAGAAGGTCTTTATCTACAAAATTCATTTCATTGTTCTCCCTTCAACCGGGATACGTTTTATTCCTGCTCCGGCGCAGCGATTGCATATCTCCTGATGATCTTTTCAAGATCCGGATGAGGTCTCGGGATTACAACACAGCTGTAAATCTCTGCACCCATATCGCTTACTGCTTTCACTCCTGCATCAACTGCAGTCTTGCAGGCTCCTACATCTCCGCGTACCAGAACGGAAATATATCCGGAAGCTACGTTCTCATAACCAATAAGTTCAACATCTGCAGCCTTACACATAGCATCAGCTGCTTCTAATGCGAATACCAAACCAAATGTTTCAATTGAGCCGATGGCTTCATATCTTACCATATACTGTTTTCCTCTCTTTACGCGTCAATATCATGTACTGATACAATGTCGCCAACTTCTTTGATCGGTCTTGGCATTACATTATGTGCAGTCAGTTTACCGATAGCTGCTGCTGCTTCTGCGCCTGCATCTACAGCGGAACGTACGGCTGCCACATCACCCTTAACCATAATGGTTACAAGGGTGGAGCCTACGTTTTCATAGGAAATCAATTCTACATCTGCTGCTTTGAGCATCTTATCTGCTGCTTCCAGAGCCGGGGTCAATCCAAGAGTTTCTACCAGCCCTAACGCTTCATCTCCGTAATATCTCACCTTCGTAAACCTCCTGAAATTTATTTGTGATTGCGGTATTTTTTATCTACGTACTTGTCAACGGTTGCCTTGCCGTCATCGTTAATGGAATAACGCATGCGCAGTTCACCCTTCTCATCTAAGTCGTAGCTTTGTAAGTTAACCAGTCCGTTTGCCTCTAAAGACATTACGTGGTCCATATAACGATCTTTTGTGAACTGACGTTCTCCGCCGTACTGGGACTTTAAAGCCCCCATAATCTGAGCGATATCAGCACTTTCTACTCCGTATAAATAATTTAAAACCGCTGTTCTTGCAGGTAATAACATGTTTTTATTCCCCTTTCCTGAATAAATCCAGTGGATTCATGGTAACCACAATCGCACCTAATACGATTACGATAGAGCCGATTACAATCGTAGGGGTAACTGCCTGTCCCAAAAACAGGATACAGAAGAAAACGCCCCAGAACGCATATGTTACATTTAAGGACATACCAATCGCACAGCCAACCGTGGAGTTGCTCTTATACCAGCAAAGGAAGGATACTGCTGCGCTTAAGCCTGCTGCTGCAAGCCATATAACCGGAATTCCTGCAGTTAATGTTCCGCCTAAGAGTCCTAAGCCTCCAACGATAGGAAGAATTACGAATAAGTCCACAATGCCGGAGATGAGCTGACGTAAATTTACTGCAACATCAGTGTCGATCATGGCTCCGCCGTAGGTAGAGAATACACCTTCCAGTGCCCAGCAGATCGCTGCAACGAAGGAGAAGATAATTCCCAGAGTAAAATTGTCGCTGCCTTCCGGCTTGGTCCAGTTGATGATGATGGCACCAGCCACGCATACAATCATGCCGACCATAACTCTTTTTGTAATTTTCTGTTTTAAGAAAATCCATGCAAAAATTGCACCAAACAAACTGCATAATGCTGAGATCGGGATCGCATAAGCTCCTGCCATGGCAAGACCAACCAGATAAGCGCCGTTTGCAACAGGTCCTCCAAGAAGTGATCCAATTACAATCATTTTTCCAGGGAATGTATTAAGACTTCTGCCCATCTCACGGATACGGCCGCTTTTTGCATTGTAAGCAGTCAGCCAGATTCCTGCAAAAAGATCATTTAAGCCGGATAATACATATGGTCCTGCTAAAAGACCTGCTGCGCTGGCAAGAGGTTCATAATAGCCGGCTACCAGTACAAGAACCGTGTAGATTCCGTAGGTAAGTCCGGATAACGCACCGGTTGTCATTCCAGTTGTCCTGAATTTTTTGTTAATAGCTGCCATTTTCGCATCCGCAGATGCTGATGTCATTCCTTGGTTACCCATTACTTAATCTCCTTTTTATCCTTTGGAAGAATTGTCTCAACTTCTGCGTGAGGACGTGGAATTACGTGTACGGATACCAGTTCGCCAACTCTCTGTGCTGCTGCTGCGCCTGCATCAGTAGCTGCTTTCACTGCTCCAACATCACCTCTTACCATAACAGTAACAAGTCCGCCGCCTACAAATTCTTTACCAACAAGTGTTACATTTGCTGCCTTTACCATAGCGTCTGCAGCTTCGATTGAGCCTATTAAGCCCTTTGTTTCGATCATTCCTAATGCATCATATTTCATTGTTTAGTCCTCCTTTTTACTTAGCAGTTCAAATGGGTCAACAGATACTAAAATAGCTCCGATGATAATGATAATAGAACCAATAATAATGGTCGGGGTCACTGGCTGTTTGATAAACAGGATACAAAACAGCACGCCCCAGAACGCGTAGGTGATATTTAATGACATTCCCATAGCACAGCCCACAGTGCTGTTTGACTTATACCAGCAGAGATAGGAGATTGCCGCACAGAGGCCGGCAACGATCAGCCATGCAACGGGAGGCAGGGCAAAGAGTGTGCCTTTTAAAAGTCCCATACCGCCTACCATAGGCAGAATTACAAATAAATCAACGATTCCGGATAAAAGCTGGCGGATATTAATTACCACATCTGTATCAAGCATCGCACTACCGTAAGCTGCAAAAACGCCTTCCAGCGCCCAGCCAATTGCTGCAACAAAGGCACAAATGATTCCCAGCGTAAAGTTGGTGCTGCCTTCTGGTTTTACCCAGTTAATGACAATCGCTCCAACAACACAGATCAGCATACCAAGACCAACTCTGGGTACGATTTTCTGTTTTAAAAAGATTCGTGCAAATAATGCTCCGAAAAGGATGTACATGGCAGATATTGGTATTGCATAAGCTCCTGCCATAGCCAGCCCCATCAAATATGCACCACTGGCAATCGGTCCGCCTACCAGGGAGCCAAGAAGAATGATTTTGCCGGGAAACAGCTTTAAGCTTCTTCCGATCTCACGTATTCTTCCGGTCTTTATGTTATACACAGTAAGCCAGATACCGGCAAATAAGTCATTGAGACCAGATGTTACGTAGGGAGCAGCAAATAGCCCCACCGCCCCGGCAAGTGGTTTGTAGTACCCGGCAATCAGTACAAAGGTGGTGTATAACCCGTACATGAGACCGGATATCAAACCGGTTGTAATGCCAATTCGTTTAAATTTCTTTCGCGCTTCCGTCATTTAAGTTTCCTTCCCCATCTGAATAGTGCACAAAATTTAAGTTGTCCTGTTACTTTTTCTTTCACGTTCAGCTGAAAACGTTTAGAAAATGCGCGGTGCCTGTTAATGTTACTAATTTTCTTCTGGCTGCCTGCATTTTTCTATGCATTTAGTATAGGACTTCCCCCTATGGGGAATGTCAACCGATTTTTTTTAATTTTTCCCGCAATTTAAATGGAACATTTTTCCGTGGTGCTCCACACATAAAAAAGGCTCTCCTGAAACAGAAATTTTTAATCATTTCTGTTTCAGGAGAGCCTGTCAGACTTATTCTTTTATCCGGTCAGACAGCGCTTCATGCTCCCTTACTGCCGGTAAACCGGAACAATAACTTCCGTTACAAACTCTTCCGGATTCCTGGTTGTCCAGTAATCCACCACATACCGTTCAAAGCTTTCTTTCCCGCACTGATATCCCCGCTTGGCTGCCCAGCCTGCAATCCGTTCGTACTCTTCATCAATGGTCTCATGTCTTCCAATATGATAAACCGAAGCAACCATGATACCTCCATAGGTCTGGCGGTTTAAACATTCCTTGCATGGGTGAATGGCTTTCTGCATAATCGTTGCCGTATCGCATTTGCCTTTCATCTTATCCTCAAAAGAGTCAAACTTAAGGATTACCGGACCTGTTATTTCATTCTCAGCCTTTTCAAGGTGATTGGTCCATTCAATATTTATAATGGATTCCATATAATTGTATTCGAATTTCTGTGTCAGGCTGCAGAAGGTGGACTCCGGAAGGAATCTGACAGATACCTCATGTACATTGTTCTGGAGCACCATCTTGGCTTCCTGAATCAGCTCGTACCAGTCCTTAACAGCCACATAGCTGTTATGAATCTGCTGCTCCTGCAGACAGAGCTGATCGATCTTGTTGCGGAAATTCTGTTCCAGATAATAGTAGGTATTGCCCTCGACTAACCCCTGCATCTCTTCCAGCTTAAATCCCATCTGCTTATAATACTTTACAACAGGAACCGTCATAAGAGTTTCTTTGTTGTAGTAGCGGTAGCTGTTCTCCTTACATATCATATCCGGTGATATGATTCCGATCTTGTCGTAAAAACGCAGAGCCTTTGTTGAAATGTTGCAGATCTTACTCACTTCCCCTATTGAGTACAGTTTCTTTTCTTCCATGTAAACCCCCATAAGCACTGGCATTGTCTATGTGTTCCTTGTCCGATTTACCTATTTTATCATTCGTACTTTCTACATATACAACCAGTATAATCCTTCCCGTATAGGGGAATGTCAATACCCACTTCTTTGTTATTTATATTCAAAAAAAACCACAGGTTCCTCCTCTCACCGGATTGACCTGTGGTTTCATGAGTGTTATTATTTTACCTGCTCCACCATCTGCAGAATGTCTTTCTTGGACTTTACTCCTACAGAAGTTGCCGCCAGTTTTCCGCCTTTGAAAATTCCTACAGTAGGAATGCTCATAACCTTAAACTGTCCTGCAAGATCCGGCTCATTATCCACATCAACCTTTCCAATCTTTAACCCGGAATGGTTCTCAGATGCAATCTCATCAAGTACCGGTGCAAACATCTTACAGGGACCGCACCAGGTTGCCCAGAAATCTACCAGCACTACATCATCTGTTTTTAAAACCTCTTCATCAAAGTTCTGCTTTGTTAATGTTACGATTGACATATATTACTCCTCCTTCATTCTATCTCTTATTTCAGGGAATTTGCTTTATTTCATTAGTCTTATCAATATTTCCCGGATTATGCCCTGTTATGGAAAGGACTCTTTTTTCTGCTGTTTTCTCTTACTTTGTTTTCTTACTGTTATTATAAAAGTTACAGTTGCGTTTGTCAATAGAATTCTATATTTATTTCACTTCTAATCCAAGAAATTTTATCATCTCCATAAATTTTTCCTTTAATTCTGATAGGCTTACGGTTTCTTCCCCTTGTGCAGAAAGTCTATCATGATCCAGTATACCAGCCGAAATTCTTCCGCCCTCATACCCCCCGCTAAGCTTCAGTTTCAAATTTAAGTCATTTTTATTGTATATAATATTTAATTCTTTTATCTGTAAAGTCCGTTTTTCTTCCTCACCGTTTCCAAAATACACCGTTGTATCAAAATTAATTTCACCATCTGACCCGGTTATGCGGCCCGACAGAAGTGCTCCCTGATTCTCCATCCTTTGAAAGCCTGCATATGCGAGCCCTGGTATGATGATTTGTGAAATGGAGAGATCCTTTCGTATAGAGAAGAGTATTTCCTGGGTCTCACCCTCTGTTTTCCGTTCCTTAAGAAGCTTCGCCCAGCTTTCAGGCTCTTTCCCGGGTACTTCTTCCAAAAGTGCTCCAGTTTCTTTGAGAACGGAGTCAAATTGCCCGGCCGGGACCAGCGCCCGTATGGTAACACCATTTTTGTCTCTTCCGGTAAACTCAATTCTGCTCCTTTCCATCATATCTGCGATGTGGTCCTGCAGCTGCTTTAAGCTGTTTTTCAGTTTTTCCTTTTTATTTGGAATGGGAGAAATTCCAATCTGATCTTTTACGTCAGTCTGGGTTGTCTTTACCACTGCTGCAGAGATCTGGGGCACTTGGATCACCACCTGACCGGCATCAGCCCAGTATTCTGCTCCCTCCCGTATTGCTCCAAGAAAATATACATCAACCTTTCCCTGGGTAAACGTATTCTCAAGATCACGCTGTTCCGTGAAAGAAATTCCAAGACCGCCGGGCAGAACCAGTACCTGCTTTCCATTTACGAAGGCTTCATCTATAACCAGCTTAACGGAATCCTCATAAGCATCCCCTTCTCCCTTCTCATTTCCCCAAAGCTCCTTTAATATACCCTGCGTCTGCAGTGCAGAGCGGGCCAGATAAAATCTGGCATAATAAATAGGGAAATAATGCCATCCTGCAGCTGCAAGAGCAATGACAGCTGCTATTCCTGCTGCCCAAATAAACAGTATTTTCTTATTATTACATAATGCCGGTCTGGCTGAGTTTTTCTTCAAAAAATTCATTAAGTTCAAGCACCTTCTTCCTCAATACGATTCCCACCAGCAGGGAGAGTGGAATATATACCAGAACATTCCTGATATCAATCCAGTAAGCGTTTTCATATATTCCTCCCACACATTCCCTCATGGCATTGATCAAGTGGGTAAACGGAAGCAGAGGATTTACCATCTGGAAAAATCTGGGTGTTACCTGAATAGGGAATGTACCTCCGGACCCTGCCACCTGTATAACCATAAATACCACTACAATTGCTTTTCCTACGTCACCGAAGGAAATTGTCATGGAATATGTAATATTGGTAAATATAATGCTTGCAATGACTGCAGCCAGCACAAATTTTCCCGGCTCCAGGCACTGGATTTTCAGCATATAGAGATCCCCAAGGGATACCACCAGTGCCTGCATAATTCCGAAGAGCATAAATGTAAGGTATCTGCCGAAATACGTTTCATAAAGCCTCAGACCCTGGGAACGGGATGGTTCTACTTTTGTTTTCAGCAATGCTACCAGAATCAGACCACCTACCCAAATAGCGAGTATGGTATAGAAAGGAGCCATGGCAGAACCATAGTTTTCCACCGGGTATACTTTATTCGTCTGCATATCCGCAGGTTTCATCATAAAATCACTGAACTGCTCCGGATCATTCTTCATAATATCCATTATTTTATTCAGCTGTTTATTATCTGCAACCTTATTCACGTCTGTAATCATGTCATCGACCCGCTCCTGGCTCTTGTGAATCAGATTGAGCGCGCTGTCCAAAGCCTCAATCAGACTTTGAGACGATGTATTGACACTGGTAAGCGTGGTATCAATCTGTCCTGCCAGATTTCCGATGCTGTCAAGTGCTCCAGCGGTGGTGCCAAGAGCATCGTAGGTTTTATCAAGACTGTCCTTTAAGGGTACCTCAATCTTTCCTGTATAGTAATTATGAATATCAGAGATAGAATTATAGGCCAGAGACAGACTGTCTCCGATGTCATCTTTTATATCACCAGGTAATTTTCTCGTCTCTTTCACAGTCTTTTCCGCCGACTGCAGTTTTGTTAAAAGCTCCTGCTGCTGTTTTACTGCAGCGCCGGTCTCCTGCTGGATCCGGGCAACATCTGTTAACTTAACAGGAAGTTTGCTGTTGATATCCCCTAAAAGTGTGCTGAAGCTGTTTAACTGGCTGATCATACCAGAAGTTAAACTTTCCATGGCTTTTAAAGTGTTAATCGCTGCATCGGCAGACGTATCGGATACGTCTCCCAGCACATGAAAGGTTTCATAGACTGTCTCCTCGATCTGGGTCATCTGATCCAGTGTATCATCCACTCCGCCCGTTACAATATCTGACATTCCCCTTGTTGAATCAACCAGAGTTCTGGCACTCTGAGCCGTGTCTTCTCCTGAGGCTATCATCTTGTTTACATCGGGCAGGGTTCCCTTAACTCCGTCATTTAAACTATTCACTGTATGAAGTGTCGCTTTTAGCATACCGATGGTATCAGTAAGCTGGTTTAAGCTGTCCTTTATCTCATTCAGAGAGCTGACCGCATCACCTCTGTCCGTATCTTTGCGGCTGCTCCAGTCATCGGAATATCCATTAACCAGTTTTCCCATCACTTTGGAAGCGGAACTGATAAATGTTTCATTGATCTGCTGCTGCACGCTCTCCACACCTTTTCCTGTAATCTTCGTTGCAACGGCATTCTTTTTCTCGTTTACATAATACTGCAATACCGGCCGTTCAATGTGAGAGGTCAGAACACTTGATATCTTTTGGCTGAAGTCCTCAGGAACAATGACTGCTGCATAAAATTTCCCGGACTCAACACCATCCATAGCTTCATCTTTATCCACAAACTGCCAGCCGATTTTATCATTTTTCCTCAGCTCGTCAAGGATCATTTCTCCTATGTTAATAGCGGAATCATCAATATCAGAATCAAAAATACTGTCAATGGATGCTCCTTCATCCAGATTGACAACCGCAACCTTTAACCCCTTTGTATTTGCATAGGGGTCCCAGCTTGCAGCTATATTGAACCATGCGTATAAGGCAGGGAGCAGGGTCAGTCCAAGGGCGATCAGCATTGCTACCGGATTTAAAAATATATGTTTTAAATCCCCCGCGAATATTTTTAATATGTTTTTTGCATGTTGAATCATGCTTGCCTCCTTTGTAGTGGATTCTTTAAATATGAAGTAGAATAGCTATGTATTATAATATTTTATTGCACCAAATGCAATGTCTTATTCTGTTAAGGAATTTTCTTATTTATTATTAACCGGAATGTCAATATTATTAAAATGAACAATTCCTGGTACAGAACGAAAAAAACGGACTTCCCAAAAGGAAATCCGATTCTTTGCTTATTATAGTGAACTGTTATTTAATTCAGGCTTTTTTGTTATGTATAACGCAATCGTATCAATTATTTTTATCTGGTTTCCAGCATTCATAACAGCTTTTCTGATTGCCTCATAGAATCTGGTTTTATAGGGCTCTTTTAGCGTTATGTGCTCCACCTGGGTGCCAGCTAGGTAATCCACATATTCGTCTGCATTTAAAACTCTCTCTTTTTTCCATTCGAAGTAATTTAAGTCAACGAACCCGTAATTGAGAACATGTTCGTAATCTAATCTGCAAGTATACTTTGTTTCGACATAAAAATGCTTTCTATATACTTCCAGCATTTGTTCATACAGATCTTCATTCCCGCTTTTATAATCTGAGTATGTCATGAACATGGCAAAGGTGCCGCCAGGTTTTAATAGATCAAAAACTTTCGGAAATCCGATGGTTTCCGGAATCCACTGTATGGTGGCGGCAGAGTAAACCAGATCAAATTTCTTCGTTTGGAAATTGTGGGTTTCAAAGTCATCATTCACAATATGGAAATTGCGGTAAGATCCAAATTTGTTCTCCATAAACGCTGCAAAATGCTCCCCCAGCTCGATTGCCAGATAGTCACACCCTGTTTTCAGGAAAGGCTCAGTGGCCTGTCCTGTTCCTGGTCCGATTTCCAGAACTGCTTTGTTTCGTCCAAGATCTGCGCAACTAATTACTTCCGTATAGAGTTCCTCACAATATCTTGTTCTCCATTTGTCAAACTGTTCCGGAATGGTGTCAAACGTTTTTCTAAAATCCATACTCTCTCCTCTGATTAAATTCTACGGACATAATTGTTAGAATTATCATATCACTGATATAATATCATTTCAAGATTTTACAAACTTACCAGAGTCTTTGCTGATTTTAGAAAACATAGTGAAATCAAGCGTTTTATTATTATCTCTTATCAAGTAAAATCAGAGCTATCAATTCTACTGGTTCGTTACCAACAGCCTCAATACCGTGACCTTCTCCAACACCTGTAAAGGTTACATCACCGGCCGTAACTATTTTTATCGTTCCATTATCATTATATTTTGCAACACCGCTTAATATATAATATGTCTCAGATTCTTTTTCATGAATATGATATCCGATAGATGATCCCGGATATACAGAAGTATGCGCAAATACTCTTCCTGCCTGATACATCTCATCAGGTCCGTTTAAAAGACTTCTGACCAGTATTTCTCCTTCTCCTTCGAACGGACTTTTCTTTTTATGATATATTTTTTCATCTCTTTTACGAATCATAAGTTATCCTTCTTTCATCTCTTACTAAAGAATACCTCTGTTCACTATACTATCACATGAAAGCAGAGGTATTATCTTATGTTATATAATATTTTTATTTATTATGTTTTTTTGCTTTTTCATTAAACTCTTCTTCAATTCCAATCCAGTAATTAAGTCCCATATCAATCCAGTTTGGCATATCTTTAGGATCCATTCCACCCATATCATGTTCATCTGCATAAACCGTATGGCGATCGACAACTACATGTTTTGCGTATTCATACATACCAAACATAGAAGCTTTTTCAAGGAAATGGCAAGTGACAAAATTAAATCCATAAGGTTCAACCTCTTCAAGTGATACGTCCGGTTTTCCATTCTTGCTCATAACGTCAGGCCACATTTTCCAGCCTTTTACTTCTTTACTGACTTTTTTAGCTTCTTCAATCGTCTTAAGTCCAATGATGAGTGTCATAACTTTCACTCCCATTTCCTCAGCCATTGCTTCTGCTGCTTTACAACGGCTTATTGCCTCATCAAGCCCATATTGTAATTTGCATTCTGTTCTTGCAATAACCAAAAAATCAGTTCCTTTGGCCGCTTCAAAAGATGCGGCTATCTTTGCCAGCCATTTTTCTTTTGAAATAACCTCATGCTTAATATCACCGTCTTTATAACCGTTCATCATTGCAAATCCCCATCTATTCCAGCCTCTGATCCCGGTTGTATCATCCAGTGTGCATCCTTTTGCCCCTGCATTAATAAGGCGTTTGATAAGGCGATATGTTGTTAATGGTGTATCACCAAATCCATCATCCGCATCCACAATAAGCGGAAGTGAAGAATAATTACATATTCTTTCCGTGGACTGCACCAGATCATCTGCTGTTATTAAACCTATATCCGGAAGACCTGCTACACTTTCAGCCAACTGTCCCCCGCTTAACATTAAAGCTTTAAATCCCGCCAGCTCAGCAGCTCTTGAAGTACGGCAATCCCATACACAAGGAGCAAAAATCTGCTCATTTTCAACTAATTCAATAAAAGACTTAACCGGTTTCTTTTCATATTTGCTCATTAATTTTCTCCTTTATTAAAAATGATTGTTTTAACTATGAAATAGGATACATGATATTTCCTAACAACAAAGCCAGCGCAAGTGCCAGTAGTGTAATAACTACGGTACAAACAAATAAATATTTATATCCGTCTTTATACGAAACACCTGATATCGCAAGTATCGCCACAATTCCACCGCTATGTGGTAAACTATCCAGTCCAACTGAAGCAATTACACCAACTCTGTGCATAATTTCCGGATTAACACCCATTGCCAGGAAAGGTTCTGCCAATACAGAGAGAGTCGTTGACAGCCCTCCCATCCCCGATGCATTTAATCCACACAATAGTGTTGTTGCAATACCGAAGATTATAAGCGGATTTCCACCTGACTTACTAAAATTAAGAATAAAATCAACTATTTTCTGAAAGCCCGGTGCAATTCTTATAACAGCACCGATTGCAACAATAGCCGATGCGTTAACAATAGTAATTGCTGCGCTGTTTACAGAGTCCGTAAGTAACTGCCTTAAGCCAGTGATATTTTTAAAGAACATTGCGGCACATAATACGATACCAGACAATAATGCAACGGAAATATCCATTTTAAATACATTTAGTACAACTGCAATCACAACAATAGGAAGCACGGAAAGGATTACATTTGGAAGTTTTCCATTTGCCTCCATTTCATCTGCTTTTGCTAATATTTTATTTGTTTCTTCGTCTGTCTCAAATCCAATACCTTTTTGTTTTGCACGATTTGCTTCATACGTTAAATAAACGAGTATCAGTATTAAAGTAAAGGCTGCACATACAATTCCCACAACTGGTGCTGCCATTGCATTTGTTGGTAAATAAGATGAAGGTATAATGTTTTGAATCTGGGGATTACCGGGTAACATTGTCACCCAAGTGAAAATTCCTGCGCCAATTGAAGCGGGAATTAAATATCTAGGTAAATTTGCTTTCCTAAATACAGCCAGAGTAATTGGATATAAGGCAAAACAGGAAACAAATGCAGAAACACCGCCAAAAGTGAGAAGACCGCCTGCAATAACGATAGCTGGGATTGCTCGTTTAACCCCCAGCCTGTTGATAATTACTGCTGCTATTGAACTAGCTGCGCCGGTAATATCCATCAGCTTTGAAAGAATTGCACCTAGCAAAAGCATAAGCCATGCAGATTTTACAAAACCTGAAAATCCTGCCATATAATCATTTGTTACTGTGGAAACAACTGGCAATCCACTAAATACGGCAATAAAAATTATACTGATTGCTGCTGCATATACAACTGGAACTTTTTTAAGTGTAAGCACAAGCAATATAGCAAGACCCAATAATATCACTAACATATCCATAACTCTTCTTCTCCTCAAATTATAAAATTGTAATATTAAACATGAAGTAATAACTATCTGGCGGCCAAAAAAGCTTAAACTCCCCCTAACAACTATCAGAAAATTATGATATCTGCAATACTATTCTTACATCAGGTAATTAGCCGCGCGAATTCTAATTGACATGTGTTTAAACCATATTGCATACTCTTAATATACGTGTAGTATACATCAGTTATTTTAGTTTTACAATTGTTATTTGTGATAAATATAACATTTTCTTTTCATGCAATTTGCATAATACAATTCACTTTTATCTATTAACGAATGTTACGTTTTTATCTGATATATGTATTGTACACTACATGAATATATCTTGAATACTTGACATAGTTACAACGCTATAATAATATATAAATAATAATCGTATTAATTTAAATATACAGCTTTTGACGATTTCGTATAAGTTTACACAGGTTACGATTACTTTCTTACTATTTTTGCCGCCTTTAGCGGCGGAATTGAGGTTATTATGAATAAAAAAACTCAGGCTCAACCAGGCCTTAAAAATCATGCATATCAACTACTCAAAGATAAACTGGTAGATTGTGTATATCCCCCAGGCTGCATACTAAATGAAGCCCAGCTGGCAAATGAACTGCAATTTAGCCGTACTCCAATAAGAGAAGCAATTAGCAAATTAGAAATGGAAGGTTTTATCAAAGTTTTACCAAAAAAAGGGATATATGTAACCGACATATCTTTAAACGACGTCGTACAGGTTTTTCAAACCCGTGTTGAAATTGAACCCATAGCCCTTAGACTGGCTGCCTCCCATCTTCCATTGGAAGAACTTATTAATTTCTGCAAAAAATTTAACGATCCAATTACAGATATACAAAACAGCTTCCGTCTGGATACTGCGATGCATCTGTTTATTATTGAACATTGTGGAAATCACTTTATCATAGATATGATGCGAAGAGTATTTGAAGAAAATACGCGCATTATTATATCGAGCAAACAGAATCAATCACAGGTACATGATGCCAAAGAAGAACATTTAGAAATATTAAATAAATTGATTGATGGAAAATATGCCGATGCAGAACAATGTATGATCAACCACATAAAATCCTGCAGAACATCTGCCTTTGATTATTTTTATAATAATCAGCTATATTCTGCTGCAGTTGAAAACACTTATAAGAAAGAATTGGAAAAGCTATAAAGAAGCATACAAGAGAATAAAAATCAAGAAACTTAAATAGGGTATTGCACAAGCAATACCCACTGTTTTTTTACCGGATCACCGGAACCAAACTAACCTTTACCTCTTGCTCTCCCAGAATCCTGTAACTAAAGTTTC
Organism: Lacrimispora amygdalina; assembly: GCF_003432035.1. Classification (GTDB taxonomy): domain Bacteria; phylum Bacillota; class Clostridia; order Lachnospirales; family Lachnospiraceae; genus Lacrimispora; species Lacrimispora amygdalina. The sequence goes on from NZ_QOHO01000041.1 coordinate 35,995, forward strand.
CATTTCCTCCCTCCACATAAAGCCTGATCACATCCGCTTCCCGCACTGCTTTCACATTCATCACAACTCTGCCTTTTAAGTCGGTAACAGACGTTTTTCCAATGCCCCCATCCTCGAATACGGACAGCCAGAACGTAACCCCGTCACAGAAATCATAATCTGTTCTGCTGTCGCAGCTGCCAACAGCTAAAATACTGTTGTGTTTTACCAAAACCGGAAGGTTATAATAATCAAAGGTTTCCTTCCTCCAGCGTCCACCTTCAATCACTTGTTCACTCAGCAGATTCACCCATTTTCCATCCGGCACATAGTATTCCACTTCACCCGATTCTTTAAAAACCGGTGCCACCAGAAGACTGTCGCCCAGCATATACTGTCTGTCAAGAGTCTCACATGCCCGATCCTCAGGAAATTCCATAAACATGGGACGCATGACCGGAATTCCTTCTTCATGTGCCTCAGCTGCCTGCCCGTACAAATAAGGCATCAGGCTGCATTTCAGCTTAGCAAACTTCCGCAGCACATCACAGGCTTCCTCATCAAACAGCCAGGGAACCCGGTAAGAAGAGGATCCATGAAGGCGGCTGTGAGAACTTAAGAGTCCAAACTGGCACCAGCGTTTGTATACATCGGCTGTTGCCGTACTCTCAAATCCACCGATATCATGGCTCCAGAATCCAAATCCGGAACAGGCCAGAGACAGGCCGCTGCGAAGAGTTTCTGCCATTGAAGGATAGGAAGCGGAACAATCACCTCCCCAGTGTACCGGAAATTTCTGACCGCCTGCAGCCGCAGAACGGGCAAATAAAACAGCCTCTCCTTTTCCCCGCTCCCTCTCAAGCAGATCAAAAACAGTCTTGTTATATAAATACGTATAATAATTATGCATCCTTACGGGATCAGAGCCGTCATGGTATGCAATATCCTTCACCGGTATCCGCTCCCCAAAATCCGTCTTAAAACAGTCCACGCCCATATCCAGAAGGATTTTTAGCTTCTCCTGATACCAGGCCGCTGCGTCAGGATTGGTAAAATCAACCACTCCCATACCAGCCTGCCACATATCGGTCTGCCATACCGCCCCGTTTTTCTTCCTGATTAAATATCCTTTCTCCATTCCTTCCTTAAACAAAGACGACTTCTGGGCTATATACGGATTGATCCACACACAGATTTTAAGCCCTTTTTCATGGTAACGCTTCAGCATTCCCACAGGATCGGGAAATGTATTCGCATCCCAGGTAAAATTACACCACTCATACCCTTCCATCCAGAAACAGTCAAAATGAAAGACCTGCAGCGGAATATCCCGTTCCGCCATTCCATCTATAAAATCAGATGTGGTATCCTCATCATAATCCGTAGTAAATGAAGTAGTCAGCCACAGACCAAAGGACCATGCCGGAGGGAGGGAAGGCTTTCCTGTTAATTCCGTATATTTTTTAATGGTACCTTTGGGTGTATGACCATTTATGATATAATAATCCAGCCGCTCTCCCTCTAAAGAAAACTGAACACGTTCCACCTTCTCGCTGGCGACCTCATAGGATATATCTCCAGGATCACCGACCAGAACGCCATAACCCTTATTCGTCATATAAAACGGGATATTCTTATATGCGATTTCGCTGGCAGTTCCTCCGTCCTCGTTCCACATTTCCACGATCTGCCCATTTTTTACAAAAGGTGTAAACCTCTCACCCATTCCATAAACATATTCTCCCACATCAAGAGCAAGCTGTTCAACCATATAACATCTTCCGTTTTCCCTGTTTTTCATATAAGCCATATTTTTAAAACCGGTACTGGTAAGCTCCCTGTCTCCGTCATAAAAACGGATGCCCCAGGAATCAGGCCGTTTATCAATAACAGCTTTGGTGCGTCCTGTCTGAAAAACAATATCTTCCCCTGATTCAACAATGCTTACCCTTGGACTGCACTCTGAAACCGCTGTTAATGGTCCCTGGTCAGCCAGCCCTTCAAAATGGGAAACCGAGATTTTCAGCACGTCCTCCATGGGACTTGTTATACGGATTGTCAGCATCCCAAGGTTCAGAATATCTCCCCTGCTTTTTATACTTTTTCCCGGTGCATAAACCGTTAATTCCCCTCCATTTATCCGGCTGCCTGCATATTCAACAGCATAAAGGGGCGTAATTTCATCTCTTACCTTCCAAAAACCACTGGTGAATTTCATATCTGTTCTCCTTGCCTGAATTAATCAGTTCATTCCATATCATATTTTTCTGTCTCTAATACACATTCCTTAACCTCTACCCACTGTCTTAAGCGTATATCAGAAACAGAACTGCCCATACAAATCTCATATTCATCATCGGGTACAGTAAAACATTTAAGCTCTTCATTGTAATAAGAAAAAGCCTTTTCAGCTAAATAAAAATCAAGTGTCTTTCTTTCTCCTGGCTCTAATGCTATTTTATTAAATCCCTTCAGTTCCATGACAGGTCTCTTCACATTCTTTCCTGCAGCTCTGACATAAACCTGAACGGTTTCAAAGCCAGCCCGATTTCCGCAGTTTTTTACATCTGCCCTTACTAAAAAGCCATAACTGGCCTTTTCAACTCTAAGATCCTCATACACATACTCAGTATAAGACAATCCATGACCGAAACAGTATCGTACCTTAACATCTTCTGATTCAAAATAACGGTATCCCACAAATACTCCCTCTCCGTAAACAACCGTTTCACTTCCGGGGAATTCTCCCAGCTTATGAGCGGGACAGTCTTCAAGACGCTTTGGTAACGTAAACGGCAGCTTTCCGGAAGGATTAACTTTTCCCAGAAGGACTCTGGCAAGCGCCCGTCCGCCCTCCATTCCATTATAGCTGGTATAGACAATGGCTTTTGCACGGTCTGCAAAGGCTTCCAAATCAACGGGTGACCCCGCCAGTACTGCAATAACCGCATGATCATTGACATTTAACACTGCCGAGATCAGCTCCTCCTGCCCGGCAGGGAGCTTCATATCCTTACGGTCCTGCCCTTCCACATCATATTCATGATTCAGACCGCAAAAGACAATGACATCTTCACATTCCGCGGCAAGCACAGCGGCTCTTTTCACTCCATCATCCCCTGCTCCAGGTTCATAAACCACCTCAATGTTTCCGCCGGCCTCCATCGTAAGCCCCATCAAAGGAGAAATCTCATACAATGCCTTGATTCCTGCACTTCCACCCCCTGCCCCATGAAGTGCGTCCGCATTTTCACCAATCACCGCCAGACGCTTCTTTCCGGCAAGTACCAGAGGAAGCCTTTTTTCTTCATTTTTCAGAAGCACGACCGCTTCTTCTGCGCAGGACAGGATTGCCTCCCGATGGGCAGGGGCATTATATACACCCGGACTTCTGGTCTTCCTTTTATCACCAAGCATGGACAGGCTGTTCATTAAATTCAGGATGTGTCTGATCTTTTCATCAATTATCTCCTCAGCCACTTCCTCTGCCAGAACCTTTTTATAAAGAAGATCTGCCATATAATAATCATCAAAATTACTGGTAACGGACATTTCAATATCAAGCCCGCCCAAAGCCGCTTCTGATGTATCATGGACACCGCCCCAGTCAGAAATCACAACTCCGTCAAACTTCCATTCATTACGAAGAATGTCCCAAAGAAGATACCGGTTGTGGCAGCAGAAATCTCCCCGTAATTTATTATAGGCTCCCATAATGGTTTTCGATTTTCCCTCTTTTACTGCTGCTTCAAAGCCTGGAAGATAGATTTCCCGCAGTGCCCGCTCACTGACCTTAACACTGACTGACAGGCGGTTTGTTTCCTGGTTGTTAACTGCAAAATGTTTCACGCAGGCTGCTGTATCATTTTCCTGGATTCCTTTTATTAATGGAACTGCCAGCTGGGCAGTAAGATATGGATCTTCACTCATATATTCAAAGTTACGTCCGCAAAGCGGAGAGCGGATTATATTGATTCCGGGAGCCAGAATTACATCTTTCCCCCTTCCTCTTGCCTCTGCTCCCAGAACGCGTCCCATCCGTTCTGCCTGACTGCGGCTCCAGGTACATGCAAGAGCGGTATTTGAGGGCAGGTAGGAAACAAAATCATCCGTGGTTCCTTTGGGATTCCAGTTATCATCCTCAAGTTCTCTTCTCACTCCCATGGGTCCATCGGACATCCAGAGAGGAGGAATGTCCAGACGTTTTACTCCGCCCGTATGAAAAATCCCCTGTCCGTGTATCATTCCTGTTTTTTCTTCCAGTGTCAGTTCTTTTACCAGTTCATCAATCTCATACCTTTCCATGAACACCTCCTGTTGCTTATCCTTTCACCGAACCGGTGGATACTCCGCCGACAATATACTTCTGACCTAATATGAATACAATTAACACCGGTGCCAGTGTCAATATAATGTCGGCTGCCACCAGATTCCATGAATTTTCAAATGCTCCGAAAAAGCTGTATACTGCAAGGGTCATAGGCCATTTTCCTGAATTATTCAAATAATACAGCGGCATGGTAAAATCATTCCAGACCGTCATAAATTCCAGTACGAATACCGTAGACATAATGGGCTTTATTAACGGTACGATAACCCTTATAAACAGCTGGCGGGGACTGCACCCGTCAATGACCGCTGCTTCATCAATCTCCCTCGGGATTGTTGCTATAAATCCAAAAGAAAGAAAAAGGCTTAAAGGAATATTAATAGCCGCATATAAAAGAATTATGCCAATCCGTGTATTTACCAGATGAAGAACCTGAAGGACCTTCATCAGCGCCACGTTATTAATGGGGACTGCAATTCCTGAAATAATAAAATAGTACAAAAAGCGGTTGATCCCCTTTTGATTCCTGGAGATCACAAAAGCGGCAGCCGATACCAGAATAACAATAATCACCACACTGCAGGAGGCATACAGGATTCCGTTTAAAAAGGAGGAGAACAGCTTTCCCTTTTCTACCACTGTAATATAATTCTCAACTACCCATTTTTTCGGAAGGGAAAGAGTCATACGGTTGGCTTCCGCTGAGGTCTTAAACGAATTGATAAATAACACCGCCAGCGGAAGAAGGACGATCAGACTGATTAGAAATGATATCAGGTTTCCCGCTATGGAAACAATACTTTTCTTCATCATACCTCCACCTCCTTGTTTTCCATGGACCAGATAATGAAATACAAAAGAGACAGAACCACAAAGAACAATATACTGGATAGAGTGGTACCCATAGCCAGATTGCCTTTGGAAAATTCTTTATATACTGCTGTATTGATCACTCCTGTTGCATTACCCGGTCCGCCGTTTGTCAGGGAATAGATCATGTCGAAGACACGCAGACCATACGTAACATTTAATACTGTCACATTTACTAGAACCGGTTTTAACAGCGGCAGGGTGATACAGGTAAACTTCTTAAAAAAGCTGGCTCCGTCAATGCTGGCGGCCTCGTAGTACTCCGGGGCTACAGAAAGCAGCCCCGCGATTACTATCACCATAATATATCCCATACCCTTCCAGGTATCAACCAGGATCACAGTTGGAAACACAAGCTTTAAATCAGTCAGCCAGTTCTTTGCCAGCCCTCCAAATCCGATTCCTCTCAGGAAATTATTTAAAAACCCGGTAGTCGGATGAAGCATACTCCTGAAAACCAGACCTACCACCAGATAAGACATGACCTGGGGCGAAAATATGACCATACGGTGAAGATTTTTACCCCTGATGAAGGTCTGAGTTAATAGCAGAGCCAGAGCCAGCCCTGCAACAGTCTTAAGAACCGTTGTAGCAATTGTAAACCACAGGGTATTGGCTATGTATTTCATATATTCCGAATTTCCATGAAAAACCGTTTTATAATTTGCCAGTCCTGCAAAATGTATCTCATCGCTGAAATTATTCCAGTCTGTAAAGGAATAAGCGATTCCAAGCACTCCCGGAAGGAAACAAAGGAGAAAGAAGAGAATGGCTGCGCCGGCAGCATAATACCATGGGTATATTTTTTTTCTGTTCATTTGCATCGTTCCTTTATTTTGTCCAGCCAGGGTCTTTTTGCAGAGTTGCCTGCTCCGTACGCCGTTTCATAATTGAATCAAGAACATCTTCAGGTGTCATTGCACCGGTATACATTGATTCTAAATCCTTTCCTACATCCATCCACTGGCTGTCAATGTAATTCACTGAGGTCTGAACCACATTGGCCTTTTTTAAGGAATCCAAAAACTTCTGATCCTCTTCCGAATATTTGCTCTTGATCTCAGGCCAGCATAAATTGCTTAACTCCGGCTGTCCGTCAAGACGTTTCTGTAAGTTTTCAGGTCTTGAAAGAAATTCGAAAAACTGCTTTGCTTCCTCCACATATTTGCTGTCCTTGTTAATGAAATAAGCATTGCTTGCAGGGTTTACTCCAATGGTCTGATTATCCCCCCACGGCATAACGAAAGCTCCTAATTTCTCAGTTGCTTTAAAATCAGGATAATCGGCGTCGATCTGGCCGCGGTACCCCAGTTCCGCAATTGTCATGGCACATCTTCCGGAGGCCATTGCCTCTTTTCCGTTTTCCCATGCATTGCTTAAATAATCGTCTCCAAAATATCCTGCTCTGGCGCATTCATCTAACTGCCCGATAATGGTAGAAAGTGCCGGGATCTCATCCAGATCAATCTTGTTGTCATTTAATTTCTGGTAAATATCCGGATCCTGAGCCAGCCACAATCCGCCTGTTTCAAACAGCGGAAGCACCTGGTGCCACCCATTGGTGGTAGCTTCAAAAATCGGTGTGGTACCGGAATCCTTGATTTTCTGGCAGACATTTTTAAACTCTGCATAAGTGGTGGGAACCGTCAGACCTAATTTATTGAAAATGTCTTTATTATAGAGATAAAAATACATTTTTGCGCCTGGAAAAGTAATTCCATATACCTTACTGTCAACAGAAACGGCCGACTTTGCACTTGCATCTAACCGGTTTACCCAGTCCTGACCGGTCAGTTCGGCGCAATACTTATCCATGTGAATACTGGAGACAAGGCTGATGGGTGTATCTGCGCATATAATATCGGGTGCTTCTCCGGACTCAAGCTTTACCTTAATCAAATCCCTCCACTGAGCATCCGGGGAAATCTGAAAATCGATCTTAATTCCGGTTTCACCTTCAAACTCCTTGGCAAGTTCCTGAACGATACCGGAAGTAGGAAGACCGCTTTGGTGACTGCCAAATGTCAGCGTAACATTCTTTTTGGAACCACTGCTGTCATCACTTTTTGCGCTGTTTCCTCCTGGATTGCAGCCCGCTGTCATTCCTGCCGCGAGTATAGCCGCCAAAGTCAGACTGATAATTTTCTTTCCTCTCTTTTTCATGACCTTCTCCTTTTTTCTTCTCACTTAGACTTGTTACTTTTTCCGGAAATTCCTTTGAAAAAAGTAATGTTTTGTTATAAATTCATAATACCACAAGGGGCTTCGGGGCAAAATAGACAATTCCGAACTGCCATTTGCATTTTTTTGAACTACATTGTATAATATTGTTCACGAAGGGAGGTGCTTTTCGATCAAAAAGTCAGGAAAACAATATTCCCAAAAATGGTATCTCTTTATTATATATGGTCTTTTTATCCTGATACTACTGGTTATTTTCTTCGTTTTTACTTATAGCCATTACCGTAAAAATGCCTTAAAGGATGCTTCCAAGGATTTGGAAAATATGTGCGCATCGGTAGAAAGCTCGGTCAGGACCCAGCTTGACAGCATCTCTTCAATTTCCATGAATATCGTATATTCCAACGCCATAAAAATGAATTTCAGGGAGTTTTCCACCACATTCCAGCGTGACGGCACGCCACCCGCAGATCAGGCTGCTTCCAGGGAAAAGGCGATGGCAATTCACGACATCGTTACGGCCATGATCGGAGCATATCAGAGTGCCTCTGAAATTAACTTATATACGATGGATGGTTCCTGTGTGGAGGCCGGTTACTGGCTTAGGACCACTACCGTAGATTTGGAACGCCTGCCCTGGTATTCCCAGACTCTGGCATTAAATGGACATAAGTACATAACAGCACCCGTGGTAAACAGAGAGCTGCCTGCCAAAGGCGAAAATCAGAAATCTCAGAAATTCATCTCCCTGGTACGCCTTTTTCTGGATACAGACGGCAAACCGGAGGGTATTGTTGAAGTTGTCCAGGATTGTGACAGGATTTTTTCCCTTTCCTCGCAGCTTGAAAGCCAGAATCCGGACAGCCGTGTTTTTATCTACAATTCCAGGCAGGAGCTTGTATATCCATATGCATCCGATTCTTCTTATCCAGATTACTATGCCATGATAACTCACACTGCTGCCGCTGAAGGTCAGGCAGGAGTCTTAAATACAGAAAGCAGCGGAAAATTTCTCTTTACATACCAGACTATCGAAGGTTACGACTGGACTGTGATCCTGGTCAGGCCCCAATCCGCTTTTTATAAATCTCTTTCTCTTTTCAGGACAACATTTTTCCTGATCGGGGCATTATCCATCCTGGTAACACTCTTCATCTGTTTTTTTATTTCCAAGCGTTTGACGGTCCCCTTAGAAAAGCTGACGGCAGCCACAGGAAAAATCACCATCAGCCGTGTCCTTGATGAAAAGAAGGTTAATTTAACCTCCGCTGACAGCAGTATTAAAGAGCTTTCCCTGCTCTGCGAGTCCATTCGCAGCATGTACGAAAAGCTGCGTTCCACTTCACAGGAGGTATTATTGTCCAAGTCCGAGGAAACCCGGGCCAAGTTTCAGGCCGCCCAGTCACTGATCAATCCCCATTTCTTATATAACTGCCTGACAAATATTTCCGTTATGGCGGAAGAAAATATGAATGAGGATATCATTCGAATGTGTCGTTACCTTTGTGATTATTTCCGTTATATTTCTTCTTCCAGGGAAATGATCGTTCCGCTTAAAGAAGAAATCTTCTATACGGAATGCTACTTAAACTGTATGCAGATGCGTTTTCATGAAGGTTTTACCTATAACATGAACATAGGAGAAGGTACGGAACAGATCTATATACCAAAGCTCATTATTCAGCCCATTGTGGAAAATGTCTTCAAGTACGGATTTCAGATTACTCCGCCATGGCAGCTGTCTATTTCTTCCTACTCCGAAAACGGGCAGTGGTACTTAAAGGTAGAGGATAATGGAGGCCTGTTAAGCGAAGAAAAGAAAGAAGAACTATTAAAGCTATACGAAAACCTGGATATGAATAAAGAATGGAATTCATTGCAGATCGGCAATATGGGACTTAAAAATGTCTGCCTTCGTTTAAGGCTTCTCTACGGGACCGAAGCAGTTTTTCAAATTGACTGTTCAACTCCCGGCAGAACCAGCTTTATAGTGGGCGGCCCTATCTATCAGTCAAGGGAGGAATATTATGAACACCATCCAGAGCTATAGTTATCTTGCAGCGGAAGACGAAAGCCTCATTCGAAAAAACCTGATCAAGAAAATATCTTCCTTAAATTTACCTCTTAAGCTGGCCGGCGAAGCAGTCAATGGACTGGAAGCCATAGAATTAACAGAAGCAAACTGTCCTGATCTCATTATTACGGATATCCACATGCCCCAGTGCGACGGAATTGAACTGGCAAGCTATTTAAAGAAAAACCATCCCAGTGTTAAGATTATTATTATCAGCGGGTATAATGATTTTTCCTATGCCCAGTCCGCAATCCGTTATGGAGTCGTAGATTATTTATTAAAGCCGGTTACTATTGAAAACCTTTTCGAATCACTTCAGAAACTGCTGATTACCATGAAATCCGAAACTGATGTTTTGGAATCCTACTGCACAGTTAACGAAAGACTGAGCCAGGAATCTATTTGCAGACTTATGGAAAAATATCTTCAGGAGAATTATAAGCAGGAAGTTTTCTTTCAGGAATTGAGTGAGAAATTCGGATTTACACCGGAATATCTTGGAAAGATATTTAAGAAAAGTACTGGAGAAACGCCTTCCAAGTATCTGACCAGACTTCGGATCAATGAAGCTAAACGGCTGCTGCTCCATAATCCGGATATGGAAGTGCAGAAGGTGGGGGAACTATCCGGATATCCGGATAGTGCTTACTTCAGCAGGGTTTTTAAATCCTATGTAGGTATCCAGCCCAGTGAATACCGGAATAAGACTTAAATCAGTGGCTATGTGCTAACCATTTGCTGAATACCTCCATAACTTTGTGAACAAAAATTAAATTAACCACCATAAATAGAAAGGATAAAACAGAGTACAAGACAACAGTATCCAGAGGAAACAGTTCCACTGTATGTTTAATAATGTAAATACATATAGGCAGACAAATAACACTTGTAATAATAGCAGGAACATACTTTTTTACAATAAGTGCCTGAAAACAATGTATTACTAAATGCAAAGTAAATGCAATAAACACTCCTATCCATAAGATATACCAATTCATAACATAAGAAACAACTGTAATTATGCTAATCAGAATAAATTCTTCTGCTACGCCAAATGCAAAAGATGAGGTTGTAATATTATCACAATGAGGTAATAATCTTTTTGATAATCCAGGAAATCTTTCACAGAGATAACTTCTATTCCTGCTTACCCACGATTGCATAAAAATTATTTCTTCAAAATCGTGAAAAATAAAAAGTATAGGAAACAACCATACCATTGCTTTTATATCATTCATTCTTATATCTCCTAAAAGCGTCATATACTGCTAAATTCAGGTCCTTTTTATCGGATGCCGTATGACTGTCTTCCATTTTGATGGCTGCACTTTACGGGTATCCGAAAGATAAATTTCATGGTGAAAACGTGTATCTGTCATATCATTTATATACCCGTTTTCATGCAAATACTCATCCATGATGGCAACGGTAACAGGTTCATCATCAAATGGTCCTGTGTGCATGATTTGCACACATACCCCTTCATCTACCGTCAGAAACTCAGCCGAAGAGCAATCCAGTTTTTTCTTTTTACCCGTTTCTGTCACTGCCCAGTCAAAATCCTCTTTTGTAACAAAGTCCGGCAGACGAATAACTGAAATCCAATTGAATGCGTCCTTGTTTGTGTAATCTACACCCGAGACATGATCCTGCCACCAGAATCCTTCCAGAGGCGGGACTACATATTCAAAAAAACCTTCTATTTTATGGGGACCCTTATAACTCATTTTAATGGTATATGCAACCGCATATAGAATCCCCATCGCATTCTGATATGCTCCGCCTTCCTGATTTGGGTCCCCTTTTCCTCTCACTGCGATATAATTTGTGACCGGAACAGTTATTATTTCAGGTATGTTATTGGGCATATAATAATCTTTATATTCTTTCTTAAAATCAAAAGCCATTTTTTTACCTCCAAGATTTATTTATTATCCTTAAGATATAGAATACTATGTTTCCAAAAGAATAAAGCCCTCTGTCATAATCTCCATTATCTTTGTAAACAATTCCGTCAGTTCGTCCGTCCTATCCTTCTCTCCAGTTAAATAGGCCACTATCACATCTTTGATTTCCGAGACGATTTCGGCTCCCTGTTGGAATATAATGGACACTTTAAGCCATGTATCATTACCAAATTCTTTTCCTATTTCATTGAGAACACGGCACATTTTATCAAATCCACCATTAAAGTTTACTTCATCCGGTTTTCTAATTCCCCGCAGAGCGTTAGGCACTGTGGGTACTGCACCGAAAAACATCACCAGGTTAGAGAGTATATTATCATAATCCTCTTTCGTAAGTTCACTTTTTAGTTTAGGTAATTCTTGTATAAACTTTTGAAATCCTTTTCTGCCAGTAAAGCCCACCTGCGGATATAAAAACATTTTTGCTTTCTTTTCCAACGCTTCCTTTGCAATCTGGTATTTGGTTTTTGCGGCACATAATCTGACCGTACAGACGGTGTTTGGTCCGGACAAGCCAGAATAGCTGCAATTCCACGCTTTACGCAGTTCTGTATAAGGAAGTACCTGCATTTCCTCACGCCCACAGTCAAACAACTCTATACACTGTGCATCATCATCATAACCAGTCATCAAAACATAGTGGAATGGAATATGCTCTCCAAGATAAAATTTTGAATAGTATGGCAGATAGCACATATCAAGTGCCCCCAAAACAGGGGGATAGCCTGCGTCAATTTCCGACTTAGCCTTGTTAATTGCCTGTTCAAACATCTTATACTCGTAATGTTTATATTCAAAACCTACAATAGGAGCAAGAAATTCATACATCTGCTTTGTGCGGCCGTCACCCAATGCAATCATTCGTTTCAATTTAGATTTTGGTGTTTTCATGTAGCAGAATGATCCGAATGAGGCGAGAATGAAAAAGAAACTCGGCGGAAGCGTCTCTCCAGTCTCCCGTATATACAAGTCTTCAATTCCATTCCACATACATTCATAGTCATCTGCGTGATGCTTTAGCGTAATCAGTCTCTTCTGCATTAATCCAAGCCTCCTGACGTTTATAATATCTTACAACAGGAGTATAAACCCTCACATTATGAAAGAGTCAAGAACAAATTAATTTTAGAATCTGTTCCATACCAACAATTTTCGCATAACGGTTGTTCCATATTTTATTTTCATAATATCCTGCTAATTCTTTACCGCTTGCAAAAGCGTTATCAAATGTTGTCGTTGCTGACTGTGGTATGGTTACATCATATTCATATTCAAAAGCTACCTTGCAGGTAGCATCTAAACAATACTCCGTCTGCATACCACATAAGATAATGTTTTTTACACCTTTCTCCTGGAGATATTCATGGAGCCCGGTCTTTCTAAATGCACTGTTATATTGTTTCTCAAATATTTTTTCGTCTGGCATAGGAGCTATATCTTTATATATCGTCCAGCCGCTGCTGCCATGCTCCAGCTCATCGCCATTTCCACCATCGTGTTGAACGTAAATTACCGGGATTCTCTTTTTTCTGCAGAAATCCAATAATGCCTTTATATTTTCTACAACAGCCACCTTATTATAAGGTTCTGCTTCCACCAAAGCCGTCTGCATGTCTACAATAATTAATGCATCATAGTTCATTTTAAATTCTCCTTGTATCTTTCATGTATGGTTTTAGGGTGTCAATTAAAAAAAGAGATTCTAATATAATATCTACTTTATAATCTTGGCTGGGCATATCCCATACGGCATATTGACCAATTTAATGTTGTTGATTTAATTTTATCAGATATATCCCATAAATTCTTTATAATTCGAAGTTCCACATTTCTTTTTAACAAAGCCTCAAATAAATCATTAACAGTATATTTTGCAATGGGTTTTTGAGCCTCTCTCGATATATAATATCCTGCAATATCATCCTGCAATTCAAAACCTTTCGCATCAAATTCATAAAGATATAAATGCGTATTCTTCATAGTTTGAAACCAGGAACTTTCAATAATAACAACATGCTCAATATCAAGTGAGGTGAAAAAAACCTCCTTGTCATGTTCCGATGTACCTTCACCTATGTGGTAAGTTACTCTCGGACAATCTCTTGGCGTTAAAAAATCAGGTAAATGTTTTTCATCGATAGCCCATACTAATCCAACACTTTTATCTAAGTCCTTTCTCTCTGGAATTCTGGGATTAAAAATATCAATATTACCTTCCTCGCTCACATGGAACAGCCTCATACCAGATGCACCCTTTCATAGATAATCTTCACAATAAACCGTAATGCCATTTTTAATATCTTAAGACTGTACAGCATAGAATGCAACATGTAAATTAAAAAGACCTTTTCATAAGATGAAACATCGGTTCAGGTGATGAATGAACCGGGAAGAAAGAATGGATTGTATTACCCAGCTAAAGTTTATTAAGATGCATTTATTTACTATTGTATTTATTATCTACTACATAGCGTCCTCCGTCACCTAAATCAAACATGTAAATAGAAAAAGCATGCTCTGATTCTAACATAAAGTTATTCGGTAAGTAAGCATTCTCGAATTTTATATTATCTGCTTTCGCCCATTGTGTAAATATATAAATAATAGTCTGGTTACCTTCATCTAAAAGCGCATATTCATAACAGCCATCATCCCCATAAATAGAAACATACGCCGGATATTCAAAATCCTCTGTATTATAACGTATTTTCTGTGTAGTTCCTTGGTAGTCTTCCTTTATTTGAGCTAATCGCTTGACTTCATCAGAATATGTTGGTGTATCGTAAGTACATTTCAAATAGATTTGATAATAGGGGTCAAAGATGCCATCTTTATACTCAAAATAGTATTGAGCATCTGTACCATCATCAGGTATACTTTCTGGAAAAACATCTAAATTACTATACCCTTTAAAACCGTTAAAACCATATTCTTCTATATCAGTGATAACTTTCTTCTGGTTCATGGCAATACATATTATAATTATAAATAGTATAATAAAAGATATTACAATAAGACCTCTTTTTTTCGTGCTTTTTCCCTCTACTTTCTTACTTTGTATCATGCCATACCAAATGTTACGGCTTATATCCATAATACAGTATAAGCGGTTGGTTTAGCATTAGCCAATAGAATTAATTTTCTGATTTCGTAGTCGCACTCATTGTTAAATACTGGATCGGCTATAATAAAACAACAACATGTAAAATAAAAAGCCCTGCAATACAAGGCTTTTTAAACGTGATAAATGCAGTTCACATACCATAGGATATTAAACAGATATTTCTTTTATCATATTCTTAACTATCATGACCCAGTCCACGCACCATCATTTCCTACATGATACCCATCCGGCGTGATTGCATTAATGTCCATGGCTCCATCATCACCACAATAATACCACTTGGTTTTCCAATTGATCCAGCCGGTTACCATGTATCCCGATTCATTGAAATAATACCAGTTTCCATTAATATACTGCCAGTTACTGATTGTATTCTTTTTGTCAGCATTCTGATACTTCCACCCTTTATCATCTTTTATCCATTTGCCACTACGGCTGTCCCCAGGACCTGACAGCGTATCAGCAGAACCACCGGAACTTATCTTTTCAGCATCTTTCAAATTTACATGCCAGGATTCGGATTTTTTCCAGCTACCCTTAAGTGACGAATCCGTTATAGCACGAACTTTAAAGGTATAAGAACCAGATTTGGTAATAAAACTGGAAAAATCATAGCTGGTTTCTTCAGTTTTAAACACAGAAGTTACGGATTGGCTGCCGCGGTAAAGCTGCACCTCATACTTATCTGAGTCACCCGCTGCGTTCCATCTGGCTATCCCATTCATCTCATCCCATTCCAGATCACTTAAAGCTAAATCACGCACATTTATGTTATATTTATTAAAAACATCTAACGCGATATATGCTGTTATTTCCCAATCATTTGACTGGCCTTTCACTAACGATCCATTGGCACCACTTATCGATATATGCTTTTCTATTCCATAAGTAAACGTATTGTTATCATCAGCCTTCAGCTGAACTTTCAGAATATGCGCATCATCATCCGTCCAATTAATATCCGACCCACTAAGTACAGCCACATCATCTACACGGCACATATTGGAATCGGTGGTGACACTGACATCTAAATCGTTCCCATCTTGTTGTAAATCAATATTAATTTTTACCTCCTGGATTGTGTTGGAAGAAGCCATAGACGTAAACGGAACCGCTATCATAAACATGCCTGCCCCCAACATAACCATAATTTTTTTGTGTAAAAACATACCATTTCCCCCTTTATATATTGTTATGGATTTATTACATGAATATTCTGATATGATTGTATTAACTCTGCTTATGGACATATCATCAGATTAGCGAAGAAATATAAGCTTTTAATACCCATATTTTATCTTCTTTAAGGAAAGCTGTCAAGAAATATGCAGGAATAACGCTTGTTCCTGACAGCCACGTATTGATATATTATTTCACCCTTGCCATAGACTCTTACATGTCCCTCTAAACAATAGAGAACATGTTTTAACGTATCGTCATCGGCCAGTTGAAATATATCAGATTTTCTTAAAATTCCATAATATTCTTCCATTTATTCTCCGTATACAGCGTTATTCTAATCTAACTCTATATTATTTTCTCTCCTTTGTCAATTAAATGCGGGTTCTTCCTTTCTCCCGGTACTCCGGGAAATATCAGTTTTGCTGCATAAAAAAACTACTAAACAATATTTTCATAGTTAGTAGTTCATTGTCTGATTTGATAATATAATTGTAATGTAATGACTTTAAGTTATGTTTATACTGTGTTGCATAGAAATGATTACCCTATAAACATCACTGATGCAAAATCTGACCAAAAATGAATAATCATAGGGGGTAAGATAGATTTGCTTTTTCTAAACAAATATCCAAATATAAGCCCAAGTACCAATACATATACGGCCTGTGTAAGCATTGCTGTAATAGCAAATGTTCCATCTAAATACCAGTGAATAAAGTAGGAAGGGAAATGTAACAAAACAAAATATATAGCTGAAAACAAGTTAGCTTTCCTTTCACTCACGAACGCTAAAAAAGCATTCATTCCAAATCCTCGATAAACAATTTCTTCCACAAAACATACCATTAAAAACTTTAAAAGCAATTGTGAAATACGAATATCATGATTGACCCAAAAATCACCGTGATTTACATACATTGCTGCCATTATATAAATTGTATTAACTAAAAAAATAATAATTATAGATTTCCAATGACATTTATTAGAAAATAAGTCTTTAAAACCTATAGGAATGATATCATCACACTTTACAATTAAAAACATAAAGGGAATACACCATATTCCACGGCTGATTATGCCATACAAAGATTTCCCCCAATCATTATCCATATTTCCAAAAAGCAATGAAGAATATCCCCACGCATCTGTTACTATAGCCCATAAGATAGCAGCACAGAATAATAATATGTGTACCTTTTTTTTATTCAATTTCATGTTTATCCCTCTAAAATTTTACTTACACTAGAATTACAACAATATAAAATACTGCTTATATGTTTATGATACTTCAATTTCTACTAACTATCAACATTAAGTTTTCAATGTTCATAATACGTTAAATTCTAATTTATCGGGGAACTATGGAAGATTACAACACGATTTTCACGGGAAAGATCATAGAACATTTTGAGACTATGCAACATGAAATGTAACACAATAAGAAAAAGCCCTGTAAATACAAGGCTTTTAAAAAGCGCGAGACGGGACTCGAACCCGCGACCCCGACCTTGGCAAGGTCGTACTCCACCAACTGAGCCACTCGCGCATAAATATTTGTTTCACAACACTGGCATTATATCATATACAATGGAAATTTGCAATATATTTCTTAATTTTTTTATAACAGAAATAATATCAAACAAAGGTACATTTCGGAATATCTGGAAATTTTCTCCAATCCTGTTTTTTAACTAAAACTGGAAATCTCACCCATTGCCCCTTATTATTTTCCTTGTTTTATTAATTTTCAAGTGCTATTCTTTTATATTCTTAATCCAATGCTTAATATATCCAATTATTCTGATTTTTCATTGACACCATAAGAACGGTTCCGTATAATGCAAGAAATTGGTCATCTGACCAAAAGGGAGGCAGGATATGGGTCAAATTTTATCAATAGAAGAAAAACCCTGCAGCATTTCAACAGAAGACAGGATTCTGGATGCAGCCCTTACTATCATTCAGGAAAAAACCATCAGCGGCCTGAGAATCCGGCAGGTGGCAGAAAAAGCACATTTGTTTCAATCCAATATTCACTATTATTATAACAGCAAGAAAGAGCTTCTCCTTGCTGTTCAGAAAAAAGTCTTAAACCGTTACCGCGAAATCCGCCAGCAATCCATTAACCAGTCAGGAATTGGTCCGGAAGCGACTCTTGAAGATCGTCTGGACATTTTTATAAAACAAAAGATTTACACGATTTTAATAGAAGATAAATATGATGTTGCTGAGCTGGATTTTTGGAATCAATCCCGTCTGGATCCTGATATGCATAAGGAATTCTGCCTCTCCTATCAAAACTGGAGAACGGAAATACGGGAAATCGTAGAAAAATTTTCACCGGATATGCCATCTGCAAAGCAGAATCTGATTGCCGGGATTGCGGTCTCTCTGCTGGAGGGAGCCACGGTTCAGTTTCTGGTTGACAAAGAGGCATTTGATTTAGATTCATATTTTGCTTATTGCAAATCAATCCTGATCAGGGAGATCAGAGGCTAGGAGGAACCAATGAAGGAATTGCTGAGAATGGAGCAGATCACCAAGCAGTTTGGAGATGTATATGCCAACCGTAATATCAATCTCTCTGTAAGGGAGGGAGAAGTACATACTCTGCTGGGAGAAAACGGGGCCGGAAAGAGCACCCTGATGAATATTCTTATCGGCTTATACCAGCCCACCGGCGGAGCCATTTTCCTCCGTGGAGAAAAAGTGAAAATTGATTCTCCAAAAGCTGCAGTAAAAATGGGTATTGGCATGGTTCACCAGCATTTCATGCTTGTAGAAGCCATGACCGTATTAGAAAACATTATTCTCGGAAGCCGGAAGGATTCCTCTTTCTTTATAAAAAAGGACCAGGTAAGAAAAGAAATCCTGGAACTATCAGAAAAATACGGTCTTGATGTGGAACTGGACAAGCAGATCACGGAAATCTCTGTAGGAGCCCAGCAGCGGGTTGAAATTTTAAAAGCTCTTTACCGGGGAGCGGAACTTCTTATTCTTGATGAACCGACGGCTGCACTTACCGACCTGGAAGCAGAAGGACTTTTTGCCATTATCCGGAAGCTGACCGGAGAACAAAAATCCGTCATTTTTATTTCCCACAAAATGAGGGAGGTCCTTTCAGTCAGTGACCGGATCACGATTTTGCGGGCAGGTGAGACCGTTACCACATTAAATAAAGAGGACACCGACGGCACCCAGCTTGCAAACTTAATGATCGGAAGGGAAATGGTACCCAGTAATTATAAAAAAGTAACGTCTCCCGGTGATGAAGTCTTAAGCTTTCAAAATATCAGCTATCAAAAACAACATAAGCACAGCGGCTTAAATGATGTGAGTCTCACCGTACGGAAGGGAGAAATCCTGGGCATTGCAGGAGTGGATGGAAACGGCCAGTCACAGCTTGCACAGCTTGCTGCAGGGATTATCGCTCCTGAGGAGGGAAATGTTTTGTTAAAGGCCTCCCGCATCTCCCGTTTTGCACCAAACGGCTTTATCCTCTCCCATGTTTCCCATGTCCCGGAGGACCGCAATAAGATGGGACTCATCGGCAATATGACAGTCAGGGAAAATCTGATTTTAAAGGCAACAGAAGAAGCCCGTTTCTCCTATGGGCACGGAGCACTGTTAAAGAATAAGGCCATTACCAAATTTGCCCTTGAAATGCAGGAAAAAAATGATATCCGATGCGCTTCCATCGAGCAGGAGGTGCGCAACTTATCCGGAGGCAACCAGCAGAAAATTATACTGGCAAGAGAAATGGAAAATGACCCGGAACTTTTAATCGCGGTTCATCCCACCAGAGGCTTAGATATCGGAGCCGCCCGTTATGTCCATGATACCATGGCTGCTGCCAGGGATAAGGGCTGTGCGATTCTCTTAATCAGTGCGGACTTTGATGAAATACTTAATTTATCCGACCGGATTCTGGTCATGTTCGAGGGACAGGTCATGGGAACCTATTCAGGAGTCAATCCGCCTATTGAACAAATTTCACTTGCAATGGCAGGAAAGGGGAATTAGGACATGAAGCAGAAAGAAAATTTAATGAAGGTCATTGTGCCCGTGTTATCCATTCTGGTAGCATTTATTATAGGAGGCATCATTATTATCTGCCTGGGCAAAAACCCCTTTCAGGCATATGGATTTCTGTTTTCCGGTGCTTTCGGAAGCAGCAGAAAGATCGCTCAGACCCTTGTAATTGCCTGCCCTTTGATATTTACGGGACTGACTGCCGCTTTCTCTTATAAATGCGGTGTATTCAATCTTGGCGGGGAAGGTCAGTTCGTAATGGGAGCAGTCGCCAGCATATTTTTTGTTACAAAGTCCGGAATAGAAGGATCTGCAGGAATACTGCTCAGTCTTCTTATCGGCACGGCAGCAGGAGCAGTATGGGGCGCAATTCCCGGAATTTTAAAGATTACAAGAGGCTTAAATGAAATGATTGTCAGCATCATGCTGAATTATGTGGCCACTCTTTTTATGGGTTACGTTTATACAACCCTTTTGCGTGACGGAAGTGTACCCCAGACCTTTGCCATCCCCGACAGCACCAGACTGGCAGTCGTATCGAAAAGCTTTCCAGTTCACTGGGGTGTATGGATTGCATTATTACTTGCACTTGCAGGATACTACTTTCTTTTCTATACCTCAAAGGGATTTAAGCTGAGGGCAGTGGGATTAAATTCCACTGCAGCATTTTTCAATGGTTTCCCCGTAAACCGGTATGTTCTCTTTTCCTTTATTGCCTCCGGAGCAGTGGCAGGACTTGGCGGAAGCGTGGAGCTTCACGGCAAGCAGCTGAGACTGATGGGCGGATTTGGGCAGGGATTCGGTTTTGACGGAGTGGCAATCGCACTGATCGCCCAGCTAAATCCAATCGGAACTGCTGCTGTGGCATTTATCTTTGCTGTGCTGAGAAAAGGAGCCAGTACTTTGCAGACCGGTATGCAGATTCCCACTGCAGTAGTTGATATTATTCAGGCACTGGTAATCATATTTGCGGTGGCTGGCACTGCGCTTTTAAAGCTCCCCGCAATCAGACAGTACATAAACAGCCATATTGGGAAAAAGGAGGTTACCAACTGATGGATGCATTTTTAAATATCAATTTTCTTACAGAGCTTCTGCTTTCCACCATTCGTATGGCTACTCCCATCCTGTTTGTTGCACTGGCTGAAACCTACTCGGAACGGGCCGGCTTAGTCAATATCGGTCTTGACGGAATCATGTCCTTCGGTGCATTAATCGGGTTTTTAATCGGATATAAAACCGGAAGCCCCACAGCCGGTATTCTTGCAGGCGCCCTTTCAGGCATTGCCATTAATATGATTTATGCGTTCTGCACCATTCGCTTGTGTGCTCCGCAGATTGTTTATGGCATGGCAATTAATATTTTTGCACCGGCACTGGCTTCCTTCATATACCGCCTTTCCTTTTCCGATACTTCAACACTTATCCAGGGCGTATCCATGAAGGCGCTTCCCATTCCGGTCCTAAGCAGCATCCCGGTTCTTGGGCCTTTGTTCTTTCACCATATTCCTCTGGTATATGCTGCCTATCTCCTGGTACCTGTCACTGCAGTTTTCTTTAACAGGACAAAAGCCGGGCTTAATTTTAAAGCCGTGGGCGAATTTCCCAAAGCTGCAGAAACACTGGGAATCAATGTAGTGCTGCAAAAATACATAGCCTGCGTTATCTGCGGCGCACTTGCAGGTATCGGCGGGGCGTATTTAACCATCTGCTACACCAGCACCTACTCCGAAGGAATCGTGGCAGGCCGCGGGTTTATCGCACTGTCAGCCGTTATATTCGGACGCTGGATGCCTTCCGGCGTATTGTTAGCCTGTCTGCTCTTTGGATTCTGCGATGCACTGCAGATCCGGCTGCAGCTGTTAAGTCCGTCCACCCCCTACCAGCTTCTCCAGATGATCCCCTATCTTTGCACCCTGTTTGTTCTTGCATTTTTCGGAATTCGAAAAAGCGGTCCCAAGGCTAACGGACAGCCCTATTACAGGGAAGAACGCTGATGATAATTCCAGGACAGCCCTGCGATTATATATTTTTTCAAACATAAAAGGAGGATTTAGTGTGAAAGAAAGTAGA
>NZ_QOHO01000042.1 GCF_003432035.1 Lacrimispora amygdalina
CGGAATGGAGATTATTATGGAGAATCATATTGATCTTCTGGAAACTAAATTCAGTATCAATCATATTTACCGCCAGAAAGCCATAACGAGAGAAAATCTTTTTTGCATACTGGATGACGCAGTAAACACCAGACTAACTTTGATAAGTGCACCGGCCGGATTTGGAAAAACCACTCTATTAAGCTCCTGGATTACAATGCATAAAAAAAGATCAATAACTGCAGCATGGCTCACGCTGGAGGCAGAGGACAATGAAGAGAACAGATTTTGGATTTATTTTATTTCAGCAATAAAATCAATAATTCCAGACATCGGAGAAAAGTCGTTAAACTTATTATACACTTCCAGAATCGGCGGTATAGAAACAATAATCACGGTACTGATCAATGAGATACTGGAGAGCAGGAAAAAATTCCTTTTTATAATTGAAGATCTGCATGTAATAAAAAACACGCAAATTCTGAATGGCTTGAAATTTTTTATTAATCACATGCCCTATAATATACATCTGATAATTACCAGCCGACTCCGCATAATAACCCGGCTATCAGGAATAAAGTACTTCAACAGCATCATTGAAATCGGGGTGGATGAGCTGAAATTCACAAAAAATGAAACAGCCGCTTATATAAATGAAATTATGGAGTTAAAGGTCTCACAAGACCAGTTAATCCGACTGTATGAATTAACAGAAGGCTGGCCGGTGGGACTTCAGATTGCTGCATTGTTCTTTAAACGTAAGGGTATTGAATCAATAAATGATAAGCAGGTAATAATGCCTCCGTCAAATTTCGCAGATTATTTCATGGAAGATATCTTAAACAGCCAGACTCCTGCCGTTTATGATTTTCTGATAAAGACATCGCTGTTAAATGCGTTTTCCTGTGAGCTGTGCCAGGCTGTGACTGAAGTGGAAAATTGTAATGAGCTGTTAAAGCAGGTGCTTGAGATGAATCTCTTTATCTCCTGTTTCGCTCAAAAGGATCAATGGTACCGATATCATAGTCTTTTTGCCGGTTTTTTAAGAAAAAAAGTAAAAGAAGATAAGCCTGAATTAGTGAAAGATATATATTGGAAGGCGGGACATTGGTACGAAAGAAAAGGATTTGCACAGGAAGCCTGCACCTGTTATCTGAAGGCACAAAGTTATGAGAAGGCGGTCCATATAATTGAACAGATCAGCAGTCCTCTTATTTATCAGGGGCAGTTTGCAGTAATAGAAAAATGGATAGAATCTGTACCGGCACAATATGTATTCAGGAATATACGGCTGATGCTGGATTATGTATGGATTTATTTATCCAGACATAAAGTCAGTGATGCCAGTTATTATATAGAAATGATTGAGAAAGAGTCTGAAGATGCAGCACTTCCGTTAGCCATTAAAGGGGAATTTCTTATAGCTAAAGCATTTATCAAAATGGATCATCTGGAAGAAAGTATTCAGCTGTTAAACAACGCCATGGAGCTGGTAGATCCGTTTAACCCCAATTATTCAGCAGCTTTAATGAGTATTGCAACTACATACATTGTTCATGGTGATGTTCCGGAGGCAGAAGAATATTACTCAAAGGCACTTACAGCCAGTATTAAAATTGAAAATCTGTATTCCGCCGCTTATTCCTGGGGTGGACTTGGTATGATGTTGACCTGCCAGGGCAGATTCAGAGAAGCAGAAATACTATATCAGGAAGCGGAAACTTATTTAAAAGAAAAAGGCGGAAATTCCATTCCATTATTAGGAATTATTTTTTCCGGATTATCAGAAATATTTTATCTGAAAAACGATATAGAACATGCTGCTGAGTATTCAGATAAAGCAATAGAAATGTTTGAAAAGGGCGGCATTTTTGATATAAAAAATAATTGCTATGTTATAAAAGCCCGGTCATTATTAGCCAAAGGCTGTAACAGCAGAGCAATCGAAGTAATGAATAAAGCACTGATTCTGTCAGAAAAAGATAACACGTATGGCTTTAAAAGACATATTGAATACTGCAGGGCAAGAATTTTTCTGGATATGGGCGAAATAGAGAAAGCAGAAGATTTTATCGAACAATATCAGTTGTCCCATACGGATCATTTAAAAAAATATAACCTGCATGATTATGTCCTGCTGGCAGAAATATTGGTAAAAAGAAAAGAATATACAAATGCCCTTTTTTGTATTGATGAAATATTGAAACTGGACAGTATTGGCGGACTTTATGAAATGCAGTTAGAAATACTAAAATCAGACGCATTACAAAGTATATCGAAACCAGAAGCTGCTTTTGCGGAGTTACATAAGGCGCTGGTCAAATGCTCGAATGAAAATTATTTGAGATTATTGATCAATTATGGATCCAGAATGGAGTCTATGCTTAATGTATTTCTGACCACGGAGAATACCCGTTCTGACAAGCGGAGCATAATGTATGCCAAAGACATTCTAAAATTTTTTGATGATAAAACTCAGAAAACAGTCAAAGGAAATTCACTTCTGACTAAAAGAGAACTGGAGGTATTAAAGCTGATCAGTGATGGTGCAAGTAATGAAGAAATCGCACAGTCATTATATATCTCTATCAGTACTGTAAAAAGCCATATCCTGAATCTGTTTACCAAACTGGAAGTGAATAGCCGTTCGAAAGCAGTGGTCGAAGCAGAAAAAAGAGGTATAATTCATACTATTTACTGATTTATTCGGCTCCAGAATGTTGTATCATAGGTGCAACAGAGAATAGTTTGGAGGATAAATCATGAAAATTACAGCAATTATTGGAAGCCCCAGAAAAAGTGGTGATTGTTTCAAAACAATTGAAATGATAGAAAAAAGCTTTAACAGGATCAGTGAAACACAGGTAGAATATGTATTTCTAAAGGACTTTGATTTAGGATTTTGTAAAAGCTGTCTCTTATGTTATACAAAAGGCGAACAGTTCTGCCCCCATATTCAGGTTACCGGTTTATTACTTGAAAAAATGATGGAGTGCGATATTGTGATTTTTGCCTGTCCGGTTTATGAACAGCATGTTACTGCATTAATGAAGAACTTTTATGATAATTTTTCCTTTCTGTTTCATAGACCGCGGTTTTTTGGCAAAAAGGCAATTCTGCTATCCTCAACTGGAGGCTCTGGTTTAAAAGGGACACTGAACTATATGAAAATGACGGCAATCGGCTGGGGATTCGATATTGCAGGTATAGTAGGCGTTTGCGGATCTTCATTATCATCAAATGAGAAATATAAAACGGACGTTCAGATTAGAATTGACAAACTGGTGGATAAAATATACAAAAACAGAAAAGCAGGCCAGCCATCCTTATATCAGCTTGCAATGTTCCGTGCAATGCAGTGTAAAGCTCTAAAATCAGCACAAAAGAAAAATATCGAATATAATTACTGGCTGGAACGCGGCTGGTTAGAAAAAAACTACTATACCAGTCAAAAAATAGGGATTGCCAAAAAAATTTACTCTGATTTTCTAAAACATATAATGAGAAAAATGATGAATGGTAAAAATATAATAATTAACTAAATCGGATGTATGGTATATTTTATAGATTATGTAAACCTCCGAATTGGTATAAGATAAAATTATCAGTTTGGAGGTTTACATATCAGAATAATCTTATTCTATAGCTTATTAGGTATAATACCGATAACAATACTGTAGTTCTTTGCTAATTCTCTTTTAATATCTTCAAACTCCAGTTTAAAAATATTAACCTTTCTTGCTCCAGCCGCATAGAACACATCTTGAAATGCTTTTATTTCCACCCCTGTTAATTCAAAAGGAATACATACAGCAACAGTTGGTTTAAAGATTTTATATATTATTCCTGGAAGAATATTTTTAAAAATCAATTTCACTACTGTGACAGTTTCGAAAAATTCGGCAACTACGTTTCTCTTAAAAGTAGAATAAACAGAAATTTCACCCATATCAACACTTTCAATAGCGTCAACATATTGGTATGCTGCTTTCCCAACTGCAATAACTTTATGCGATTCATTTATAGCGATAACTGCATAATCAGAGTATGTCTGTATTGACTTTGAAGTATATCCTCGTATTTCAACGGGGGAAAAATCCCCCTCTAATCTTTTAATTCCCATAACTATTTCACCTGCCGTTTTTATTAAAGGACATTTTACTCATTTCTAAATTTTCCATCTCTATGCAACGTATCCACATCCCACAGTACCACCGTCATATTGGTTGTGCACTCCAGTTCCTCATTCCACGACCCATAGGGCGGCCGAAGGTACTGGGGCCGTACTCCCGTAATAGCCTCTATCTGGCGGTTATTTTCCTCAATCTGTTCGCAGGCATTGGACACAGCCTCCTTATTCATCTGTACGTGACTGTAGCCATGGTTTCCGATGAGGTGCCCATCCTCCTGCATCTGCTTCACAATTGCTTCCTTGCCTATCACATTTTTTCCCAGAAGAAAAAAGGTAGCATGGACACCCCGTTTGCGAAGACCGTCTAAAAGCATGGGTGTATAAATGGAATGAGGTCCGTCGTCAAATGTCAGTGCAATCTGTTTATCACCGGAAAACTGTTTCCGAACCTCTTCCTTTGCCTCTCCTCCGGCATCTGCCGGCAAAAACAACGTATTTTTCGCCTCAATGTAATTATAATACAATGCCCCTGCAAAGGCAATATCCAGTACAATGACTGCCAACAGACAGGCCAATTTCCATCTTATTTTCATAAACTCACAAGCCGGCTTTCTGCTTTTATTAAACAATCTATGGGCTTTCAGGTCAAAATAAAACCAGAAAATTTCAGTTTTTTTATATCTTTCCCTTCTAAAATACGTTATAATTAAGATATATTAACAATATATTTCTAAATATTGTGTACAATCCCTAAGGGAAGGAGCAGATTAAAATGGAGCACAGGATCATTGCAATC
Organism: Lacrimispora amygdalina; assembly: GCF_003432035.1. GTDB lineage: Bacteria > Bacillota > Clostridia > Lachnospirales > Lachnospiraceae > Lacrimispora > Lacrimispora amygdalina. Next base: position 4,908 of record NZ_QOHO01000042.1, read on the forward strand.
GGCCGTCAGTTTGGCAGCGGAGGACACGAGATCGCATTCAGACTATCTGAGGAATTGGGGGTTCCCATGTATGACCGGGATCTGGTGGAAATGGCTGCGGAAAAACTGGGTCTTTCAGAAATCACTATTGAGGCAGTAGATGAATCAGTTTTCAACACATTTCTGTCTTCGTACCGTTATAACGGTCTCGCCCCAAGAAGAATTCCATTAAATGACAGCACGTTCGAGACACAAAGTAAAATCATTGAAAGCCTGGCTGATAAAGGGCCATGCATATTTGTAGGCAGATGTGCTGACTATGTTCTGCGGGAAAACCCTCTATGTCTGAATATATTTCTCTATGCAGCATTGAAGGACCGCACAGAACGCATTATGAAGCGTTATAACATCTCAAAAAAGGAAGCGGAAGCCTCCATTAAAAAAATGGACCACCGCAGAAAGCAGTATTACGAGACATATACAGACCGGAGGTGGGGACACATTGAATCCCATCAGATTCTGTTTAACATCAGCCAACTGGGAATCACCCGGACCATTGACACAATCAAACACCTCTATGCCGACCCCATTTCAGTTCCTTCGACCGATATATAATACTCCCTCATGAAAAGCTTACATCAGCGTTTAGAATTAAAACAGGCAGAGACCAGAAAATCCCTGTATTTTTCTGATCTCTGCCTGTTTTCAGTTTTCAGTAAACCGATAACCTACTCCTACCTCAGTTATAATAAACCTGGGATTGGCCGAGTCCTCTTCAATTTTCCTCCTGATATTTGCCATAAAAACCCGAATAGTCTGGTAATCATCATTCGTATCATATCCCCAGATCTCATTCTGAATGAAATGATGGGTTAAAACTTTTCCTGCATTCAAAACCAGCAATTTCAACATCTTATATTCAATGGGGGTAACATGGACCTCTTCTCCCCTGACAATCAGTTTCCTTTTTTCAAAATCCATGCTGAACCCTTCCAGTTCAAATGCTGTCTCTGGCTTTACCAGGCCGCTTTTGTGTCTTAATGCTACACGGATACGGGCAAGCAGCTCTCCGGCATGAAAAGGCTTGGTCAGATAATCGTCTGCTCCTTCATCCAGCGCATCTACCTTTTCCTGTTCCATTCCCCGCGCAGATACAATAATAATGGGAATATTGGATTCCTTCCTGATCTGGCCTAAAACCTCCATGCCATCAATGTCCGGCAATCCCAGATCCAGAAGTATAATATCCGGATTATTAGCATAAAAATAAGAAATTCCGGTCAGTCCGTCATCTGCAAAGACAGAATGATACCCTTTTGTTTTCAGGGTAATCCTGATAAAATTCTGAATACTCTTGTCATCCTCGATAACAAGAACGCTGATATCATTGATCATCAGTCTCCTCCATAGGCATCTCAATTCGGAAAGCAGCGCCTTTCTCCACATTCTGGTCGATTAAAATTCTTCCGCCATGTGCTTCTATAATAGCCTTGCATATGGCAAGCCCCAGACCTGCCCCTCTCTGACGGTCTCCTTCCCGATAAGCAGCTGTAAAAAAACTGTCAAAAATATGCTCCATCTTATCCCCCGGAATGCCAGTCCCGTTGTCACTTACCGTAAAAACCATACGATTTCTTTTTGCACCGGCAGATACGGTAATCACTGTATTTTCTCCGGAATGGCGTATGCCGTTATCGATTAAGTTCACCAGCACCTGGGTAAACAGTCTGGCGTCTACGCTTATCAGCTCTATTTCCGGCGGAGTTACTGTCTTCAGGGTATGATTCCCCAGTCGCTTTGAAACCAGTGTGACCGCACCCGAAATCAAATCGTCCACTACTTCCTTCTTCTTGTGAATCTCCAGCTTTCCCTCCTGAATTCTGGTCATGTTTAACAGATTTTCCACCATGGAATTCAGCCACTCCGCCTCTGTGCTGATATCAAGCAGCAAGCTTTTTGCGCTTTCTTCATCCACCAGAGTGTAATTTTCATAAAGGAAATTGGAATTTCCTGCGATTCCGGTCAGGGGAGTTCTCAAATCATGGGAAATACTTCTAAGCAGGGTGCTTTTCAATCGTTCCCGTTCAATCTGAAGTCTGGATTCCTCTTTTTCCTCATTCAGCTGTTCCCGTTCAAGCACCAGCGTAATCTGGGAAATTACCATTTCCACATACATGCGTTCCTCTCTGGCCAGTCCGCCATTGCTGCACGAGAAGATAATTACACCATACGTCTTACTTAGACTGCAGACAGGTACGTAAAGACGGGTGCTGTCCCCAAACTGGGCTTCTCCATACCCGCATGCCATGGAATTTCTAAAACACCACTCGGCTGAACTGTCAGAAAATCTCTCATCTCTGCTCCTGATTAAAATTTCCGTTTCCTTTCCAGTTAAATTATGCAGGCTCTTTTTACTGTAGGATATAATGGCCTGACGTCCGGAAAGATTTAAAAAGCCACTGCCTATGGTATTGAGTTTCAGCATAATCTCTGCCCGTTCCCGGTCAAGATCCATTTGCTTTTGCAGCTTAACCGTTAATGAAGCAGCGATAAATGCAACAATAATAAAAATAAGCAAAGAGATGACATAGTTGGGATCATCCACCTGAAAAGTAAATCTGGGCGAAGTTAAAAGATAATTAAACGTAAAAACAAAGACAATGGAAGACGAAATACTCCAAAGCATACTTCTGGTTTCCACACTGCACAGTATAACGCCCACCACATAAATCAGAAGAAGATTTTCAATTCTTACACCTGTGTGGTTTAAAACAATCGCCAGCATTGTAGACAATCCCCAGATAATCGCAATTTTTCCGAAATTTCTTAATATCGGGACCCGAATACCTATACTTTTTTCCATCTCCATGAATTTATAACTGCTTCCTTTCCATCAAATATGAAACGGGCAATTACCATGAATACAACATATAATTCCAGCCGTCCAATAAGCATTCCGGCACTGGCAGTCCAGTGGATCACGGAACTGGCTTCATATGATGTAATTCCAACCGAAAATCCTGCGTTGCTTAATACTGATGCGAACTCAAACATGGAATCCTGAACGGAATATCCAAAACAGCTGAAAATAAAAGTGCCGGCTGCAAAAATCATAAGATAAAAGATCAGAAATACATTCACTTCCCTTTTATCCTGCTCTGTCAGCTGCTCTCTTTTACCTCCCCGGTTAATCTGTTCCATTATAATAACTCTGTTGGCATTAAGACAACGTGAAATTTCCCATTTCATTTCTTTTAACATAACACAAACCCGGTAAATCTTCAATCCTCCAGCCATAGATCCTGCTCCTCCGCCTGTCAGCATGAGAAGAATCAGAATAAAGAACATGGAAGGCGGCCAGCTGTGAAAGCTGCCAACCGTTCGAAAGCCGGTAGTGGAAAGCGCAGATACTGCCTGAAACAGGGCAAACCGTAAGCTTTCCGGCATACTTCCGTAAAGCCCCTTTCGCCCAAGCACAGCAAGCAGTAACACAGAACCTGCAAGCAGAAGAGTGGTCAGTCTGATCTCACTGTGATAAATCACATCACAGAATTTTCTTCTGATGAGAAGTAATTGAATAAAAAAACCTGTACTGCCAAGAAGCATCAAAATAATCGTAATCAGTTCAATAGGGAAACTGTTATAATATCCCATGCTCTCCGGATGAGTGGAAAATCCTCCGGTAGTAACTGCCGCCACAGAATAATTGACTGCATCAAATAAACTCATTCCAAACGTCACATACAACAATACACCAACTACTATATATCCCCCATAGATACCCGCAATCAGCCCCGCCGATTCCCGTAAATTTTTCAGCAGCCTGTCTGAATGCCCCACTGGATCGTTATGTTTCATTCCAAATGCATCGGCCACAGCAGTGTTCAGGATAAGTACCAGCCCCACTCCTCCAAAAAGCGAAAGCACAGTACGGTGTATCAGCAGAATATGAGGTACAGCAGCTGTATCTACAACGCTGAGTCCTGTTGTACTAAGTCCGCTGATTGCTTCAAATACGGCCTGGGAGACTGAATACCTGCCGCTAAGTATAAACGGTACAGAGGCGACACCTGCCACAATCAGCCAGGTGCCAGTCACCAGCGTCATTCTCTGGTTCTTATCCAATTCTCCTGTTTTTCTTCCGCGCAGGATAAAGCTGATTAAATAACCTACCAGAATGGAGCAAACGCCTGGAATAACAAAATATACCGCCTGATCTGACTCACCAGGATAAAACATCAGCGTAAGAAGAGGAAGCAGGGTAACCACTCCGGCAAGCATTATAACAAATCCCAAATATCCGGCAATCAGATTTCTTCCTATTACTTTCTCTTCTGTACCTCCCGGAAAATAAGACTCATACTCATTAGTTTTCATTTTTTTCGCTTGTAGGTGCCACTTTAACCTCCTGCTGAATGTCCGCCATAGATGGCTGCTGTATATACTGTGCCAGAATATAGGCCGCGCTTATGACCTGATCCACTCCCAATGCCTTAAAAATCTCCACATTTCTTGGATTTCTTACGGTACAGAGTGTTTTTTTCACAGAAAACAGGCGTTTTGCCATCTGGCAAATCTCCAGGTTATCTGCATCTTTGCCGGACAGCGCAATGATTATATCAAATCCTCTGATACCTGCATCACTCAATATCTCTTCACTGCCTGGGTCACCATTGATAACAGATACTTTATCATATTTGGCGGCAAGATGTTCACAGTACCCCCTGTCATCGTTTATCACAATCAGCCTGTGTTTGTTTTTCAGTAGAAGACCGGTAAGAAAATCGGCTTCATCCCTGCCTCCTGCTACAGCAATTTTCATAATGCGGATACCTCCTCATATACTTTCTCTGTGAGACGGTCAAATTCATCGGCCGAAAGAACAAAGGGACAGATTGGTTTCATATTATACCCCTGGATCAGTTTTTCCTTGCTCTTGTCATTCAGTCTTAAAAATACCTCCGGCACGTGAAAGATCCTGCTGGCAATCTGGGCGGCCAGCAGATTTTCATTATCATCCCCCATTGCCGCAACAAAGACCTGAGCCTGGCTGATGCCTGCTTGTTTTAACAACTCTGCATCTGTTCCGTCTCCCAGAACCTGATCTCCCACAAACTCCCCCGGCAGTTTCCGAAATGATTCCTCTGATAAATCAATCATAACAATTCTGGTGCTGCGTCCCGAAAGCCGGCCAGCAAGACCGACACCAAACCGGCTGGCACCCACGATAATAATTGTCTTTGTTTTATGAAACAGCATATAAGGTCCTTCCCTTCTCGTACTCATTTTCAATCCTTATTTTACAAAATATAATTATAAAAATGATAGTGGGGATGTCAGACCAGATATAAAGATTCTATAAAGACCATGGGGCAGTTTTATATATGCAAAAAGGGCTGCCTTCCATAAAAATGGGGGGCAGCCCTCAAAAGGCTTATTTTTCAGCTAAGGATCTAATTAAGCCAGGCAAACATTAACTGCCTGCAGACCGCGATTTCCTTCTGTTGTTTCATAAGTTACTTTCTGTCCCTCTTCAAGAGTCTTGTAACCATCAGAAACAATTCCGGAGAAGTGTACAAATACTTCCTCGCCTGTTGCATCATTTACGATGAAACCATATCCCTTAGCACCATTAAACCATTTTACTGTACCGTTGTTCATAACGCGTACCTCCTATAATAAATAAAAAATAATTTGATATATCGCCTGAAACAAAAAATCACATATTTTTGTAAACCATCATCCGAAAATAATGACTTACAAAAATATGTGAAATCATAACTCCATTCGATATTACACGTACATTCTACCCCGAAAACGCAAAAATGTCAAGATAAAACTAATATTCCCATATAGGAAAAACAGGGTCCTGTCCCTGTTGAAAAGGTATGGACCCTGTTCTGTAACAGACGAAAATTTAATTACTTTAAAGTAACTTTTGCGCCTTCTGCTTCTAAAGCAGCTTTGATCTGATCTGCTTCTTCTTTGGAAGCGCCAGCCTTTAATACCTTAGGAGCTCCGTCAACTACGTCTTTTGCTTCTTTTAAGCCTAAGCCTGTAGCTTCACGAACAACTTTGATAACTTTAACCTTGTTAGGACCAACTTCTGTTAATTCTACGTCGAATTCAGTCTTCTCTTCAGCTTCTGCTGCTGGGCCTGCTGCTGCAACTACTACGCCTGCTGCTGCAGATACACCAAATTCTTCCTCACATGCCTTTACTAATTCGTTTAATTCTAATACAGATAATTCTTTGATCGCTTCGATAAATTCAGCTGTTGTTAACTTTGCCATGATAATATACCTCCGTAATTAATATGTTTGATTTTTTAATGGAAGTTCAGCTCGCCTTTGGCTCACCGAACAGCTAATTTTCTAAATTCAAGCTGCGCTTCGCTTGCTTTCATTAAGAAAATTATGCTTCTGCGCCCTGTCCGTCTGCAATCTGCTTGAGAACACGTGCAAAGTTTGTGATAGGAGACTGGATGCTTCCCAGTAACTTTCCAAGAAGAATTTCTCTGGAAGGAATGCTGGAGATCTTCTCCATAGCTTTTGCATCATAGAAAATGCCTTCTACAACACCGCCCTTGATTTCAAGAGCCGGAGCTGTCTTAGCGAATTCAGCCAGGATTCTTGCTGGAGCTGTTGCGTCTGTCTTGGATACAGCAATTGCTGTAGGTCCTTCCAAAACCGGATCCAGAGCTTCAAACGCTGTTCCCTTAGCAGCAAAACGGATCATGGTATTCTTATATACCTTGTAAGAAATTCCAGCCTCTCTTAACTTCTTACGAAGATCTGTATCCTGAGCAACTGTGATACCACGGTAGTCTACAACAACTGCGGTCTCAGCGCCTTCCAGTAATTCCTTAATCTCGCTTACTACTGGCTGTTTTAATTCAACTTTTGCCATTATGGTTTACCTCCTGTTTAGTCTAAGCCCTGCAGCTGCCTGCAAAAGCCTGTTCGTATAAACTGCAAAGGAAGTCCGATTAGCCTCACGGCTAACTGAACGGCTATTTCCCCGAATCAGCTCACGCTTACGCCTGACCTCACTCAGAAAAATATACCAAAGAAAAACCTCTCCGCCAAATGGACAGAGAGGTTTACAATTCATTTACACAAAATGATTCTTGCATATTCCTCGGCAGGCGTTATCACCTTATGCCTTGCGGCACCTGCTGTCTTCGGCAGTCAATACTTAATTAGTATAACATTATTTATAATACATGTCAACCACAAAGCAAAATTAGCTCATTAACTTTGCTACATTCAGCTTTACGCCAGGTCCCATGGTGGAAGCAAGGGTAACGCTCTTTAAATAAGCACCTTTAACTGTACTTGGTTTTGCTTTAACGATTGCATCAACAAGCGTCTGGAAGTTGTCCGCTAACTGTTCTTCTGTAAAAGAAGCTTTTCCAACTGGCACGTGGATAATATTTGTTTTATCAAGTCTGTACTCAACCTTACCAGCTTTGATATCATTGATTGCTTTTGTTACATCCATGGTAACGGTACCAGCTTTTGGGTTTGGCATTAAGCCCTTAGGTCCAAGGACACGTCCTAAACGACCAACTACACCCATCATGTCTGGAGTAGCAACAACTACATCAAAATCCAGCCAGCCTTCGTTCTGGATCTTCGGAATTAATTCCTCTGCTCCAACGTAGTCCGCTCCTGCAGCCTGTGCCTCATCAGCCTTAACACCCTTAGCGAAAACTAAGATGCGAACAGTCTTACCTGTACCGTGAGGAAGTACTACGGCACCACGGATCTGCTGGTCTGCGTGACGTCCGTCACAACCGGTTCTGATATGAGCTTCAATGGTTTCATCAAATTTAGCACTTGCATTCGTCTTAACTAAAGAGATTGCTACTGGTGCATCGTAGAGAACAGCACGATCTACTGTCTTAGCTGCCTCTGCGTATCTTTTTCCTCTTTTCATTCTAAATAACCTCCTAGTGGTATTGTCGGGGATTTTCCCTCCCACGTTACAAAACTTCGCCATCCAAGATAACGGAAGTCCGATTTGCTTCGCGGCTCACCGAACGGCATGAGTTACGAAACTCTGCCGGCGCTATACTTGGCTTTGCTAAGAAAATTAAGCCTCTACTGTGATACCCATGCTTCTTGCGGTACCAGCGATCATGCTCATAGCTGCTTCAACAGATGCAGCATTTAAATCTGGCATCTTAAGCTCAGCGATCTTCTGTAACTCAGCCTTGGAAATGGTAGCTACTTTTGTCTTGTTTGGTACTGCAGATCCTGATTTAAGCTTGCATGCTTTCTTCAGTAATACAGCAGCTGGCGGAGTTTTGGTTATGAAGCTGAAGCTTCTGTCCGCATAAACAGTAATAACAACCGGAATGATTAAATCTCCCTGGTCAGCAGTTCTTGCATTGAATTCTTTTGTAAACTGTACGATGTTCACACCATGCTGTCCAAGTGCCGGACCTACAGGAGGAGCTGGTGTAGCCTTTCCTGCTGGAATCTGCAATTTGATATATCCCGTTACTTTCTTTGCCATAATTAGGCACCTCCTAAATAAATGTGGTATTGTCGGGGATTTCCCTCCCACGAGCCTATACAACGGTATAAGCCGCTTTTACTTGTTACATCTTCTTTATCTCGCTGAAATTCAGTTCCACCGGTGTCTCCCGGCCAAACATCTCAACGTTAATGGTGATGGTTTTCTTACCTTCGTTGATGGACTTGATAGCACCAACAGTATCCTTCCATGCACCGGAAGTTACCACAACGGTATCTCCCACTTCAAAGCCAACAATGACTTCTTCATTCTTGAATCCAAGCTTTTGCATCTCATCTTCTGTCAGAGGAACCGGTTTTGATCCAGGACCTACAAAGCCTGTTACACCGCGGGTATTACGTACAACATACCATGTATCATCATTCATGACCATGTGAATCAGTACGTAACCGGGGAACATCTTTTTATCGGCCTTTTTTTCCACGCCATTCTTAAGCTCAATGACGGATTCAAGAGGAACCGATACTTCCAGAATCTGATCCTGCAGGTTTCTGTTTTCGATTGTTTTTTCAATGTCAACTTTTACTTTGTTTTCATAACCTGAATAGGTATGGACTACATACCAATTTGCTTCTGACATAAACTCACCTTAACCCTTACGAATTATAAGATAAAACTGAGACCAAACTTGATGATCAGATCAAGAATCGCAATAATCAGTCCTAGAGCAATCGCAGATGACATAACAGCGATTGTTTGTTTCGTTACGGTTTCTTTGTCAGGCCAAACGATCTTGGCGAACTCAGATTTCAAACCTTTTACAAAGCTTTTTTTCTGAACTCCCTCGTTGTTCACTGTATCTCCCATAATCTGCCTCCTAAACTAATTACTTCGTTTCTTTGTGCATTGTATGGCTCTTACAGAATCTGCAATACTTCTTGGTTTCCATTCTGTCCGGATGAGTCTTCTTATCCTTGGTCATGTTGTAGTTACGCTGTTTACATTCAGTACATGCCAGTGTGATTTTTGTGCGCACGACTTCCACCTCCACTTAAATTATCGTTGTTGTGTTTTCAGTCCCTTTTTTCAGCTGCAAGAAATTTTGAGCATAAAAAAAAGACCTAAGCTCTTCCATTCGCCCAATTACTATAACATACAGGACTGGATTCGTCAATCTTTTTTTAGAAATACCTGCTAAATTATGATTCAGACATTATAACACGGGAAACTAAAAAATGCAAGTCTAAAGTTTCCCGTGTGTGTTATTAATACTCGATCTCTGCCTGATACCGTCTTAACGCATCCTGCCAGGAAGGAAGCGGCTGAAAGCCATTCTCCTTTAACTTATCTTTGCTCATTCTGCTGTTCATTGGACGTTTGGCCTTTACCGGAAACTGATCAGAAGTAACAGGTTCAACCGTAACAGGCATGCCTGCCTGTCTAAAGATTTCACAGGCAAATTCATACCAGCTGCAAAGTCCCTCATTGGTGGCATGATAACGTCCGTATTTTTCCGTTTCAATCATATCCACCAGAAGGCGGGCAAGGTCAAAGGTGTAAGTGGGAGAACCAACCTGATCCGCGACAACATTCAGTTTATCCCTGGTTTTTCCCAGATTCAGCATGGTCTTGATAAAATTCTTGCCGTTAACGCCGAACACCCAGGCAATGCGTACAATAAAATATTTATCAAGATTTCCTTCTACTTCCAGCTCCCCTTCGTACTTCGTCTGTCCGTAAATATTTAACGGTTCTCTGTTATCATCAGGCTCCCAGGGGCGGGTTCCCTGACCGTTAAATACGTAATCCGTACTGATATACATCATTGGGATATCAAGATCCCTGCACACCCTGGCGATGTTTCCGGTTCCCCTGGCATTGACATTCCAGCATAATTCCTCATTCTCTTCTGCAGCATCCACAGCAGTATAAGCAGCGCAATGAATGACTGCATCAGGAGCAGCTTCCCGGATTACCCGGTTTACACTTTCCTCATCCGTGATATCCATCTCTTCGATATCTACGCCCACTGCCTCATGATTCCGTTTTTTCAGTTCATTTACTACGTCATATCCAAGCTGGCCCTTTACGCCAGTAACTAATACTCTCATCACTGCCTCACTTTACGATTGGAATTTATAAACGTTTTCCATACATATTATCAAAATAATTCTGGTATTCTCCGTTTACAATATGCTTCCACCAGTCCTCATGATCCAGATACCACTGAATAGTCTGGCGGATTCCAGTGTCAAAATTGTATTTTGGCTTCCAGCCAAGCTCTGTTTCCAGTTTCTTCGGATCAATGGCATAACGTCTGTCGTGACCCGGTCGGTCTGTTACATACTTGATCAGGCTTTCCGGCTTATCCAGTTCCCTTAAGATCGTCTTCACGACTTCTAAATTGGTGCGTTCATTATGTCCGCCTACATTATAGACTTCGCCGACTCTGCCCTTATGAATGATTAAATCAATTGCTTCACAGTGGTCAGAAACATGAAGCCAGTCTCTTACATTCTCTCCGGTTCCATAAACGGGAAGATCCTCATCTGCCAGAGCGCGGCTGATAATTAACGGAATCAGCTTCTCCGGGAAATGATACGGTCCATAGTTGTTGGAGCATCTGGAAATAGTAACAGGAAGCCCGAAGGTTCTCTGGTATGCCAGAACGAATAAATCAGCACTGGCCTTTGATGAGGAATAAGGGCTTGATGTATGAAGCGGAGTCTCTTCTGTAAAGAATAAATCCGGCCGGTCAAGAGGCAGATCTCCGTAAACCTCATCTGTAGAAACCTGATGGTAGCGCTTGATTCCGTAGGTGCGGCATGCATCAAGCAGGGTTGTGGTACCCATAACATTAGTCCTTACAAAGCTTTCCGGATCAGTGATGGAACGGTCTACGTGGCTTTCTGCCGCAAAGTTTACAACTACATCCGGCTTCTCTTTTTCAAATAAATCAAAAATAAATGTTCTGTCTGCAATGTCGCCCTTGATAAAACGATAATTAGGTTTGTCTTCCACAGGCTTTAAGGTCTCTAAATTTCCTGCATAGGTTAAAAGGTCCAGATTGATAATCTCATAATCCGGGTATTTATTTACCATATGATGTACGAAGTTTCCGCCGATGAATCCGGCTCCTCCGGTAACGATTATTTTCATTGATTTGCTCCTTTACTTATCGATATATTTTCCTGCAAGCACATCCATCAGATACTGACCATACTGGTTCTTCTTTAATGGTTCAATACTCTTTTCCAGCTGATCTTTTGTGATCCAGTGGTTTAAATAAGCAATCTCTTCCAGACAGGCGAGTTTTCTGTGCTGATGGGTTTCCATGGTCCGGACAAAATTAGTGGCATCTACCAAAGACTCATGTGTCCCTGTATCAAGCCAGGTAAATCCCTGACCCAAAAGCTCCACATCCAGCTTGCCCTCTTCCAAGTAAATGCGGTTTAAATCTGTAATTTCCAGCTCACCGCGGGCGGAAGGTTTTAAGTTCTTCGCATATTCCACAACCTTATTGTCATAAAAATAGAGACCTGTCACGCAGTAATTGCTCTTTGGTGCAGACGGCTTTTCTTCAATGGAAACAGCCTTTCCTTCTGAATCAAACTCCACAATTCCAAAGCGTTCGGGATCATCCACGTAATAACCGAATACAGTGGCTCCATCCTTTTTATTTGCTGCATGAAGAAGTCGCTTTGTAAGACCGTGTCCTGCAAAGATGTTGTCTCCAAGAATCATGGCAACGCTGTCGTCTCCGATAAATTCTTCTCCAATGACAAAGGCCTGTGCAAGACCATCGGGAGATGGCTGTACAGCGTAGGATAACTGAATCCCGAACTGTGACCCGTTTCCTAACAGCGCCTCAAACCTTGGCGTGTCATCCGGTGTGGATATAATCAGAATATCCCGGATCCCTGCATTCATTAAAACAGAAAGCGGATAGTAAATCATGGGTTTATCATAAATAGGCAGTAACTGTTTGGACGTTACCATGGTAAGCGGATACAGCCTGGTGCCGGACCCCCCGGCAAGAATTATTCCCTTCATTATTTGTTTCCTCCATATTCATTCATATTGCTATCATAAAGGGTGACGTAACGTCACGGTCAAGTCTTTTTCTATTACTTTTTTCTTATTTTGTGCAAATAAATATACCAGCCTGCTTTGTAATATGGATAAACCCTTTTTTCACCATCTTCTTTTCCAGATATTCACGGAATTCTTCATACCTGTCGATTAAAAACTCCTGCTGATTTCCGTGGCAGGATAAAATATATTCCATCAGTGCACCTGCATCAGCTACCTCCAGATGGTCATCATAAATTTCTTTTTTCACAGATTTGAAATGGCTCCTCAAGATCTCTTCTCCATTATCCAACCCAAAAACATCATAAAGATTTACTTCTGAGAGGACGATTCTGGAATCAAATTCCAGTACCAGCTGTCTGATCTCTTTCATATGTTCTCTGCCATAAGTGCTGCAATAAAAGATTCCGCCCTTTTTTAAAACCCTGTAAACCTGAGTTAATGCAGCATCCAGATTTGTTAAATAAAACAGTACATGATTAGCAGCTGCAGCATCGAAGCTCTCAGCCGGCTTTTTAATCTGCCTGCAGTCCAGAACCTCAAAAGAAATCTGACCCCTGACCTGTTTTAAGTTTTCCTGTGCATCACGAACCATGCCCTTGGATACATCCGTCAGGCAAAGCTTCGCATCTGAAGGAATCCGGTCTTTATTTACCCGCCACAATTCTCCGTTTCCGCAGCCCAGTTCCAGAATGTGTTTTCCGTTTAAGGGCTCCATCTGATCATAAAGCCACCGAAACCAGCCCAGAGGATTGGTGGCATATTTTTTATGAAGGCCAATTCGAATGCTTACATTGGCTGCATCCTTGTACTGCTCCACCAGAGTTTTTTCCATATTTGTAATATGGATTAAGTGAAGTATTTTATTCCAGTCCACAGACTGACGGTCAGCAACCAGTTTCGAGGTCTCTGTTAATGTCTGTTCTACCAGTTTTAAATGTTCAATTCTCTTTCGGATCAGATTCAGCTGAAGCTTGATTGATTCTCCCACATAATCATGATCCTTATCATTAATGGTAATGGAACGGATTTCGTCAAGAGAAAATCCCAGATACTTAAGAGAGAGTATCTTCTGCAGCTTTGCAAAATCCGAATCTGTATAAAGCCGGTATCCGCCGGTGCTCATACCTGCAGGTTTTAACAGTCCCTGCTTGTCATAATACCGGACAGTCCGTATGGAAACACTGGCCTTTTTCGCAAATTCTCCGGAAGTATAGTACCCTTCAATGTGGCTCATATTCCTCTCCCTTTCTCGTTTTAATCCGTGTTACAATATTATTTGATAATTTTCTATATCCAGAATTTTTCCAAATTTTATTCCTACCTCACGAATCGTTCCGCAATGAACAAATCCAAGCTGCTCATGAAGCTTCATACTGGCTTCATTGCCTCCTGTAATTACGGATACAACCGTATGAATGTCTTCCCTTTCCCTCGCTATCTCAAGAATTACTGCCGCCAGCTTTCCGGCAATTCCTCTTCTGCGGTATTCCTTGTCAATGTAAATGGATAATTCCACCGTTTCTTTATAAGCTTCTTTGGGACGATAGGCGGAAAGACTTGCATAGCCAACTGCCTTTCCATCCTCCTCCGCTACAATCAGGGGATGATTTCCAACATTATGCTCGCGGAACCATACCATGCGTTCCTCCATTGTTTTCGGAGTAAAATCAAAGGTGGCAAAACCATGCTCTGCCTCATAATTATAAATATCCAAGAGCTGCGGCATATCTTTTTCTACTGCGGTCCTGATGTTCATTCCCATTCCTCCTGAGTCAATCAGTATTATTTATTTATGTATCATACATCAAACTACTGCCCTCGTCCAATACAAATTGTTAAAAAATACACCTTCCTGATTCCCGATTTTTTCAGCACGCGGGTACAGGCTTCCACTGTACTTCCGGTCGTATAAATGTCATCAATTAAAATTACATTTTCAAGGCCTTCAACTATCTTTCCCGGCAAAAAAGCTTCCTCCAGATTTTTTAAACGCTCTGCGGGATTTAGTGCCTTCTGGGGCATGGTTTTCTTGCTTCTCACCAGCATATCAGGCAAGACAGGAATCTTAAGTCCCGCTCCGATTCTGCATGCAAGAAGCTCAGCCTGGTTAAATCCCCTCTCTTTTTTTCTCGATGGATGAACCGGCACCGGAACGAGACCACCGGCCCCCATACGCCTGATCATTTTCTCATACCGCAGACTTATGGCATCTCCGTAAAAATCTAAATATTCCCGTTTATTTTTATATTTTATCTTTGCCATGGAGTTTTTGGCGTTTTCGTCGTAATTAATCAGAGCCCTGCCATACTCAAAGGTTCTTTTGTGTTTCATACAGTCAAAGCAGTATTCTATGTCGCTGCTAAAGACCTCCTTACCGCATTTTTTACATACAGGGTCCTTAACGAAAGACAGCACTTTCACACATTCCGGGCAAATCAGTCTGCCTTTCGGCATAACGATCCCGTCACAGGCCGGACACCTGCGCGGAAATAACAGGTCAATAAAAAAAGAGGATTGCATAAGGATAGATTCTCCTTTAAGAATTGTAAGACAGGCAGACAGACAGGACCTCCGTCTGCCCAAAGAATTTAAGGCAGCTTATTTATTTCACAGATACGTTCCTTTAATCCGGAATATCTGCGCTGTTCCATTTCGTTATTTACCATATCCTGAAACGTTCCCGGCATACCTACCAGACAGACACAGGTTTTTGCACGGGTAACTGCTGTATAGATTAAGTTTCTTGTCATCAGCATTCTTGGACCAGGAAAAACAGGAATAACCACTGCAGGATACTCACTTCCCTGGGATTTATGAATGGTTATGGCATAAGCCAGCTCCAGCTCTTCCAACTGTTTATAGCTGTACTCAACCAGACGTCCTTCATCAAATTCCACAGTCACCAGCTCCGCAAACGGATTCATCTCCCGGATGATCCCAATGTCTCCGTTATAAATTCCAGTTCCCTTTTCTACCGGAATCCCATACTTGTTTCTGACTTCCCATTCCATATTATAATTGTTTTTGATCTGCATCACCTTATCGCCGGTCCGGTAAATCACCCCTGCCGATTCCCGCTCCTGCTTTGCCTCTGACGGCGGATTTAAGTACTCCTGAAGAATGGAATTAAGCCGCTCCACTCCAATGGCTCCCTTTCTCATGGGCGTCATAATCTGAATGTCATAGGGGTCTGCGTGAACATAGGAAGGAAGTTTGCTCTGAACCAGTGTAATCATGGCATTGATGATGGTATTTGGTTCTTCCCTCTTGATAAACAAAAAATCATTGCTCTTTTTACCAAGGGGAACTGGTTCCCCCCGGTTAATCATATGGGCATTAACAACAATATCACTCTGTGTAGCCTGGCGGAAGATTTTCGTCAGCATTACCACATTGAAGCACTGGGATTCAATTAAATCTCTCAGCACATTACCAGGGCCTACGCTTGGTAGCTGGTTTACATCTCCCACCAGTATAAGTCTTGTCCCGGGGTTAATGGCCTTTAGCAGAGACTGCATAAGATGAATGTCCACCATGGACGTCTCATCGATAATGACAGCATCGGCATCCAGAGGATTCTCTTCATTTCGTTCAAAATGCATGGACACGGAACGTTCGTCTCCGGGAACTCCTGTCAGCTCCAAAAGCCGGTGTATGGTCCGTGCCTCATATCCAGTCGCTTCCGTCATACGCTTTGCCGCCCTGCCCGTAGGAGCTGCCAGTAATATCTCCATCTCCTCACTTTCAAAAAAACGGATAATGGTATTAATGGTAGTGGTCTTTCCGGTTCCAGGTCCGCCGGTAATAATAAGAAGTCCGCTGTTTACAGCCTCTACCACTGCCATTACCTGTTTTTCATCCAGCTCAATCTGCTCTTTTTCCTGAATCTTAACAAGTCTGGTTCTGATTTCCTCCTCAGCCATGGTTCCCCTGATATTTAAATCATGAAGCATCTTGGCCACATTCAGTTCCATATAATAATACTGGGATGCATAAACGGTACGTTTCCCGTCTGTCTCCCTGATAATCAGGCGCTTGTCCAGCTGCATATCCATCAGATGCTTTTCTATGGATGCCTGCTCCACTTTTAAAAGCTCAGAAGCAGAGGAAAGAAGTTCCTCTTCCGGCAGATAAGTATGACCGTTTGAAGCTGCCTGCAAAAGGGTATAAAGAACTCCGCATTTGATACGGAAATCCGAGTCTGTAAAAATACCTGCTTTTCTGGCAATCTCATCCGCCATTTTAAAACCCACTCCAGATATATCATCTGCCATCTGATAGGGATTTTCCTTAACAATGCTGTATAGTCTGGGGCCGTATTCCTGATAGATCTTCACTGCAAGATTCATGGAAATTCCATATTCCTGTAGAAACATCATCGCCTGGCGCATCTCTTTTTTCTGTTCAACCTGATTGGAAATGGACATGGCGAGCTTTTCACTGACACCCTTCACCTCGGAAAGACGCTCAGGCTCTTCTTCCATAATCCTAAAGGTATCGGCTTTAAACCGGCGGACAATCCTTGCTGCCAGCGCTGCACCCACGCCCTTAATCGCTCCGGATCCCAGATAACGTTCCATGGCAGCGGTATCTTCAGGGGCTTTGATTTCGTAGCTTTCTACAGACAGCTGTTCTCCATAAACAGGGTGTTCCGTCAGAATCCCCACCGCTTCGATCCGCTCGCCTTCACTGATGTAATGAAAATTACCTACCAGCGTATATACCTCGCCGTCTTCTGAAAGGCTCAGTACGGTATAACCGTTGTCTTCGTTCCTGTATTTAATTTTTTCTACAAATCCGCAGACTGTCGCCATGTTTCCTCCGTAAAATGCAAAGAGACTGCCGCAAAAGGAACCCTGCCGGAATTTACCGCCAGGGCCGTTAAGAGCAGTTTTATTAATCATGAAAGCTGAACACAAATCTCAGCCTGCACCTGATTAAAATTCTGTTTTGCTGTTTCCGCCATGAGTAAATTCGATGAATTTACCGGTTCCGATGGCAACTGCTGTCAGCGGATCCTCAGCAATCATAGTTGTGATGCCTGTTTTCTCTTCAATCAGGGCATCTAACCCGCTTAATAAAGAACCGCCTCCTGTTAAGACAATTCCTCTGTCAAAAATATCGGCAGCCAGTTCCGGCGGAGTTCTTTCCAGAACATTATGAACCGCATCCACAATCTGCATTGCCGGCTCTTTTAAAGCATCAAGAGTCTCGTCCGAGGTTACAACAATGGTCTTTGGCAGTCCGGTTACCAAGTTTCTTCCTCTTACTTCCATGGTTAAAACTTCCGGTCTGCGGTATGCCGCTCCGATGTTGATCTTAATTTCTTCCGCCGTTCTTTCGCCGATCAGAAGATTGTGCTTCTTACGCATATAACGGACAAGAGCTTCATCAAAATCATCACCAGCCACCTTAATGGATGTGCTCACAACTGTACCGCCCAAAGAAATAACTGCAATATCGGAAGTACCGCCGCCAATATCCACAATCATATTGCCGCAGGCCTTGGAAATATCAATCCCAGCACCGATGGCTGCTGCAACCGGTTCCTCAATAATGGCCACTTCTCTGGCTCCTGCCTGATAGGTTGCATCTTCAACCGCTTTTTTTTCAACTTCAGTGGCACCGCTTGGTATGCAGACACTGATTCTCGGCTTTCTTAAGGTTTTCTTTCCTACTGCTTTGTTGATAAAATACTTAAGCATCTTTTCCGTTACCGTGTAATCGGAAATTACACCCTGGCGCAAAGGTCTGACTGCCACAATGTTCCCCGGTGTTCTTCCGATCATCAGCCTTGCTTCTTCTCCGATTGCCTTTATTTTATTGGTATCACGGTCTATAGCCACAACTGACGGCTCTTTTAAAACAACACCCTTACCCTTGATATAAACCAGTATGCTTGCTGTACCTAAATCAATTCCAATGTCATTAGACATCATCATAATCATCTTCCTCCTGTTCGCTGTATCCTGTTCCCAGGGTTTCCCTTATCTTCAAATTTATGTTAATTGGTAAATGAAGTCGCATTTTCTATCTTATTATATACAATAACCCTGGGTTTTGAAAGGGTTTTTTTAATTTTTATTTTGTTTATGTTTTTTTAATGTACAGGACACATTTTCTTCACATTTATATCATATACTGATAATACGTTATCCGAAAGGATGACGGGCCTTTTGTTTCAAGTAACTTACTTGAAATCACAAAGCTTTTTCATACTCATACCGGACGGTGCAAACCGTCCGGCCCCCCTAAAAGATGATACATCCGTTTCCATATGACAGGAAGCGGATTTTTTCTGTCTAAAATGCGGGATTTGATTCTTTTTCAAGAAATCAAATCCCGTATTTTTTATTATCAGGACAGCTTTAACGCCCACTCTCTGCAGTCTATCACCTTAGTTGCAACTCCCTCATAAAATTCCGGCTCATGACAGATTAACAGAATACTTCCTTTATATTCCATCAGCGCTCTTTTCAGTTCTTCTTTTGCTTCCACATCAAGATGGTTCGTCGGCTCGTCCAATAGAAGAACATTGGTTTCCCTGTTTAACAGCTTACACAAACGGACCTTCGCCTGTTCGCCTCCGCTGAGCACCCTTACCTGGCTTTCAATATGTTTGGTTGTAAGACCACACTTGGCAAGGGCCGAACGGACCTGATACTGGGTATAGGAAGGGAACTCCTTCCATATCTCTTCAATACAGGTGGTCGTATTTCCAGGAGCCATCTCCTGTTCAAAATAACCGATAGACAGATAATCCCCCAGTTCAACATTACCGTTTAAGGAAGGAGTCAGACCCAGAATGCTTTTCAGCAAAGTAGTCTTTCCAATGCCGTTGGCTCCCGATAAAACAACCTTTTCTCCTCTTTCCATGATTAAATCAAGTGGTTTTGATAGTGGTTCCTCATATCCGATTACCAGTTCCTTCGTCTCAAAGATCATCTTTCCTGCCGTACGCGCTTCCATAAAACGGAACTCGGGCTTTGGTTTATCCTTGGAAAGCTCTATTACATCCATTTTATCCAGCTTTTTCTGCCTGGACATCGCCATATTCCTGGTGGAAACACGGGCTTTATTGCGCGCCACAAAATCTTCCAGCTCTGCGATTTCCTGCTGCTGCCTCTTATATGCTGATTCCAGCTGTGCCCGTTTTACTGCATAGACCTCCTGGAACTTTTCATAATCTCCCACATAGCGGTCCAGTGCCTGATTTTCCATATGGTAGATAATATTTACCACACTGTTCAGGAACGGAATATCATGGGAAATCAGAATAAACGCGTTTTCATACTCCTGAAGATAACGCTTCAGCCATTCAATATGCTGTACGTCCAGGTAATTGGTGGGTTCGTCCAGAAGAAGAATATCCGGCTTTTCAAGCAGCAGCTTTCCCAAAAGGACCTTGGTTCTCTGTCCGCCGCTCAGTTCCGTCACATCCTTATCGATTCCCATATCACTTAATCCCAATGCTCTGGCGACTTCCTCCACCTTGGAATCGATAATATAAAAATCATGTGCCATTAAAAGATCCTGAATGGTTCCCAGCTCTTCCATCATGGAAGTCATGGTTTCCTCGTCCGCCTCTCCCATCCGGTCACAGATATCATTCATCTGTTCTTCCATTTGAAACAGAAAGGCAAATGCGCTTTTTAAAACGTCACGGATGGTCATTCCTTTTTCCAAAACAGTATGCTGGTCCAAATAACCGACACGGACTCTCTTTGCCCACTCAACTTTTCCTTCATCCGGCTGAAGTTTCGCCGTTATGATATTCATAAATGTGGATTTTCCCTCTCCATTGGCTCCGATCAGGCCGATGTGCTCTCCCTTTAATAACCGGAATGACACGTCCTGAAAAATGGCACGGTCTCCAAATCCATGTGTTAAATGTTCTACGTTTAATATACTCATCAAAAAACTCCTTCATAAGTGCAATTCCACTAACCGAAACATCATAATTCTACATGAACGAAGCAATTAAGGCAAGCAGATTTTGCCACTTCCTTACGTATTTCGGTTGCAAAAACGGACAAAACCGTATATGATAGATCCAGCACCAATACATGAAGAAAGGGATATAAGCATGTACGTATATACTTGGTATCAGTGGCTGCTGTTTTTTTTCATTTATTGCTTTCTCGGCTGGGTAATCGAATCCACTTATGTTTCTGTGAAAAGCTTTCATTTTGTAAACCGGGGTTTTTTAAGGCTCCCCTTACTTCCGCTCTATGGCAGCGGTGCAATCCTCATGCTTTTCTTATCTCTTCCTGTAAAAGGAAATCTGATACTTGTATTTTTCTTTGGTATGGCGGGAGCCTCTGTTCTAGAGTACTTAACCGGTTATATCATGGAACGCTTATTTAAAATGAAATACTGGGATTACAGTAATAACCCCTTTAATTTAAACGGATATGTCTGTCTGGGCACCTCCATTGCCTGGGGATTTCTCACCATTCTTCTGACAGAAGTGGTACACCGCCCCCTGGAGTGGATGGTTTTCCGCCTCAGTGAAGTGACATGTATCTTTCTGGTAACAGGAATTGGCATCCTATTTGTTTATGACACCGTTCAGTCCACGAAGGCAGCTCTTGATCTGGGTAAGGTACTGGAATCCTTAACTAAAATCAGGTCTGAGCTGGAGGAGGTTCAGGTCCAGATGTCACTTTTAAAAGCGGAGACCGCCCAGAAAGTATCCGAGCTGAAATCCGAGACCATGCAGAAAGCTGCTTCCGTTAAAGAAGAAACCATGGTGAAGCTCACATCCCTTAAGACAGAAACTACCAATGCAATTAAAGAATCCGCTTTGGCAGAACGGCTTCAGGCCCTGACCGAAACCAGGGAAAAACTGACCGGACGGCTTACCTTTTATCCCAAAGGACTACTTAAACGTAACCCTTCCGCCTCTTCCCGTCTGTTTGGAGAAGCACTGCGGGAATTAAAGGAAAACACTAAAAAATTCAAAAAATAACAAAAAGGGTTCTATACTGAATGTTGGGGTGTGCTTGAAAAGCACACTTCCAACATTCTTTTTGTTGTAATAAAATACATCTATAAGAAGCCTCCCAAACGCATTATCCCGACCAAAGTTTAATGTTAACGGAGGTGACCTCTTATAGATGTACCCTAATTATAACAAGGCATTCTTAGACTTGGAAGATGTTTTT
>NZ_QOHO01000043.1 GCF_003432035.1 Lacrimispora amygdalina
TACTATATTGACATAAATCCAAGGATAATTAAAATCGTTGTAACGCACCCACATGGAGCTTTTATTTCAGCGTTATCAATACCTATTTCTAGGCTTACGGCTTCCCCCGACATTCGACAATTTAAGGCTTATCACCTAGGGTATGCTAAGAGGCATAAATGATTATACATTAGACACTCTCTACATTAATTACATGGCTAAATATTGTAATCCTATGTATAAAGGGGCGCGGTACAATTTACCCATACCTGTTTTGTTCATCAATAGCCCACTTAATGCTCCAAGTGTGCCACCGATAGAACTTATATTTCCACCAAGAGAGTTTATATATTTGATAGCAGATGCTAGCGAATCTAAACCTTTTACTCCTGTGGTTCCTAAATCTACAAAGAATTTTACCAGTTCAGAGTCAATTATTGTATTGGACAAAGACTGAAATGCTGAGACATTTTGAGAAATTTTACCACTGATACTATCAAGGTATTTTTCATTTTCCTTAGTAGCACTACCCACACTGTTAATCGCCTGTTCTGTTGCTTTTTCGGCATCTGAGAACTGTTGGGTAATTGCATTCCAAGTTGTTACGTTTCTCTTACCAGCAGCAAGTTCTGCATAATACTGTTTCTGCTTATCAGTAAGGGTTGGTAATACCTTTGAGTAATCTTGGGCAATCTGATATATACTTCTAAGATTTCCATCAGCATCCTCAATGGCTATGCCAATTTTACCAAAACTTTTTTGTAGTTCTGCTGATAATCCATCAATACTTTCTCCGTCTTCGTTTACACCTCGTAAGCGAGCAGAAAGAGTAATAAGGGAGGTTGACACTTTTTCAACATTACGCAATTGTGCATAACCCGCTGTAAGCAATCCTATTGTTTCTTGAATTGTAGTTCCACTTTGAGCCATGGTTCCAGCGGTACGTTCTAATCCTTCTGCTAATTCGTCAAAACCAATTGGACTCTGGTTAGATGTACTGTTTAACATATCAACAATAGACATGGTTTGAGATTCAGCCATATCATATCCTTTTAGTACAGATATAAGCGTTCCTGCCGCATCAGTTGTCTCGGTAATTCCTTCTGCGACGTTTGTCATCATAAGCGCAGCTTCTGCCATATCCATACTATCAGATAATTCATAACCAGCACGTTTAAACTCGGTTATGGCATCAATTACCTGGGTTCCAGTTTTACCTACAGTTTCCCCTAATTTGTATGCTTTATCTGTAATCTCAGCTAATCCCTTTGCGGATAAATCGGAAACCTTTGATAACTCAAGTAGAGAATTATCTAGGTTTATAACTTCTTCCCTCATTTTTCTCAATGAATTTAATCCGGTCATAATTAACCCGGAAACACTTACCCATGAGAAAAATTTACTTCCCATATCTTTGACGGAATCCCATGGAGTTTTTCCCAACAAATTCATTTCTCTAGCATTAATTTTAATCTTCTCAAACTCAGCATTAAGTTTGTCATACTCAGATGTTGGTAAATTCGGTTTTTTCAACCCATCAAGAACCCTATTTACGTCAGCGCCTAATAATTTCATAGCTTTACTATTATTATCTGCCCATGTTTTAATGGAATTGGTTTTTGATAGTCGCTGAGAATCAGTTGCTAATTTATTTGTTTTGAGCGTGACTTCTGAAACGGATATTCCGGCAGATTTAGCAGAATCAGAGAATGATTTAAACCTACTATTGACGACAGAAAAATCACCTTGCGTTTTTACTTTAGATAAATCACTAAGCAAACTCTCAACACTAACTTCTGCTCCATTAATTTGAGTTTTGAATTTATTAATCTCTGGACTAATTCTCTGAATATCTGCGATTTTTGCTTCAAGACCAGAAACATTAATTCCAACTTTTTCATCTTTATTGATGGCAACAGTTTCAGCCTTTACTTTTGATAGTTCTGATCTAGCAACCCTTAATTGATCATTAAAAGTATTCAGAGAAGCAGTATCTCCAACTTTAGATAAAGCAACATCTAAGTCATTTACGGTTTTTGTAATTTGAGGAAAATCTTTTGCATCAGCTTTTAATTTTTCTAAGTCATTGTTGGCAATCGAGAGTCCAGAATTAAAGTCAGTTCCCTTTAATTTGCTAGAAACATTTTCTGCATTTCGATATTCCTTGACCATACTTTGCAAAATGGAAATTTGTTTTTTCGCTTCTACTTCCATATCTGCAAAATTAGACTTAGAAGCCGCACCAACGCTATTAATACTAGCTTTTACCACTTCGTACTGTTTTGATAGAGAGTCAATATTAGCCTGCGATTTAATTGGCTTTGATGAATTTTGATCTTTATAACCAGATTGGATAGAATCAAGTGAGTTACTTAATTGCCCAACTAATCTTTTTTGCTGACTTATGAAGTTGTCTGTTTTAATTGTTGCGGTATCAAGTGATTTTGAATACTGTCCTGCAACCTCCACAAACCCACGAAGAGCTTCTTCTTCCCCGTTTGCATTTTTATTGGTTCCAATTTGTCTCCACGCTATTGTTTTTTTTATTACTTCATTAAGTTCATTCTTATAAGAAACAGTAGCTTGATGAAGTCTTGTAATATTTTTACCAGCATCTTTATCAAATGAAGTACGGGTATCTATTTTTATATCTGTAAGTTGACCCTTAGCTTCAGTCCAATTGCTTACTAACCCTTCCATTTCACGTTTGAATTCATTGGATGTAGAGGGGTCAATTTTGAAATATTTCCCCATTGATTTAGAGCTAACATTTGATATTGCCTTATCTGCATTATCAGAAATCAACTGTCCAACGGTTTTTCCAATCTGTTTCGCCTGATTCTGTAATTGGTTTGTATTACCAAACACGAGGTTAATGTCAATTCCGTTTTTAGTTAACTGATTTTTTAATTCAGTAATTGCCGACTGATCTAAATTTAGTTTAGATACAGTTACAGCCAAATCTTTAATTGCCTCGGCTTGTTTTTGTAAATCACCTTTGGCATTAGCATCTAATAAGGCACCAAGCTGAATTTTATAATCGTTCATTATTCTATCACCCCTTTAACAAAAAAAAGACTAACATAAATTAGTCTAGGTTATTTTAATACCCTGTTTTATTAAGTTTTCTTTTAAAATATCAATAATTTCTCCAAGTTCCTTCAAGGCTCTGTCCCAAAATCCACCTGAATTTACACGTGCAGTATAACCGTGATTTCCGCCATCGCTATCATCATCAGGAAACCTAAAGTTTGCCCAATTGACTACATCCATACCCATAGCAAATCTGCCGTCATAATCATGTGGGTAACTTGGGTCGAATTTTCCAGTATAAGGATAGGCATAATTGAGATAATCTTCATCTATTTTAACTTCACATGCAAACCCGTTTTTTGTTTTAACTATGTCGGTCTTTACAAGCGAAGTTAATAAACGTTCTGTTCTTTCGTATATTTTTGGTGTAAATTCTATATAGTATTGTTTTATAGAATCATCTATTGCTTTATAAACTTTTTTTTGAACATCCGATAACATTTTCTTAGCAATTTTCTCAAATAGTTTATCTAAATCTTTTCCATTCTTAATTACAGTAGCCATAGCTATTCTCTTTCTTTCTTATCATTCCCATCATCCTTATGTACAGAATCATGAATAACACTAGCTAATTCAGCCAAAAATTCTTTTTTAACATCATCAGGAGTCATTTCCTTACTAGCGATAGCTAATTTGGTTAACATCTCTATATAGTCATCACTATGAGAGAGTGCCTTATAAATTTCCATTTTTAGTTTTGCATAGAATAATTTTGATTTGATGTAATTTAACATTTAAGTTTCCTTTCTTATTGTGAGTGAACTGAAAATTTCCAATAGTTACAATTTGTCAAAACCTCAAATTTGTTCTCGTTTGGTAGATATTTTACTCGTGAAATTTGTGGGCTTGTAGAGCATATGTATTGATAGGTCTTTGAATCTAGGTTGTATTTATTGTCGCCTAATATTTTTGCGATTTCCCAATCATACATTAATGAATAATCACCTCGATTTCGGTACGAGGGTTATTCTTGTCATAGCTAGTTTTTAAAGTGAGAGAGCGAAGATGCGACCCGTCGTCGTCAACAATGAAGCCAGACTCGCTAAAGCCATCTAAAATAAATTTAGGAACCGTATTATCACAATCTATCCGTCTTTTAGTTGGCATATATGTAGTAAAAATCATTTCAAAGTTATCAAGATGTTCATTTTGTAATCCTAAATCGTTAATCCACCAAAAAATGAAATCTTTCCACTTTTGCTTTAGAGCATTCATTTGAATACGTGGCAACACCATCCAAATATTTATGGAAGGGTGGTAGGCATGTTCAATTGCCTTTTTTCTAGCTCTTGGGTGTTTGGAAAAATAATACTTATTATATTTTTCCACCACGCCACCATCTAATATCAATTTTATTTTTTCTATGACAATTTCACTTCCTTTTCTGCAATATAAAAACTCCACCAGATTGCCCGGTGGAGTTGTATCTATGTATTATGAATTTATGTAAAGTTAACTTAAAGTGTTTGTCATACTAGTCTTCGCCAAAAGACAAATATAACCTTTTGATTCCAATTCTTGTTTTAGGACAATAGCTTCATCTAATTCCGATAACGGATAGTTGTCCTCAAAAAAGATGGAAGATATGTAATCGTCAATGGATAATGCAATAAGTTTGTAATACCCCATTATGCTACCTCTAAATATCCGTGCTTACGAAGTTGTTTTGTTATGTATGCAATGCCCTCTGGATAGACCCTTGTCTGTAAATGAGCGGTACCATCAGGAGCAATGGCAGGACACGCCATAAATTTCCCACGATGTACAGGTCTTTCATATGGAACGTTGTCTCCATTTTCATTTTTAAAGCAAATCCCGATCTCTCTTAATCTGTCAAATAACTTATACTCACCAATTCCAATAAAGTGTGCGACTTCATTTACAGAAAATGTTCCTTTAGTATCCATTAAGAGTTTCCAGTCTTTTTCGGTTTCTTCAAGTGAAGATATTCTCTTCTTTTGAGCGGCGATAATTTCATCTTTCTTTTCAATCGTTGCATTTGCGATTTTCACTGCTCTTGCAAGAAATACCTCATTTGGCTCTTCTTCTATGACCGGTATATATCCACCCGTCTTGCGAATCTGAGGAAGTATTTCTGATGTCACCCACTTGCGAAACGCTCTTGCATTCTTGGCTTTAGATTCAAACGTTAAATCATAGAGAGAATCTTCAGTAATTCGTGTAGCTTCAAAGTTGCTATCTAACGTTATTGTTTCAAAGTTGTCACCTGGTGACAACCCTTTAATAGAAAGGCTTTCACAGATATGCACTATTTTATCCTTTCTCAGATATGTACGTCCTTTTGCCTGTTTGGTGTATCCTAAACATGAACAAACTTCTCCAAGAAAAAAATAAATGTCTTCATTAAATTTTGTGACAGTTAATTTACCAAATTCAATGTTCTTAAAAATTTTTAAATCATTCATTATTTAATTCCTCCATTCAATGTTGTAAAAATGAGTTGGAGTGTGTATAATGATAATACGCACTCATGCTACCTAGTGTTTGTGCGATAAAAGGTGCTGCCGACTTGTCCAGAGTGGGGCAGTGCCTTTATTTTTTGATTTTCTCTAATATTTCTGACGCACTTATACCACTGTTCAAATATATCTCTACAAATTCTTTTATGAATCCTTGAACAGAAATTCCATCTTTTATCGTCTTTAACTTAAGACTTTGATGAATGTCGTCATCTAATCGCACAATTATCTGTTTAATAATTTTACACCTCCATCTATAATATTTGATAATAAGATATCATGATATTATGATAGCATGAATGCAGAAATAAGTCAACTCATTTTATTATTTCCTCTATGGCTTTATAAATAGGATAGTGAACGTGGTCAGAGGATTCCCACTTCGCAAAGGAGCGACCTTCGCTATTCACTACCCAAGGGCGAGTTCAATAACCTCTCGCCACACAGATATGAAAATACCTGCATCAACCTATTGGTGCTCATGTAGATATTCTCTATTTTGAAATGCAAAAAGAGCGAAATCAAATTAATGAAATCGCCCTTTAATCAGTTAATCTACTACATTCAATTCTCGCATAACCGGCTCAACGACACTATGAATGAATCCGTTGCCGCCGTGTGATTCGTAGCTTTTAAATAAATCCCAAAAGGCATCCTTTTCCAGTGCGCTCCATTCACCAAGATCTTTATATTTCTTATAATAAATAATTATAGTGTCTTTTAACTTTGCCATTTCTGTCTCGTCCATCTTGTTCTGCATAAAGGTGATTTGATCACTCAACGTATCAATTTTATTCGATACACTTTGCAAGTTTTCCTTTAATTTTTCATCATGCTTAATAGACTGTTCTACGTCGATGGCTCTTTGTTTCCATAAGTCATCAAGGCTTTTGGCTGTCTGTATAATAAGTCGTCTCTCTTCATTTTTTTGTTTTACCCACCTGACCGGTTTACCAATTGCCACAGAGAACTTTTCTATTGCGACTTGGGCGGCAACAAAGATAGCCAATATTTG
This sequence comes from Lacrimispora amygdalina, assembly GCF_003432035.1. Lineage (GTDB taxonomy): Bacteria > Bacillota > Clostridia > Lachnospirales > Lachnospiraceae > Lacrimispora > Lacrimispora amygdalina. The sequence goes on from NZ_QOHO01000043.1 coordinate 6,568, forward strand.
AAAACCTGTTGTCACCCATGTCAATATGTCAATATTTTGTAATTCCGCAAGTTTTTTCACTCATTATGTACCTACCTCTCGAATTATAACGCTTTATTTTTGATATCAAATAATGCGGTGCCAACCAATGAATCTAAATAATCTTCAAAATCAGAATTGGCTTCTTTCAAACTTCTGTAAATGGAAGTTGATAATGCCTGACACACTTTAGTCTTGGCAAGTTCTTTTACTTCCTCCTGTTTTTCAGGTGTCCAGTCCGATGTTTTCTTAATATGTTTCACTTCTACCTCATAAACCGATTTTACCGATTTGACAACTTCCTCATATAAAATGGAAGCATATTTATCTAGTTTCTTTGTTTCAGTCCATGCGTAAATCTGCTTCCATGCATATCCTAAAATTGGAACCAAAACAACCGTCCATATAGTGGACAACACTTCCATAATATTGATATTCTGCAATACTTCATTCATAATATAATACCTCCATTCTGAAATAGGAGAGTAGCAGATTCTCGGCTATTTCACATATGCTGTGTGTCATGTGGTCACGAGTATATCTGATCTACTTTTACACTCATTATCTTGAGCAACCTATATTGATTTGACATCAGTTTTCGTATTTTTTATCAGCATACATTTCTGACAATGCATCCCACAATGATTTACACTTTTTATATTTCCAGACAGATATCTTATCTGTGCTAGTATATACCCATGTATAACGAATTCCTTTTGATTTCAGAAAGGCAACCTCATTAACAAATGAAGTTGCATATTCTTTATCCCACTTGTTTTTATTTTCCATATTCATTATTAATCGTAAAAAAATGGGACACATAAATATCAATTAAATAGATTAAAAGAATTTTATGCATCCCATCTCTCTATTCAATCTGCTCGCTTTCCTTTTCATTTACAGAAGTACTCTTATTAGGTTTTCTTTCTTTAACCCTATTAGTTGCTTCTGTATTGCTCTTGTTGTCGATATCTCTTGCGGATATGACTTTTTGCAAATATTCCTGTCCGCATTCAACGGAGCACGCCACCGTCCTCCAATGAAAAGCCGTATTATCATGTTCACAATCGCTGCAAGGAGTGTATAATTTACCACATATCTTACACGGTTTTTGGACTTTATATGCCATAAGTATCCTTTCTAACAATTTAAGAGAAAAATTACCTCTCTTGCATTGGTTAATAGACTATGAAATCCCACAAATTCGTTGAACCAGAACAGCCACCAGCGAGAGACTCTGCTTCAATAGCATGTACTGTTGGATCTCCTCCCATAGAAATATCAAACTCGCCACTAAAATCAGCTCTGTTAATAATAAACTGTCCGTGGAAAAGGTTATCACAATTATCTTGTGCCGTTACATCAACGTACATCTTGAGAGTCTTACTATAGGTTTCGGAATCATTTGAAATCTTCGCAGAAACAACCTCCTCGTCATAGAAAACCACAATTTCTGACCCAGCAGGAATATCACCATCAAAAAATGTAATTTCACTTGCGGCATATGCAAATTTACCCGTAGCAGAAGCAGTTGCATCCTGTTCCAACTTTTTACCAAGAGAACCATTTGCGTTTTTCAAATACGCATACCCAATCTCTGCACCGGCTGTTCCCACAGGAGTACCAGTCAACGTTGCCTTGTTAGAATTAACTATAGCAACCTCTGTCTTTCTTACTTTGAAGCTTCCCTGTTCAACGGATGTACCAGTCTGAGCAGCCAAGGCTCCACCAACTAATAATCCATTAGTAGCAGTAACCGTTACCGCCTTATTCTTCTTAAGAGAGCCAATCTTACGCCCACCCCGTCCAGTAATATCAACTTTTTCCTGAGTGTTATTGATCGCCCCCTCCTGAATCTCGTCCATAATAAATTCAAGTTCACCAGCATTATTAAAACATGTAATCTGATCAATTTCAGTGATGCTTAACTTGCTTACGTCAATATCTGCCATTTTAAATCCTCCTTTAGTTGTATAAAAATAAGACCCTATCTAAAATGGGTCTCTGCTACTTATCATCAATCCACCACGACAAACATGACTTGTCGGTCATTTTCGAAACATCTACCGTCCCGGAGTAAACTCCTGTCATAGTTTTATCAAAGGTAATACTTTTCTGTATTTGCTTGAAACTTTGGTTAAATTTATATATTGATAAATTCATTACTTCTTCATAGTTGTATTTAAATTCTGGTCTGTTAACCAGCGCAACTATTAAGTTTTCCAAATATGGCTTGTATGGTTTCTTGGCATTGCGCTTTTGTCTCTTTCTCTCCTTTTCAAGCAAATAACGCTTTGCCTCATCATTACCTGGCTTTGACTTAATCTCTTCAATATTGTTGATTTTTCTAAGAGCGTTTACAATTTTTATGTATATAAATTCATCAATTTTATAATCTATTCCGTTTGTAGGACTATACAAAATATTTGTATCATTGGTTTGATCCACATAAACGCCGTAATCATTTGTATTCATATCAAAAAACAACATTGATAAATCCGATTTACCATACATGGGAAAGAGAGTCATAAATAACTCGTAATTTGATATCTCGGTATAATCTATTCCCATATCATCCAACTGCACCATATACTGATATGGTGTAGCAGTAAGAGAGGAGATGATAGAATAATATGTTTGTTCATCTTCGAGAATTTCGCCAACTTTGGGTATGCGAAGTCTAAGTTTCTCCGTAATATTTATATGGTCAGATAATAGTAAACTCTTCTTATCTTCCATATTTGGCACCATCACTGAAATCCTTCACTACAAATTTAAGCAGACGACCTTTGAATTTTTGTTGCGGATAATACGGAACATTACTTACCAAAGTAGTAGTTCCTATACCCAGAATATTTTTATCGGAGAAGATATTGTCCAACTCACAAACTGCTTTATCATACCAGAGATAAGTTCTCCCATTTTCCTCATATCTTATTGCGTCTTGATGGCAGATGATATAGAAGTATATGGTTAAATCCTTATATACATCATTCCTTGGGTCAATGGCAGCACTAATTTCAAAGTTGATGAATTTATCGGTTTGAGTAATGGTCTCTGGAATATATTCATGAGGAAAAGACCATTTATAAGGGATAATGTCTTCCGGATATTCTTCTTCAGCTTCGCCAAGTAATTTTATCAACTCTTCTGACCTACAAATTTGATCCATAATTAGCTTACGATACTCTATTATTTCATAACTTCTTGCTTTACCTATACCACCACCCCCCCCCTTAAAATCCTTCTACAATAGTTATCTCAATCTCGCCAACATTTTTACCATCAACCAAAATACATAATAAAAAAGATTCTCCTATTAGAGAATCATCATCTACTTGCAATTTAATTGTATTCCCAGAAATCGTCTGAGTTATTTTATCAGCGAAATTACATTCCACATTCCACTCAAAATCTACATCTGCAACAGCAGCTCCATCATTATCTGAAAAATTAACCAAATAAGTTCTCGAATATCCGACCTTTAAGTTGGTATTTCCGGTGATATTTGCAAATAAATTCGCTGTTTCATCGGGTGGGTCTGGATTAGGTGGGGTAGTGATCGGTTCAAAATAGTTACACACACCATTTTTATCAGTATCACGATTATAAGAACTATCTTGTTGTAATGTTAATTCAATCAACCCCTTGCTTCCATAATTAAAAGTAGTATTGTTTACATTTGTAACAGCGTAAGTGGTAGTGCTATATTTGTCTAAGAAAAATCTTCGCGCTTCTCTAATTAATTTTGTATTCTCATCAAATGGAAGCTTAACACGGTGCACTCCGTTTAGAGTTGTGAGAACTGAATCTTCATCTGTCCCAATTGTATTAGTTGAATTATCAACACAAGGATATGAGAGTATGACTCCTTCTGGTGATTGAAATAGAAGAGTATAATTACATAACGTAAGTTCCCCCTGCTTATGTATTTCGCCGATATTAAATAGATTTGTACACAGCCAATATTCTTTAGTATTGTTATCAAATATAATACTACCTACTACAAGATTACTGTCTAACAATGTTTGAATAGTAGATATGACTAAGTTTGAACTCTTTTTCCTACTAAATATTCTACAGTCTAGTTTATCGTCAGATTCCCAAAATGTTATGTGTGGGTTAAATGATGGATCTTCATAAAATGTAGACTGTAATAATATTTTACTGTTTTTGATATTTTCATCTCTTATAGTTGAACCACTAGAATTTAGCATTCTTTTCTTGAAAATTTCTAAAGCAGTCAATTACCCACACACCTCCTTTTTGTATTATTTTTGTTTTCTCCACGAGTATCTTGATAACAGCGTCTCATTTTCTTTGAGATATGTATTATGCATCAATATTAATTTATCTAAAAAATTTGCAGGAGAAAACGCATTGAAATCCTTAGAAGAAAGACTTGCCTTTAAAACTGTAGGTACTCTAATATAATTGGAATCTATAAAAGATAAAAGTAAATAATTAGATAATATTTCTATCTCCATATCATCCAAGTCATCGTTAAATTTACCTTCTGCTTCATTTCTACTTGATAAATCTTTTTTACATGTGTGAAATGAGACAATAGCGGGTCTTAAATGTTCATGTAGCATTTCATATACTTCATTTTCTTCCATTAAAGGAATATCAAAATCCTTTAACTTTGGCAGCACACTGTCATAGATTACTGTATATAGAGTTGCCATAAGCACCTCCTATAAATCAAGCAAATCAAATAAATCTATATTCAACAGCCTTTCCAAACTTTTAACCACCTTGACATCAGAAATGCCCCCGCTAACTACCATGTTCTTGATTTTTGTTACAATAGTATTCTTAATTCCTCGTGGGGGTAATGCGTCAAACTTTTCTTTGATTTCTGACATATTTTCAATAGTGTAAATTGAACCATCCATTAAATCTGCATAATTTTTATAAACAGAAACCAATCCAAATGCTTTGACAACTCTATCATCCTTTGGCTCCAACCATAAATCCTTAAAGTACGATTTATAATTTCTATTCATATCCTTTAAAGCAGAATATGTCATGACTTCTTCGTGTCCAACTGTATCCCATTCATAAAAATCATTGTTCTTAGAATCTTTGTATGAAACATGAGGAATCAATGATACAACGACAATTTCTTCATCGTCCTTTAGTGTTTTAGTATCAACCGTTTTCTTTTCCACAGTTACATTAGAAGATGCCACTGTAGATTCCTCTACAACAGCATCTTCGATTATTGTGGTTGCGGTCTTTTTGCTAGTATTAGCCATATTTTCTAACCACCTCTTATATTATTTTTTTTATGTATTAGGCAAATGTAAATACACCAAAATAAGGAGGAAGCAATAACCCCATTCCTAATTTTGTCTGAACCTGAATATCAACGCTCTGGTCATTATTCTTCTTTCCAGTTGTATCCATATCAGAACGAGTGTCACCAATAAATTCAAGTTTAATTGGCTTTACATCTCCACCCATAACAAATACTTTTGAATCATCAAGAGCTAATTCAAAAGTGCCAGATTTCAACGTCTGAGGAATAACCATCAGAGTATTACCTTCCCAATCACCAATTGAACCAGTTGCTGCCTTTGCCTGTTTCTGAGAATCTGCGAACATCTTATCAGGTACGGCATTTGCAAGTTTCCTTAATGCGCCTTTAGTACCAGCCAATGTCATAGAGCTATATCCACCGGCAGCCTGTACTAAATCTACAAGAGAACCAAGTGCTGATTCATCGTTCCCAGACTTAGAAAATTCATCGGGAACAGAGTTTGCAACATTCTGGAACTGTGCATATAATCTATCCTGGATGTACTTATTAGTAGATTTATAAATCTTGTCCATAATTTTTTCAAGACCAGTGATGCCAAGTAAGAATCTTTCCAAATCCTCGTAAACATGAATATAAATCCACTCAGAAGGAAGAGTAATCTCAGCCCCTACGTCAATAGCCTGACGATTTGTATCCCAGTGGTTACCGGCGAAACTAGCTACAGACAATAATCCACCTTCAGAATAAAATGCAGTCATATCTCCAAGAGCTCTGTTTTTAACTTCAACAAATGCATCAATAAAAGGAGAATTTAACACATTCTCACCAATAGTGATATTTGTGATTTCCTCCATGATTTCAAAAAGCACAAGATTATTTCTTCTGTATGCCTGGTATAAAGTTTTGCCCTGAAGCATGTCTTTATTGATTTTATCTCTAAGATAATTTTCTAAATCCACTCTGGATAATTTTTCGGAATCAATATACTGAGTATAGTCCCCTCTTGCGAGATCAAGAGTTAAATCATAAATCTTTGTTTCTTCTTTAGAAAAAGTTAATTTATTTCTATTCATAATTAAATATCCCTCCTTTAATAATTGTAATTAAGCCAGTGTCGTAACTTTGATCTCATACATATCTCTTGAATATCCATATGTATTTGCAGCGGTTACGAGTGTTGCGCCCTGTACACGTTTTCTCATTACAGTTCCCTCGAATGCAACATCTGCGGTTGTGGTGGCAGAAGCTACTAATTTTCCAGTAGTAGCGTCAACTGTTACATAAGCATCCTTTACAAAATTTGCTACAGAAGCGGCAGTGACACATGCTGTATTTACTAAAAATTCATCATTTAAGGCTAGTTCTCTTACTCTAAATTTTGTTCCAGCCGGAATAACAAATTTATCTTTTCTCTGATTGGATTTATATGTAGTATCAGCAGTCCAAGCGGGCTGATCGATTACAACGGTTGTCTTACCTGCACTCAATCCTTTATGAAACACATAAGTATAATCCTCTCCATCGGCTAATTCATCAATATAACCTATCAGTCCATTTTCCAATTCCTCAGTTGTAGAAATTGCATCAAAAATTCTTTTTGCACCTTTAGTGCTTAACATATTTGAGCTTTCGAATACACCTTTAATTGCCATAATTCAATATCCTCCTTAATTATTTGCTTACTTTAATTGCGCCATATTTTGTCTGAACGACTCCCTCATCATTAGATGTGTAGTCAACAATATCAGCGGTTAAAGTATCATTGTTTTTCTGCTTCTTTGTAAAATTTGTATTTAAAGATTTTTGTGTAAATAAAATTGCACATTTTGCTTCAATCTGATCCAATGATAAATTATCTTTCTCATTTTTAAGTGCCGTGTACTCATCCACTGTACTTAAATGTTCATCAAATTTCGCAAAACACTCATCCTTTTTAAGTTCAACGGCTTTCTTCTCGTTTTCGGCTTTTTCTCTTACGAAATCTTCATATTTCGGTTTAATCTCGTCGTATTCTGACTTAATAGAAGAGTAGTTAGTTTCAGCAGTTTCTTTCGCAGTTGTTAATTCGCCAATCTTTTTATCAGCGGTTTTACAGAAATCTTCCACTTCATTTGCAAAAGAAAAAGCACCATCAATTACTTGAGTGCCTTCTTCAAAATTTGTGTATTCAATTTTCTTTCTGGTTTTAGTTGTAAAATCTACCGCTGGTTTGTCTCCATTCATCGTAAATTTAAAACCGAAGTAGGTATAATTTTCTGCTCTATCAATACAAATTACCTCATCGTTCTGTAAATCTACGGCAGAATATCTTATTCTTAAATCTCCCCAACGATCTCGATACTGTTCATGTGCAGAAACTATATTATCTATTTCGCTAAACTGTTGCATCGCAGTTAAAGAGAAATCAGTTTTTGTTTCCTCTGGTTTTGCCATTTGTGTACCTCCTTTATTAATGTTTTGTTTAACATAATCTGTGTAAGTCTTTAATTTATTTGACAATTCACTTTGAATGCTTTTTACAAAATCACTCATTGTAAACTGGACTTCAATTGTGGAATTGTGCATACCTGGTTCTTGGTCATTGCCTAATATACAAGCTGCTCTAAATGAAAATTTGGTGAAATGGAATAGATTGTTTTCGTCTTCCCACCCTTCAATAGAATCCCATAATTCCATAGAATGTGATTTAACTAAATCTCTATTGATAATTTCAGAGCTTTTATCGAACATGTTCCAAATAATTCCATCTACAACTAAAAAAGTACGTGTTACACCATCATCACATAACCTATCCTCATAATGTGCGTTATTATCTTCGGAGCTTAATATGACACCATACGCTGAACCAGCATATTTTTTTTCAACGTTTCCGTCTTTTCTTGTGATTATGTATCTGTGATCACTAAAATCATCTTCACCCGAAGAATTTTTCTCTATAAACCCGACAATCGGGATGTACTCAATTGTTGGGATTGCATCATCGACGACAGAGCGTTCAAAAATAGATCCGTTATAATTATCTTGCAAATGCATCATCCAGATCCTGACTTTAGTAAATCGCCCATCAGAAGTGTCCATCTCATTTAGTTTTTGAAACATAACAGGAACAGAATAGTTTTCTAGTTTTTTTATATCCATTTTATCTATCACCACCTTTCATTATCTTTTTGCATTTTCATCACCATTTTCTGTTTGCTCACCGGCGGTATCTAACGGCTCACCTTTTGAAGCATTTGTAGGTCTGCCTCCACTGTCTTTACTTTGGGTATAAGAAGATGAAAGTGGTATCAAATTATTCTGAAAGTCAAATATCTTTTGCTGTAAAATAAAAGAACCATCAATCTTAGAAGGCGTCATATCTAGTGCAGCAAGCCATTTTGATATAACGGGTGCACCAAATGAACAACCAGACTGATACCGATCTATAACATCTTTTCGATTGTATATAGTGATATCCAGTAAAAAGAATGAAAATTTATAATTCAATTTATTGTGCTTGTTTAACTTGATATATCTGTTTATCCAGCGTTCAAACTGACGGTAAATACCGTATATTAAACCAGAATCATTTTCTATTGAATACCCCAACGCCGTACCACTAGAGGAGCCATTAAACATTTCATTTGAAACACCTGCCGAGTTATAGGTATCAGTAGTAGCGTCAGCGACATTATTTCGAGTATTGCTCGAATCTTTAAAGCTAATGGCTTCTGCTTTAGAGCCTAATGTATGAATTAATCCAATGTCGTCTGACATACTTTCTTTATTTAATTCTGCAAAAACAGCCAGAGTGTCAGGTGTCAATAATGGCTTATCAACGGTACTTTCATCTATTGGAACCTGAACTAAAATTGCTTTATAATTATCTGTTCTAGCTGATTGTAATTTTAATTTTTTATAAGTGTCCAAATCAAAAATATCCCTTACTATGGAAATTAGTAACGGATACGGATATGTTAGATGACTATTTAATTTTATACATATTTGCTTATCTGAAGGTGGGATATACCAATTAATAATATCTCCATTACGATAGTCAATATAAGCTTGCTGAATATAGTCTGGATAAGCACCTATATTTAAAGGATTAATACTTGATAAATCAAATTTGAAATTATATAGCCCGTCCTGAACCTGTCTTAATTTACAATGACGATTATCTAATTGCTGAATAAAAAAATCTGTAGAATTCTCTAAAATAACTCCGTAAAAGACATCTTGGTAAGGGAGAACTTTCATGATTTTTGAGAACTCATGCTTCAGACTCATCTTTTCAAGTTGCGCAGCTAAAGCAAAATAACTCTTTTTCAAAGTGTCCAAGTTATAGCTATCTTTTACATCATATAAATCAATTCCCCAATCAAAAAGAGCCATGTTACTGTAATATGTATTTAGTCTATTATAATGAGGCGAAATACGCATAAGAAAATCACTTGTAGACAATAAGATTTGAGACGATGAATGCGGATGCTCCAAAGCCAGATTAATGTCATCTAAAGAATAATTTCCGCAGCGATATGTCTCTATTATATTGTTCAAATATAAGTCATTTATCATGAGACGCTTAAATCCAGACCAATCAACAGGTTTGTTCCCATTCATAGATTTATTAAAGTTTGACTCGTCCCGTTCATAGATTTGCTGCGAATTAATAGCAGAAGAGGGGAGTGGAGTAGTGAAATTCTTTGGCTTGTTTTTCGAGCCTTTTGGTCTTGGCATATTTATGTATCACCTCCTTTTTAATAGATTTTTGGCTTTTTGTTTAGCTTTGATAGGGATTGAGCATATGACTGGGCGTTGAATGAAGATATAGGTTTTTCATTTGTGATTATCTGTCCTCTTCTTAATTCGTATAACCTATGGGCCAACATAATTAATACATAAAAGCGGTCATCGTGCATGGAGCTTTCCTTATCTTTTGCTAAGGCATAGGTTTTTGTAGTCTTCTCAGAGTTTTCATATTTATATATTGATGTTGTTTCAAGTTTCATTAAATCAATATTGGCTAAAGCAGAGATTTCTTTGTCGGACAGTTCATATTTTTCAATTATCTCCTCGTCTGAATCTTCTTGTTTTTTAGCCATTGAAATAAATTCTTGTTTAAATTCATAAGGGAACTTTATTACCCCTAAATCAATCAATTCTATAAACTCGTCAACCATTTGTGTTCTATATTTTCTAGGGCTAATTAATCTTAACTTATCAATAGCATTAGGGTAAAGTTCTTTATATCCAGTATAGATATCGTGAGATGCATCTATTAATCCCCTATGATGTCGGCCATCTTCACCAACCCAATCATTAAGTAATCCATCCGCATATGCGGAAACTCCCGCACCTCCAGATCCTTGGTCGATCAGTAAACTATCTATATTTTGATAATCGTTGTATTGTCCATTATAGGAAGCAAGATACTTTCGGATTTCCGCTAATTGTCTGTTCGAATCTAATTTATATCCCCTTTTACTCGCCTTATCAAACAAATTAACACAATTGACAATCTCACCAATATACCCATAATTGGGATCATTAACAATATTCATAGCACCAAGAATTGAATTATCAAGTGTTCTGGCAGGATCTAACGCGAGACATATTGAAGTATCTGGTTTATAAGATAATTGAGGAAGATAGAAACATTCGTTTCGTCGTATAGTCCCCCATTTGACAATCTGGTTTACTCCACCATCACGAGTGGGCTGATTATAGTACTCCCTTAATGCTTTTTCTCTGTTCGCTTTCATGGCAGCATCAACTTTATCCTGGGTAAGTAGAGCGGTATATGGTTTCCCATCCATGAATGTTTTTATTGCTGTATCGCAAATCATATCAACAACTATGTAATCTCTATCACCGGCAATCATTCGTTTTGCGAAGTTTTTATAATGCTGATAGAAAATTTTGCTCATGTCATCTTGAGATGATGCATAAACCAATTGTGTTGGACATTTTCTTTTCAAAGTATCGGGATTAAATCCTTTGGCAACTGAGGTCTTGAATTCTGTGTTTTGCGTCGCAAAAGCTTCACATACTGCAATTAGTTCGTCTGAAGAGAATGCGGCTTCATCAAAAAATACTAAGGTTGCTCGACGTGATCTATTGTTGTCTGGATTCCCGTTTAATGTAAATATTTCACTACCATTATAGAACTCCACATGAAATCCTGACTGAGCATGACCAAAACCAGTCTTATTATTACTTGATTTTTTAGTTTCCTTTTCAACAATATCCTTAAGAGAATCAATAGATGCCGCTGTCTTACCGATACGAAGAACAATCTCTTCAATTTTTGAAAAGGTTTCTTTTGATTGATCACCAACGGAACTTACAATATAAATAGCTTGATTTTCATATAAAATTGCTTTGAGAACCATAAAAATAGCGCCCAAAAATGATTTTCCGAAATTTCGGCTACAACACCATAAAACATGTGGTTTATTCCAACTTGCTTGTAATATGTATTTTTGGCTATCTATAAGTTTTATTCCGAGCAAATCTTCACAAGCAATACAAGGGTTTCTTCTATAATAAGCAATACTTTTGGCATCTAGCTCACAAATACGTCTTTTTCTCTCCGATATTAAATTATGATAAGCCATCGTCGTCACCGTCCTCTACAGTGGACAATTGCGATTTTAGCTCATCAACCTGAATAAGTAATTGACGCACTTGTTCTTTTTTGTCATCTAACTCTTTATATAAATCTTCTATAAGCTTTATCTGCGTTTCATATACTTCCTTCTTATCATTTTCATCAAATAGGCAGTGATCAAGAAGTGCCTTTTGAGACACCGAAATTGCCCATTGAGTTCCAGGCCCACTTAGCTGATCATAGTAATCGGCTTCGGCCTTATCAAAATGCTTCTCTCTAAGGTCGCGCATTAAATACGTCAGAGTTGATTTACCGACATCCTTGTTAGATCTGTTCTTTACGGAAATTTCATTTTCTTTTGCTATTTTATCGTTACTGGCGACAAGATCTTTCTTTATGACATTTAAAGTTTTAATGTCATTTGCATCCTTGACCGGATCTAAGTTTGCAATTCGTTTATCACAAACATGAATCTGTTTATTGTTATTAACTATTTGTAGTATCTGGGAAAGTTTATAAGCATCTTCAGCTGAATCTTCATCTTCCAAATACGGGGCAAGCTGATTAAACAAAAATCGCCTATCCTCTTCTGGATAATCTTCAAATGGATCGTATCCAATGAGTTCAATTGCGTAATCTCTATTTTGAGTGTCTTGTTTTGACCACTTGACTTCTTTATCTTGATCAAGATCAGTAGAATTCTTGCCTATTTCACCAGCTAAAATTGATTGTGAAAAGTCTTGATATTGATACTGACGACCATTTATTTGACGCATATAAAGCCCCATGCTAAAGTTGTTGTTGGCCTTTATAATACTGTCGAAAAGAGAATAGTAATAAGGAATATCAAGCTTATAACACATGAAAATACAAGCTGATTTTGTATCATATTTTTTCTCATAATGTGTAAAGAGTTCATTAACACAATCCTTGCAAATATGTGTAAATTTAGAATTCTTTTCAAAACATTCTGACCACGGAGATTTAAAGAATTTACCAACTGGATTTTCATAACTTTTGCCGCAACGTAGGCATGTATAAACATGAGAATCGTCAAAGTTATCTGTTAAGTCGGCAACTTTGGGTTTTCGTGCCATTTATAATACCTCCTTTGCTGTTTACAATAAAAATAAGCACCACCGCCAGTGCAGTAGCGCTTGTTGATAGCTTCTGTATTTTGTTTTCACCATTGAATGTGCAGTTCTAGGTCCAAATGGGAAAGTGATTATGTTAATTTAAAGCCTATAACAATATGACTTTCTTTTAATTTGTCAATTTGTTCATTACTTAATCCAGAACATTCATCAAGAAATAAAATTTTATTTTTGACTTGTCTCATACTTAAAACATATCTGTAATTACAAATTGGTACATTAAATCCAAACTGCTTGCAATTATTCTTTATTCCAAACGAACCATTAGTTGTTTCAGATACTACAATACCATTGTATTTGTGACACAGACTCGCTAAAGCATAAGATTTTCCTGTCCCTCTACATTCATCTCCATAAGTACAAATATAAGATTGCCGATTAGCAATACAGGATTCAAACTTTTCAATCCATACATTCTTTTTATCAGTTGAATCATAAGTCTGATATTCTTTTAGGTTTCTAATTTCACCACAATGATTCTGTTCCCAGATTTTCAACTGCTTCCCAGTAGTGGTTTCTAACTCGGAATACTTTAATTCCCAATCATACTCTTTAATAAGAGCGAGGGTATCTTTTAAAAGACGCATACAACTTAACGCTTCTGTAAAATTATTATTTTCCTGACACTTTGAAAATTTAGCTTGTAGTTTCTTTGCATCTTCGATTAATGTTGCTACAGTTTCTTCAAATACATTTTTGTTTTCCATATTATTTCTCCTAGTGGTAAGTCACGACCTGTTATTTCTCTTCGTGATAGAAGAGTAACGCCGTACACACGATTCGAACGTGCAAGCCTGTTAAAGCCAAGTGTTTTCAAGACACCTCCATCGCCACCCGGACATACGGCATAATAAAAGAGACAGGTCTATTCCTGCCTCTTCCAAATAAATACTCATTTCCTCAATTAGTCAACATACCAAACTTCCAAAGCTCCGTTACCAGAGGCGCTTTCATGATAACAGGCCCCCTCGTAATCTGCACCAGACGTATTCTCCAAGAAATACCATTGTCCATTCCATAACTGCCACCCGGTGAGCATATATCCATTAGGATCAAACAAATACCAATGATGATTGATTAACTTCCAACCGTCTTTGGCATAACTACCATCACTATACTGATACCACCAACGTACATTATCAGCAGCTTTAAGCCAACCCTCTACATACTCCTCTACAAGACTGTAATCTGGTGTACCAAAGCCGGGTATACGAGGTTTATAATCGCTATATGTATAATTCTTCTTTGCTACGCAACCACCATTTTCTACTATGCCAGTTAATCCACCGGTATTCCCCTCGATTGTGGTCATCTTACCAGAAGCATAATCTCTGACATAGAATGTATGATAGATTCTTGTATCATTTTTGAAAAATCCCACATAACCCTCTTCGGGTGTTCCGGTAGACCATCGATTAATATTTTTGAAATACTGTGCGGAAGTAGGGGTGTAAGCAGAGAATCCGCCCAGAAGCTTCTTAGCCTTTTCAACCCCAAATAAGTGAATAAAAATTGTATCAATAAAACTGTCGCACCAAGGCTGACCCTGAACATCAATTCCTGTTTTCTCTTTATATACCTTTGCAAAAATTGTGTAATTATTATCACCGGCCCCAGATGTATAGGACTCAGGGTTATCATAATTAGTTCCCACACTAGAAGCTTTTGCTTTTTCGCAATATCCAATCCATTTTTCAAATTCTTTTGTAACTTTATTTACAACATTATATTTCATATTATCCCTACCTTTCGAAAATGGGAGAGTTATTATTTTCTTTATATATTAGGTGAGGATTTGCACCTCACATACATCAGCCACGATAGGCAATCAGTTCTCTATTCGTCAGTAAAGACTGGTGGCACATATTACCTGATTGCGTTTGCTTTTATAAGCGTCTACCTATTCCGCCACTAATATAGTTACAGGGGTACTCCTCATCACCTGTTTATCTCCAAGCGCCCACCTCACCGCATGTCTACGGATTCGTAGAGAACATCTTCCCTAACTAATTGCGCTATTTCCCTATTTTGACCGCACAGCAGTCATTCGCTATTAATTATCCAGTCGGTTGGCAGTCCGATATCTCTTTAAGACCCTTAGGGCGTGACAACTGCCTGTCCTATCCTTAAATAATTCATTGTGATATTGCCGATGAAAGGCGGATTCTATTGATTAGATTCATCGGCTAGTGCGTTTTTAAGCTTTTCTAGCCCTTTCCATTTTCTGTCTTTTGCAGTATTATCGTTGTATAAATCAACGAGATCTGATGAAGACCAGTTTTGAAGTTCTTGAATTAACTCTTTTTCAAGTCCAATTGACGATAAATATGAAGTCCAAAAATGCCTTCCTGCATGAGGATACCAATGTTTTGTAAGATAGTTATCCCACTTTTCCATCCAGCCACGAATTCCACTAACTTTTATTGGATCACCTGTCCTAGTTATAAATAAGTAATTATGTTCCTTGTTATTTTCATCCATAATTAATTGCCTTACAGGAAGGTATTTATTATAGAATGGAACAAATAAGTCTTTAATAATATATCTTTCTATGTATTTACCATCAACACCACGACCTTTAACTTTTATTTTAGATGTTGTTTCTAAAAATAATCCATCAAAAGCAGTATTATTATAATCAATCATGTCTGTAGTAAACCTAACCAACTCACTGGCTCTTGCCCCAGAAGCCATAATTAGTGCAAGTAAACACTGTTCATTAATAAGATTTTCTTTTCCTAAACAATCCATCAAATAATCAAGTTCTTCTTTTTTGAATACGGATTTTTCCCTTGAATTTTCTTTTGGAAGTTTTTCTACAAATTTAAGTAGATTTCTAAAATTTGGATATGTTTCATCGAAAAATTTTTCAATAAATTTTGATAGTTCAGAAAGAGAACTGTGAATACGTGCATATCTATTTGATTTCCACTTTAAGTCAGTAATTCCAAAATCAAAAAAATCTTGCATATCAAGTTTCTTCAGATTTGTGAATAATTCATTATCGTTGTATAAATAATTCCATGCAAAAAATACGTTAAAATCTGATTTATATGCATTGACTGTTTTTGGGCTTCTTTTAGTGGCAAGATTTTTGAGATATTTATTTACTAATTTTTGATTTTCCGGATTGAAATTTGCAATAATTTCGTCCGTTACAATTATGTTTCTATAGGTTTTCCTAGCTTCTGGCATTTTATCACTTCCTTCCATAACAAAAAAGAAGTGGATAATGTCTAAGCCACTTCTTTTACAATTTTATTAATGCGCTCAAATAATAACCCGTAAATTTCTTTAAACGATTTTGAGTAAATATCTTTCTGATATAAATCAATCAATGGTACATTATATTTTCTGCACAAATTAATTTTTTCTTGCTTTCTTTTTTCATACTTTAAATTTCCTTCTATGCCAAATAACTCCACATAAATTTTTTGTCCGTCAATAAACAGAACAAAATCAAATCTGTATTTTCTTTTAAAGTTTGGTATTATTGTGCTATATAACATTTCATTTTCAAAATTTATATTATATCTTTCAAGCATTTGAGCAAATTTCAATTCATAAGTAGAACGACATTTAACTCCGTTTTTTGTCTTTAAAACATTTATTTTACTATAACCAGATTCTTTTAGTGCTTCTTTAAAACTTCCAAACTCTGATATATAGGTACTGCAACTAGGCATAAAATCATATAAAATTAAGTCTTTTTGAGTAGGTCTTCTGCCTAATAATTTTCCAAGCTTTTGTAAACAGACAATCATTTCTAGTCTTGAAGCACCTTTACCCGGATGGGTTTTCACAAAGCCACATATTTCTTGTAAATTATGTAATGTTCCAAAATGGTTTAAATAAGCTTCTGTAGAGTATATATATTCTTTGTTACTTTTAGATAATCTTGTTATATCTCTACTAGACAAACTTTTACCATGTTCTTTACATGCTCGCTTATATTTAAATAGCATGTCCTTTTCAAGGGCGGAATTGTTAAACTCCTTTTGGTTATATCCGATTAATTCATTTATATGCTCAAATGAACTGAAGCGCCGTATATAAACACTGGTACACTGTATATAATCACAAGCATCTACCTCATCATTTGTCGGTAAGTAAATATTTGTCTTTAAGTGCTCTTCAACAAATTTCTTGTAATTAATTAACATTTCGTTATCGGTTAAACATTCTCTTTGAAACAAATATTCTTTATCATAAACATTTATGTCGGCTTCTTTTAAACAGTTTTGAAATGAACCAAAAGCATTTATTACTTGTGTGACAGACGGAAGTCCATTTTTATGTCTCAAATCTCTTATTACAATTTTCCCGTTTTTATCATACCAATTTTTAATTAATGATATTATTTCGTCATTAGTATATAATTTATAACCCTGTTTACTCTTTACCAATTTATTTCCTCATTTCTCCTCATTCAATAATAAAAGTAGAAGAGGGCGGTGCGAATGAGGTTACACCTTCTAAGGCTCATGACTTCCTTATATCCTCTTCAAAATCCCAGCATCAGCAATGACGCATAATGCTGGACACTACTTATTTCTCCAAACAAAAAGAGAACCACTGAAAAATCAGCAATTCCCATAAAAATAGACCCTACGCGTTTGACCGCATAGAATCTCATATAATTAATCCAACTTCTCTAACAATGTTTCAATCGTCATCACTTCACCAACAGAAATACACTTATCCTGTCTTACTTCCAGAATTTCCTTTAAAAGGGTAATTTCATCATCGGTTAAGTTGACGGTTTTTATAATTTCATCATATCCCATTACATAATCACCGCCTTATTCAACAAACAGTCCCTTAACTGATTTTGACAGCTTAAATGTAGGTTCTTGATGCGCCGGTGTTACATATTCCTCGCCTTTACGATCACCCATCATAATTGTACCTCTACGCTCATTTACATCTTTTACTTTAAATGTGCCAAGTCCAGGAAGAGGAATAGCTTCGTCTTTATTTTTTATTAAACTCTCTGTAACAACTGTTGCATATGCTGCTAATACAGTATCAATATCTTTCTGTGATAACTCCGCAACGCTATTTGTGATTTCTTTTAATAATTCTGCCTTTGTCATATCTTATCAAATCCTCATCTTTCAAATATTTTTAGTCAATAAAATAGAAGAGTAGTAGACGCTCTTCTTAGAGATAATGGCCAGCCCGCCCGTGGCTGACTTTTCTTGTCCTGTATCTAAGTGGTGCTTTAATCCAATTGAATATCATATAACGTTTTAATTTTTATAACTAGTTACGATATTACACATATTCCCAATAGTACCCATATGCTTTGTTTGCTCTATTCTTTAAACTTCTTGAAATATTCCCAGAACATCGTTTTCCTGTTATGTATTCTCCTGCATCAGAAACAGACTTAAAGATATTTATTATCTTCCCATTGCTATCTATTTGTTTTATAGATTTCTTCTGACTTTTATTCCGTTCATAATCAGACAAAGAAAATTTGTCATAATCAGACTCGTATATCCATATATACCCATAAGCACTTTTGGCATTACTAGATAAGCAATTATGAATATTAGAATAAGATTTTTCAATGTTATTATCAAACTGAAAACAAGCGTCAGTTATGGAATCATAATCAGTTACGATTTTTCCGTATAAAGTTAACTGCATTATTCTTTCATTACACTTATTGAAATTCACGCGTCCAATATTGTCACACTTATAATATTTCCATTGAAACCCGTATGCAACTTCTCGTGTTCCATTACAGCAATTTGATATATGACCTCCATTGGCAATGCCCATTTGTTTTACCACATCTGGTACAGTCCCGCATTTTTCAACAAAGTCACCTGATAATGAATATTTATATACTATTCTTGAATTTGTTAATTCAATATATTTTCCAATATTGTTTTTCTTATCAAAAGACCATCTATAATCTCCGGCACTTTTCCTTGAACCATTACAACATTCAGATATTTTTCCTTCACAAATATTGAACTCTCTATTAGCATCAGAAATAGAATTAAATTCACGAATGTAAACCCCATCCATAGAGTATTGAAAAACAGTTTTACCCAAACAATTATGCTCATTCCCTCCATTAGTTAAGTTATACCCAAATTCTGAGTTCGTTGATTTGTATTGTTTTATATAAAACTTTTCTCTATCATTTGCAATTTCTTGCGTATGTATATTATCTTCTAAAATTTCATGAGAGAAATTATCCCACCCATATTTCTGTATTGCTTTATAAAATAATTTACATCCTCTATATCCAACTCCATTCTTTCCAAACCTTGCACGGAGAGATGTGTATGTTTGACCTACATATACCTTCCCGTTTATAGTATTTGTATGCTTATAAATTTTATAGTTTTTCAAAATTACCTCCAAGTTTTTCTACATTATAATTCTCCAAATAAAAAGTGAACTACTTATTTGAAGTCCACTTTTCCAAAAGAGTATTAAGTTTTTCATCTTTTACATAAATCCAAAATAGATTTTTACTATTCGGATTTAATGCTGCCAGTTTGTATCTCAACCCGTTTTCACGTAAATAATTACGGAGCGGAAGTGAATAACAGCAATATAAATTTATGTCCATATGTTTTACCTACTAATTTAAAATAATCTTATAAGTCTCATCGTGACCATATATTTCATTGAATCCATATATCTTTACGGAAGCCTTGCTTCCTTTCATTAGGGAATCGGAATATGGGTCACTCCCAACAAATGATGGAGCAATTAGAACCTCACAATCTGAACAGCAACCTTCATTACTTGTGAGTTCTTTTCCAGCATGAAAATGTCCCATCAGAAGAACATCTATAAATGACCGTCTTAACATAGATAAATCTTTTAATGAATTTTCTATGCTTTTAATCTGATGCCCGTGAAGCGCTACAATCTCATTCCCCAAAATAGGAATGTCAATATATCCTTTACCTTCATCTGCTAAGTGAACACAAATTCGTTCGTTATCTTTGCATAAATCCTTAATATAATTGCCAATAAGGTACTCTAAATCCTCGTCCATAAGTTCGTTGGCTTTACTGCCCAACACCCGCGTCTGCGTATGATTTGCCATCGGCACATGATAATATTCGATTTTTACGAAAGTGGATAATTCATTTAAGAATGTTGCAATAAGACGGCTGATTTCAACCGTAGACTTAACAACGGTACTATCGTTAATTCGTAAATCATTAATCCGAAGAATTCCTTGAAGTAAGTCTCCTAGACTGACAATATGTAATTTCTGCAATTCTTTTTCGGTGATAAATCTCACCAGCTCATAACCCAAAAATTCCAAACGCTCTTTTATTATATCGGGAGAGTATTCATTGTTTTCACTTTTAAATTTTGCCCCATAATGAATGTCTGCCAGTGCTACTAAATATTCTTCTGGGAATGATTTTTTGCAATCACTTGGTTCATACGAATACAAAGGCTTAAAATCAGGCAGTGGGAGAGCATCACATGTTCTTCCAACATATTCATAGTACATTTCTTGACGAGAAACGTTTCTATCAATGCGACTTCTTTCGATGTTGGCTGTCTGCAATTTAATATTTTCCTTGCGGATAGCATCTAATTTTAAATCAAGTTCCCTCATATGTTTATCAGAATCACATGATTCAGTTTTAGCGTCACTATATCCTTCCAGATAACTTTTCATATGCTTACGATGAGCAGATTCATCAAAACATACTCCGAAAGCTTCGTTACACAGCCTGCCGATCTCAGGATTACTTAATCCATATAGTTCCTTATTCTTGTACAGTCTTATTCTGTATGCCTTTGGTTCTTCGTTTGGCTGTCTTAATGCCTTACTGTCTATACGTCAGCCCACCCTTCTTATTCATCGTCATCTGACAAATCAACTTCTTCAACTTCATCTGGTAACTCTAATGAGATCTTAATTGTAAATGTAGTATCTTCTCCATTAGGAAGGGCTTCAACGAGCCTGTCCATAATAGAACCCTCCTCATCTACAAATTTATCTCCATCAACTCTGATATTTTCAATAGTAATATTTTTCTTACGTGGACTCCACTTAGAGTCTACATCTTTAACCTTAATCATTATAAAAAATTCCTTTCATTCTCAAATTTTCGCACAAAAATAGAAGAGTTTAATTTACTCTTCCTCAAAATCATCTTCATAATATTCGTCTTCATTTGGTGTATAGTGAAATCCAATAGCGCATGCGTCAGATTCCGTACCATCATCTTCAGCTACCATCTTCTTATTCCAATCATTTATAATCCCGGACGGCTTTGTTTTCAGAACTTCAATCCATGAGAACGCTACATTGATTAATTCCTCAATTAACGGTATGAAAATAAATCCAGTGATCAGTCCCAATATGTATGATATTAAGTTTTTGTTTTTCATAGGCTCCCTTATAGTAAATCGCATAGTTCTGCAATTCTACTCCTCCAAACGTTCTGTAACTGAACATATCCAAACTCACCATGATCCTTAAATACATCAATTGCGCGCTTCATTCCGTTCTTTTCACCCTGAAAATGGACACTATCAATCTGCTCGAAATCTCCCTCGATAAAGACTTTTGCACCGGATGATACTCTAGATAAGCAGATCTTAATTAAATCAATTGATGTATTTTCACATTCTGTAATCCATAAAATTTCATTATCACGGATTTCCATTCCGCGACAGTCTGACATACAGACCAATTTGATTTTATCCTGGTTAATTAACAAATCCACACCAAGTCTATCACCAAATTTAGTAGTGAGAATCTGCCCGATTCCACTCTGCATAGCTTTTTCTGTAGCAGATCCCGGATAATACCCCTGGTTTTCTGATCCGCGTAATTTTATTGGATTGTATAAGATAACAAGTCGGTCGTATTTGCCACTTTCAATTAGGTGCATGGCGACCATTAATGATAAAAGAGATTTTCCACTACCGGCTTTGCCAGATATTGCAGTCATGGTATTTTTAATTAATGAATCAATGGCCATTTGCTGATAAACATCTTTAGCTTTAAGTTTATCCCCGAACGAAGCAGATTTGATTGGCTTTTTGTATAATCCCTCATACTCTTCGCCAGTCCATCGATAAATATCAATTACTTCGTTCAACTCATTTTTAAGAACTATGTATTCATTTATGAAAAGTCCATATATATTTTCACTTAAATGCTCGTAGAACCACGCTATCTCTGGTTCACTAAGAATTTTTTCAATAAAGCCCATATATGCGTCATCAGCATTACTCTTTAAACTGTCTACAGCCAACCCAAAATATTCTTTTGCAATTAACTTACATAAAATATCGTCGGTAATAAATATTAAATCTCCGTAACCCATTACCGATTTGGCATATGTGGCACACTCCACAATCTGTGTATCATGTGTCTCATCTAAAAGGTGGTCATTAAAATCACGGACTTCTCCATCATATATAATCGCCTTATATTTTTCAGGATGGTCATTTAACCATCTGACAGCAACCCTTGCACTATAACGTAATTCTTCGGTCTTCTTGCTGTTTGTTTTAATTTCTTCAAGCTCCTGAATACTTACTGAACTAATCAGAAACATATTTTCATTCTCCAACACATCTAGGTGGGAGAGTAGTATATTGGTATCTATGAACTTAGTCAATAACGGATACCACCTTTCACGTATATTTCGTCACAGTACTTCTACTTAACGATCTTAGATTTCCGAATTTTCTGTAAATCTGCCATACCTTTTCTTGATTCGGTAAAATAATATTTTTTGTATCGGCTATAAGTATGATGTAAGTCACCTTCATTTCCAAACATATAACCTAATTTTTGCAACTCAATACTTTCTGATTTTGTAATCTGAACTATTGGTAAAACCCTCTTTCTTGTTTTGTATTCCGTTTAATACGGTAACTGACTAAGTAGGACTTGAACCTACGACCCAACGGTTAACAGCCGTTTGCTCTACCAACTGAGCTATTGGTCAATAAAATACCAATGACAACACTACCAGAACGGTAATACCGCCATTGGCTTGAAAAGTAACCTTATTCATTTTTGTAGTTATTACAGCCTTGTACAAACCTAATCGTCAATTACACGACACGAATAAAACTTAATCAAGGGTTTTATCGAATTTTAGTAATTACGCTTTAAACTTTATAAATAAAGAGTTTTAAAATATAATCTTTAAATTCTGAATATTGAATTTTGAGCTTTTACCATCATATGTATTAGTAAATACATCTATCGTAAGTAATGTATTTGCCATTCATCAATATTTGATAAATTCAAATTATTCTATTAAGAATTGTTCTTGATTTTATTTTACCTATGATTATCCGTGGATACCCGCATAGGTGACGGGGTGTAAGTTTTAGGTTTTCATAATAACTACAAAATATTTATGACTTAAAAATCAATTGCAATTTTTGTAATAGCATTTGAAATGACAAGCTGAGTATCTACCTGGCTTTTGAAATTATCAATTTCTTCTTCAAGTTTAACAATTTTGTTGTAAATTTCAATTGGGTCAATAAGCTCAAACTCGTTTTTGTCTCGGTATGGTTTTTCAATAGCTTCCTGATCTTCCTTGCTGATTTTTTTATCGGAGTCCTTACCAATCAGGGTTGCAAGCAGTTCATCAACCTTATTGTCAACTTTCTTATTTTCCTTATTTACTAATTCACTAGCATTCGCATACTGCCTTTTCATTTCAGATAGGAGAGTTTCTTCATACTCAATAGAGTTTTTACGTTCAATAGCCTCTGCAACCGTCATAACTTTATCGGCTACCTGAACTTCTGTAATAGCATTAGATTTTACAATTGCAGACTTTAAAGAATTTCTATTTGCTATTAAATCAATGGAAGACTGGTAGGTGGCTTTTGCTCGTTCGTTAAATATATCCTTTGAAACTACACCGATTTTATCTGAGGACTTTTTAGCACCACCTACAAATGATGCATTAGTAATAGCTTTTGTAATTTTAGAATCATACAGTTTTAACTCATTAAGTGCCTCTGTAATACTGATTGTTCTCATATTAAATTCGCTCCTTTTATTCTCAATTATTTTATTTGTTACAATTATGTATTCTCTGTTTTTCCAAATAATTTTTCATTTAATCTGTTATTATAATATTTTGAAACAGATGCTTTTAATTTTACATGTTCTGGACAATCTAAATCCTCAAACATTCCCTTTGTATAAGATTTTCTACTTATATAATTTCTTCCAATGCTCATTCCATTGAAAATTTTAATATCTATTTTTTCAGTAGGAGAGGAAGAAGAAGATAAATAGTCGAAAATAATTTTCTCTGCCGACTTAAAAATCAATCGGACTGTCGCTATGTTAATATCTTCTACACTTGCAATTTCTTTAATAATATCTTCTTGTACAATAGTCAAATATTATGCGCTCCTCCCATCTAATCGAATTCGATATATAAGAAACATATCTTGATTTGTAATTGATAACATTTTATAATTCTCCTTATAATAGTTATTTGTGCGATATGTGTTCAGCTAATTTTGCATCTTTACGTGCTTTTTCTAGTCGTAATTCATACAATTCACTTGTTGTATATTTAGATTTTTTCTTTACATTTGGTGGAACGTATATTCCTATAATTTTGTCTTTTACTGTTCCATAATTCATATTATATTTTCTAGTACACCATTCTAAATTTTCAACGCGATTATTTTTCTTATCTTCATCTTTGTGATTTACTTCTGGTAGATTATTTGGATTATCAATAAATGCAATTGCCACCAGGCGATGGATAAATTGGGCTTTATACTTTCCGTTTTTACATAGGCGAATCGAAAAATAACCACGGTTATTAACAGTAGGTTTTCTTATTGATTCTTTTTGTAACCTGAAATTATTGTTATTACTTTTCACCAATCTCTCAATACTCTTTACTCTACCGTAGTTTGATATTTCATATAAATCTTCGTAGCCGAATATAGGTTTCCAAACTTCTTTATTTTTTATGTAAAACACCTTCTTCCCTTAATGAAACAAATTTTAATACGTTATTTACGGATTATTTAAATTTTGGTATGTAAATTTAATCCGTAAATAACGAGCTTTATTTATTTTGTCAACTGGTGGGACATTCGTTGTTTTCTCTTTTTCTCTCTTTCGATACGACGTCTTTCAATGTCAAAACAATCGTCACATCTTATCCTTTTTGAATCAATATCCACTTCAACCCATTCTCCACAATTAATACACTGAATAAACTTAGTTTTCTTAATCTGAATATTTTTCTCCAAACTATTTACAACACATTGACCATAGCAGAACCAAAGCAATTGCTTGTATCTTTTTTCATGTCCGTATAAATATTCCACCAACATGTCGGCAATAATTTCGTCTGAATATCCAGTTTTGCTAAACAATTTTCTAATCTGACAAGCAACGTATCTCAAATTGTCAATATACTCATCTTTCATATTTATCATATAACGATATTTTCTATTTAACTCGTTATATAAATTAGCAACCTCTTCACTACAAACCACATTTACATTATTCATCATTAAACGATAATCTATAGAACCAAGATTCAACCCCTTTGTGTTAATTGCCTTATTTGGAATTCTATCAAATATTTTGTTAACAAAACTCTGATTTCTAGTTTCAACTTGTTCCTTTTCTTTATCCTTAGCATATTTAAAAAATGCGGGTAGTTTCTTTTTGGTATATTTCGAAACAACGGGTTTGAACCAATCGGGTCTTTCGGGCATATATAATGTCTTGGCACTGTCAATACAGAAGTTGTTTTCCATACAAAGAAGCTTTACAACGTCAATAGCTTCCCCCTGTTCTTCCTTACTTCCTTCCACAAACACATCATCATTCCATATCTTTGAAATGTCGTTACTATAGATTCCGATATTTCCATGAGTAAAAGCAGCATTTAGTCCATCATAAATTGTCTTATTATTAAGTAATGTAGGATCTGCTTTTCTCATGTTGTAATAGAGTGGAACAACCCCGTTCATATTTCTTTCTGCAATTCTCACAAAATCCGGTTCAGCTACAACTAGACTTTTATCTCCATCAACATCAAACTGAAGAATTTTGCTTATTAAATCGTGAACACTAGTGTAAACAGCATTAGTAGTAAACCACTCTTTGATTTTTGACACGCGATCACCATATCCATCACTTGCAACATTAAATCTTATGGCATGTTCCATATATAAATGAGGACTTCTGAGACAATCCAGTTTGTCACTTTTTTTAAACAAATTACAAAAAACTTCCTTATCACTTAATAATCCATTTGGATTTTCTATTCCACCAAACCAATACTCACAAGCCGCATAAAAATCCGGAAGTAAGAATGTATATTTGCCAACCACTTCAAGCTTTCCACTACGATATTTCTTTAAAAGACTATCTTTAACTTCACGAACTACATCTTTTGCATATGTATCTGATAAAAGTGGGGGATATATTTTAATGGCTTTTTGAAAAGGAGTCATTTTGGTGTTATATGGAGTAACTCCTAGAATATTCATCATTGTATCTTTTGACGTACAGATATTCTCTATTTTTTCGACAGACTTTTCCGTTAGTATATCTATTTCAGAATCAGTAATATTCGTAAGAGTTTGAAGCATTTGATAATTGATTTTTGCATTCTTAACTCTATCTTCTTCAATATTACAAATACCGGCAGTACAATTATATTTTTTATAAAAGTTTTTGTATTCGTCCCATGACTCATAGTATTTCCTTAATACCCTCGGTTTCCCGATATTTAAGTAGGGGAGTAGACTATATCATCACCCTTAAAGGGTGCGTGGCACTTCGCAAGTGGGAATTTCGCCCACAAGCTACTCCTTTCGGATAGTCGTTACACCTTCTTCTTTTAAAGAAGCTTGGCACGGAATTGACTTGTATATTTCAAAATTCGATAATATATTTTTAATACTTGTTTCTATGTCGTCATTATATTTGATTTCAAATAATGGTATATTATGCTGATTACAGTATTGTCTTTTTAATGGATCCGTTTCATTTCGTTGTTGTTCTCCAAACCATCCATATGACTCATCGTAATGTTGCTGACCTTGAAATTCCAAAAGACACAACAGCATATCTTCACTATTCATTATTGCAAAGTCAAATTTTAACTTCCAACCTTTTTTACTTTTTAAATCATTAAACCCATATTGAGTTTTAAAATTTACACTCATTGTGTTTAACAAAATCCTGATGGTTTCTTCTCCACGAGAAATTGTACATCCACAACTTGTTACACTACCACGAACTAAATCATGACCTCTTATAGTTTTTGTAGAACCACATTCGCATTTGCAAAGCCATTGTGAATATTTTGCTCCATTTTCTCCGACAAAAGAACCATCTCTATTTAATACTGTTAATTTCCCAAATTTCTTTCCTAATAAATCCATTGAAAATCTTTCAGAAGTTATTTTACTCTTATAGCATCCGCAACTCGTAGTAGTTCCTTCTTTCAATGAATAGGAGATAATAGATACTTCATTGCCGCAATCACATTGACACTTCCAATATACTCCTTGAGATTTAGGCATTGTTTCATCACGTTCTATAACAACCAATTTTCCAAAACGTTTGCCAACTAAGTCAATTGTTAATTTTTCTGATGTAACTTCACTATGTAAACATCCACAACTCTGTGTCAACCCTCGCTTTACATTGGTTGCATTAACAGAAACTATATTTCCGCAATCGCACTCACAAATCCAATTTAATTTGTTATTTACGTCTGGATGTAAAAATGTTAATCTATGTAAATGGATACCAGTCATATCTGCCTTTTTATGTTTTAAACAACCACAACTTTTCACATGTCCACTTGTTAATCGACTACTTGTTACTTCAATAATATTTCCACAAGAACATTTACATTTCCATCTAATAAATGTTCTATTATTTTTAAAAGAGTAGTTCTCAATTTTATCTATTACTATTAATTCGTTGAACTTTTTACCAACTAAGTTTTCCATATTTCACCTCCATTCATAATAAAATTTGTTTTATCGAATTAAAATATATTTAGTTTTTCTCCGTTAGCTGCAATAGCAACACCCTAGATGTCTAGGTTCACCACGTTTTCGATACACATTACTGTGTAAAGGCACTCATGTTAATGCATTTTAAATTGACTTTTGGTAAAGATTACTTGTATATCTTCTTTGATAATGTCATGTTCTTTTCCATAAATATCTTTAATAATGGAAGAGTAGTGGTTGACCTCAACAAATTTCCTAAAATCAAATACTCCTAATAACCCCTTAATCCACGGCGCACGAAACATAAAATTCTTTTGACTTACACTGGGTAGCATCATACCAGCTCCGTCCGTGTGAGGAATTGGAACATAATCAGTTTTTCTGGTGATAGAATAATCAGATTCATCTATGAAGTCAAAAGTACCATATACATTGCTTTCAAAATCATCAATTACTATTGACTTATCTATATCAAAATTTCCCCACAAATCGGTTGCTGAATTAGTAAGAGCCATATAAGCAAGATGCTTATTAACATTGTTACCTCCTTTTGAATTGATTTTATCAATAGTCAATCCACACATTACAGTTTTTTCAATGCGATTCCAAACAGATTCTTTTATAAAAACCGCTTTTTTCTTACGAATTTGCCCAGCAGATGAAGTGAAATACTTATATTTTTCACCTTTATATGTAAATCCATAAAAAGAAATATCTTTAAATACATCGAAATAATATACCTGCACAACCATTAATGCATCTGTTAGTTCATCTTGCTTTATCCCAATCGTTCTGGTGAGAGCGGAATCAAAGACCGATATTACATTGTTATCAGTTAAACTTCCTTCTCTTATTTCTCGTATATGGTCTTTACCATCTGTTTTCTCATTTTGACTAACCTTATTAGACAAGAGAGTAAGCAACTTCTCTTTTGAATCTTTTGCCTTTTCTCTTTTATGCCTTATAAGATTATTCCATTTTATATATTCCTGAATGGTATCTATATGTTCTGGTAATATTTCAAATTCAACCTCTTCAGATTTATTTGATCGAAACAATGAAATATCATCTTTGGAGTATCCAAATTCTTTTAGATTTTTTTCTAATTCAGGAAGTTTGTTGTTTAAGTAATTACGTTCTCTGCGATATTTACAATTCATATCATGAAGATATTTTTCATGATTACTATAAAAATGTCCAGTATCAACAGAGTACATGTTAATTTGTACGTCTAAAATATCTACATCCTCCACAATCTATATTTTATTATTCTTTTTAGTCTTAACTTGTGTTACAATATTCTTAATGCTATGTGGCAATAGCAGGAAACCAATTCAACCATAAGGAGGTTCATATTTGACAGAATTAACTTTTCTCATGATTGCAATAGCAGTTGTAATTCATGAGATAAACAATTTGCTTCTTATTTGTGTTACATTCAAACCTGATACAAAGAAAGTTGTTTCTTGCGCCAACAAGAAGATCATGAAGCAAATTTTAAAATCTCTTAGCGACTAGCTAAGTCTCTATATGGTATGAATTTATGTAAAACGCGGTCTAGTATCTGAATAAGGTACTAGGCTGTTTTCCTTATATAATTCTCCAATGAGTTATGTTTGCATTGTATAGTCCCGTACTTAATCATTTGCCTTTTCTCTCTTTCTCCATAATCTCAAAACCCCTATCGAAGCATTTCAGCTCGTATTCGTACCTGTCTATGTATTTCTTGAAGAATCCGTCCGTAAGAAGATCTGTCACGTACTGAGCCATATCACGCTTGATAGTCTTCATGTCCGATTCCATCTCAACGTTAGCAGCTTCTTCAATCAAATCCCATTTCTCAACTGAATTTTCGTGCAGTCGGAGGGTAGTGTAGTATTTTTTCTTCTCGTTATCCCACCTCGCCATTGCAATAACTGTATAACCATTCTGTAAATCAATTGAAACTATTACGTTTGCCTCTGTTTCATATCTAAGCATATTTTTGTCTTCCTTTCTATTCCTTGATTAATATTTGATTTTTGTGTGCATGTTCTTTAGGTAAGTATTTCTCCACCAACAGTAGTAGAATTTTCTGTGCAATGGTGGTAATTGAAATTCTGGGCTTAAAATTCATTCTGCGTTAATTTACTCGCCTGATATTTTCTCATGCGCTCACCGGCCGCCTGTCTTTGCTCATCTGATAATTCTTTCTTCTTTGCCCGAAAACTGATTAGCGTTTTATCTTGTAGTAAATATGTTTTCCCACATTTTGTTTCCTCGATAACTGAGTACATGTCGGGACTGGTACCACACAGTTTATCTAGCTTTGTTATGTACGTACTGTCAGATGTGTAAATAGTTGCAGTTTTCTCGTCTCTCATCATATTGATACATACTTCCTGTTCATAAATTGGAACAGAAGTTGGAGATTTTAATTCTAAAAACTCTTCATCTTCGATAAATTCATTATTCATTTTCATTTACTGTCCCTTCTTTCACAATTTTTTCTACACTGTTCATCAAACTTCATATCTGATAAAATCCGTCCTGCAATATCGCCCATAGTTGAAAACCCACGATATTCAGTATTAAAGCTTTCTACATTAATAGCACCTCCATATGTTCTATGTTTTCTGTTTGAGTATGTATTTGTTCCTGTCATGTAATTTGTAATTCTCCTTTTCAATATTTAGTTTTGCTATAATTTCTTTCATCATTGACCGCCTTTCTGGTGAGCCATTGATTGTTTGGTTACGATTAATTTATTCTCTACTACTCTTGATAAAACTTCTTATTTCTTCGTTCAAATAAGTATTGGATTCCATACTTTAATTCTCTTTCCCAATCGTATTCATCGTTATCACAAATTCTAAAGGTTTTATTATTGAGTAATATCTTGTATGGAAAAATGTAAATGATATCATCGGTACGCCAATTTGATTCCTTGTCCTTATAGCTAGGCATTCTATAAGTCTTTATAAGTCCCAATTCTTCTAAAACCGTAGTTGCTCTTGATACCATTTTCCGATTCATTCCTAAAAAACCCCCCATTGCTTCAAAATTAGAATGAAATATTTCTGGCTTATCCTTTTTCGATTTTTCTGAATGACCAGTTATCTCATTAGTGCGAGTCCAAGTAAATGCTCTAATATAGGAGAGTAACAATAATAAAATACTTTTATTTAATGGTTTGTATGAAGATTGATATTTCATGATGGCAGCAATCTCAAAATCATATATGATACCAAAATTTTTATCTGGTATTAATTTCTCCATATTTAAAAAGGAAGACTGAAAATTATTTTGCAGATATTTATCTGAATCGAAGTCCAGAATATAACCATTTTCAAAATACCAGTTCATACATAATAGATATTTATCATAAATATTAGGTTTGTCTTTTGTACTCGTTCTCCAATTGGCCTTATAACCAGACCACTGAATCATGTAAATGGGGGAGTAGTGCACCATCTCGTCCCAAGTTTGGTTATGATTCAAATATGCAAGTATTGAAATCCGATGTTCAGGTAAAGTACTTGCTAAAATTACTTCTTTTGAAACCTTTATGTATCGATTTGGTATTTGAGGGGTTACTGGCATAGTTTCTGACTCTGTTGGTGATTTATTGTTTTCTGGAATATCTATTGGTTGTTCACCTGCCTTTCATTTGTATATTCTCTATACATATTTTGTTTTTCTGTTTTTCACCCGATCATACTCAACCTGTAAAATCTTCTTTCGCTCTTCATACGAATAAATCTCTTGTGAAATAATTAATTGTGCATCATACCTTTCCAATCGTTCAACATCATCAAGTTGGTCGTTGGTAAAGTGATTGCGAATCTGTTCTTTTTCTGAAATGTTGTTTATAGCCCGATATTGTTTTGCTGACATACCCATAATTACAGTATTCAACAACGAGAATTCAATGGAGTACAGATTTCCACTTGTTATCCACTCTGGAACACCATTGAGTAGTTCTTCTCTTTTAGAAATTAAAGCGCCACGTAATTCCTTACAGTTAATAAGTGTGTTTTTACGATTGTGATTCCATTTCACGCGATTCTTAAATGCTTTTTCTATAATAATGAAGTAGCGTCTAGTTAGCGCTCCAATATCAGTACGTTCAACCATGGCAAGCTGCTTGGCACAATCAAGTGTAAGAATGTAATCGGTAGTCTCTTTGGGTTTTACTCGATGTTTAACGGTTTCATAAAAGTGTGAAGCCATAAAATAATCTACATCTTCTATGAGCCGATATGTTTCAATACGGCTTTTGATCCAGTCGGCAAATTGACGGCCTGATTCTAGTTGCTTATGTAGATCTCTTGCGTTAACATTTCTACTATTGTTTATACCTTGTAAAACCGGCAATAGTGCTTGATAATCAAGGATTGTAGATATATCCTCATCTGATAACCCGTAACGTAATAGTTCTTCCTTAGTAAATAATCCGTCTTTCAACGATTCACTTTCGTATGGTATTTCTCTTCTTGGTTTTGGTTCTCTGGTTTTAATATTTCTCAAAATTTATTCTCCTTTTACTATTATCCGTTTACGACATATATGTTGTTGTGATGACATATACTTTCCGAAAATAAGCAAAAGTATATGCTGCTGTGGGTGTCGAAATCAGCCACCCTTTTATAAAGAAAGACTGTAATAATATAAAGAAAGACCTCTATTATTCGTTTCCTTTTATAATTTTTGAGTTGTCTTTATATTTTTTTCTTCTTCCTGTAACATGTATTACTTCTCCGTTTCTGTAATTCTGTTTTAGTGGCATATGCGAATAATCCATCTTTAGAATATGTAACTCTGTCAATGTGGTAGTCTGTCCAATAGTCATGATATGTGTCGCCTGGCTTTGGAGTCGTGTTCTTTGGTAAGCTAATATCTGATGATAAATAATGATATTGCTTTTGTGGCAGTTCTCTTACATAAAACTTCATAATAATATTTTCCTTTCTTTACTTTGTACATATTTCTTCTATAGGAGTATCAAATATGGTTATGTGCTTCTTGGATGTTATTGGATCATCTTCAGATGCAATACCGTATTTAATAAGATTGCTATTGACTATTTGCTCAATCATATCTCTATATTTTGGACTGTATTCATATGGTTCTAATGGATAACACGATGTAAGATTATTTTCGTAAAGGTAATCTGCCTGTATCTGTTGAGTATCCATATCATATAAATTCTCTAATTCGTTTAGGATATTTCTATATAAGGAACCTCTGTTGATATGAAAATGTTCTTCTAGTAACGTATATTTTGGAGACATTTTTCTAAACCATGGATTATATGGCTTTCTGTATGTCGGTTCTGGTAATGATGTCTGTTGATGTTGATACTCCTCTAATTTGGAGATACGAGATTCTTGATTCTCTAATAAGGCAACTATTTTATTTAAAGAATCTGTAATTGGCTTCATATCTATATTTGATATATTTTGTTTATCAATAAAGACAGATGCCAATACATCGGCACATTTATCTTGATAAAGTTCTAATCTATGTGTTATGTTGGGATAATCTCTTATCATGCGTTTTGTAATATTGATCTTTGCTAACGCAATAGGTAATTTTCTCGAATTAATACATTCTGAATTTTGATTACCCTTATTTGTAGGTATGTTGAACTTTAACACCCCTTTTGAAATTGAAATATCATTGATCCATTTACTACGTTGATATCTTACTTGCTCATCTTTGAATCCTAATCCTCTGAGCACCGAATTAATTGCTGTATAAACCTCACCAGTTGAATTATCTTTTAGTGCCACAAGTGAATCTCCATAAAAATCAAAATCTGTTACTTGTAAAGCTGTTTTTGTATTGCTCATAAATAAATCTCTCCTTTACATATTGAAATGTTGTAATTTAGTCTCCGATATTTATTTCTCCATTTGAGATGTGATTTTTTGAAAAGGGGCGAAAATATATTGCCAGTAATAATGATGGGAGTAGTGGTGTGATATGTAATTCTCTGTTTAGATGTAAAGTACACCCTCCCTTATGGTCATGAGATATATGTGATTGCAATAAGATGGAATTTTCATTTATATAGGGAGATTTAGGATTAAATAATATGAAATATAAGATATGATGGATATTGAATGTGGTAATTATATGCAAATATTACATTTTATTTTTGGTAGATTTACACAATGATGATGAGATGAACATATGATTATGACGTTCAAATTTGACCATATACAGGCTTGTAATGCTTTGGATGATATAATTGTTGTGTAGGAGATAAAGTGTATTAGAATTGATTCTGGTGCGTTGTAGAGGGTATGGATATATTGATGAGTTTTGTTACTTTGAATTTGTGGTGACTAAAACTCTTTTTAAATAAATAAAAATAGATAAGCAATATTTACCTATCTATTTTTCGGTTTTAATCTAGTATTATTTTTTAATCAAAGTATTCAAGGACTTCTGCAAAAATAGCAGCTAAGTCCTTTTTTAATTGAATTTTGTCTGCTTGGAATGCATCAATTGATATTGATACGTTTATTCCATGTGATAAGACTTCACCTTTTCTATTGGTGAGTGTTGGTTTCTCAAATGAGAACTGTTGTGGTACGATTGATAAATTGGATTTTGACATTTGTGTTTCCCCTTTCGTTGGAATTATGAAATCGTGATTATTGGCTACAAGTATTAATTCTCTTTTGGAGTTTGTAAAAATCAAAAAAATAGGCATGATGATTTATGCCTATATATTAAGGAGTGTTCTGTTGTGGGGTAATTGAAGATCATAATAAAAAGTAAATAATCTGACAGTTTGAGACTATTTAGATGTAAATTGTTTGAAGGTAAATTATAGCTACTTCGACAGAGAGGGATTTTTGTGCTGCCAAAATATAAGATAAGTGTTGATTTATAAGGGGTATGTGAGATTTGAGTGGATGGGAAATATGGGATCAGATGTGTTGATTTTGGTAAAATTGAGGATTGTTCGAGAAAGTGCTTGATTTATAAGGGTTTTGTGGTGATTTAGGGTGTTATTTATGGTGATTTTTTGATGGAATGAATTATCTGACAATTTAAAATGCTTATTTTATAAGGGTTTTGTGAATGTGTGTCGAACATACTACCGAAGTGAAAATGCGAATTGTGTATGAAAAATATACAATTGTGATGAAAATTTTAAGTTGGTCTGTGAGTGGAATAGATAGCGGCTATTATGAATTTGAAAATCATTTTCAAAATGTAAACTAGGCCCCCGGTCTATGAAAAGTACCATAATACTACACTATTATGGTATGTTTAGTTGGTAGTTACATAGATTGTCAACTAAATTATGGGTAGTCATAAACCAGGACGAATCCTTTCATGTGGTCATTTTGTTGTAATTACAACGTAATATTTGAATGTATATAGGCGTGCCTGTTGAATTGCGTATACAATTTAGTTCGGTCATAAGTGAATGATCATTCAGTTAAAACAATACTATACGCCATATAGTATCATATGGAAAATAATATATTGCCCTTACGATAATCATATAACAATACATGACTATTTCATCATGTACACATGAATAAATGGTAATATATAATAACTCAAATTCGCCATGTTTCTATCAATCATAACTAAACGATCATTCACTTATAATCTTAATCACCTCAGCTACCAGGACATTCCCATTCCCACGCTCAATCAATCCTCATTCACCTTTTCAGCCGGTACAATGTCAATCATTCTTTTTCTCTTATGTCAATTATTAAATCGCAGCCAATAGCATCACAGTATAATTTTATGGTTTCTAATGTGGGATTGGTGCTTTTATAATTCAAGAAATTTGATACCGTTCCTTTATTAAACCCAGTGTAGTCTATGATATCCTTTTGCTGCTTTTTTACATCAATCATTTTATGCTTAATCATATCTATTATTTTGTCTGAATTTCCATCATAAATCATATGCTTTATTCCTCCATAAAAGTATTGCTATATTATAATTTCTCTATATCATATCAAAAAAAGTTGTAAAAAACAATAACTTTTTTGCGTAAAAGTATTGACAAAACACAACTATTACGGTATAATAAGTACATAAGATAAAGGTAAGCAATACGAAACACACAAACAAGTCAATCATGAAAGCGAGGTAAACACCATGACAAATACTGTAAAACTTCAAGGGATATGCAATCATAAAATGGGAATTAAGGTATCCGATTTAAGGCCAGGAAATATACTACTCTGGAATTATGGATACAAAAGCGAGGTAATAAATTTAATTCCAAGTAAGACCGG
Organism: Lacrimispora amygdalina; assembly: GCF_003432035.1. Taxonomy (GTDB): domain Bacteria; phylum Bacillota; class Clostridia; order Lachnospirales; family Lachnospiraceae; genus Lacrimispora; species Lacrimispora amygdalina. The sequence continues at coordinate 42,859 of NZ_QOHO01000043.1, forward strand.
TAAGACCATTACATTACAGCTAAAATCTTTACAAGACGGAATTTTAAGAGATAGGAAGATGTCTTCTGAGACCTTAGTAGTAAAAGCCTAAACGAAAAGCGTTACAGTCAGGTGCAATCCCTGACTAGGCTATCAACTGATTAAGATATCAGTTTCCATAATGAACGGACATAGGCTCAAGAGTAGCAATGCCTCATAGTTGTGCTACCATATGTGTACAGTGGAATCACATAGAAAAAGATATTCACTTGATTTTAAAGGATGCAGTTTTTAAGAAAACGCATGGGTGAGCGTCAGCCTACGTAGAACGCTGGACAAGAAAATGCAGGTAGGGAGCGAACATAATGAATAAAACCAGGGAACACATTCTTCTATAGGGTGCCTGATATTAAAAAGCCTGGATACTTCCTAAGTTGCCATAAAGGGTAACGAAAACAAATAAGCCGGAATGAGAGAGCCGGAGCGGTGGGAGCACAAATAACCCGATGAAAGTGCAACTCTCAAAAAATTACAAGTGATGATACTTGCCCCACATAGAACGGAAAAGAGCCTGACAGCTACCAACTGTCAAGCCCTAACCAACTACATATTGGGAGGTGATGGAATGCCAAAAGGCTACTTAGTTCCTTCCGGTTACATGGGTTTTGTAAATAATAGCTACCAACTATTTGCAACAGAAGCCGAGTATCTGGAATACATAAGTTAATCACCAAAGGCGGGAAGCTACCAACTTCCTGCCGACCCAAAGGGAAATACAGAAATGTATCTCATCTTCACAAATTGAGATTATCACATTTCTTGCAATCTGTCAATTCTGGCAGAGAGTTTCCCTACAAACAGAGAATTAACTTCTATACCGATTGACAACGCACCAAGCAGTCAACCGCTCATCTATAACAATTCTTAGATAGAATCCCGGAAATTTTGCGCACCTTGAAAAGTGAATAGAAATGTATTAGAGTTATTTCTTTACAAATACTTTGTGAGCTAATGCGATGAGTAAAATTACTATAGCCAACGGTGGGTAAATAAACAGGCAAATTATAAAAATTACAAACCAAAACATTTTTCATTCCTCCATTATCCCTTTTGTATTATATATAAATATGATACAATAATATCAAAGTAAAGGAGGTTTTGCAATGATAACATACTATAAATTATTTGATGTGCTGAAACGTCGACAAATGACCGTTGAGCAACTTAGAATTGACATACAGGCATCAAGCTCTACCATGACAAAGTTGCGTAAGAATCAAAATGTGGCAATCGATGTTATTGATCGTATTTGTGATAGATTGGATTGTCAGCCAGGAGATTTAATGGAATTTGAAAAATCTTTAAAAAGTTAAAGAAAACAGTTGACAAGTCAAAGAATATATGATATACTTGTATTATCAAAAGGAAATAGAAAAGCCGGTTTCCCACCGACCAAAGTAGTTACCGACTTTTCACAAAACACTTGATAAACAAGCGTATAATCATTCTAATACATTTTTATTCGCTTTTCAAGTGCAATCGCACACTAATTTCCATTTTGAAAAAGAGAATTACCAAGTATCAAACCCGATCAGTAATGAAAGAAGCTACTGACCGCTAACAACATTAATTAGTCAAGTGTAGGCATATTGTGACTTTCCGATTCTATACGGGAAGAAGTGAAGCGAAATAAACCGTTCCATCCGTTACATCAAATTAGATGTGACAAGAGATGCATAAGGGTTGAATCACACTAGCATATATTGTAGTCACTGGTTACGGCGGTTTTGAAAAAGTAGACACTTAGTAGAATATATAGAGGCAGCCAGCGAATGATAAATTTGCATTGCTTGCGAAATAAAAAGCAGAAATGAACTAGAGCCGTAAGGCTTGCTTTAATATAGGAAGAAACACATTTCACCAGAAATGTTTTATCAGTTATACCATGCAGACGAAAACAAAGAAACAAACGTGAGACGTTATAGAAGAATCCCAACCACCGCCAAACGGGACATACGGCAAACTTCTATAATTAGTCATATCCCTTGAAAAATTCTATTTTCGTCTGTATGAATATCTGATAAAGATAAGATTTTATAAAGGAGGATAATTACTAATGCACGAAAACGATCTACTGGAAAACAAAGCATTTAGGGAAAAGTTGGTTGCCAAAGTGGAAGTTTTGGAAAAGGTGAAGAAATTACTTCTCATTCCAGGGACAGAAAAGGCAACAGTTGGTCAGGTCGCTGGTTACTTTGAAGTAGGAGAAGAAGCTATAAAAGCAGTTGTGCAGCGTAACCGCATTGAACTTGAAGAAGATGGACTTTATTCGAAGTCCGGGAGGGAAACAAAAGAATTTTTAGAAAGTTGCAACTTGCAACCTTCTAACTTTCGAGGTGGTTTTGAAACAGATGGAATGCGTTTTAGCAATAGGGGAAATCTTCTTTTTCCTCGACGGGCAATCCTACGTATAGGTATGCTACTTAGAGATTCAGAGATTGCAAAGGAAGTCAGGACTCAGCTTCTTAATATAGAAGAAAAGACAACTATCGAAATCAAAACAGCCGATATTACAGAGGAAGAAACACTTGCTTTATCTGTAGGCATGGCTTACGCAAGTGGTGATCCAGATGCCATCTTAATGGCAACAACAAAGATGATGGACTATAAAAACCGCCACATTAAGAAACTGGAACAATCAAACAAAGCACTTGCTAATGGCATTCTTGAATGGGAAGATAGAAGCAGAATCAACTTTGCAGTAAGAAAATTATCTATTTATGCTCATGTTGGATATGGAAAAGTTTGGAATGAATTATACTCGCAGCTTAAAAACAAGTATCATATGAATTTACAGGGCAGAGGGAAACAGCCTTGGATTCAGCACGTAAAAGAAGATGAGTGGAAATGTGTGATTAAAGCATTTTCGGCTTTGTGTGAGTATTACGAAACAGATGTAAACGAAATGTTTAACGATCTGAAAATTGAAGTTTAAAAGTAGGGCTTGTAACTGTCAAAGGTTATAAGCTCATTTTAGTTAAAAAAATAAGTAATCAGAAGGGGATATAACGATGAAGGTTAACATATACACAATTGGTAAGAAACAGTTAATCGGAACTTACAATGTAAGAAACGCTTATGATTCAAGTTTCTATTTTCGTGAAATGCCTACATTGTCAGCGAAAAGGTGCAGAGAAATTTTAAACATTGTATCTCCTGATTATAAAATCGAATCAGAAACTTTGATATTCGAAAATGTTGAAACAGAACATACGGGAGTGCAAAAGGTACACAGAAACGGTACTATATTAAATTTTTAGGAGGAATAAAGACATGAACAAATACAATACATCAAACTGTCTGCCGAGCTTTGCAAAAATGAAAAAGTCATTTCCAGCACTGACAGAGAATAAGAAAGAGTTCACCAATAACAAAAAGTATCTATATGATTTTTCATTGCTTGATGGTAAAATTCCGGCTGACATTGCGGAATCAATTTTCAATCAGGCTATGAAACAAACCGGCATTATTGATTGCTTTTCGGTATGTGATGCCATATCGGGTATAGAGGGTAAGAAATACTATGTATATTTAGATTTTATCCCATATAAGGTTATAAACATGAATACAGGTAAAACAAGTTATTGCATTATGGAAGTATCTGGCTTGCGGATATCTGTCCATAACCTGAATGTATACGGCTATGCTGAGAATATCCAAGCGGATTATATAGAGGCTGGTCATTGGAGAACAAATACACTGACATATATCAATGATATAGAAGTAGCTTAGAATATCCATTTTAAGGGAGGCTAAAAATATTATGAATGAAACATTAGAAAGTATTAAGTATGTAGAAGCAAATAAATTACATGAGGAAGCAAACAAACTTGCCATTAAGGTGGGGAATATTTATATGGCTAGTTTAATGCTTTACAAAAATATCCCACTAACAGAAAAAAATATAGCCATATGCAAAAAAATTGTGTTAGAACGCAAAGAAAATGAAAATAAATGGTTTACATGGTTTATCAATGGTGGATGGAAAGAAGATCTTAAATGAAACGATTATTTGAAGGGAGAAAAATATTTGAAAATTGGAGAGATAGGAAAGAATTCAAAGGGAACAGAAATGAAAATAGTATCTGCAAGAAATTCTTGTGATATAGATGTTCAATTTCTTGATGACTATGGTTACATTTATAAACATAATATTTATACAAATTTCAAAAAGGGAAATATAAAGAATCCATATGACAAAACAATTTCTAATGTTGGTTATTTTGGTGTTGGAGAATATGAAAGTTTAGGAAGAAAACACGCGAAAGAATATGACGCATGGAGGCTAATGATACGGCGTTGTTATAATGAAGGTTCAGATAAAAGATATCCAGCGTATTATGACAAGTGTACAGTATGTGAAGAATGGCATAATTATCAAGTGTTTGCAAGATGGTATGAAGAAAACGTTTATATTGTAAACGAAAGATTACATATAGATAAAGATATACTAAATCCTAACTCTCACGAATATTCACCTGAAAACTGTTTGCTTGTGCCACAAAGAATTAACATGTTATTTCTAAATAAACCAAACAAAAGAGGGTTGCCCAACGGAATAAGAGCTGATAAACATGGATTTTCAGCAAGATATAATCACATTGAATTGGGTAATTTTAGTACATTAGAGGAAGCATATTCCAAATATGCAAAAGAAAAAGAAAAGAAGATTAAGGAGATTTCAGAAGAGTATAAAAGCATAATACCAACAAAGCTATATGAAGCATTGATGAATTATAAGGTGCTCTTAGAGAATGATAAAAATTATATAAAATCAAATATTTATAAAACTTAATCGGCAGAGTGGAGCAGTCTAAACGGCTGCTTTAATGCACTTGACACACGTCAGACGGTCACAAGTCCGTAAGCATTGAGAAAGGGAGAGTTAAACATGAGAAAAACAAGAGTAGTTAAAAATCTTGACAATGGATACGAATATATTTTTGCAAATAAAACACCAATGGAGGCATTACAAGCTATGATTTATACGCTTAATCTAAAGGCAAAAGAGAATTGTACAATAAATAAAACAGTAAGCGGGGAATGCCTTTATTTTGAATACAAAGGGGAAATGTATTCTACGGTAAACAATTAAATTCTTATTTGATGGAGGAAAAGAAAATGATTAATATTGATATGTGGTATGGAGGCAATAAGAAAGAAGCTGACAAAATAGACATTACATTTTACCCAAACGAGGGCAAGTACAGAGGGAATATATACAAGAATGGTAAAGCTATCGGTGATTATTCTTGTAAGGATTCTGTATTGTTAGAAAAAGCATTTCCTCAATTAACATTTAATTGGAATTAAACAGAATATTTATTTCCAGTCAGAAGCCATTAGAGAATATAGTTCTAGTGGCTTTTATAGTGGGAATAACACAAAAAAAATAAATCAAAACGGAGGTAATATGACAATGTCAAATTATTATGATTACAGGGAAGTAAAGGTTATGATAGCTCATAGATTAATGGCTTTAGACGGTTGGAAAGTGTACGATTATTCACCGGATCAATCGGACAGTATGACAGATTATTATTGTCCTGCTACGTGGGGAGGAATTGCAGAGAAAAACGGTTATGTTCTTTGCGTTGATGTTTACGGAGCCAGAGAACCACGGGAAATTAGAAAGTATAACTATACCGGTTTTTCCTATGATACAAGTATTGCGGACAAAATAAAGAAGTTGGAAGCTATGACCGTTGAGCGTGGAGCATCAGAACAGGAAGCAGCAAGCGCAAAAGTTATGATTGAACGGTTACAGAAGAAAGCGGAAGAAAACGCAGAGAATCAAAGTAAATATATTGTAACTGGTATGATTCCAGGACATCAGGCACACCCAAATAAATGCAATTGGCATATTGAAAAAGACGGTATTATCATTGCAAAGGGTAACGGCATTTTAAAATACTCTGAAATCTATTACAAAGAAGATTACAAAAAGCAAACAGAAAAAGAAATTAGAGAGGAAATAACAAGAAGAAATAGTGGTGCTGGCTGGTTTAATGATGAAGAATTAGAAAAATCAGTTAAGTATCAGTTAGAAGAACAAGAAAAGGTTTTGAAACTGAAAAATGATTTTGATAAGTTCATCAATAAAATTGATACCACGTGTGGAGGACTTCTTGGAGAGGGTGACGGCTTTATTTATGAGAAAGTAACCGTTACTGAATATAAGAAAGAAAACAAGGTATTCGAAACTGAAAACGGAAGTATTAAAGAGGGGCAATGTTTTATATTAAAAACTGGTTTTAATTATGGAAGAAGTAAAGGTCTTGTTTATCGTATTCATAGAACCGAATACAACGGAAAAGAACATTTTCACGCTTATAAACTTAATGGAAAACTTACAAAAGAATGCACAGGCAGAGCAAACCAGGCTAATTATTGGAGTTATATTACAGATGATACATTTTTGAAGTGGATTGTAAAAGGTTCTATTTCCTGGTGTGATATTAAGGAAGTAAAAACAGCTTATGAAGTGGAAAAGGTTGTTAAAAAGACCATTAATAGCAAGGTAGCTAAGACAGAAAAGAAACAATCAGATACAAAAGAGACAGAATCACAAGAAAATATTGATATTAATAACTTAACTTTTGAAGTATCAGAAGATATAGACACAAGAGATAATTCTAAAATATATATTGTTAAAATCAATGAATCATTAAGCCGTGAGGAATATATAAAAGTTAATAGTTATATTAAATCAATCGGCGGTTATTATAGTAAATTCAAACATGGATTTATTTTTAAAGAAGATCCAAAAGAGTTATTAAACGTAGCATTAAGTACAGTTACAAAAGAAACAGAAGCAAACACTAAAACAGAAGCAACAGAAGAAGTAAAACCTACAATAGAATATGAAATTACAGAGGATAAAAGCCCGTTTAAGCAATCGGAAATTATCTATCTTGTAAAAGTAAAAAATGAATTATCAAAAAATGATTTTGCAGAGGTCAAGCAGAAGTTAGCAAAATTAAATGGATTTTATAGCAGCTTAAAGGATAGTTTTATATTCAAATATGATCCATCGGAAAAATTGATAACAAATTAATTATAGGCGGTTGAAAAATACCGCCTTTTATAACGGAAGGAGTAAAACAACATGACTATAAATAATATAAAATATGGCATTAGTTTATTGCCTGAAAATTGTTTACCGTATAGAGAAGGTTATAGATATGGAGCATATAAACAAGATTTAAAAACTAGTGAATCACATATAACAGAATTTTTTAAGACTAAAGAAGATATACAAATATTTGTAAATAATAATAAGGAATACGGAAAGGAATGATAAAATGTTTACAGATAATAAAGATTTTTATCCCACGCCAAAGCATCTTATTGACAAGATGCTTTTTGACTTAGATTTTAACTATATTAATAGCGTACTAGAACCATCAGCGGGTAAAGGGGATATAGTAAAAGCATTAGAAGATATTAAGAAGCCTATACACCAGTACGGAAGAAATAAATACAATTTTGATATTGATTGTATAGAAGTAGACCAAAATCTACAACACATTTTAAAGGGTAAAAATTACAGAGTTGTACATGATGATTTTCTAACGTATGACACCATGAAAGAATATGACTTAATTGTAATGAATCCGCCCTTCAGCAGCGGAGTAAAACACCTTTTAAAAGCTTTAGAAATGCAAGAGCGTAACGGAGGCGGTATAATTTGCCTTCTTAATGCCGAAACGCTTAAAAATCAATTTAGCAACGATAGAATAATACTATCAAGAAAGCTAGAAGAATATAACGCAACTATTGAATATTTGCAAGACACATTTTTAGATGCAGAACGAAAAACAGATGTTGAAATAGCACTTATTAAAGTACAACTTCCAACAGTACAGAGGCATTCTTTTATATTTGACGGACTTAGAAAAGCAGCAGAACAGAAAGAAGAATATATAAATACAGAAGATACACAAATAGCGGAAAATAATCTATATAAGTCTATTGTAAGGCAATATGAATTAGAAGTTCAGGCCGGTATTAATCTAATCAAAGAATATAACGCAATGTATCCGTTAATCATGCGTGAATTTGGGAAAGATGCAGGAACAGGAGAAACAATACAGAAGGGCGGTTGTATTTTAAGTCTGGATTTATCAAGAAATAAAGACAAATACAGAAATGAATTATCTGTAAATAATTTTATTCAAGAAGTCCGGGGAAAATACTGGACAGCACTTTTCAATAATCCTAAATTCATTGGTAAATTAACTGGGAATCTGAAAACAGATTTTTATAATCGAATTGAGGATTTAAAAAACTATGAATTTTCTCTATACAATATTTACGAACTAAAAATTGAAATGAGTAAGAAAGTAGTGAAAGGCATAGAGGAAACTATAATCGGTTTATTTGATGAATTTAGTCATAAACATTATTGGGATAAAGATAATTCTAGTAATATCCATTATTACAACGGTTGGAAAACTAATAAATCATGGTACATCAATGACAAAATAATTATTCCTTTATCTGGTTTTGATTCATTTTGGAATAAATATCGACCAACAGATTATAAAGTAAAAGAGAAATTACAGGACATTGAAAAATGTTTTAATTATCTTGATGGTGGATTAACTGAAGCGGTCGATCTTGAAGAATCTCTGAAATTTTCGGAAGAATATGGAGAGACAAAAAACATTGTCTTAAAGTATTTCAACATTACTTTTTATAAGAAAGGAACTTGTCATATTACATTTACTAATCCTGAATTATTGAAGAAATTCAATATTTTTGGATCACAGAAAAAAGGCTGGCTGCCTCCTTCATATGGAAAAAAGCAATACAAAGATATGACACCAGAAGAAAAGTCTGTTGTAAACGAATTTGAGGGAGAAAAAGAGTACAACAAGGTTATGAGCGACACTAAGTATTATTTATTTGATGGAAATAGTATGAATTTGTTAGAAGATAAAACAGCATAAAAGCCAATGAAAAGTAAGTTTCAATTGAAGAATGGGGGTGGAAACATGGCGGCCTGTAAAACATGGACTTATCCAAACACAGAGACAACAACACAGTTTGAGAAGTTGTTTTCTAAAATTGATAATATCATATTGAACAAGTGGTATCAAATTAATAATAACCATACATTCATTTACGAAAACAATAGATTCTATTATCATATGGCCATTTCAAAAAGAAATAGTCTGGGATTCTATATTGATGATTATGTTTTGAGTCGTAAGGGAGAATTAGTATACATTACGACATATGGATATTTTAAGACAAAGGAAAAACTTGCAGAATTCTTAAACAGTAAAACAATGTAACGGAGGTATAATACAAATGGAAATTAAAAACTTATCACAATTGAAGAAATCTATCGCAGCGGGTAACATATTTATCATAAAGAATCACAGAGTACCGGAATTTATAGGACAGAAACGCAAAGGCAATGTAATTCAAACCAACGCAATATATACTATTGTACCGAATGAACCAGAAAACAGAGTAACTCTTGCCAATGGTGGAAAAGGTTCCTGGCTTGAATATGGTAAAGCTTCAGCTTGGGAATTTAATAATGGAATATGTACGCTTTATAACGGAGAACATAAACCGGAAAATCTGGTAATGTCCTTCGTTTTTGAATGATTGGAGGAAAATATCATGGAAAAAGTATGTGTTAGTTTTAAAGAATTATATTTAGAAAATGGATCTGATTTACGCTATGGAGGTTACATTGACTTTTATAGTGATGAAGATAGCGAATATTATGATTTAAGAACTCATGATCCAGATGATACAAGAAGTGAATTAATTGCTTGTGACGGTGAAAATTATTGTATTTTAGCAAAAGATGAAGAACGTGTAATTTTAAGAAGTTTAGAAAATGGACGTACTATATTTTTGTCATTAGATGAATTTAATATTGCGGTATTTAGATGAATGACGAATTTCCTTTGAATAATTAACGGAGGTAGAATGAAAAACAGAGTAGGAGAAGAAAAACTAAATCACAAGGGCGATTTAATGAAAATTGTCCAAGATAATAAAAGTACTATAGTTGTTGAATTTCAAGATTGGTTTAAATACAAAAAGGAAACCGTTTATACTAACTTTAAAACTGGAAGCATACAAAATCCTTATCATAAGTCCATATACGGGGTGGGATATATTGGAGAGGGTTCATATACCGCAAGTAGATTAACCAATCCAGAGTATGACACATGGCGCACAATGATTATGAGATGTTATGACACAGGAGCGAAGAAAAGATACCCTGCTTACTACATGAATTGTACGGTATGTAGAGAATGGCATAATTATCAGAGTTTTGCAAAGTGGTATAGTAAAAACTATTATACTTTGAATGATGGAAAGAGAATGCATTTAGATAAGGATATATTGGTTCCTGGTAATAAGATATACAGTCCAGAACGATGTATTTTTGTTCCACAAAGGATAAACATGCTTCTTCTGAATAAACCAAACAAAAGAGGGTTGCCAAACGGAATAACCAGAACAAAATATGGGTATTCAGCCAAGTATGATCATGTAGAGTTGGGGATATTTAGCACCATAGAGGAAGCATTTTCTCATTATGCAACAGAAAAAGAGGGTGATATTAAGAGGGTGGCAAATGAATATAAAGACAGAATCCCTATGAAGCTATATGAAGCGTTAGTGAATTATATTTTGTTACTAGAAAACGACAAGAATTACGTAAAAGCCAGTTGAAAGGAAAATTTTATCGTGTCATATGACACAGAAAGAAGGTTAATATATGACAACTTATAAATTTAATGATTGTAATGGAAAAGAATATTTACACAAATTTAAATCTGTAGACGAAGCAAGAAGGTTTGCATATGTACACGGCTTATGCTTTTTAGGAAGGGTGTAGGTGGTAATATGAAATTAAGTAGCAACAATGGAACAAGTTTTACAATTAGCCAATTGAAACAATGTAATGAACTTTTAAATGATTGTTTTGAAAGAATTAACGAAATAAACAATGGAACTTTTAAAAAATCAGAAGATGCAATTCAATTTGATTATTGTACTTGTCCAGAATTATCTAACGAAGTTGATAAAATAAACATGATAATGAAAAAGATTACTAAAGTAGTTTATCAAGAGTAACACGATGAAAAATAGATTTCAAAGGAGGTCATTAATATGACATTAACAAGAGAAGAACTAAAAAACGTTCATAATAATGTTATGACGATTATGGAAAATAGAATTATGATGCTTACTGGATGTGATCGGCTCGCGGCAAATCTAACAGCTAACGAAGTTTTAAATATTGATAGAGATGCAGAATATTTATTAAGCAATCCAGAATGTAAATAGAAAACAGGATTCATAGGTAGCGAAAGGAGAAAGTAAGGTATGAATATTTTTGTAATTGATAAGGCATCTAAAAAGAATGTGGGAGTAATTGATTTTATCCCTCAGAAGGGTGACAGAATTGTTTTGAAGCCTAGCTTATGGAAAAATTGCGAGTGCATCGTTGAATGTATTCTTTATTATCCAGAAGATCATGGAGTTTTAATATGGGTTAGCATGGTAGAGCCATACTACTACAATATGATAAAAGATATTAATTGGTAATAAAAAGCACATTTTAAGGAGGGATAATCTATGGAATCTGTAAGAAGTTCAGGGGATCGCTATAATGAGTCATATAGTTATCAGCATATAGAACGGAGAAAACGAAAAAGAAATCAAATTATATTTCAAAAAATCATGGGAAGCATTTTAATCGTGCTTTCTATTTTTATACCCTTTTTGCTATCAGATCAGGACGCAAACGGAGGAATTGCACTTATAGCCCTGGTTGTAAGTGCTGTTTTATTATCACAAATTGGAGGTTGTAATGAGTAGGAAATTTTACTATAAGATCGCCCAAAATGGCTTTGTAGAGGTTTATATTAACAACGTCTATATTGTAACATGTAAGTCATTTAAAGAGGTGTATGAGCTACATATGGCTCTTGTGTAATGGCATACATAGCCTTGTCGGTTATCTGGAATCAGATTATAAAAGCCGTAGCCAGCAAATGGCAGCAAGGCATTTACCGGCAGCCTGTAATGGTTGTCGCTTACCGCATATAATTAGCGGTTGATTGTATAAAGGGAGGTGTTTACATGGGATATAGAGAATTAGAACAATGTAGGGATTTTGAAAAGCTAAAGACAGTTTTTGATGATGATATGCTTAATTATTTTGGAAAGCAACTAGAGGAGTATATGAACGGATCAGAGGAACGGCCTACTATCGTGTGTTGGTGGGAAGGTATGATGAGTACGGAGGAACTTATAAATCAGAATAGTTTGTAGGTATATGATTAAAAATAAGAGTTGCGTAACGTGTAATATCGCCTATACAAAAGGAATTCCTTTTAGAAAAAGGTGTATTTGCAAAACAGAAGAACTTGAAAAATGGAGAAAAGTAAAAAGGTTGTACGTTAGACCTTTCTTTCGTTGGTATGATTTATGGATAGGATTATATATTGACAAGACAAATAAAACCATATATATCTGTCCATTACCAATGATAGGGTTAAAAATTAAATTAAATAATATAAAATGCTGATTTGAAAGGAGAAGGCGGAATGGGCGATTATAAGATGGATTATGTAAAAACCTTAAAAGATGAGGACATGATATGGATTCAAAAAGATGGTGATGACACTGAGATCAAGCAGCTTATAGGTATTGATTCAGATTTGAGATACGGAATAGGGGATAGCTTTGTACATGTGAATATTGCAACAAAGTCAAACGATGTACTGAAATGTGAATGGAATGGAAGAACATTTTATTATGTAGTAATCAATCCGGTAGATGAAGTAATGGCTTTTTGTTATACGTTGTATCCAGAAGCCTAATTAGAAGCACGAACTGAAAGGAGAAGGTGATATGAACAACAATAAACTATTTTTAGAGAAAATGCCTGATACAGAGTTAAGGAAATTAATTTCGGAAATCAACGATTTTGAAAGAGTGGGTGCTACAAATAGTAAGATGATCTTGAGATATGCCGACACATAGTATTCAAATACGGTGGGAATTGAGAGATTAATGCGTCTTACTATAGATGTATACAGAGAGGCCGCAGATAGGTGGTTGAGACAAATAAGTGTCCAATAGAAGAGATATTTGATTGGAATATAGAGTAAAAAGTGTTACAATAAAAATAAAAAACGAAAAGGAGATTTACATTATGGGATTAATAACAGATTTATTATTTGCAACGGGAGTTTTTGAACCATCAAACAAACCAAAGGATTTAGATGCTCTGACAAGAGATAATTTATCCGGAAAATATACCAAATGGGAGATGAGGAGAAGATTAGAGCAAGGTTACTATGATAAAAAGGATTGATTATATGAGCTGAAGGCCACTGGATAAATTAAAATCTGGTGGCTTTTATAATGGAGAAATAGTATAATGAAGGAGAAAAAAATACGTGAAAAAGAAATATAATGATAGATATGAGGTGCTTTCAGAATTTGATTGTTGTGGTGAGCATATGATGACAGTTAGATTTAGAGGGAATGTACATGTGATGACATTGGAAGAGCTAAAGTGTTGGTACGGAAGAATGCACCCTGAGAGATGGGATAGAAAAGCATCATAGAATTGGAGAAAATATGGATAATTATATGAATGAACCGGTGGATTATACATTTACTGATGAGGATATTATAAAGGAATATCAGCAATTTAATGACATAAAGAGAGTTGCTGCCGTGTTTTGTATTGATAATAAAACGGTGAAACAGATTTTAAAGAGAAATGGAGTGTTGTAAATGAAAGTATTAGGAACAAACACAAGCTTACCTTATGGAATGCTCCAAAAGATTAAGCAATTATCCGATAAAGAAATATATCACAATCAGTTTAGAGTAATATGCAGATGTAAGGGTATTGCTGATGGGAACAAGAAATGTGAATTAACTGGACTTGGTTCTAAAGTATTCTCTGCTGGTTGGACTTCGATAACTGGGAATAGAACTGAGTTGGAATTGTGTGAGACTGAAGATATCTGGATTTGCAAAGATGGAACACTTGGAAATGAATATGTCTCTGTTAAGGATTTACAATAGAAGGATTGTTTCAAAGGAGATTGGAGGGAAATGAACACTTTTAATATCAGATTTCAAGATAAATTGGTTATGACTTTAAACGAAGATAATAACCCAATACAAATTGATTGTTGTCTGCCGGTATTAGGAGAAGGGAATAATCGTATTGTTTATGACATGGGAGACTATATTTTAAAGGTTGCTAAATCCGCCATAGCCAGTATGTACAATCAGAATGAGATTAGGTTATGGAATTATCTAAGAGAAAGTTCGTCAAAAATAAAATTTAATAGAATAATCGATGCTGATGAAAACGGGTACTGGTATGTTGCAGAGAAAGCAAATACTGGTGGAGATGCAATGAAGAATGCACTGAAATATATAGAATGGCTTGACTACTCAGATAATGCTGGATACGATAGAAACGGGAAATTAACTATCGTGGACGCAGAAAATGTGTATGTTAAAGACATTGAGTATCTTTTGCAAAAGCGTATTATATAAAGATGAATTGATTATTTTAAATAGAAAAATGGAGGGTGATTATGACAAGTCGAGAAAGATTTAATATAGCTAAGGATATTTTAGATAAAAATGATTTATCTCTATGCACTTTAAACTTTAATCAGTTTGATAAATTATCTGATTTGGAGTTAATTGTTGGCGCAGAAGACGTGGTTAAGAGAATCAAGAGATATGAGGCATATGTTGACAAGGAAAAAATGAAATATCCGGAAAGTATTATGAGAGATGTACGAAGAAATCTGGGTTTAAATGAAATGGATACCAGCATGGACTTAGAAATATTCCAAATGGATAGGGAAGATATTTTGAATTCTGTATGTAACTGGAATAATCTAATTGGGTATGGCGGTACAATCAGAGGTTGGATTGAAGATATTTATCAGATAAAATTAAAAGATGAAATTTGAGATTTAAGGGGAAATTCATATGTGTTATAAAGAGGAAGTTCAAAAAAGGAATGCCGAGAAGTTGCAACGTAAATTCGAGGAAGAAAATGTGCCGGAGTTTATTTGCGATTTCTTTCCTCGTATCGCTAGTAGATCGGCAAGACTTAATTATTGGTCAACTATAAAAAATATGCTGATATGGTTGATGGAAAACGATTATATCAAAAGAGATAAAATAAGTGAAATTATAACAGAAGATATTAAAAACATCAGGACAGCTAAAATGATTTCTTACTTTGAGCATCTGAAATATGAAAAGAAGATTTCTCTTAGTACGTTAAATACTCAAAAAAATCAGTTGGGGAGTTTTTGGGAGTATTTAAAAGAGGAACATTATCTCGATGATAATATTGTGCATATGGTCAAATCAGAGGAGTTCAAACAGGCCAAAACAAATAGAAGAAAAATGGAAAAAATGCCCTTATACGAAGATATTCAGGAGATGATAGAGAAGATACTTAGTAAACCAGATGAATTTGTTCGCATAAGGAACATTATTGTATTTAGAGTATTAAGAGGTACTGGACTAAGGGAGTCCGAACTTGCTGGACTAGATATTGATAACGTATTCCTAGAAGAGGAACACCCTTATATTCTTGTAATTAGTAAAGGAACCTATGACTATACAGATAAAGGAAAAGATATTGTGTATCTTACTAAAGACGCTACAGCCGCATTGTCGGAATGGTTTGAGTACAGAAACAAAATTGACAATATCATAGACACAAAAGCTGTTTTTCTGAATAAAAACGGAAAGCGTATGAATGAAGATAATATCCAAAGTATGTTTAAAAATTATTCAAATGGCAAATTAACGCCACATATGATGCGTCATGAATATACCACTGTTCTTCAAAGAGAAACAAATGATCCTACTTTTGTTCAGGAGCAGGGCAGATGGAAATCTGACAAGGTTATGAAATCGGTTTATGACAGTGGCGCGAGTCGTTCATTGGATAAATTAGCGAATATGTAAAGGAGGAATAAATTATGTCAGATTACAAAATAACTTATTGTGGAAACAAACATATCGAACGAATGCACCACATCGGCATAGAATACAATGGAAATTACTATAGTGTGATTTTTGGAAAGTACGTCAACGGTGGATTCTTTTCTATTCCTGGGTGGAATGTGGGCGGTGAATTAGGAACCTTTGATGATGTGTTTTGGAATACCGAGAGTATTGGAAGGGCGCTGAAAAGTAAGAAAGCAGCTAAACAGATTGCTTTAGCGATTGCGGAATATTCAAAGGAGAGAATACAATGAACGAAGAATCAATTGATATAGGTGACAGATTAAGCGCTCGTCTTTTTGAGCAAGTGATTGAGATAAGAAAAGAGAAGGGTATGACTCAAAGGGAACTTGCTCAATTAAGCGGAGTCAATTTATCTGTAATCACAAAAATGGAAAACGGTACATCGTATCCCAGATTATTCACATTTCTAAAAATTTTAGAAGGGTTAGATGCTACTCTTCAGATGGGGACATTGGAAGACAAAATGATGGAATAAGAGAGAAATAGTAGGGCTCTTATTAAAAATCAATTTGACAATATATGATATATCCTATATAATGGTTGTAGAACAACAAAGGAGAAATGGTAAAATGCCAGTTATTTCAAGATTCTATGGGATTGTGATAAAGATGTATCTGAGACAAAAAGAGCATAACCCTCCTCATATTCATGCAATTTATGGGGAATATATTGGTATGTTTTCCTTAGAAGATGGAGAAATGTTTGAGGGTGATATTCCTCAAAAAGGACAAGTGCATATAAAAGAGTTTATAGATTTTTATAGAGATAGATTATATATAATGTGGGAAACACAGAAATTTGAAGTGTTACCACCGGTTAAATAATATGGAGGTGATATTATGTCTCATAAACTAAAAAGTGTAAGGGCATTAAATGATTTAATATTGCTCGCTATATTTCAAGACGGTACAGAAAAAATGTATGATATCAAGCAGTTATTTACTGTTTTTCCTCAACTTCGTGAGTTAGAAAGATCTTTTGATTTATTTAATGGAGTGCAGATTGACACTGGAGGATATGGAGTTTCATGGAATGATGATTTGGATTTAGACGCAGAAGAAATTTGGGATAACGGAATTAATACTGAAAAGAAACATTTAATTGACATCAAGCAAAGTTTTGCCACTAAGCTGATTTCAGCAAGAGAAATTTGCAATATAACACAAAGGGATTTGTCTAAAAGAGCAGGGATTACTCAGGGAGATATAAGTAAAATTGAAAATGGAAATGCTAATCCATCATTGAGTACGTTAGAAAGACTAGCGGAAGGACTCGGAATGAGAATTGAATTTAATTTTGTAGGCAAGTGAGGAGGTATCGTTATAAACAATTGGGATAATAAGAGTAGAAATGATAAAGACTTTGTAGAAAAAGAACTTGCTGATTACGTCGTAAAGTTTTCTAAAGAAATAGACAAAAATAATGCTAGTCAGATTGCCAAAGATATCATTAAATTAATTGATTGGGATAATTCAACCTTAATGCACAAGGGATTGTCGTGGATTGCCAAGAATTACTTAATTCAACAGAAGATGATTTAATGGAAAATTTAACAGCATAAAGAGAAGACAATAGTAACAGGCATAATTATTTTGAGGTCGGAAATGGTTCCTGACGCACTCTGTAAGGAGTACCTGAGATGATGGATACACCGCCCATCCAGAATAATTATGCTTTTTCTATCTCCATTTATAAATATGTAAAGACGATAAGTTATTCACTATCGTCTTTTTCTTTTTGTTCGTCGCGTTGTATCTTGTCAGCATATAGGAGTAATCGGCTTACTGTTGGATCATCAGATATGATGATATCGTTGGGGGTACATTCCAAGACTCTGCAAATTGACTCAAGGATTTCAAAACTTATACTTGCAGTTTTCCCATTATAAATTGCATTTATAGTGGGATACCCAACATTAATAAGCATAGAAAGCTGGTGACGATTAAGATTTTTTTCTTTCATTTTATCTTTTATATTTAATCTCATTTTTATATACCTCACATTAGAAAGTATAACATATAATAAATGGAAATTAAATACATATTTGGCATTATAATGTTGACATTATAATACAGACGTAGTATAATGGTAAATATCAAAGGTAAATATAGTGATGATTACATATCACTAAAAGAAAGGAGGACATATGGAACTTCATAGATACGATATTATAGAGGCAGAAATTGAATATGGAACAGGTTCAATACAGAAAAAGAAACGTCCATATGTGATTGTGAGCAATGAGCATGGTACATCAAATGCTCAGATTATCACTATAATGCCTTTAACACATATCATTAAAAAGGAATATTTGCCAGTACATGAATGCATAGAAGCAGAGTCAGAGAACGGATTATCGACTTACTCTATGATTCTAGGTGAACAACCACAAACCATATGTAAAAATGAGGTAATTCGAAAATATGGAACCGTCGTGGATCAGAAACAGAGAAATATGATTAATAAGGTTTGCTTTAATACATTTTTCTATGGTGAGAAAATTGATTGGGAGGAGATATTCGCATGAACGAAGATTTTATAGTGGTTTCAAAAGAAGAAGCGATTAAAAAAATAATGGAAGCTCCTGGTGATACAGTAATTATTGGACGAATTTCCATTACAAGTCCAGCTATGCATTATAGTCATGATAAACCGGTGAGGGGTAAGAAGAAGGACGGAAAACTGCTAATAATAGCCGCCAATGAAATAGAATATCAAGATAATAATTGTTTTGGAACACTCTCTCTACATGGAATTAGAAAGGAGAAGGAGGATGAATCAATAATTCATAGCATTTTGTTTCCCCAAAAAGAATAGAGCAAACAAATGTTCGAAAAAAGCTTAAAAAGTAATTGACAGAAACATATGTTCGGAGTATAATCAAAAACAAGTCAAACAAACGTATGTTCGGAAAACAAAAATTGCAGCCTACCTAGTATCATCGGTATTGGCGTACCTCCACTAGTTAGACTGCAATTTTTCAAAGTTAAGTTTTACATAAACAATCATATTAAAATAAGATTATTTAAGAAATATAGCAGAACGCTATACCTGATTATATTTTACATAACTATTTCGTAATAGTCAAGTATTTTCAGGTGAATCAGCGTTTCTGCTAAGAATTTCCACATTTTAAAAAGAGAATTATATAACATAGCCGATTGGTGTAGTGGTAGCACAAGACAATTTGAATGTCTTGGGGTGTGTTCAATTCGCACATCGGCTGTTAAATTACCCGTAAATCGCACTAAAACATCTATAGGAGGGATGTGATATGGAAAGTAGAAGGCAAAATTACAATATTGAAGATCTCATTGAGAAAATGGACGAAAATAAGCTTACATTTGATTATCCCATTCAACGAGATGGCGGACAGTTTGATAAAGATCAAAAGGCATTGTTAATTAATACGGTATTTAATGGATACCTTATTCCAGAAATATACATAATTAAAGAGGGAACAGAGGATTTCTCTCCCATGTCGGTATTAGACGGTAAGCAAAGACTTACAACATTATACGATTTTAGCAAAGATAAGTTTGCTCTTCCAAAAGATGCAGATGATGTTGTTATTAAAACGGTATCTTTTGATGAGGATAAGAACCCAGTCTTTGAAGAAAACACATATGTTGTTGCTGGGAAAAAGTTCAGCAAAATAGATCCTGCTTTACAGAAGATTTTTAATAAATACAAAATTGAAGTAAAACTACTTGCTGGTTATACAGATGAACAGATTGAAGAACAGTTTTATCGCTTAAACAATGGGTGCGTATTCACGAAGTCCCAGAAGGCCAATACAAAACTTGGTACAGATGTAGCCGCCAAAATTGAAGAGATAAAAAATTGTGACTTCTTTGAAAATAGAGCCTCATTTACCAACACTCAGAGAAAACGTGGTGAAGTAACAAGCTGTATCTTACAGACTATGATGTTGTTGTCTGGATTCGAATATAAGAATTTTGGTGCCAATGAAGTGTTGAGATATGCAAATGAATTAAGTGAAAATCCAGATTATGAGTTGATTGCACGTACAAAGGAATTGTTTGATAAATTATTTATCTTGTTGCCTGAATACAACAAGGAGATGGACAAGCAGTTTAAGAAAATACATATACCATCAATGATTATGAATTTAGCAACTGTTGAAGATTTAGACGTTGATTAT
This sequence comes from Lacrimispora amygdalina, assembly GCF_003432035.1. Lineage (GTDB taxonomy): Bacteria > Bacillota > Clostridia > Lachnospirales > Lachnospiraceae > Lacrimispora > Lacrimispora amygdalina. The sequence continues at coordinate 63,143 of NZ_QOHO01000043.1, forward strand.
GAGTTGACAGACGATGAATACACGGAGTTTTTAAGTAAGTGGTTTGAAGTTTGGATTGAAACATCTGGATACATGGATTTTTGTGGACAAGGTTCTACCAGCAAATCGAAAGTCGAGGGTAGAGTTGCGACGATGCAGAAAGAATTAAGAGAATATATAATACAGTTATCAATGGAAGGAGAAGCAAGTAGTGAGAGCAACCAAGATGAAAATAGCGGATTTAAAACCGCATCCTAAAAATGCTGAAATATACGGATACAACGAAGATGTAAGCGATTTGGTGGAAAAAATCCGTAGAAGCAAAAAGGTTCATACTCTGACGGTTAATTCAGAGGGATATATTTTGGCCGGCAATAGCAGATACAAAGCTTGTATAGAACTTGGAATCGGAGAGGTCAATGTAGAAGTTATCGACTTTGAAACACCAGAGGAAGAGATTGAGTATATTATCAATGACAATGCTACTAGAGAAAAGACGGTCGAGCAGAAGTCAAGAGAGGCCAAGGCATTAAAAGAAGTTGAAGAGGCTCTCGCAAAGAAAAGACAGGCAACGTCTACTGGAGGGGTTAGACCTCAGCTTGTGGCAGTTCCGCCACATGCTGTAGAACAAATAGAACAAGGAAAATCCAGAGATATTACCGCAAAAAAAATAGGATTGCGTTCTGGCAGAGAAGCCGATAGAGCCATAAATACGATAAAGGTCATAGATAAACTGGAAAATGAAGGCAGAAAAGAAGAAGCAGACTTGGTTCGGGCAGTTTTAAATAAAAGAAGTGTCTCTACTGCCGAAGAGCTGGCAAAAAATATCGACAAGGTAGATATACCTGAAGATGATATTGAGCTAATTAAAATGGGAAGAAAAAGTCCTTATTCATACATTGAGTCTGCTAAAAAGAAGGACAAGGAGCCAGAAACTCCTAAACAGGAAGTTCCACAAGTAGATTCCACTGAATTTTTAAAAGGAAAAACCACAAAAGAGATTATTGATAACTATGTCAATAATGGTGCAATCATCAAGCCAGGAACAAAAATAGAGAAAAGTAAGTTATTGGAGAAATTAGAGAAACATATTAATGTTTTTTCTATGGGTATGGTTGAGTGCATGATGTATCAAAAAGAAATTCATCAGTTCACGGAGAAAGATATAGATGAACTAAGAATATGCTTCAATAAAATAATATCCGATTTAAACGGATACAAAAATTTATTTCTAGGAGGAAAATAATATGGGAGCAACAGCGGTAAGAAAATTAGCAAAGAGTATCGACATGATGATTAAGGCGGGCGATAGCAGCCTTGTGATTTATGACAGGATCGGATTTGACAAAGAATTTCCTAACATCTTTGTATGTGTAGGAAAAGTGGACATCAGGACATTAAAGAATCCGGTATTCCAAAGAAAAATCGATCCGTTAAGAGTTGAAAACATTAAGAAGAAGCCGTCTATAGTGAGGTTAGATCCTATTACTATTGCTATTGATGATAATGGAGATAGAACTACATGCGATGGCAACCATAGAACTAATGGTGGTATTGCTGGTTTAGCAGAAGGATATTGGGATGATCCATTTGTACCGTGTAAGATTTTGTATAATGCTACTGATGCGCAACTCTCATATTTATTTGCTACACAGGACGAGAATAAGAAAGCGATAGACAACCCCTCTCAGTTAAAGGCATTAATCCTTGCGGAGGGTGAGAATCGGGCGCAGTGGGCGGTTGATATGAATAGAATCGTCGAAGAAGAGGGTCTTACCTTTGGATTCGGTGAAAATAGAAATAACAATGTAGGAAAGATTGTTGCCATTTCGGCTATTAGGAAAGCTTATCTGTCAACATTAGATGAAGACAATTTCAGAAGAATGTTGCGTATTATTCGTGAAAGTTTCGATAATGGTACACGAAAAAATGCTTGTTCTGGAAGAATTATCGATGGCTTATCAACATTCTATTCAGAATTTGGCGAAGAAATTGACGATAAACTTCTTGTAAAGAGATTAAAAAAGAAATCTCCTGATACACTCATCGATGACTTTAATAAATTTAAAACAAAGTTAGATTCTAAACGTCAGTACCTTAAACCACTTACAGATATTTACAATAGTGGAAAATCAAAAGCAGACAGGCTTGATTACTTATAAAGAAAATTTACATAAGGGAAATATAATGAACAGTTGGCTATATTGGTATTATGCATGGTGTTTAAAACGTATTAGCGAGTCTCAGAATACAAATACAATTTCAAAAGGAGAATAATAAAATGGGAAAGCCAAGAAAAGACAGATTTAAAAATAATATGGAGATTTCTTCATATAATGATAGGAAGTTCAAAGAATTTAAGCGAATCAACAGCGAAAATATCGTTGATATTCCGGTGGACAAAATCAAGTTGCTGTCACAAATACATATTGATGGACTTCGTAGAAATGATATGTCAAGGCATATTAATTATTACAAAACTAACGAGCTAAGTATTGGCAGCGTCGTTATTGTCCAGCCTGACAAAGATGGATCTGGTAATTATAATCTCATTACAGGTTGGCGAACATATGTGATTGCAGATGGAATTGGACAAGATACCGTAAAAGCCATAGTTGTTAATTGTAGCCGTAAAGAGTTAAAGAAAATGCTTGGTTGTGTAGTTCCTTATAATTATGTAAGTACAGATGAATTAAAGGTGACGGACAAATTTTCCAAGAGTACCGTTTCCTCTGAGAAGCTCAACACCATCAGAGAATATGATGAGAAATGTCATCAGCCCTACAAACCTATTGTGGTTGATGCAAATGGCTATATTATCGACGGATACGCCCAGTACGTATATAATAAGGCAGCTGGTATTAAAATGAGCCAGGTAATAAGGAAGCAGATTGAATTAGATGTTGCTGTTTAGAAATTCTATTTGACGGGCATATACGGACATGCTCTGTATATGTCTATCTCCTTGGAGGATTGCAATATGATATGTAGGTTGTGTAAAGTAGTAATGACCTCTGGTACGAACTATGATGGGAATAATCGTAGAAGATATGATGAGTGTCCGAAGTGCCATGATAGGGTCTATAATAAGGGTAAGAATTTTCAAGAAATATTACATAAAGAAATAGAGAATAAGAAAGATAACGTACCGTCAAAGTTTGGCCACCGCGCCGGTACGTTATCTTGTTCAGCAACCAGATAATAACGAGATTACCAGGTGCATTCTTATTATATGTGTTTTTCTGGTTCAAATCAAGTGTTTGTCTTATATTTCCCCAATTTTCAATAGGTAGGTGCATAATGGAGAACTTCGAAAGAGAGCAAATAGAAAAAGAATATTTGTCCAACGATATGCGAAAATTGAATAAAATCTGCAAATTTCTGATACTAAGAAAAAACGTTCCTCAAATGTATGAAGATGATTTGTACAGTATCGCTAGAATAACATTCGTAGAAAGTTTGAAAACGTTTGATTCCTCTAAAAAGTGTAAATTCCAAACCTACTTTATTGGGAATGCTTGGAGGGCCTTTTATGATTGGACAAGAGATAATACTCGTTGGAAAAGATGTAATTTGCAAACGGATAAAGACGGAAAAATTGCAAGGGACGAGAAAAACAATCCTATTATTATCCCAGACATATCTATTGATGCACCTACGGAAGATGGAGTTGATTTATCTGAAAGAGTAGCTTCTAGCTTTAATATAGAAGAAGAACTGTCAGAGGAGTTTGGATATTCAAATGATGATAAGATTCAGAAATATTTTAGTAAGCTCTCAAAATTGCAGAAACAAATAGTCATGTATCTTACAGAGGGTTACGATTCAAACGAGATTCAAGGCTTATTACATATTGATAATAAAAGATATTTAGATAACATGAAGGCAATTCGTTCTTACGAAAACATCAAAGTATTAATGTAAAAATGGGAGGATATAATCGTGGCAAAGAAAATCAGAAAGCAAACTTTAGCTTTAAAGTCATACTTGGATAAAGTAAACGAAGAAGATATTAGTGACAGTCAAGACGTTCAGCGAAAGTTTTGCTGGGACAAGAGTGCAATCAACGAGTTAATTGTCACTGTTCTGACCGACGATTACATTCCTCCTATTATCTTAGGAGAAGAAGAACTAGGCGAGAGTTTGGTTCAGCAATACATCGTTGATGGTATGCAAAGAAGTTCCTCGCTGGTTTGGTTCCGTTATGGTAATTATGAAATTTCATCTGCAATAGAGAATAGTATTATTGAGTATCAGGAAAAGAAAATTGAGAATGGAAAGGTTTGCAAAGATGATGAGAATAATGTCATCTGGGAATCAAAAAAATTTGACATCAAGAAAAAGACTTTTGCTGAGTTACCAAAAGTTTTGCAAAAAAAATTTGATGATTACCAGATTGAGATAGCAATTCACCAGGACTGCACCATGGAACAGATTTCGAAATTGGTAAGGCGTTATAACAATCATAAGGCTATGAATGCTGTACAGAAGGCATTTACATACGTAGATAATTATGCCAGAAAAATTCGCAATATCGTGGATTTGGATTTCTTTAAAAATTGTGGGGATTATCCAGAGGTTGAAAAACCAAAAGGAACCTACGAGCGTGTTGTCATGGAATCTGTTATGTTGATGTTTCATCCTGATAAGTGGAAAAAGATGCCTAAAGATATTGGAAAATATCTGAATGAAAATTCCTCCGATCAAGAATTTGATACTTTGAAAAATTTGTTGAACCGTTTGGAGAATATTGTAGATGACAAGTTTCATGACATTTTTAACATAAAAGATTCTTTTATATGGTTTGCACATTTTCATAAGTGTGCACAGTTTGGATTGTCAGATAAGAAGATTGAAGAGTTCTTAACCGAATTCCAATCTAACTTACATAATAAAACCTTTGCTGAATATGAGAATAATTCATTCGATACGATTGATAACGGCAAGGGGACAAAAGACAAAAAGGTTATCATTCAGAAATTGGACATGCTTGAAAAGCTGATGATAGAATTTTTGCATTTTGACACTGAAATAGAAGATGAAAATATAGAGGAGGATAATGAACCGATGACAGATGAACAGTTTATCAATGAAAATGTTGGTATAGATATAGATTTAGTGTATGAAAATATGGACTTGTATATTGATTCACTTGATGATTTGTTGGACAATACGGTGAAAATTGGATCAAGGTTATTAGAACCTGACAATCGGCAGTCTTTGTTGGCTATGGTTGCCTATTCCTATAAAGAGGACAAGGACTTAGACGATTGGCTGACAGATTACTCCGGTAACAATAATACATATTTTATGGATCAAAAGCAGAATTACTTACATATGGTAGAGAGCCTTGAGGAATACAATCGAGTGTTGGACAAGCAAGCAGTTTAATGATTGGCGTGAAAGGAGAATAGCCATGTACATATTGACGGACGGTAAAAATTATGTGATGAAAAATCCATTACAAGAGGGCAAATATATCAGCACCACTTCACCTATAGATGCATCAGAATTTACATATAAACAAGCGAGAACCTTGTTACAGAATAAGAAATCGGCTATTAAGTGGATTCGTACATATTATATGGTAGACAAAGACACCGGAAACAGAGAGGAAACGAACGTAAACTACCATGGCAATGGTGGTGTTTACTGCGAAGAAAAGGATATAGAATTTGATTATAGTGTTATAGAGAATATCAAATCAGAGGTAACTAATATTATTGGACTGGCCGCATGGGATATCAATCAACTCAAATCTTTTAATTCTGTACTGAGTAGTGGATTATCCTATTATGATTCTGCAATTTCGGATATCCGACATGCTAGACTGGACAAGCGCCCTCCGGCTCATATTAGAACTAAAATTGACGGAATCCTTAATGACTTAGAGGAGAAACGACGCGACATCAAACAGACCATGAATTATGTTGATGTTCTGATGAGAGCTATTACTCAGCAATGGACTATTGGAAAAATCAAGGCTGAATTGAGTGCTGCCAAGTATGTGCCGTATAAGGGTAGAACAAAGTATTATGATTTGGTTGTGGAACTGTTGGGATGAAAACGGAATTTCAATGGAGGGTAGAAGGTGGCAGAGTTACAAGTAAAAGATATTAAGAACAAAGAAATAGTTTATGGGTGTGCATATAATATTGATTTTGATAGGCATAGTTGGTATGGAGGGCAGGTAGTACATAATATATGCAAACCAGTCAAAGGTATGGTTAAGAAACCTGAAGATAGCTCTTCATATGGACGATTTTATCTTTTAAAAAGAGATGGATCGGCAAGGCAGTCTGGTATGGTTTCTACTGGATCAAGATGTTTTGCGAGAACATATGAAGAATGCATAGAGATTTACAACCAACTTATAAGGGATAAGATGGAGAAATTAAGAAAAATTGCAGATGATTTGGAAAAGGAATTGTTGGCATGAGGCGGGTAAAAATATGAGAGTAAAATTCAGAGGCAAAACATTAAATATCAAAAATAATAGCAAGAAGCGTAACGAATTCTGTGCTAATTGGAATCATTACGATATCGAAGTTTTTGAAAATGATTATCGGAATGTTGGAGATCATGGAGAATATTGGAAAGCACATAGATTTTATGTCTGTGCAACAGAACCAATGGGGTCGACCATAGTTGACGGTTCAGAAGCTCCTACACAGACAAAATGTCTACAGATAGCGTTTGATAATATTGATTTTGACTTAAAAGAAAAAGAAGAAGTGGTAAATCAAAAGACACAATACGATGATTCTGATTGGGTTGACGAAATTGAATACTGGCTTAAAGAAATGAGCTATTGATTGGAGGTAGGGAAATGAATTTAGAAGAGATTTTAAAAGAAATCTATAAACAAGGATTGCAGAAACAGGTGTATATGACTCTTCATTCGGCTGTCATGGAAGATTATAAATTCGTGGTTAATGAGAATAGAGAGTACGTAGCTTCACTCACGGCAATTAAAAAGATAAACAAGGGTAGGAATGAAGCCATTGATGCTCTGTGTAAAAGGGATTAAGAAATGTTAGATTGGAAGAAAGACTGTGAATTAAAAAAGGCGATTACTGTGCTTATGCAACACGAGATCACACCGCAAATCTATGAAGAAATATTCAACCAAGAAATGGAACGTATTCAAATAGAAGAATTTTACGAACCGTTATACACGCAGAATTAATTGATAAATTGGTTCCAACAAGAGTTGTTGAGATGTGGGGAAAATGCAGATATACAAGAGATGAGGATATGGCATTTTATATTGCGCAGCGTTGGAAAAAGAGTCTTCCTATATGTGAATATGGAGTAAACATCATTAATTATAATAAAACATGGAAGCACATTGTAGAAGATGCCAAGTCTTATGCTGAGAAGGAACTCTCTGAATTGCTCTATCTACAAGAACATCTACACCCAGAGAATAAGACATATTATGAACGATCAATAATTGAACTTAGAGACATAATTTGTGGTAAATATGACTTAACTAAAGTACCAAAGAAATGAACCTTTTAAGGTTGAAATAGGAGGAATAACAAAATGAATATATTAATAGTAGGCATTGCTTTATTTGTTTGCTCGATATTTCTTCTATATAGAAATCAATACGTGTTCAACAACAGATCAGATATACGAGAAGCCATAGCAGACTACAATCTGGATCAAATATTACATGGAAATTATAAAGAAAACAAAATACCATACGATTGTATGGAGGATTATTTCAAGACATTGTTTAGGCTGTTTGATTTTAGTAATAAAAATATCGTAACAAACGAAATCTATAAAAAAATAGAGAAATACATATAGAGTTAAATTGGTTCTTTTAATTGAAAAATAAAAAAGAGAGGTAATAGAATTGGAAGATAAATTACAAAGATTTGATGATTGTATGAATGCAATTTTACGATTAAAAAATGATTGTAGAGCATTATATGAAATACCTGTAGATTTATTAAAAATTGATGAAGATTATCAAACACCGGAAAGAACTCAAAGGAGTTTAAAAAACTTAATTGATAATTGGGATGAAAATAAATTAGAGCCAATAACAGTTGTACCACATGAAGATGAAGGAATGTTTTACATAGTAAATGGATTTGGCAGATGGACGGCTAGCCAAAATTTAAAAAAGCCAAAAAAATATCTTTCTTCAATTGTACTGCTAGGATTATCACATGATAAAAATAAAAGAAAGATACAAGAAGCAGAACTTTATGCTTATCAAAATAGAGAGTGTTCCAAAATGACTCCAATACAGAATCATGGAGCATTGAAGATAATTGGAGATTGTAACGTATTAATGTTTGAACGGTTAAGGAATAAATATGGATTTGATTTTGGGTTTGGTAAAAAGACAAGTAAAAAGCTAAACACAATTGGAAGTTACTCAGAAACACTGAACATGATTAAATCAAGAGAAGAATCTTGCTTTGATTTTATATTTTCAACACTAATTTTATGTGGATTTAATAAAAAAATAAATGGATATTCGACATATGTTTTAAGAGCAATGAGAGACGTGTATGATAATTACGGTAATAGTGAAGATGTTATAAACGCAATTATAAAAATATTAAGAGGAATTACTCCTGAACAATTTAAAGCGTATTCTATTTCAAAATATCCAAATCTCGAATATAGAAGTGCTTGCACGATGTATTTAGAGGATGAAGTTTGTAAAATAAGCGGCAGAAAAAAGGCTCGTTATATCAATGGCAATAAGATTAAATCAAATTGAAATTATTTTAAACCAAATTATATAACGGAACAGAGACAAAAGAAATGATAAAAATAGATTTAAAAATATTTTTTGACATGAAATAAATTTTTCAAAGGAAAATTAAAAACATATAAAGGAGAATAATATTATGGAGTTTATTAAATTTAAAGAGGAATTACAAAAGAGGTTTACTGAAATAAGCAAGGACTCGACACATTTGTTTGAGGTAAATGTGGACAAAGACGAACTATGGAACACCTATCTTGATAGTTTCCCGGCTGGCACAAATAAGATTTTTAGAGAAAGAAGAGAACATGATTGCAGTTGCTGTCGCCAGTTTATCAAGAATATTGGTAATGCGGTAGTTATCAAAGACAACGAGGTACATACAATTTGGGAATTAAATCTCGGAGATAAAATATATCAGTCAGTATGCGAAGCTTTGGACTTATTTGTAAAATCACATATGGTGTCTGATGTTTATGTAAGTAAATTTAAAAAAATTGGTACTGACTTCAACTATGAAGATATGAACGGTAAGATGCATAAATGGGATCATTTCTTTTTAGAACTCCCGGACAAGTTTTACGACAGAAGTTCACGGTATGAAGGAGATATTAAAGGCGGATTTAGAGATACTAAAAATGTGTTCAAGCGTTCGTTAGATGAAATTTTCATGGATTCTATTGATACGGTTTTAGAACTGATTAATTCCAATACTCTTTACAAGGGAGAAGAGTGGAAAGCTGCTTTAGGTGAATTCCGGAAATATAAAAAGGAATTTGACAAATTACAAACTGAAAAAGAGAAAGAGAAAGAGTTATTTGCATGGGAAAAATCAGTAAAAGCAGGTGGGGCAATTGGAAGAATCCGCAATCACAGTATTGGAACACTTCTTGTAAATATCAGTGAAGGAATGGATTTGGATCTTGCGGTTAAGAAGTATGAGCAGATTGTAGCCCCGTCAAATTATAAAAGACCAAAGGCAATTTTTACAAAGAAAATGCTTGAAGAAGCACATAGAACCATTACAGAACTTGGATACATGGATTCTTTACAGAGAAGATTTGCAAATCTTGATGATATTACAGTGAATAATATTCTCTTTTCCAATAAAGATTCTGCGAAACGCATTGGTGGAATGAGTGATATTTTTGGAGATATGGCTAAAGATGTAGCTGTAAGTCCGAAGCGATTCTCAAAAGTTGAAGAAATTTCAGTAAAAGATTTTGTAGAGAATGTTCTACCTACTGCAAAAGAAGTTGAAGCATTTGTAGAAAATAAACACGATAAGAACTTTGTTTCCTTGATTGCCCCTGTAAATTCAGAAGCCAAAACAATGTTTAAATGGAATAATGGTATGAGCTGGGCATATACAGGCAATATCACAGATAGCGATATTACGCAAAGAGTTAAGGATGCTGGCGGTAGAGTTGATGGAGCACTTAGATTTTCTCATAGTTGGAACTATGATGGTATGAGAAATGGATCGTTGATGGATTTACATGTGTTCATGCCTGGTTCTAATCAAGATGTGGTATTCAAAAATGGTAAAGAAATTCATGATAATTATGGAAATAATGAACGTGTTGGGTGGAATCATAGAAATCACATTGCGTCTGGTGGCTCGCAGGACGTTGATTATACAAATGTTGCTCCCGTAGGGTATATTCCAGTAGAAAACACAACGTTCCCGTCAATCGATAAATTAAAAGAAGGGGTGTATATATTCAAAATTCATAACTGGAATCTAAGGAATCCAACAAGCGGAGGGTTTAAGGCAGAAATTGCATTTGGAGGAAATGTATACAAATTTATTAGAAGAGAGCCACTGCAAAATAAAGAATGGGTGACGTTGGCTAAAATAGAATTGAAAAATGGAGAATTTAAAATTATCGAAATGATGGATAATGATACCACTCCGATTGACATATGGAATGTTAGAACAAACCAGTTTGTTCCAGTTTCTGTTATCTGTTATAGCCCTAATTATTTTGATGAGCAGGATGGTATTGGTCATAGACATTTATTTTTTATGCTGAAAGATTGTAAAAATGGAGAGGAACCAAACGGATATTATAATGAGTTTTTAAAGAACGAACTAGTTGAACACAAAAGAGTCTTTGAGGCACTAGGGGCAAAATGCCATGTAGAAGATACAGAGGATCAGCTTTCAGGAATCGGATTTAGCATGACAAAACGTGCAGATTTAGTAGTAAAAGTAAAAGGCGCCACTGAAAGAGTTATGAAAATTAAATTTTAAAATAAAAGGAGAATGTGATTATGAGTAACGTAAATTTATTTGAGGTAGCAACTAAAACAAGAATGAGGTTCCCGTACAAGGGTAGTATATCGGTTGAAGATTTATGGGATCTTTCATTAACAGCACTGGATTCTGTGTTTAAAACATTGAATGCCCAGGTTAAGCAGTCAAAGGAAGAAAGCCTTCTAAGTACGAAATCTAAAGAAGATGAAGTGTTAGAAAATCAGATTGAGATTGTAAAATACATTGTTTCAGTGAAATTGGCCGAGAAAGCAGCAAGAGAAGATGCATTAGAGAAAAAAGAAAAGAAGCAGAAAATCATGCAGATTATGGCTACTAAACAGGACGAAGCTTTACAGAATGCATCAATGGAAGATTTGCAGAAGATGTTAAATGAGTTAGGGTAAAATGATTTGGGGAGGTCAGACTCCCCAAGTTAATTTCGGGATATGAAAGATTAATTTCATGAAAGGAATGCATAAGAAAACCCAAGAAAGTAGTTATTTCAAGATAGAAAAGGAGAAAACGTATGCGAAAAGGCAAAGTAAAAATTTATTTAAAATCCGGTAGTATAATCACGATTGGATGTCTTAGCTGTGAATTTACGGTTAATCGAGATACGGGAGAGATTAATCATTGTTAAATAAGTAGACAAACATAGACAAATGTGGTACAATGTATATATCAAATAAATGGAGGTATATACATGAATAATTACAAACCAAATGAATTTGCAGAAATGATTGGTGTTTCCGTTAAAACACTACAAAGATGGGACAATGAAGGAAAGTTAAAAGCATATCGCACTCCTACTGACCGTAGATATTACACACATAAACAATATGTTGATTATATTGGAGAATCTCATACTAAAAAAGGGAAAGTAATTATATATACAAGAGTTTCAACTTCGAATCAAAAAGACGACTTAAAAAACCAAGTAGATTTTCTAAGACAATATGCAAATGCAAAAGGAATTATTGTTGATGAAGTATTTGAGGACATAGGCAGCGGACTTAATTACAATCGAAAAAAGTGGAATAAACTATTAGAAGATTGTATGTTGGGACTTGTTAAGATAATAATCGTTGCTCACAAAGACAGATTTATTCGATTTGGTTATGAATGGTTTGAAAGATTTCTAAAATCAAACGGAGTTGAAATAATTGTAGTAAATAATGAAACTACTTCTCCTGAGCAAGAATTGGTAAATGATTTAATCTCTATTATTCACGTATTTAGTTGCAGAATTTATGGTTTGCGAAAGTATAAGAAACAGATAAAGGAGGATAGTGAGATTGCTAAAGAGTTACAAGACGGAAATAAAGCCAACGCTAGAACAAATTCAAATGATAAATAAAACCATTGGAACTTGTCGGTTTGTATACAACTTCTTTCTTGCACACAATAAAGAAGTATATGAAAAAGAAAAGAAATTTGTATCTGGGATGGATTTTTCCAAATGGTTAAATAACATCTATATCAAAGAAAATCCTGAGTATTCGTGGATAAAAGAAGTAAGCAGCAAATCAGTAAAACAAAGTATTATGAATGCTGATAGAGCCTTTAAAAGATTTTTTAAAGGACAATCAAGATTCCCTAATTTTAAGAAAAAGGGAAAGTCTGATGTAAAGATGTATTTTGTAAAAACAGACGCAAAAGTAATTATTCCATGTGAAAGACACAGAATTAAGATACCTACTATTGGATGGGTGAGGATAAAAGAAAAGGGTTATATTCCAACGAATCCAAGTACACACATAATTAAAAGTGGAACTGTTTCTTGTAAAGCTGGAAGATATTACGTTTCTGTATTAATCGAAGAACAAGAAAATCCACAGTCAGAATTAAACGATTTTGGTATTGGAATAGATCTTGGTGTAAAAGATTTTGCTATTACAAGCAATGGAATAACAAAGAAAAACATTAATAAATCATCAAGATTAAAGAAACTAGAAAAACAATTAAAAAGGGAACAACGCTGTCTTTCGAGGAAATACGAGGACTATAAAAAGCGTTCAAAGAAAGGAGAAGCTACTAGACAAAATATCCAAAAACAAATAGCCAAAGTACAAAAACTTCATCAAAGAATAAATACTATTCGTACTGATTATATCAACAAAAGTGTAAATGAGATAGTAAAAACCAAACCGTCTTATATCACGATTGAAGATTTAAATGTATCTGGAATGATGAAAAATAGGCATCTTTCTAAAGCAGTTGCTTCACAGAAGTTTTATGAGTTTAGAACGAAATTGGAAGCAAAATGCAAAGAAACAGGAATTGAATTAAGAGTTGTAGATAGATGGTATCCATCAAGTAAACTTTGTCATGAGTGTGGATGTATCAAAAAAGATTTAAAACTTTCTGATAGAGAATACATTTGTGAATGTGGGTATCGTGCTGATAGAGATTATAACGCAAGTCTTAATTTGAGAGATGCAATAACTTACAAAATTGCATAATAAAAGTAAATGTAAGTATGTACGGTTGGCTAGACCGGAATTTACGACTGTGGACTATACAAGAATCTGTGAGTAGATACTGATTTGTCAGATTGAAAGCATATAGGATGAAACAGTAAAATTCTCGATATGGATATATTTGTCCATATTTTGAGTAGCAGACTATACTGGATATAACATTCAAAGCCCCGACAGTTCATTTGGGATTGATGTTCGCCAGATTGAGGCTTGGGAATACATTAAATAAAAGGCGTAATATAAAGCAAACTGTTAAAACACGTCTTTCCTCGGAAAATAAAAATAAAGGAGAATACAATAGTATGAATTTTGGAGAAGCAATTGATAAATTAAAAAGTGGTAAAAAGGTTGCTAGAGATGGCTGGAATGGAAAGAACATGTTCATCGTTTATCAGAAGGGGTATCCACAAGGAATTCCTTGTAATAAGCAAACGGCAGAAGCTTGGGGAATGAATGAAGGTGAATTATTTAAATGTGAGCCATATTTGCAGATTAGAATGGTTAATGGTTCTCATTCTATGTGGGTTCCATCAATAAATGATTGTCTAGCGGAAGATTGGGACGTGGTAAATACCAATTAAACTTCGATTTCAATTCAACGGAGAAAGACAGGTAGGTGATAAAATTTTGAGATTTTATTATGTTAATGACTACGGCGACTCTGGCTATTTTACTTTGAAGAAAACTGAAATACCAAAAGCTATAATGTCGGCATGGAACATTGAAGCAGAACTTAGTATTGTTCTGGGAAAAATAAGTAAATATCAAGAGCGGTGTCAGTTGATATTTTCGTCAGTAGATGATAATGAGTTTAACAACGAACTTCTTAAAGAGTACGGACTTTACTTAAAGGATGGCGAAAAATTTAGAGAATTACATTATTTAGTAGATGATACTCTTGCATGGGAGCCAGACAATTATTATGATGTATTGCAATTAAACTAAAGAGGGAGGACATTATATTGAACAGATTAGAGAGTATAAAGGCAATGCACAATTATTTTTCAATTTATGAAAAAGATCATAAATGGAATTGTATCCGAGAACAATTTGAACAAGAACGAAAGGAGATGAATAAAAAGATGAGGAAGGACGCATACGATGCTTACGCATCACTTACAAAAATTAACGATATAACGCCACTTGTATTTGCATCTAGTCAAAATCATAAAGAAAAAATCACGGATGTAAATATTATCGTACCGGATAAAGTTGTAGAGGTGACATTCGGAGATGGCTTAAAAGAAAAGGCGGTATGTCAAGCTGATGATGTATTTAGTCTTGAACAGGCAATTACAATCTGTCTAACAAAGCACCTTATGGGTGGATCTAGTAAATATAATAACACTATTAGTAAAGCAATCAAGGATTATGAAAAGAAACTTAAGGGAATTGAAGACGATAAAGCAGAGAAAGAGAGAATAGAAAAGAAGAAAGCTAAGATATTAGCATCTAAGCAGCGTAGAGAAGAAAGACGTAGAGAAGTTGAAAGAGCAGAACAAATTGCAATTCAGAGAGAAGCTTATATTCAGGCAATGGATTATTTGAGAGCGAATGAAACCAAATAGGGATATACTGTATATAGAAGTAAATACTTGCTTAATTACTATATGTTCACAGGATAACACATTGAAATTCCTGCTTCATCCAGAGAATAAATAAGTATCACCATCAAATTGGTTTGGCGGCTAATGAGATGGTCAACAAGTTTTAATGTTTGCATAAATTCATATCAATTATAAATTCCAACATTTTAAAACTGAACAGAGAATATCTGTGCGGGTGCTGAAATAGCTCACCCTTGGGAGAGTTTGTCCATAAATAGCTATTTTGACATAGAAGTTTATATAGAGTGAGTTTCTATGTTCCGCTTGGAGACAGGCGTTGAAGTTATAGATGTTTTTATATTTTACATATTTAACATACAAAAATTTTAATTAACGGAGGTAATTTATTTAATGAAAGAATTAAAAAATGTAGTAACGGTAACAGGTGAGTTGGTAAAAAACAATATTGAAGAATTTCAGACTAAAAAGGGAGAAGACGCAATCGGTGGAAGTCTTGTATTAAGAACTTCCGATGGTAGTGAGCATGAAATTAATTTATTCGCCTATAAGTTCAAGAAAGATGAGAACAAAAATTTCACGTCAGAAGAAAGTTATTTCTATAAGCAGTACAGTGATGCGAAAGAAAATCTCAAGGATATCGAACACTGTTCAGAAGGGGAGAGACCGGCGATTGTATCCATTACAGATGGTTCATTTAGAGTAAATGATTTTAAAGGAAATGATGGAAGAGTAGTATCAACTAATAGAATTTCAGCTAGATTCATTAATAAAATTGAACCAAAAGATTATGATTCGACAGTATTAGAATCAAAGTTTGAAGTTGAAGGAGTGGTAGAGTCAATCAAAGATGAGATTATAAAAGATGTTCCTACTGGTAATTTGATTGTGAATATGATGGGAATCGGTCAGACTGCTGACGGGTTCGGAAAAGATGCAGTGTATACAGCCGATCATTTAATTCCAATTAAAATGACAGTTGACAAATCTATGGCTGCTCCATTCAGAAGTGCAGGTTATTATGATGGTTGTTATACCAAATTTGTTGGAACGGTTATTAATTCTGTTGAAACAGAAGAACAAATTGAAAAGGTTGCTTTCGGTGATGATATTAAGCACTTGGTTAAAACATATGTACGTAAGAATGAAATTAAATCTGGGACTATGCCAACCACAATTTTTGAGCATGAACTTACCCAGGAAATTGTTGATGCATTAAGAGCAAAGAGAAAAGCCACTATCGCTGAAGTTGCTAGTGGCCAGTCAAGGCAGGAAGAATCACCTTTCAAGCCTGATACGTCTACACCAGCTCCTCAGACTACATACAATCCATTTGCTCAGCATTAATACAAGGATAACACATCTTAACCCCTATCTGGATTTTTCAGATAGGGAACAACTAACAAAACATAATAAGAAGATAAAGGAGACTTAGTTTTATATGTATATTAATTTAAATGATTTAACACCAAATAAAGTTTCTATTAACTTGAGTCAGTATTCAACGATTTGGATGGGTGATACAGGTGTTGGTAAAACTACTACTCTGATGAAATTTTTAAAAGAATTATCACCTGACAAAGAACCATTTTTCTTAGAGTTTGAAGATAGATATCAAAATATACCTGGGATTATGGCTGTTAAAATTGATACAATGTCAGATTTTAAGTCAGTCATTGGTCAGCTTAGAAATCCAGTGTTTAAAGAAAAGTTTTCGTGTATTATTGTAGACACACTTGACAAGTATGAAGAATTTTGTGAAAGATATGTTCTTGAAAATCGAGATGCTGAAATTCTTAAAGATGTGGGGGGATTTGGCGAGGGATCACTTCGTTTTAAAAGTGCATTGAGGAATATTGGTGTAATTCAGAGCCTTGGTTATACAGTACATTCAATCGCTCAATCTTCCCATAGTAAGGATTTTGATACTAAAAAAGAAAGTGATACGTTAAAACTTAACAAAAATACATTTTCCTATTGTAGAGAATCAGCCTATCTAGTGGGGTATATGTGGAAGGACAGTAAAGATGAAAGATATATTACATTCAAGAAAACTGATAAATACCCTGATTTAAAAGACACATTTGGATTGCCTGAAAAAATTAATGTAAAAGAATTAAAGACAGTTTGGACAAAGGCTGTGCAAGATCTTGGCGGTGATTTTACAACCAAAGAAAAGACTATTGACAAGAAACCAGTAGCTGAAAATTTCGAAGAGGTCAAAGCTAAAGGAGTTGAATTAGGTAGCTTGTTATTCTCAAATGGACATGCTGCCGAAGCTACTGCTGTTTTACAAAAGAACCTTGGTTTAGATGACAATGGTAATGTCAAAATGTTTGATTCATTAAGAGATAGTCAGATTGATCTTACAAAAGTTATTGTGATGGAGTTACAGGAATTAGTAGACAAATTTGCAATTAAATAATGATGGGGAGGATTAATCCTCCTCGCTTTTTAAATAGGGTGGTGAATAATGGCTAGACTAGCGGTATGCAAAGGATGTGGTAAATCACTTCAACCTGATGAAAAACACATACATAATTCAAAATCATATTGTTCTGATTGTTATTCGTCCATAAAAAGGTATTCAGAAGAATATAAAAGTTTAATAGAATTTATATGTGTGAATTTTGAGTTGGATAAGCCAACTGGAATAATGTTTAAGCAAATTAAAGAATTAAAGGATGAATTTAATTATTCCTACGCTGCTATGACTTATACATTGTGGTATTGCAAAGAGATTTTAAATAAAACTCTTGATAAGAAATACGGTATGGCACTAATAAAATATTACTACGATGAAGCTAGAGAATATTACGAACAACAAGAACGTTTAAAAAATCAAGTTGCTAAATTAGAAAACTCAACGGTTATTACTAGGAAAATAAAGCAGTCAAATTCTAAAAGGAACAATAGCGTTTCATTAATAAATTTAGAAAAATATTGAATGGGGTGAGATAAATAGTTTTCAATCAACAAGTAGACAAAAAAGCAATTTTCTTATTATTCGGTTGTTATTGCATAAATCCAAGATTGATATTAGACGAAAAGCTATCTACTAATGAAAATGATTACCCTGAAAATTTTCACAAAATGATTTGGGGGGCAATGGCTAATATTGCGAAAAAAGGAAACGTAGAGAAAATAACATCTCTTGATATAGAAAATGAAGTGTCAATTTTTGAATCAGCTTCTTTGTTATGGAAAAATAATAATGGTTGGGAATATATAGAGGAAGCCATTAATATGGCATCTGACAAATTAATGAATGTTGGAAGATATTATGATGATGTAAGAAAATACTCTATAATCAGAAATGCATCAGAATCATTAAAAATAGATGTTGGTTTTATTTATGATGAGACTGATGATATCAAGATGGAAGCATTCAATAATCTTACAAGTAATGATGTACTTAATGCAATCAATAATAGATTCTTGGATTTTAAATCATTATGGAAAAATGCATTTGGTGATAATTTTTCTTTTCATGTTGGTGATGGCATAAAAAACAGATTAGAAGAACATAAGCGTCAAGAAAATGTTTACGGTTATCCTTTTCAATCAGGATATCTCACTACTATTTTCAAGGGAATGCGAGAGAAAAAATTCATTATTAGAAGTTCTATATCAGGTGGGTCAAAAAGTAGAAATGCTATGGCAGACGCATGTAATATGGCTTGTGATAGAATTTATGATTGGAATAAACATGAGTGGAAACCAACGGGTCAAAAACAACCAGTTCTGTTTATTTCCACGGAGTTAACGAAAGAAGAAATTCAAGATTGTTTATTGGCTCATATAAGCGGAATAGAACAAGATAGAATTGAAGAGTGGAGAGATATTGGTGAAGAGGAAGAATGTGTGTTACGTCTTGCCGCTGAATATGTAGCAGAATCATTGTTATATGGCGAATACATGCCAGATTTTACAATTGATACTATAAGTGAAACCATTGAGAAATATGTAATAAATTTCAATATAATTGCTTGCTTTTTCGATTATATTAATGATTCACCATCTTTATATGCTTACTATTATGAAAAGACTAAGTCAAGATTAAGAACAGATCAGATTTTATTTCTATTTAGCAATTCACTAAAGCTCGTATGTAATAAATATAACATATATCTTGGTTCATCTACTCAGTTGAACGATTCCTATAAAGATGATGCTAATAAAGATGCCGGTGCGTTAAAAGGTTCAAAAGCTATTATAGAAAAGGCGGATGGTGGAATTTTAGCGTTACCGGTGACACATAAGGACATAAAAAAGTTAAAACCAATTTTAGAATCGGAAGGAAGATTTGGAACACTTACACCTAATATGTCATATTACATATTTAAAAATCGCGGTGGTAAATGGAAAACTGTAATTGTGTGGACAAAGATAAATTTAGGTACTATGCGAGAAGTTGACTGTTTTGTAACTGATTATAACTTTGAATTAATTACTGATATTGAAAGAACTGTAATTGATTTTGAATTAGATGATGTAGGAAATGTAGGAATCATAGAGACTGATAATTCCGATGTATCAGGCACTGACTTAGCAACAAAGTTATCGAAATAGGGAGGTATGAATGACCACCCAAGAGATTAAGGAAAAGCTATCAGATGAAGATGTAAGAAAATTACTCTTAGAGATGGGAGCTGATTTCTATTATGAAGATGATGACATGTGGATAACTAATACTATATGTCATCATGGTACAAAACCAAAACTTTATTATCATAAAGATTCAAAGTTGTTTCATTGCTATACAGAATGCGGACAAATGGATATATTTGATGTTGTCATGGGATACAAGGGGTATGAACAGGAAGAGTTTCAAAAAGCAATTAATTGGATTTGCATTAAATTAAACATTGATAATTGTGAATATGGATTCGGAAAGCAAGAACAAATTTCTGATTGGGAGTTTATTCGAAAGTATAAAAAGAATTCCAGGAAAGAAATAGAGACAAAATCCCTTGTCCCATATGACAAAAATATATTGAATATATTCCAGAAAATGTATACCAAAGATTGGGTCACAGAAGGAATATCCATTGAAACTATGGAGAAATACAATGTGTTGTATTCTACATGGCAGCAAAAGATAATCATCCCTCATTTTGATATTAATAATCAGCTTATAGGTGTTAGAGGTAGGTCGCTAGTTGATGAAGATATTGAATTGTTTGGTAAATATACCCCGTTCAAAGTAGGTAGGAGATTTTATAATCATTCACTTGGTCAGAATCTTTTTGGATTAAACCACAATATGAAGACAATTCAACGAAAAAGGAAAATCATGTTAGTAGAAGCTGAGAAATCAGTTTTTCAAACGGATACGATGTTTGGAGATGATAATTTTACAGTAGCTTTATGCGGAAGTAATTTAACCGATTATCAAAAAAGTATGTTGCTGATGCTCGGTGTCAGAGAAGTAATAGTTGCTTTAGATAAACAATATCAGACTCTGGATTCAGACGAATGTAAAAAATGGGCAAAGCATATAAAAGACAAAATAATAAACAAATTAAGTTCCTATTTTTTAGTTTCCGTAATTTGGGACACATCTGACATGTTGGAGTATAAGGATTCTCCTACCGATAAAGGAAAAGATGTTTTACTGAAACTGATGGAGAATAAGATTTATGTCGGAACGAATGATTAGAGAGGAGATGAGTCATTGAGCTTTAGATATGAGTTATTAGGGAATATATGTTTTGGGAATGAATTGGAAGATATATTAAAACTGAAAGGAATAAAAGACATACCTTCCTTTCTTAATCCTACTTTAGACAATACTGAGAGTGAATTATTGCTTGATAATATAGAGTTGGCTAGAGATGTTTATGTACGACATATTGTAAATAATGATGAGATAGACCTACTTGTGGATTGCGATGTAGACGGTTATACTTCGGCAGCAAATATATATTTGTATACAAAAAAAATAAATCAAAAAATTAAAATCAATTGCTTTATTCATGAGGGTAAAATTCATGGATTACAAGACAAAATTGACATAATTTCATCAACCAATAGTAAACTTGTCATCGTACCTGACGCTGGAAGTGGTGATTTGAAGGAATGTCAAGCCTTAATTAATTCGGGAAAAGATGTAATAATTTTGGATCATCATTCAATTAAAGAAGGGAGAAATAACCCAGCAATAGTTGTAAATAATCAATTATCTCCCAGAGTATCAGACAAGGCAATGACAGGAGTAGGTATAACTTATAAATTTACGAAATTACTTGATAAGCATTTTAAAGTAGATTATGCAGATGATTACCTGGATTTAGTTGCACTCGGCATGATAGGTGATCGAGCAGATGTTCTAAATTTACAGACCAGGTATTTGATTAACGAAGGTCTGAAACTTATGAGAAATATGACTGGAAAGAATAAGCTGATAAGAACATTAGTGGAAGCTCAAATGTATGCTATGAATAATAAAGTAACATTGAATAGTGTAGGATTTTACATATGTCCTTTAATAAATTCTATGATTAGATTAGGAACTTATGAGGATAAGAGCATTCTGTTTGAGGCAATGTGTAATTCTGATAAAAGTCTTGAAAGAAAAGTACCAGGAAAAGGAATGGTACGGATGAGCATTCAAGAATACACGTTGAGGGCTTGCCAGTCTACTAACAGAAAGCAAAAGAAACTTACAGAGGAGAGTGCAGCTGTTTTATCTGAAAGTATCAATTTATATGGATTAGACAAGCTACCTATTTTGATATGCAACGCTGAAGATAAAGTAGATAGTAATTCAACTGGATTAATCGCTAATAAATTAGCAGATCAATATCAGAGACCATGTTTACTAATGAGAAGAAAAGGTGATATTTGCAAAGGTAGTGGTAGAGGGTATGACAAATGTGAAATACTAGATTTTAACCAATGGTGTAAAGAAACAAAGTTATTTAATAAGGTTGATGGCCACCCAGGAGCATTTGGATGCCAAATTACTTTTGAAAATACAAATAAGTTATTTGAAATTCTTTCTACTATGAAAAGAATAGATGAACCTACATATCACATCTACGGAATATATGAAGCTGATGTCATACACGATCAAATAATTAGGAATGTGGCAAAACATGATGACATATGGGGGAACTCAGTCAGTGAACCTATCTTCCTAATTAAAAATGTACCATGTAATATATACTATTTAAATTTACTTGGTAGTAAACAGAATAAAATTGAGTTTGAGTATCACAATATAAAATTTACAAAGCAAACAAAAGGAAGTTCTTTGAGTTCAGATTATAAGGAATTAATAGCTATTGGAGAAAACATTGAATTTGATATTATCGGCAGATTTTCAATAGATAATAAAAGTGGAAAAATGGCACAGGTTTTAGTAGAAGACTGGTTATATAGAAAAAGTAACAAGGTACAGGGGTTTGGATTCGGTTAATAAGGAGGAGTTATTTGTTAGATAGAGAGATATACGGATACGACTTTGAGTGCTATTCAAAGATCAATTGGTGGTGCTTGACACTAATCAATAAGGAACAAAGAGATAAACCTATAACAATTATTAATGATAGAAATCAATTAATTGAATTTTTCAACCAACATCGTGACGCAATATATGTCGGATATAACAGTCGACAATATGATCAATTTTTATTTAAAGGTATTTTAGATGGTATTAATCCATCATACATAAATGATCAATTAGTGGAATTTGGAAAAAAAGGTTATCAAATTGTCAGAAATGCAAAAAAGTATCATCTTAATAATTATGATGTGATTTTAAAAGATCGCTCTCTTAAACAGTTGGAAGCCTATATGGGAGATATGATTAAAGAAACAGATGTACCTTTTGATATTGACCGATTACTAACTGAAGAAGAAATTGAACAAATTATTGCTTATAATATTCACGATGTGAAGGAAACGTTACGTGTTTTAGATGCCACGATGGATGACTTTGAAGCTCAGTTAGATATGATTTCTATGTTTGAATTAGACATGGAAATGTTTAATAAAACAAAGGCACAATTAGCTGCTTCTATTCTAGGAGCAGTGGATCAACATACACTCGATGATGAATTTGATATTACCTTACCCAAAAATCTAAAAATGCCAGGTAAATATCAATATATTATAGATTGGTACAACAAGCCAGAAAATAAAAGTTATAAATTACCTTTGAAGACAGAAGTTGTGAGCAATAGTACTAGACAGTTAGTTACTGTAGTAGGAGGAGTACCTTGTGTATATGGGTATGGTGGACTGCACGGAAGTAAAGATAATGAAATATTTGAAGGTATTTTAGTGACAATGGACGTAGCAAGTTTGTATCCTTCATTAATGATAAATGAGGGGTTTGCTAGTAGGAAGCTTAAAAATCCTAAAGACTTTGAAAATATGAGGGATAGAAGATTAGAACTCAAAAAAGCAAAAGATAGTCGTCAGAAGCCTTTGAAAATTGTTATTAACAGTGCATATGGAATATTAAAAGATATCAATTCTGCCTGTTACGACCCAGTTCAAAGTAATAACGTTTGTATTGCAGGGCAACTCTATCTTACTGAATTGGCCGCTAGATTAGAGGACTTGTGTGAAATCTTGCAAATTAATACAGATGGAATCTATGTAAGAGTAAATACATTAGCAGATGTAGATAAAGTGAAAGCTATATCTAAAGAATGGGAAACAAGAACTAAACTTGATTTGGAATTTGATGTTTATGAACACGGTCGATTAGTACAGAAAGACGTAAATAATTATTTGCTGATTGACTTAGATGATGGACATTATAAGTGTAAAGGAGCATACGTCAAGAAATTATCGTCTATTGATAATGATCTGCCAATTTTAAATAAAGCAGTAGTTAATTATTTTGTTCACGATATTCCTGTTGAACAAACTATCAGGAGTACAACAGAATTAATAGAATTTCAAAAAGTTATTAAACTGACTAATTTATATAAAGGCGTTGTATATGGTGAAGGTAAAAAAGTAAAAGTTGATGGCAAAGATAAAATTATGGTGGAAGATGGAACACCTTTAAAAGAAAAAGTACATCGAGTTTTTGCTTCTATTAGACCAGACGATAAAGGAATTTATAAAGTTAAGATTGAAAAGGGTAAGAAGAGTTATGAGAAAGTTTCGTATACACCAGATAAGTGTTTTATCAATAATGATGATATTCAAGGGGTAACTGTCCCTGACTACTTGGATCTTCAATATTATATAGATGCCGCTAATGATAGAATAAAGCAATTCCTAACGAAAGAAGAAGTTAAAATAGATGAAACACCAAATGTCCTATTTGATTTTATGTGTAACAGCAAAAACTTCTATGAATTTTTAGAAAAGTGTAATTCACATGGAATAACAAAAAAAGTTTTAGAAGGTTATCTTATAGCTGATTGTTGCTCTGTGTATGGAAAGACTCAGAAATTGTTGACATTTAGAGATTATTTTACAGTGTTGTACGGGAAAGAAAAAATAACTGTCACAACACTCGATAAGAAGATTACAGATAATGCAATAAAGCAAATAATTATTCAATGCTCAGAATTATCTAAATCAGGTAAGTCTTATAACAATTTAGATTACAAAAAAGCATTGCAATTAATATTTGACACGTTGGAGAATACTCATATTAATCCATATGAGATTATGGAAATGCAGGTATCAAAATTCAATGAGGTTAGATACCGCGATGAAACTTTATCAACGAATAGATGGTTTGTACTAAATACAAGAAATGTAGTATCTCCAAATATTATTATTTATAACATGAACAACGGAGAAATAAAGTATCAGAAGGTTAGAAAAGACGTATTTAAAATTCTACCTCTACAAGATGGAGATATCATTGATGTAATCAAGACAGAAAAAGAATTTAGTAAAAAAATTATTGGAAAAGATGATGAGGGATTAAACATAATAGCAGCAGATATTACTAGAGAAAATGAGGTGATTACACAATACGATCTTGTTTTTAGAAATTATGGAAATGGAAAATCTCTTATACCAGAAAGTGAGGTTTGTTAATGGACGAAGAGAAAATTTTAAAATTTGAATGTACTCTGGATTGGATTATATTTCCTAAGTATGTGAAAAAAGTGGAATCCAACGAATTTGCAATATTCAGAGCGAATATTACAAAAGCATTAGATAATTGTAATGAGGATATGGATCAAATTAAATTAAAAGGAAATACATGTAGTTTGGAGTTCGGAACAACCTATAAGGTATTTTGTAAATTAGCAGACGTACATGAACAGTATGGTAATACATATGAAATAGTATATATCAGCAAATGTATCGATATATCAAGTAAAGATAAACAGAAAGAGTTCTTGAAAAATGTACTGAACGAAAATTTGGTAGATAAGTTATTTGAAGAATATGATGATGTAATCAAACTTTTAGAGAATAGAGATGTTAAATCTTTAATGAAAATAAAAGGAATAGGAAATCAAGTAGCTTTGAAGATGATTGACGAGTTTGAGGAATCCAAAGATTACAGTGCAATTTATATGGAACTTGGACAGCTAGGTTTGACTCATACGTTTATCAAGAAACTTGTTGATTTTTATCATTCGCCAGACACAGTAATTGATGTGGTGAGAAATAATCCATATGACCTTGTTAGGGTGGAAGGTGTTGGGTTTAAAAAAGCTGATGAGGTGGCATGTAAAGTAGGTGTTGGTCAGTTTGATATTCGTAGAATTAAAGGATTTTTGTTACACCATTTAAACGAGCAAGGTGAATTAGGAAAAAGTTATCTGAATTATCAAGAATTAATGAAAGCTTTGTACGATACTCTTGGTTTTGTTCCGGAAGAAGTAGTGAACTCCACAGCAAAGTTAATGATTGAAAATAATGATGTAGTTGTATTAGATAACGGTACTAAAATTGCATTGAAAAAATTCTATGATTTAGAGAATAACATTATGTCAGAACTAATTAGATTGCAGATTGGTAAAATTGAAATTATTGAAACTGACACTAAAGATGACGAAATTCTCCCAGAGTCGGAATTACATATGGATTATATCCCTAAGTCATTCAATATTGGAAATTGGGAAAGTATAGTAAGTAGAGTAGAAGATGAACAAGGATTTACATTTACAAATGAACAAAGAGCTGCTATTAAATTAAGTCTCGATAATCATGTAATGGCACTTACCGGATTGGCCGGTGCTGGTAAAACAAGTACCGCTAATGGAATTTGTTCATTATATGATAATTACAATATTTTGGCTTGCGCATTATCAGGTAAAGCAAGTGTGCGCATTACAGAGGCCACCGGACTCCCAGCAAGTACGATTCATAGAGCACTTGGATATCAGAATGGACAGTTCATGTTCAATAAGCTAAATAAATTGGCTGTGGATATTGTTCTTATAGATGAAGCTACTATGATAAATGGAACATTATTTTTATCTTTATTAGAGGCAATTCCATCAGGCGCAAAGGTTATTATCATGGGTGATGTTCAGCAGTTGACACCAATTGGAAACTGTCAAGTTTTTGCTGATATTTTGGATAGTGATGTGTTACCAGTTGTGAAATTAACTAAACCACACAGACAAGCTCTTATGAGTGGAATCATTCCTACTTCAATTAAGGTAGCATCACAAGAACAGATTTTCTCAAACAGTTTTGATGGAAGTGTAGTTTTAGGTGAGTTGAAGGATATGGAACTCGATATCACCGGAAATAAGGAATCTCTTTCAAATAATATCATAAGACATTTTCAGAGCGAAATGGACAAATATAAAGATATCATGGAAGTTCAGGTTTGTGTTCCTATGCGATTAAAGGGAGAATTATCCTGTTATAACATCAATGCAAAGATTCAGGATATCTATAATCCTAAGTTCAATGATGGTAATGAGATAGAAATTCTTTTAGAAAAGAAGAAGGAAAATGTAAAAAAATATTTAATACGAGTAGGAGATAAGGTCTTAAATACTAAGAATAATTACAAATGTGTAAATTCTAATGGTGATAACACTCCTGTTTTCAATGGAAATATCGGAATTATTAAAGAAATTGGAGATGATGGATATTGCATTATTGATTTCGTAGGAATTGGGGAAGTTGTATTTAGTAAAAGTGATTCAAAAAATTTAGAATTAGCATATGCCTGTACAGTACATAAAATGCAAGGTAGTGGATTCACGTCAACAATTGTTGGTATGGACAGTAGCAGCTTCATTATGAATAACTCAGAATTGTTATATACAGCTTTGACCAGGGCAAAAAAATATTGCATCCTTGTTGGAAATAACTTTGCTGTTTCAAAAGCTATTCAAACAAAAGAGGTGAAAACCAAGCAGACATTTTTACGAGACATGTTACTTGAAAATAAATTCAGATTAAAAGAAAAAGATGAGAAAATAGCATAGGAGGATTTGATATTGAAATTATATGAATTAACGGGTCAGTTTTTAGAATTAATGAATATGTTGGAAGATGCAGAATGTGATGAACAGATGATAATGGATACTCTTGAAGGAATTGATTTTGAAATTGAGGAAAAAGCCGACGGATATGCCAAAATCATTAAATCTTTAGAATCAAATATTAAGGGGTTGGACACAGAGTCAGAACGTCTAATTAACCGAAAAAAGGTATTAGAAAATAGAATTAAATGGTTGAAACAAAATCTTGAAATGTGTATGAGAGTTACTGGAAAGAAAAAGTTTACAACTGACTTATTCTCATTCAATATTCAGAAGAATGGTGGCAAAAGAAAATTAGTCATTGATGTAGATGTAGAAAAGGTTCCAAAAGAATATAGAATTGAGCAGCCTGATGCAATTGACGGAGATTCTATTAGAGAATATTTGAAAGAGAATGGACTTGAAGGTCAGGACGGTTCCCTTAACTGTGAATTTGCTCATTTAGATCCACAGGGAGAAAGCTTAAGGATTAGATAAGTATTTTTCAAATAAAACATATTTTTGATTGGGAAATGGAGGACGTTTAATGACAAACGGAGAATGGGTTAGAAGTATGAATGATGAGCAGCTTGCTTTTTTCATAAATTTAGGAAGACCAAGTTGTAATGATATTTGTGAAGATGCTAGGACTGGTTGTGCTTCTGGTTGCAAGCATCATTGTGGGGAAGATATTTTACGTGAGTGGTTGAAGAAAGAAGTCGGTGCTTAAAATGACAGAGAAAGTTAAAAAATACAGGACGAAACATAAGAGATGTAAATACTGTAAACATCTTAGAGTGGTTATCCGACGTGATAATACTGGCGGTGATTATTATCGTTGTGAAGCAAAAGAAAAAGTTATTGGAGATTATTTTCTGGACATGACGCAAGTACCAAGATGTTTCTGTCAGTGTTATGAGGTAAAAGAAGATGACAAATTATGAAGTAGATTATGAGTCTGATAAGAAATAGCTTAGATAAAAGAATTGGTATTGGCGTTTGAAAGAGGTAAATAAATGTGGTTTGTTTGGTTGGTAAGAACTGGAATTTTAATATTTTGGATTATGGATATTTGTAATATGCCATTTATGGAGATGTTTGATACTACATATCCACTTAATACATTGTTTTGGTTCTTGGTATTGTTTTTTACTGGAACAATTAATTTTAGTTATATCAGAAGATAATAGCGTTAATGAAACAGTGGTTTCAAAAGGAAAATTAATCAATATATAGTGTGTGAAGTGAGATTGGATTACTATATATAGTATGCGAAAGGAATAAAAAAATGACAATATTAGAAATGCTAAATAAAGCTCAAACCGACGGAAAGACATATTATGACTTTGATATGAGATATAACAAAAAGTATGGTTTTCATGATTGTGAAGGTGAACCATGGGATAATAAAGGTTTTGTAAATGTGAATGAAATCTTTGAAGGAGATACATGGGAAGAATTAGATCCTGAAGATGATGTGGATTATGAAAAGCCTATGTCTATTGAAGAAACTGAAGAAGAACTCGGATACAAAATCAAGATTGTACAGAAGAAATGAGGTGATAGGCATGATGTGTTATGACGTAAACGAAGGGTCATTCCCATTGACTCTGCAAGAGTGTGAATGTATTCAAGCTTTATGTAGTGAAAGAATTTCAGAAATGAAGAAAGATTTAGATAAAAAAGATTCTCATAAGTTTATATTAATTAAGGGTTTGGCAGGTAAAATAGGTGGATTTGCTGAGTTAATGTATGCTCGTGGAGAAGCAGAAAATCTGAAGATTAAAGAGGATTATAATTTGAGAAGAGAGTTAGAGAAAATTACAAAGAATGGAGAATAAAATGGCAGAAGTTATATGTGAAACAATTGTGACAGTTGTTATAATTTTATGCATTGCATATGTGTTAACACATTAGAACGAGTATTCAAAGGAGGATTTGATTGAGTAAAATAGATAGAATTAGAGAATTAGTAGAAGAACTTAATAAGGCTGTCAATGCTTATTATAAATATGATAATCCCATTATGACAGATAAACAATATGATGATTTATATGATGAATTGTCTGAGCTTGAAAACGAGACAGGATACATATTGACAGGATCTCCAACGCAGAAAGTACAGGGAGAGGTAGTTGACTTTCTTGAAAAAGTGGAACACAAATATCCAATGCTTTCTTCCAACAAAACAAAGGATTTAGACGTTG
Source organism: Lacrimispora amygdalina (assembly GCF_003432035.1). Lineage (GTDB taxonomy): Bacteria > Bacillota > Clostridia > Lachnospirales > Lachnospiraceae > Lacrimispora > Lacrimispora amygdalina. The sequence continues at coordinate 92,793 of NZ_QOHO01000043.1, forward strand.
TACGTAAATTTATTGGTGACAGAGATGTAATTCAGTCATGGAAGCTTGATGGACTGACAGTGGTTGCAGAATACAGGAGGGGATTTCTTTATAAGGCGGTCACTAGAGGAAATGGTACTATTGGAGAAGATGTTACTCACACATTCAAACATTGCGTGAATCTTCCTGTCCAGTTGAGGAAACCAGTAGACATTACTTTCCGTGGAGAATGTGTTATCCCTTGGGGCACATTCGATAGAATCAATTCTGAATTAGAAGAACCCTATTCTCACCCACGTAATCTTGCAGCCGGGACACTTAGGCAGCTAGATGCTAATAATGCCATTGAACGGAAGTTAGAATATTACGTTTTTGATGTTATAGATGGATTTGACTGTGGAAATCTAATAGGAGATTATGCTTATGCTTCAGGATTGGATATGCCAGTCGTAGAACATTGCATGGTCAAGAATTTGGAAGAAGATTTCAACAAATTCAATCCAGAGAATTTTAGGCTACCGGTTGATGGTATTATTTACCGTTATGATGATACAGGATATGGAAAATCACTTGGAACCACATCACATCACCCACTCGATATGTTAGCTTTAAAATGGCAAGATCAGCTATATGAAACGAAACTGACAGATATTGAGTGGAACACGTCTAAAACGGGCTTAATTAATCCCGTTGCTATTTTTAACCCGGTAGACCTTGACGGAGCTGTTACCACGAGAGCTACTTTGCATAATGTATCTTATATAGAAGATTTAGAACTTGGTGTCGGGGACACTATTATGGTTTATCGTGCTAATATGGTAATTCCTAAAGTCCACGAAAATCTGACAAAGAGTAATACATGGAAGCTCCCAGATAAATGTCCGTGTTGTGGCGGAGATGTAGAAATCCACAATGAGAACGGTAGTAAGACACTCCATTGTTGCAATGATGTCTGCCAGGCTAAGTTGTTATCAAGGCTTACCCATTATGTCAGTAAGAATGCTTTGAACATTGATGGATTTTCAGAAGCTACAATAGAGAAGTTTATGGAGATGGGTTGGCTGACAAATTTGTCTGATATCTATACTCTTCACGAACACAACAATGAAATGATGGTTCTTGATGGTTTTGGAAAGAAATCAACGGAGAAATTATTAGCTGCTATCGAAAAATCCAAGACAACAACTCTGGAAAGATATCTTTATGGGTTATCTGTACCTCTGATCGGTAAAACGGCCAGTAAGACTATCAGTAAATATTTTAAGGGCGACTATGCGAAATTTGTTGAAGCATTGGAAGATAGATTTGACTTTTCACTGTTAGAGGATTTCGGAAGTACCATGAATAAGAGTATCCATGACTGGTATGAAAAATATAGCGATACAGAAGATGCCTACATTCCTATGCTATTAGATTTTAATATTCCAAAGGTGAAGTCAAGTAATGGTAGTAGCGTTGATTTGGCTGGGAAAATATTTGTAGTCACCGGGAGTCTGTTGCATTATTCAAACAGGAACGAACTTGTGACAGAGATTGAGGGGCTGGGCGGTAAAGTATCGGGATCTGTATCCGCTAAGACTAATTATCTCATCAATAATGATAGCATGAGTACATCTGGTAAAAATAAGAAGGCACACGAATTGAACATTCCCATCATCACAGAGGAAGAATTTTTGAAACTAATTGATAAGTAAAGGGAGAATGAATATATGACAGATTCCGAAATTGAACATTACATAGAAAACAGAGGGCATTATCTTACCCAGGACGAGATTCATCACATTCTGGACGTGGAGAGAAATCCACAGATTGACCATTATGAGCTGTTGAGTGGAACATATAAGGCATGGACAAACAGTGGTGGTTATTTTGAGTTTTTTAAGAGATAGGACAAGAAATACGAGATTTATCCAGATTGGAGGAATTATGAAAGTAACTAAATTTAGGAATGAAGGAACTGAATATGAAGAATGGTTTTGCCCTAACTGCAATAGATGGTTTGCGCCGTGGTCTTATCATATCTTTGGAGGAAAGGCAGAGACAGAATGTACTCGTTGTGGAGAAAAACTTGTAACTAAAACCGACGAAGAAATTGACCAAGAAAATCGTGAGTATGAAAAACAAAAGCAAGACGAAGCGGGCAATAGACTTAGCAAAAGAGCGTATGATAACTATGTGACGGGTGGGTGGTATTAAATGCAGTCATTAAAAGATTACATAAACGAAAGACATAGTCAGTTATCTAGTGACGAAATTCTACATGTACTGGACGACAGAAATTATCCAGAAGTTGACCATTTTGAAAAGGTCAATGGGGTTTATAAAATGTGGAACGAAGACGGTGAGTATTTTGAATTTATGAAAAGGGAGTGGAGTTAAGATTGGAGGTGGTATTATGTTTAAGAAGTTGAAAAAATATATACAAGACACAGAAGAAAGTTTGAGGCTAGCATCGATGTCGTGTAAAACAAACGAAGATACTCCTCAGTGTGCTTTAATTGAAGAATTAAGGAACTTACAGCATGAAAAGTACGATGCTGACAATATGAATTTAGAATCTGAAATGTATCAGATCTTAAAAGGAATATTTGGAGATATGGGGTATTACAGAACTAATTCGTATACCGTATTTGGTTATTCTTTAGGAAGAGCAATAAATGGAAGAGAATATATTCCATCTATAATTGTCAGCAGAGTAATAGAAGAACTAAGTAAATATAGAGATTACGCAGTGAAATATGAAAATAAGAAGCAAAGACGTATGGAACTAGAAAAAAGAATAGAAGAAATCAAACTTGAGTTAGGCATTAGATAAATTCTGTATTTTAAAGGAGAGGGGAGAGCTAATGATTCTTCGAAAAATCAAGCCAGAGGAGCTACTGTTTACAGGAGATATAGAAGACGATAGAACAAATACATATTTAACTCTGGCAGATTACGATTGGATGAATTATACACTAAAGACCAGATTTGTGACAAAAGAACTTGGAGTTTTGAATATTAAGCCCGAATTATTCATGATAA
>NZ_QOHO01000044.1 GCF_003432035.1 Lacrimispora amygdalina
CATGAATAATTCGGGTTTAATATTGTAGAGTAAGCTTTCATCAAATTTCATAACCAATCGCCCCCAGCTTCTTACGGATTTCTGCTTCGAGTTCATGGGATTTGGCAAACATATCAGAAAGTTCCGAAGTCAGGCGAGCCATTTTCTCGTCGAACGGTTCGCTATCTTCTTCCTGTTCCTCAATGCCAACATAGCGCCCAGGAGTCAGAATATAGTCCTGCTTTTCGATAGTCTGCAAATCGGCTACCGCACAGAATCCTTTCACATCTTCCAGAGTTCCGTTCTGGAATGCTTCAAAGGTGTCCGCTAATTTCTGAATATCTTCATCCGTGAAGTCTCTATGTTTGCGGTCAACCATGTAGCCCATCTTACGGGCATCAATGAACAGCGTTTTGCCTTTCTGCTTTTTGTTTTTGCTAATGAACCAGAGCGTAACAGGAATCGTCACGCTGTAAAACAGCTGCGTAGGCAGGGCAACGATACCTTCCACCAGATCGGCATTGATAATATTCTTTCTGATCTCACCTTCGCCAGAGGACTGTGTAGACAGTGCGCCATTTGCAAGCACCAGACCAATCTTGCCGTTCGGTGCAAGGTGGTGGATCATGTGCTGAATCCATGCGTAGTTGGCATTACCGGCAGGCGGCGTTCCGTACTTCCAGCGAACATCGTCCAGCAGTTTATCCTGTCCCCAGTTGGACAGATTGAAAGGCGGATTTGCCATAATGAAATCTGCACGAAGATTAGCATGAAGGTCATTAAAGAACGTGTCAGCCTGATACGGGCCGAAGTCTGCATCAATGCCACGAATCGCCATATTCATCTTTGCCATCTTCCAGGTATCCGCATTGGATTCCTGACCATAAACGGAAATGCTCTGACGATTGCCGCTGTGTGCCTGAATGAACTTTACGCTCTGCACAAACATACCGCCAGAACCACAGCACGGGTCGTACACCCGGCAGTTATTGAACGGCTTCAGGATTGCAACGATTGTCTTAACGATGCTGGACGGTGTATAGAACTCGCCGCCCTTCACACCTTCGTAGGCAGCAAACTGGGCGATGCAATACTCGTAGGTTCTGCCCAGAAGGTCTTTGCCTTCCTCTGTATCAGACATATCCATATTGGTGAACAGATCGACGACATCGCCCAGAACTCGCTTGTCCAAATCCGGACTTGCGTAATTCTTCGGAAGCACATTTTTCAGAGATTTGTTTTCTGCTTCAATCTCTCGCATTGCTTCATCGAGAACGGTGCCGATTTCCGGAGTGTGAGCCGCAGCTGCAACGGTAGACCATCTTGCTTTCTCCGGAACGAAGAAAATATTCTCGCCCAAATACTCGTCACGATCTTCTTCAAAGCCTTCGCCCTCTGCAACAAGCTCGTTATATTTTCTTTCAAATGCACTGGAAATATAGCGAAGGAAAATCAGTCCAATGATTACCTTTCTATATTCAGCGGCAGGGATGTGTCCCCATAACACGCAGGCAGCATCCCAAATTTGTTTTTCAAAGCCAATGTTGGCATTGTTCTTTTCAGCCATTGCCGATTCCTCCACTCTAACAGTTTATTGTAGTTATGCTTCTTCAGCTTATATTCTACTAAAGAGGCTATCCCATAAAACGGACATATTACTTTTCGTCCGGAACTATTTCCATAATATCGTCAAAGGTGCAGCCCAGGACAGAACAGATTTTTACGAGCGTATCCGTAGTTACATTCTCACCTCGATGCATCTTGTTGATGGTATAGTTACTCAGATTTGCCTGTTCAGCCAAATCTTTTTTCTTCATATCTCGGTCAATCAATAGCTTCCATAGTCTCTTATAGCTGACAGCCATCATTTCACCATTCCTTTCTTCCAGATATTTCGTTCAAAAAGTACCTGTACTTATAATTATAGCACGCAAATAGGTAAACTCAACAAGAAAGTGAGCTATCACTACATTTTATTTTCTTATTTCAAAGAATTATCCGAATTTTTGAAGCGGAAGGACTTTTAGAGCTTAGAGGAGCGGAATTTTGGGGTTTTACAAATTGGCAAGCAGTGTAAACCTGTACAGGTTCACTCATTTTCTCGATTTTCCCTTCGGTGCAATCTTCGCAAATTTGCTTGTTGGGGCAGCATCCCCAATCCCCTTTGATCGGTATCTACGATACCGGCTGCTCGTTCATTCTGAACGTTTTCCTGAGAAAGAAAAAACCTGGACTGCCATTTGGCATCCAGGTTAAAATCTTAATTCCATTTGATTATTCTTTCTTCTCAATCCAACCAATAAAGGTGCTGACCTTTTCGAGTTCTTCCTCATTCATGGTTCTCAGCTTCTCGCACAATTCACGATACGGGGTATTCGCATCGTCCAGCGGGGCGAAAAATTCTGCCGGTGTCATATCAAAATACGAGATGATATTGAACAGTTCCCTGAGAGACGGTAAGGCTGCTCCGCTGGTTATTCCACGAATGTATGAGCCACTCTTATCCAAATCCAAGCTCATTTTGTGTTCGGAAATATTCTTTGCTATTCTTAATTCTGTAATCCTGATACGAATAAATTCATCATACTGCGTGTCGGCCATTCCTGTCCCTCCTTCCTCAACTATTGTAGTATGAATCAAAAGGTGACGTTGGTAGTGAGAAAATGAATTTTCTCTTTATCCTTTCTTGTATTGGTGATATAATTATCAATATCTGGGTTTGATTGGTGATTCCAGTACCAAGCATCTCCAAAGGAGAGATTTTTATGAATTTATTCGCTGTCAGTTTCTTTGGACACAGACAAGTTGATGATCCGTTTTTGATTGAGCGACAGTTGGAATCAATCATCCGTGAGCTGCTTCTTACCAAAGAATATGTCGAATTCCTTGTTGGACGAGACGGAGAATTTGATCAGCTTGTTTCATCAACGGTTCGCAGATGCAAGCGAACCATCCGTGATGACAACAGTTCTCTCGTTCTTGTACTGCCATATATGACGGCAGAATATCGGGACAATGAACAGGCATTTCATGAGTATTATGATGAAATTGAAATCTGTCTCGAATCCGCAGAAAAGCACTTCAAGTCCGCCCATCAAGTCAGAAACCGGTCCATGGTTGACCGGTCGGATTTAGTTATTTTCTGCGTAAAACGCAATTCTGGCGGAGCTTATCGGACCATGCAATATGCAAAAAAGGCAGATGCAAAGATCATGAATCTGCCAGATGTACCTCGTTGACTTTCGTATTATTTTTCTCGGAAAGGAAGAACATGAATAAAAAGAAACGAATAGCCATTCTACTTGCCGTCATTATTGTTGTGGCAGTTGGAATTATAATTGCGGTGGCATCACATCAGAAACAGGAAATGGACTTCGATGAATTTGCTGACCGTTTTGAAAAGAGCGCAGAAGAAGTTCTTGGAGAAGATGTAAGGAAGATCTCCAAATCAGAACTCGCAGCCACACTGACCTATGGAGACCCAAATGACAAGGATAACAACATCTACTACCGTATCCTTAAAACCACATTTTACGAAGGAGGCCCGGAAGAAATCACCGGATTACATACGGAAGCCCTGGGTTTGCTTTTCCCTGTTGACAGTATGGACAGTTGTGAGGAAATGATGATTCAGGATTGGCCGGGCGCTCTTTACAAGAAAGATGACACGGCATTTCTCTGTTGGACTTATTCTCCGGAAGTCACTTATGTTCTGGAATACACTCCAAGCAAACTTGATGATTCCGAAATCATCAAAATGGCTGAAAGTGCAGAACCTGTAAAATAAAAAACCACAGTCTACACTTCAAATCGGAGCGTGACTGTGACTTTTTTTATTTATGCACGGGAATGATTTTTCTATTATTCCTTCTTGGAAAAATGTGATTTTATCACGGAGAGTACCCCCGAAACAGGTTATAATACGAGTACAAAAACACAAGGAGGTACTCTTATGAGACTGAAAGATAAAGTTGCAATTATCACCGGAGGCAGCCGTGGCATTGGTTACGCTACCGCAGACAAATTTTTGAAGGAAGGTGCTACGGTAATCCTAACCGCAAGCTCGCAAGGTTCTGCTGATAAAGCGGTTGAGCAGCTAAAAGAAAAATACCCTGATGCAACAGTTGCTGGAATCAGTCCTAACCTATCCAATTTGGAATCTGTCCGCAATGCTTTCCGAGAAGCCGCCTCAAAATACGGTTGCATTGATATTCTGGTGAACAATGCCGGTGTATCCGAAAGCACTCCCTTTACCGAGTATACGGAGGAAACCTTTGACAAGGTTATGGATCTGAATGTAAAAGGCGTGTTCAATGCTACAAGAGCCGCCAGTGAGTGCATGATTGCAAAAGGTCACGGTGTTATTCTCTCCACCTCCTCAATGGTTAGCATTTACGGCCAGCCCAGTGGCTTTGCATATCCGGCATCCAAATTTGCTGTCAATGGCCTGACAGTTTCCCTTGCCCGGGAATTGGGTCCGAAGGGTATTCGAGTGAATGCAGTCGCTCCTGGTATTACCCTGACTGATATGATGAAAGCTGTTCCCAAGGAAGTAATTGATCCGCTCATCAAACAGATCCCCCTGCGCCGCCTGGGTCAGCCGGAGGATATTGCCAATGCATTTGTATTCCTGGCATCTGATGAAGCGTCCTATATCACAGGTGTTGTACTCAGCGTAGACGGCATGGCAAGAACATAAAAATCGGAAACAGGGCAGCTGGAAACGGCTGCCCTATCTTCAAAATATGGAGGTCTATACATGAAAAGATTTATTCCCATTTTAATGATGCTTCTACTTTTAACAGGTTGTGGAGCCCAGTCATCTGAAACTACCTATCGACAGATTTCCATGGAGAAAGCTGTCACGATGATGGAGGAGGAAACCGAATACATCATCCTCGATGTACGGACTGCTGAGGAATATAGTGAAAAGCATATTCCAGGTGCGATTAATATTGCCAACGAATCCATCGGCACAGAGGACATTCCGGAGCTGCCGGATAAAGATCAGTTGATTCTGGTATACTGCCGCAGCGGTAATCGGAGTAAGCAGGCCTCTGAAAAGCTGGTAAAACTGGGCTACACCAATATCGTTGAAATCGGCGGTATTAATAGTTGGCCCGGTGAAACCGTCGCCGGCGATAAGTGACAAAATCACGGAAAAAGCAACGACTACTGGATATACTAAAGCCATAAAAAAGAAAACAGGAGGACTTAAATATGTCTGCTATCAATGTAAATAAAAACAATTTCAATCAAGAGGTTTTGAACTCGGACAAGCCCGTCCTGATGGATTTTTGGGCTCCCTGGTGTGGTCCTTGCCGCATGGTAGTTCCTCTGGTAGAGGAAATTGCCGAGGAGCGCTCCGATATCAAGGTTGTTAAAATTAATGTGGATGAGGAACAGGAACTGGCTATGCAGTTTGGTGTGATGAGCATTCCCACTCTGGTGGTTATGAAGAACGGCAAAGTCCTAAATCAGGCCACCGGTGCCAGACCTAAGGCTCAGATTCTCGCCATGCTGTAAGGAGGTGCAAAGATGGGATTTTTTGATTTCCTGAAAGGCCCTGACATCAATCAGGGTGTCAAAGAATATAGCGTTACGGATGGCGCAGTCCTGCTGGATGTTCGCACCCCTGACGAATACCGGCAGGGGCATATCCCCGGAAGTAAGAATGTTCCTTTGCAGTCCATTGACAAAGTAACCGTCATGATTAACAATAAAGCTACCCCCATCTTTGTACACTGTCTCAGTGGCGCAAGAAGCCGTCAGGCAGCTGCTATTTTGCAGCAGATGGGTTATACCAATGTGAAAAACATAGGCGGAATTTCCACTTATGCAGGAAAGGTGGAACGCTAATATGAAAGTTGTTATTGTAGGTGGTGTGGCTGGCGGTGCTACCGCTGCCGCCCGTATTCGCAGACTAAATGAGCAGGCAGAAATCGTAGTTTTTGAGCGCTCGGGTTATATCTCCTATGCAAACTGTGGTCTGCCATACTATATCGGTGATGCCATTACCGATCCGGAAGAGCTGACCTTGCAGACCCCGGAGAGCTTCTTCTCCCGTTTCCGTATCATGATGAAAGTGTTGCATGAAGTGACCGCCATCTATCCCGATAGAAAAACGGTTTCTGTAAGAAATTTGAAAACTGGCGAGGAATTTGAAGAAGGCTATGACAAACTGATCCTCTCTCCCGGTGCAAAGCCCACCCAGCCGAAGCTGTCCGGTATGGAGGCGGACAAGTTGTTCACTCTGCGTACTGTGGAAGATACCTTCAAAATCAAAGCGTATATCAACAATAATCATCCGAAATCCGCTGTAATTGCCGGTGGTGGTTTCATCGGCTTGGAACTTGCAGAAAATCTTCGTGAGCTTGGCATGGATGTGACCATTGTGCAAAGCCAAAAGCAGCTTATGATGCCATTTGATTCGGATATGGCAGCATTCATTCACGCAGAAGTCCGAAAGCATGGCATTCATCTGGCATTGGGGCATAAGGTGGAAGGCTTCATCGAAAAAGACGGTGGCGTGAATGTCCTGCTCTCAGATGGCACATCTCTTCACGGAGATATAGCAGTGCTTGCCATCGGTGTAACGCCGGACACCCATCTTGCAAAAGAAGCCGGACTGGAACTTGGTGTTAGGGGCAGCATTGTGGTCAATGACCGTATGGAAACCTCTGTTCCGGATATTTACGCCGCAGGAGATGCTGTTCAGGTCAAGCATTTTGTTACTGATGAAGATACCCTCATCTCCCTTGCAGGACCGGCAAATAAGCAGGGACGCATGATTGCCGACAACATCTGCGGTGGGGACAGCCGATACATGGGTAGTCAGGGCAGCTCCGTAATCAAGGTGTTCGATTTGACCGCTGCGTCTACCGGTATCAACGAAACCCATGCAAAAAATGCAGGGCTGAATGCAGATACGGTCATTCTGTCACCCATGAGCCATGCAGGATATTATCCTGGCGGCAAGGTTATGACTATGAAGGTGGTTTTTGAAAAGGAAACCTACCGTCTGTTGGGCGCACAGATCGTGGGCTACGAGGGCGTAGATAAGCGGATCGACGTATTGGCAACTGCTATCCGTGCAAAAATGACAGCCGTAGAGCTGAAAGACTTAGACCTCGCCTATGCGCCGCCCTATTCCTCGGCAAAAGATCCTGTCAATATGGCTGGATTTATGATCGACAACATTGCAAATGGAACACTGAAACAGTGGCATCTTGCGGATTTGGAAAGTCTGCCGATGGACGGCAGTGTCACACTTCTTGACACCAGAACCGTAGGAGAATACCGGCTTGGTCATATCGACGGCTTCTTAAACATTCCGCTGGATGAGCTTCGGGAGCGATTGAACGAGCTTGACAGGAGCAAACCGATCTATGTGATCTGCCAAAGCGGACTGCGCAGCTACATTGCCAGCCGCATTTTGGAGGGCAACGGTTTCGCTACCTACAATTTCTCAGGTGGTTTTCGCTTCTACGATACTGTTATCAATGACCGTGCGCTTGTGGAATCTTCGCTTGCTTGTGGTATGGATAAATAATCATGACCACCGGCTTA
>NZ_QOHO01000045.1 GCF_003432035.1 Lacrimispora amygdalina
TAGAGACCGATTTTAATACCTTTTCTTTTATAAAACATGACATACAGCTGTCTTTCTTTCTGTGATATGATCATTCTGCGCCTGATGAATTCTGCGCAGACTAAGTTTGGAGGATTGAAATATGGTTGAAAGAGACAGAATGAATCTCTACTGGAAGTATGTGGCGGAACAAAATGCAGATCAGCTTTTGACTTTTTTTCACGAGAATGGGGTGATTCGCTGGCATTGTACAAATGAACAGTTTACTGTTCCTGAATTCATAAAAGCGAACTGTGAATATCCGGGAAAATGGAACGGAAAGATGGAACGAATGGAGCAGACTGGTAATCAGATTATTACTGTCGCCCATATCTGGTCGGATGAGGTATCCTGTCATGTTGTTTCTTTTTTTCATATGGAACAAGGCAAGATTAAACAGCTGGATGAGTATTGGGGCGATGACGGGGAAATTCCTGAATGGCGTCTTAATATGAAGACAGGCAGGCCGATTCTATGAGGTGTAATTTAAACTCTTTATATTTATGCGTTCATGATATGAAACGTGCCATTGATTTTTATGAAGTATTTTTAGAGCAGCCAGTCACTGTCAGAGATGAGATATACAGCGTTTTCGATATAAATGGATTCCGGTTTGGACTATTTGCTTATGAGAGAAAGGGAGAGCATCATACATTCGGCAGCAACTGCCTCCCAAGTCTTGAGGTTGCCGGCAAGGATATTTTAGAACAGAAACTGAATGGACTGCAGGTGGTCTTTCCGGTTAGTAAAATTGGTGCAAACTGGGTCTGTGAATTTAAGGACAGCGAAGGCAATCATATTGAGATGACTGCTCCGGTCCGGTCTTCTTGACTGTGGGAGGTGTTTCTTATGAGTGAAGACGTTTGTCCGTCTTACCCCGTTTAAAGATCATATCAATATTGAGGATGCCGCATTATTGTCCCATAAGGCCGAACTGGAGCAATATAAAATGACGCCCAGAGGGATGCTTCAAATCTATTTGAATCAGGAAATACCTGCTTCTTTGTTTCAGACAGTTTTTCAGAAAACGCTTATGGGAGAATAACTCTGATTCTATGTATTACAGCTTTTTTCTGAAAAAACCATTTTGAAATAACATACCAAAGACGATCCCCATTGCTAATCCGATTCCAAGATTATTAATTACTGATGCACAGATTAAACCAATGCTGATGCCCAGTGCTAAGCCATTCTGGCAAGAGTCATTTTTGTTAAAATATGAATTTGGCATTATGTATTACCCCTTATGTTTTTTTTAATATATTACATCAGTAATTACATTAAGTACACTGGTATTTTCTGAGAGTAATACATATTTCAGGGACATTTGCAAAGAGAGGGAAGAGATGGAAATGATATCTTTTACAAAGAGACAGGCATGCCGTTTTCTGCTTCGGAAGCATGGACTGCTTGGAGACTATCGGTTTGAGGGAAAGCAGGGGATCATGGACTTTATCCGTCAGGCTGGCTGTATTCAGTTTGACCCGGTGGATGTGTGCGGAAAAAATGCTGAGTTGGTTTTGCAGTCACGGATAAAAAACTTTTCAAAACAGATGCTCTATGATCTTTTATATCAGGACCGTGTACTGGTAGATTATTTTGATAAAAACCTTTCTGTTTTTCCTGTCGGTGACTGGCCTTATTTTGAACGTTACCGAAAGCAGCACCGGCAGTGGGAGCGAAGTCATGAGGCGGTTCATGGGGCACAGTGTCAGGTGAAGCGATATATCGCAGATCTCGGTCCGGTGTGTTCCGGGGACCTGGATATGCCGGATAAGGTGGACTGGTACTGGAGCCGTACCAAACTGTCCAGAGCAGTGCTTGAGCATATGTATTTTACCGGCGAGCTGGCGGTTCATCATAAAACGGGATCGGTCAAGTACTATGATCTCATTGAAACCTGCATTCCTGAGACGATTTTGTCAAGTCCTGATCCGTATCCGGATGAGTATGACCATCAGACATGGCGCATTTTACGCAGAATCGGCGCCGTGGGCCTTATGTGGAACCGGGCTTCTGACGCCTGGCTGAATATCAGCGGCCTGAAATCAGCGGAGAGAAGTGCTGCTTTTGCCCGGCTCTTTGATGAAGAAAAAATCACGAAAGTCCAGGTAGAAGGGGTCAAAGAAGAGTTGTATATGCTGATGGAGGATGTTTCATTAGCCAGACAATGTAAAGATCATACAAACTGGAAAAAAAGATGTGAATTTATTGCCCCGTTAGATAACTTAATGTGGGACCGAAAGTTAATCCAGGCACTTTTTGGCTTTGATTACAAATGGGAGATTTACACTCCCCCGGAAAAACGCAGATACGGACATTACGTGCTGCCAGTGATTTATGGTGATCGTTTTATCGGCAGAATTGAGGCATCTGCCGATACGAAAAAACAGATATTATTGGTAAAAAATATCTGGTTCGAACCAGGCATTAAGCGGTCAAAGGCAATGGATGAAGCCATTGATGCTGCAATCAGACGGTTTTCAATATTTAATCAGTGCAGGGAAATTGCAGTGGAAGATTCATATCAGAATGGAGAAATATAAAATGAATATAGAAAATATAGAAAAACTCTCAAAGCAGTTTATCTGGAGTGATGAAGCGGGGCTGGTTACGAAATCATTAGGGGAATCGGCAGGAAGCCAGAAGCTGTATGTAAATATTGATTATGTTCCTCCCGGAGCATTCAGCACGAAATACCACAGCCATTCACAGCAGGAGGAATTTTTCCTGATTCTGTCTGGAAAAGGGACTTTGCGGTTAAACGGGCAGGAAATGGAAGTGGGAAAAGATGATTTTATCGCAAAACCGGCCGGGAAAGACATTGCTCATACATTCTTTAATTCCGGCAATGAGGTTCTGGTGATTCTTGACGTGGGAACAAAGGAGAATGAGGATACCTGTTATTATCCCGATGAGGATGTTTATATGCAAAAGTCCAATGGGGTAAGACGTATATTCTCCGGTAAACAGACAGACGAATCCTGGTCATCTGATCCTAATTCCGTAAAAAATAATTTAACAGAATAACTGGAAATAATTACCAATTCCATATTTTGGAAATATTATTGATTTTTAGTCTAATTATTGCTAATATATGGTCAGAATACCAGAATCAGCAAGGAGACTTAAATATGGCAAGAGGAGTAAGAAAATCATCGCTTGAAAAGCTTCAGAAGGAATTGGCAGATGTACAGGAATCCATTCAGCAGCACAAGAATTCAATTGCTGAATTAATAGAAAAAGAAAAGGAAATCCAGGAAAAGATCAGTCTGGAACAGTTTAAGGAAGTATCTTCCATTCTGGATCAGCAGAAAATGTCAATTACCGAGTTAAAAGAACTCCTGATTTCCAGAACAAAATAAACAAAATTTTTTATGAGAGGTACCGTTTGGGTATCTCTTTTTTTGATGAGAATCCAAATCCAATCATCTTGCCAGCTGGAAAATTTTGGTGTATCCTTAAGTAAGATGTAACGATTAATCGCACCGGAGGAGAGAGTTATGATTCGTATTGCAGTAGTGGATGATGATGCAGGGAGTGTTTCGCAGATAAAGGAATATTTACTCCGGTATCAGAACGAACGGAATGAGCTGTTTCACATTCTCACTTTTTCTGACGGAGATGAAATTGTTGAAAACTATAAGGCGGAGTACGATATTATTTTACTGGATATAGAAATGAGATTTATGGACGGAATGACGGCGGCCCAGCTGATCAGGGAAAAGGATCCGGAGGTCGTTATTATTTTCATCACCAATATGGCCCAGTATGCCATTAAAGGCTATACCGTCCGTGCAACGGATTATGTGTTAAAACCGGTTTCCTATTTTTCTTTTTCCCAGAGGCTTGATAAGGTGGTCGGGCGCATGAACCGGAATGTTAAAAAGTTTATGGCGGTTAATATAAAGGGGGGGACGGTGAAGCTCTACCTCCCGGATATCTGTTATGTGGAAAGTCTTGGGCATCGGCTTATTTTTCATACCCTCACCGGTGAGTATGTGACCTTTGGAGCGATGAAGGATGCCCAGGAAAAACTGAAAAATTCAAATTTTTTCCGGTGCAGTAAGGGATATCTTCTGAATCTGGAGCATGTGGAAGGTGTGCAGGATGGGTGCGTGCTTATGAAAGGAGCCCGGCTGCCCATCAGCAGGACCAGAAAAAAGGAGTTTATGGAAGAACTGACCAATTATCTTGGAGGGGTTTTATCATGAACCATATTACACTGACAGAGATTCCAAGGCTTTACACCGGGATTGCGGAGTGGGCCGCATGCAGCATCTACGTCTTGAATCTGAAAAGAAAATTCAAGGGACTTTCCCTGGCGGCCGTCATGGGCATTGCATGCCTTCTCCAATGCGGCATACAGCTGGCAGCAGGAACGTTTCCAAAATCATTGTGGATTCCAGGAATGCTTCTGGCAATCGGCCTGATGCAGGCATATTTCATGTTTACCTGTGAGGTTACGGCTGGCAGCGCAGCATATTATTGTGTACGGTCGTTTATTCTGGCAGAATTTACGGCATCTTTGGAGTGGCAGCTTTATTATAATGCGGTACTCAATACCCAGATCTCGGCGGTGTGGCTGGATATTCTTGTTTTTTTCATCGTCTTCGCGGCTGTTTTCGGAGGCGCTTATTTTTTGGAGAGAAAGCACATCCGTAAGGAAAATATTACACTGAAAGAACTGCTGTTTGTGACAGCAACCGGAGTGACTGTATTTTTTGTCAGCAACTTAAGCTTTGTATATTCCAATTCTCCCTTCAGCAGTCAGATTACAAAGGAGATCTTTAACATCAGGACACTTGTGGATCTAAGCGGCCTTGTAATCCTTTTTGCTTATCACATATTAAGGCAGGAGATGCAGGTAAAATATGATTTGGAAGCTATGCGCAACATCCTCCAGAGCCAGTATTCCCAGTACCGGAAATCAGGGGAAAGCATAGAGATGATTAACCGGAAATATCATGACTTAAAACACCAGATCGCTGTTTTGAGAGCAGAACAGGACGCTGCAAAACGGCTGGCATTTTTAGATGAGATGGAAAGTGAGATCCGCACCTATGAAACTCAGAACAAAACAGGCAATTCCGTAGTGGATACCATACTCACCGGGAAAAGTATGACCTGCCAGAGGCATGAGATTGAACTGACTTCCGTGGTCGATGGAAAGCTGTTGAATTTTATCCATGTCATGGACATCTGTACGATTCTTGGAAATGCTTTGGATAATGCCATTGAATGTGCAATACAAATCGAAGACAAGGAGAAACGGCTGATCCACGCAGAGGTCCTTTCCAAAAAAGAATTTGTTGTCATGCGGTTTGAAAATTATTTTGAAGGAAATATCCGGTTTGAGAACAATCAGCCCGCAACCACAAAGGCAAATAAGGAGTATCATGGATATGGCATCAAAAGTATTAAATACACCGTTAAAAAATACAATGGCTGGGTAACCATTGATACGAAAGATAACTGGTTTAAACTGAATGTGGTCATCCCCCTTCCCAGGGAGGAATAAGTTAAAATCCGGCAGCGCTAACCTCCCTAACCGGACAGGCAGCGCTGCTTTTTATGCAGAAAAACCGACCGGTTATGCAATTGACGGTCCGGTAAACCATAACTGTGTTAAAGTAAAAAGACAAAACCAGTTTCTGGTATTATGCATGGAGGAGGATGAAAGAAATGTTACAGATTAACATTGATGATGTATTAAAAATCGTCAAACTGTGTGTACCATATCTCATCGGCTTTGCCGTAGTTGTTGCAGCTGCAGCCGTAGTTATGGTGGTATGCCGAAAGAGGAAGGGGTCCACGAAGTATCTGATCCGCAAAAACAGCCTTATGGCTATGCTTCTGGCTTTTGTTGTGGTTGTAAACTTAATCTGCTGGGGGCCTATGTCCAATCTGATATCACTGGCTACCGGCAGCGGAACCATTTCACAGGAGACATCTGATGAGGCAACAGATCTTTGTACTGAGATTGCGAAGGAAGGGATTGTTCTTCTGAAAAATAATGAAGACCTTCTTCCGTTAAAGAATAATTCCAATTTAAATGTATTTGGCTGGGCTTCCACAAACCCATGCTATGGAGGAACCGGATCCGGATCTCTGTCAAAGGCATATGAGACGGTATCGCTGCTTCAGGGCCTCACGGATGCAGGGTTTAAGCTTAATACCAGCCTGACTGATTTTTATACGGCTTACCGTACAGACCGCCCGAGCGTCGGCATGTGGGATCAGGACTGGACGCTGCCGGAGCCGGCAGCAGACACTTACAGCAGTAAACTCATAGAAGATGCCAAAGCTTTTTCTGATACGGCTATGGTAGTCATTACCCGGGTAGGAGGAGAGGGAGCAGATCTTCCCACCGATGTAAGTAAGGTTACATATACTGATAATTCCAAGGATTATAAGGATTTTGAGCCGGGAGAGCATTATCTGCAGTTAAGCCGGACAGAAAAAAATCTGATGGATCTGGTATGTTCCAGTTTTGATCATGTCATTGTGGTATACAACGGTGCCAATGCCATGGAGCTTGGCTTTGTCAATGATTACAGCCAGATTAAAAGCGCCATCTGGTGCCCTGGCACCGGTCAGTCCGGTTTTAAAGGACTGGGTGAAATTATAAGCGGAGCAGTTAATCCATCGGGAAAAACCAGTGATACATTTGTGACGGATTTAACCAAAGCGCCCAATTATAAGAACTTTGGCAGCTTTACCTACGATAACATGAATGAATTCAAAGGCAAGGCATTTAAGGGAGCAGATACTTATCCAAGCTTTGTAAACTACACAGAAGGCATTTATACAGGCTATCGTTTTTATGAGACAGCGGCTGCAGAGGGACTGATTGATTATAAGAAAGAGGTGCTCTATCCATTCGGTTATGGATTATCCTATACTACTTTTCAGCAGGAGATGGGACAATTAACGGAAAAAGACGGAACAATCTCATTTGATGTGACCGTGACCAATACAGGTAATAACGCGGGTAAGGACGTAGTGGAGGTTTATTACAATCCCCCCTATACCAACAAAGGAATTGAAAAAGCTTCTGCAAACCTGATCGCATTTGATAAAACCGGTACTTTAAAACCAGGGGAGTCCCAGACTGTCAAGATGTCCATTCAGGCAGAAGATATGGCCTCTTTTGATGAGGCCGGCAACGGCTGCTATGTGCTGGAATCCGGCGATTATGGCATATCCATACGGTCCGATTCCCACACCATCATTGCAGAACAGAATTATCACGTACCATCCACTGTGGTGTATAATGAGTCGAAACCACGTACCTCAGATCAAACAGCAGCAGTGAACCGGTTTGCAGATGCCGGCGGGGAGCTGACTTATCTTTCCCGCGCAGATGGATTTGCCAACTATGAGAAAGCCACAGCAGCACCGAAAAGTATGAGCATGCCGGAAAAATACAGGAAAACCTTTGTAAACAACAGCAATTACGATCCCGCCGCCCATAACAATGACAGCGATCAGATGCCGGTGACAGGAGCCAGAAACGGGCTGAAGCTTGCTGATATGCGGGGACTGTCTTTTGATGATCCCAAGTGGGAGAAGCTGCTTGACCAGCTGACTGTAAGCGATATGGATACGATGACTGCAATCGGAGGATATCAGACCTCAGAGGCAAAAAGTGTGAATAAAGTCGGAACAGTGGACTGCGATGGTCCTGCTTCCATCAATAACAACTTTACAGGGACCGGCTCCATCGGTTTTCCGTCTGCCGTCATGATTGCAAGTACCTGGAACCGTGATATTGCAGAAGCATTTGGAGAAAAAATCGGCAGGATGGCAGACGAGATGAAGGTATCCGGCTGGTATGCACCGGCTATGAATATCCACCGCTGTGCATTTGCAGGCCGTAACTTTGAGTATTATTCCGAGGATGGCGTACTTTCGGGACATATGGCAGCCAGTGCGGTTACAGGAGCAGAAAAGCATGGAGTTTATGCATATATCAAGCATTTTGCATTAAATGACCAGGAAACAAACCGCTTAAGCATGCTTTGTACATGGTCCAGCGAGCAGGCAATCCGCGAGATTTATTTAAAACCCTTTGAAATTGCAGTAAAAGAGGGGCACGCAAAGGCAGTCATGTCTTCCTTTAACTATATAGGAACCGTGTACTCCGGCGCCAATGATACACTGCTTAACAAGGTTCTTCGTGACGAATGGGGATTCCGGGGATTTGTTCTCACCGATTATTTTGGAGGCTATGGATACCAGAATGCAGATCAGGAGATCCGCAACGGGAATGATGCCATGCTGGTTGCCTATGATACGGAGACAAATCATGTAAAAGACAAGACCAGCGCCACCAGCTTAAATGCCATGCGCAAATCCTGCAAAAATATCATGTACACAGTGGTAAACAGCCGTGCCTATGAAGGGGATAATGCAAACGTAAGTCTGCTCATGTGGCAGATCGCTGCGATCATAATCGACGTGGTTCTGGCAGCAGGGTTTATCCTTTTGGAAGTGAGAATTATAAAAAGCTACAAAAAACGGATGGAAGAGGAAGGAATGGCATAATGAAGCATGAGGATATCATTCGAAAAATGACTATGGAAGAAAAGGCGGCCTTTTTAAGCGGAAAGAACGTCTGGCAGTCCAGGAATATCGACCGGCTGGGGATTGCTTCCATATTTTGCGCGGATGGTCCCCATGGAGTCCGTAAACAGGCCGGTGCAGGGGATCATTTAGGACTCAATGCGTCTCTGCCGGCTACCTGCTTTCCCACGGCTGCGGCCGTGGCGAACAGCTGGGATGAGAATCTTGCAGAGGAAATCGGAAAGGCCCTGGGAGAAGAGGCTTCCAGCCAGGAAGTAAATGTTTTGCTGGGACCGGGACTTAATATCAAACGAAGTCCTCTCTGCGGAAGGAATTTTGAATATTTTTCAGAAGATCCTCTTTTGTCCGGAAAGATGGCGGCGGCCTATATAAGGGGAATCCAGAGCCAGGGAGTCTATGCCTGCCCGAAACATTTCGCAGTCAACAGCCAGGAACGGCTCCGGATGTCGGTTGATTCCATTCTCGATGAACGGACACTCAGGGAGATCTATCTGGAAGGCTTTGAAATTGCAGTAAAAGAGGGCGGCGCAAAATCCATTATGACCAGCTACAATGCGGTAAATGGGGTTTATGCCAATGAAAACAAGCATCTTCTGAAGGATATTCTTCGCGGTGACTGGAAGTTTGACGGAATTGTCATCACAGACTGGGGCGGTTCCAATAGTCATGTGGAAGGCGTTGCTGCAGGATCTGATTTAGAGATGCCGGCGCCGGGACTGGGTTCTGCAAGGGAATTAATAGCGGCAGTGGAAAATGGCACGCTCACCATGGAGGAACTGGATGCCTGTGTGGATGACTTATTAGATGCTGTACTGAGTCTTACAGCTGCTCAAAAGAGCGGAAAAAAATCCTTTGACTTACAGGCACATCATGAACTGGCCCGGAAAGCATCTCTGGAGAGCATTGTTCTGCTTAAAAATGAAGATGGGCTGCTTCCCCTGGATTCCGGCTGTAAAGTCGCGGTAATCGGAGATTTTGCATTTACCCCCCGTTATCAGGGGGCAGGATCTTCCATTGTAAATCCTCTGTCCCTGGAGACGATTGAGTCGGTTATACAGAGTGCCGACTTAAACCTGGTGGGATGTTCCAAAGGGTATCAGAGAAATGGAAAAGAAGACGAAACGCTTAAAAAAGAGGCTCTTGAACTGGCTGCAAAAGCCGATGCAGTTCTTTACTGCTTCGGGCTTGACGAACTGAGTGAATCAGAGGGGCAGGACCGGACCCATCTGGAAATACCAGGCAGCCAGATCAGTCTGCTGAAAGCTCTGGCCAAAGTAAATCCCAATATTGTGGGAATTTTAAGTGCCGGCTCTGTCATTGAACTTCCGTGGCAGTCCTGCTGCAAATCCATTCTTCATGGTTACTTAGGAGGCCAGGCAGGTGCGGGGGCCATGGTACGGGTGATAACCGGCGAGGTCAATCCCTCCGGCCGCTTAGCCGAGAGTTATCCCGTAAAGCTTGGGGATACCCCGGCATATCATTATTTTCCGGGAAAAGAACGCTGCGCAGAATACAGGGAAGGGCTCTTCGTGGGATACCGGTATTACGACACGGCAGGAATTCCCGTCTGTTATCCTTTCGGTTTTGGATTGTCTTACACAACATTTGTGTATTCCGATCTGCAGTTATCCGAAAGCGGTGTGCGTTTTACGATTACCAACAAGGGGGACCGGGATGGAAAAGAGGTGGCCCAGCTCTATGTGGGCGGACCCAGAGAAAGAATTTTCCGTCCGGTTAAAGAATTGAAAGGCTTTGCAAAGGTTTATTTAAAAGCGGGGGAGAGTAAGACCGTGGAGATCCCCTTTGACGATAAGACTTTTCGGTACTGGAATGTGGCGACGAACCGCTTTGAAGTGGAAAAGGGAGATTATACCATATACATTGGAGCCAGTGTAAAAGATTTAAGATTAAGAACAACTTTTGCACTTGAAGGTACCACGAATATACTGCCTTACACACCGGAAAAAATGAAATCCTATTATACGGGTTTTATCACCGATGTATCCGCTGAAGAATTTGAAGCGCTGCTGGGACACCCCATTCCCGACGGAAAATGGAGCGGGGAGCTGGGAATTAACGATGCATTCTGCCAGATGTACTATGCAAAGAGCAGGCTGGCAAGGCTGGTCTATGGCATCCTGACAGGTTTGAAAAACAAAAGTGAAGCAAAAGGAAAACCGGATTTAAACCTTCTTTTTATTTACAGCATGCCGTTTCGGGGAATTGCCAAAATGACAAATGGAGTTGTCAGCATGGAAATGGCAGAAGGAATGGTTTTGGCCGTTAACGGACATTTCCTGAAAGGAATGAAAAAGGTGATAGGGGGCTTTTTTTCCAATGCAAAAGCGAACAGGACTTATGAAAAAAAACTATCCGGGAAATAGATTGGAGTGATGGAATGCTGGCAGGTTTGAAAAAGGGATGGAAGTCGTTTAACGGCAAACATCCTGCAATGGCGCAATTTATAATATTTTTTATCGTATCCAACGGAGTAACGCTTCTGCAGATGGTTTTAATGCCGGTTTTCCGGAATGTGTTTGAAATGACCGCTCTTGCAGACACGAATTTCCAGATCGGACACATCGGCTCCAATCTGGATGGCTCTCCGTATTATATTTTTAATTATGCAGCAGGAACGCTTTCAGATGGGGGAGGCGGAGGACTTGCTTATTTTCTGGCAGTGGAGATTACCATGGCCATTGCGCAGGTAATTAATTTCTTCCTCCAGAGGAATGTGACATTTAAAGCCAGTAACAGTGCTCTTAAGGCTGCCATGTGGTATGTGATTGCCTACGTGATTATTACCATCGGTGCAGCCGCTTTACAGGGACTTTATAAGGCACCGGTCTATGATCTGTTTATGAACAGGCTCAATCTGGGAAGAGGCGGAGAGACGATGGCAGATGTGATTACCATGCTGATTAATTCGGCTGTCTCATTCTGGGTATTTTTCCCCATCTTCCGGGTTATTTTTAAAAACAAGGAAGCTTAAAGAAGCAGTTAAAATGAGCGGAGGTCCGGTTGTATGGACTTCCGCTTTTCACATGGAAAAAATAAAACAGACACAAATGAAGGGCGGGCAGCATATTCTGAATGGTACTATAAAAATATAAAAGGAAATTCAGAACCATGCAAAGGGGGAAATACTACCGGGATTGTCTTCCGGTGAGGAAACCATATTGCTGTCTCAAAGCAGTCCGCAGAGAGAGAAACGCATTAAGAGCGTGGATCAAAGGCATACTCTGGTACAAACAGGCGCTGAAGCGGGAACCCTTCATCACAGCAAAAGTAAAGAGCGTGGCAGAACAGACTGATGTGGAGATGGCCGGCACCGAATACCGGATTAAGACAGTCAGCTCTTATTTAAAAAAATTCTGCAGGAAATACAGCCAGACAGGGCAGGCATGTGAAATAAAAGATATCCTGCGCTACACCTATACGGTTTCTCCGGAGCTGCTTTCAGAAAAAGTAATAAAAATCATTGAGATCTATCAGGATTCAGGTTATAATACGGTTGAAATTAAGAATTACTGGCTTGACAGTCAAAATCCCTATAATGGAATCAATACCATTCTGCGTTCCCCCCAGGGGCAGGCATTTGAGCTCCAGTATCATACACCGGAGAGCTTCGGAGTAAAGAGCGGGAAGATACATGAACTGTATGAGAAACAGAGGCTGATAAGGGATGTGAGCAGCAGGGAATACATAGAACTGGGTGATCAGATGTTTGAACTTTCTGATTCTATGGAGATTCCAAAGGGTATAGAAAAGGTGAAATGTCATGGATGAGATCAGGTTTCTTAAATTAACCGATTATGAAAACAAAGGGACTGTGATTAAGCAGGCAGGAAGGCAGTTCTTTGGCTATGAAAACGGAGAATGGGTGAGGCGGGGACTGTCGCTGGGATATTTTTATCCCGATGCTCCGGAATTTGAATGCTATGAAGTGATTACCGAAACAGAGGCGAAGCGGCTTTTGAATGAAAAATGAGAGGATGTATTCCCATAAGAAATACATCCTTTTATTTCCACTATTAATCGAACATACATTCGGTTATCATATACTCAGAGGTGAGCATATGAATCGGGTTATTTTTCATATTGATGTAAATTCTGCGTTTTTAAGCTGGGAAGCGGTCTACCGGCTGAAGCATCTTTCCGGGAATCTGGACCTGCGGCTGGTGCCTTCCGCAGTGGGGGGAGATGTTACCATGCGTCATGGCATCATTCTGGCAAAGAGCATCCCGGCAAAGAAGTATGGCATTCACACAGGACAGTCTGTTACGGAGGCGCTGCAGAAATGTCCCGGGCTTTTACTGGTTCCGCCTAATTATAATTTGTACCAGCGGTCTTCCGATGCTTTTATCCGCATTCTGAAGGAGTATTCTCCCACAGTGGAACAGTATTCCATTGATGAGGCATACATGGATATGACGGGGATGGAGGCGCTTTTTGGGGAACCCGGGGACGCCGCTCTGGAAATCGGAAAGAGAATCAGGGAGGAACTGGGATTTACCGTTAATATCGGTATTGCGGATAATAAGGTTTTAGCGAAGATGGCATCGGATTTTAAAAAGCCGGACCGGGTTCATACGCTTTGGACCGGGGAAATCCGGGAAAAGCTGTGGCCTTTGCCGGTCAGTGACCTGTTTTTTGTAGGCAGGGCTACATTCCGAAAGCTTGGCCAGCTTGGGATAAAGACCATCGGAGATCTGGCAGGAACCGATCCTGGCCTGGTAAAAAGCCATTTCGGCAAAATGGGAGAGGTGATCTGGGGATTTGCCCACGGACTGGATTTTTCAGCGGTAGAACCGGTGCCGCCGCCCAATAAAGGATATGGAAACAGTACTACCATTGCCTTTGATGTAACGGAGAGGGAACATGCCCATCTGGTGCTTTTATCCCTTGCCGAGACACTGGCAGCAAGACTGCGGTCCGATAAAGTCCGTGCCGGAGTTCTGTCTGTGGGAATCAAAGACTGGGATTTTCATTATTACAGCCATCAGGCCCCTCTTTCTTCGCCTACCAATATAACCGAAGAGATTTTTAAGACAGCGTGCCGGGTATTCGATGAGGCCTGGGATAAATTGCCGGTCCGCCATCTTGGTATCCACACGAGTCAGATCACTAAGGGGAGTGAAAGGCAGCTTGGCCTGTTTGATACAGGGGACTATGAGCGGCTGGAACGCCTTGACCGGACCGTGGATGAGATCAGAAAGCGGTTTGGCAATGATTCCATTATAAGAGCCTCGTTCTTAACATCACCCCAGAACGGACCTGCCTGGTGTCTGGACCATATGGGAGGGGGAATCAGCAGGGAGAAAAGGACCGTGGATTACAGCAGGCAGACTATTTTATAAAAACAGGAAGTGAGAAGGATGTCCTCTTTTGGAATCGGAATCAATGCAGAGGCGATTGACAGCGGAGAATTAAAAGGTAAAATGTATCATATAGCGTGTAAGGCGTGGTTTACGGCCAGCTGTAATTTAAGGCCCTTAAGCTTTAAGTTTGAGGGCGATGACGGAGAAATCCGGACTGTGAGAGAGATTACGGTAAAGCATAGTGAGAATAAAAATTATTCGGGAATTCCCTCAAAAGAATATGCATGCGAAGCCATAATCGGAGGAATACGCCATGAATTTAAGCTGATATTTTACATGGAAGCCTGTAAATGGGTTATGATATTACCAAAATAAAAGCGAAGGGAAGGGAGTAAAGCGTGTGCGGAAGGTATTATGTGGATGATGAGACAGCACGGGAGATTGAAAAGCTGGTAAAGGAAATTGATCATAAAATAAACAGGGAGAGGCTTACAGGAGACGTTCATCCGGCTGATCAGGCCATGGTCCTTATAAACAGGGACTGCAAGGTAATGCCTGCCCTGCAGCGCTGGGGATTACCCGGCTTTCAGAAAAAAGGTGTGATCTTTAATGCCAGATCAGAAACAGTGCTTGAAAAGCCCATGTTCCGTGAAAGCATCCTGCGGCGCAGGGCAGTCATTCCCTGCAGCGGATTTTATGAATGGAGCAAAAACAGGGAGAAAGCAGCATTTTACCGGGAAGGTGCTCCCATCATGTTTCTGGCAGGTTTTTACAATCATGGAGAGGAAGACCGGTTTGTCATTCTCACTACCAATGCCAATCCTTTTGTTGCGCCTGTCCATGACCGGATGCCGCTGATTCTGGAAAAGAGTGAGATCGAAGACTGGCTTTCCCATGAAGAAGCGTTCCGCAGTATGCTGGCGGAGAGGCAGATCCCTCTGAAACGGCGTCAGGAGTATGAACAGCAGGAACTAAGGCTGTTCTAGCTGCATAATTGAGATTTTATATCAAAAACATACAAAAAAACAGGAAACCAGCCGCCTGAATTCCATGAATTATATGATTGCAAACGGAACCAGGCGGTGTTATAATTCCATATAGTTAATTAGCTAATTATTAACAGGCTAACAAAAGGAGGCGTAAGAATGAAACCGATGTGCCATTTCAGAGCGGAAGGATCAATGGAGATGAGTTCGCCGATGCACAGCGTAATGACAAAATATATGAAAATCATGAAGATGCACCGGTGCCTTTTGGATGAGCAGGGGAAGCAGACCGGGGTGTACCGCAGCCAGCATCAGATCTTAATGATGCTTTCAGAGCATTCCAATGTATCTCAGAAGGAGATTGCAAAACGACTTTATGTTTCTACTGCGACCATTGCGGTATCAGTAAAGAAGCTGGAAAAAGGAGGTTACATTACCCGGATCGTGGACAAAGAGGATAATCGGATGAATCAGCTGTGTCTGACAGAGAAAGGGAAGGATATGGTAGGCAAAAGCCGGGAATATTTCCGTAATGTAGAAATCAAGATGTTTCAGGGCTTTTCCGATGAAGATTTAATTTACATGGGTCAGGTGCTGGACCGCATTTATGATAATTTATCCCAGATACCTGTAGAAAAGGACATGGCAGAAAGAGAGGAATAACAACTTGAAACGATACTGGAAATATATAAGACCCTATCTGGGTGCTTTTATTCTGGCTCCCATTCTCATGCTCACGGAAGTTTTTGGAGAGATATTGCTGCCCAGGCTGACTTCCATGATTATCAATAACGGAGTGTTGGAAAGAAATGAAGCCTATATTGTAAAAATGGGTATTATCATGGTTTTGATAGCTGTCATTATGGCAATTGGGGGAATCGGAGCCGCCTTTTATTCGGCAAAGGCCTCCATCAGCTTCAGCACAGATTTAAGAAAAGATGTTTTCCATAAAGTACAGGATTTTTCTTTTAAAAATATTGATGATTTCAGTACAGGATCACTGGTGACCAGACTGACCAATGATATCCAGCAGATTCAAAACGTAGTGATGTTAACCCTTCGTATGATGTTTCGGGCTCCGGGTATGCTCATAGGAGGGCTGATTATGGCATATTTAATGAACAGGCAGCTGGTCAGCATTCTTCTGGTGGTCATTCCGGTTCTGGTCATCCTGATCGCAATTATACTCGTTGTAGCGTTTCCACGGTTTGAGGTCATGCAGAAGAAAATCGACCGGTTAAACTCCGGCGTGCAGGAAGCGTTAACCAATGTCAGGGTTATTAAATCCTTTGTCAGGGAAACCCATGAGGAAGAAAAGTTTAAAACGACCAACCGGGATTTAAAAGAAGGCAGCTTAAACGCGATGAAGGTAGTGATTACTGCCATGCCGTTGATGATGCTGATGATGAACATCACTACCATTGCCGTCGTATGGTATGGAGGAAATTTAATTATCGCAGGCAGAATGCCTGTGGGGGATTTAACTGCATTTACCATATATATTGTTCAGATTCTGATGTCTTTGATGATGCTTTCCATGGTCTTTTTACAGGCCTCCCGTGCAATGGCCTCTTTAAAGAGAGTAAAAGAGGTCTTGGATACGGAAATTGACTTAACCGATGAACAGGCTTCAGAAAAATCGGCACAGATCGCTGCTGGAAAAGTTGAGTTTAAGAATGTGTGTTTTCAGTATACAAAGGGAACAGAGGATCTGGTCCTGGATCATATAAACTTCACTGCAAATCCTGGTGAGACCATCGGTATAATCGGTGCGACCGGAAGCGGTAAAACCTCTCTGGTTCAGCTGATTCCCCGTCTTTACGATGCAGATGAGGGAGAAGTGCTGGTGGACGGAATCAATGTAAAAGACTATTCCATCCGGAATTTAAGAGAAGGAGTTGGAATGGTGCTGCAGAAAAATGTTCTTTTTTCCGGAACCATTGAAGAAAATTTAAGATGGGGAAATGAAACAGCCGGTATGGATGAAATAATCCTCATGTCGGAAAGTGCCCAGGCCCATGGATTCATTACCAGCTTTAAAGACGGGTATGATACAGACTTGGGACAGGGCGGATCCAACGTTTCCGGAGGACAAAAGCAAAGGCTTTGTATCGCAAGAACCCTTTTAAAGAAGCCTAAAATCCTGATTCTCGATGACAGCACGTCTGCAGTGGATACGGCGACAGAAGCAAAAATCAGACAGAGCTTTACAACCACCCTTAAGAATACTACTAAATTCATCATTGCCCAGAGAATCGGGTCAGTGGAATATGCGGATAAAATAATTGTTCTGGATGAAGGAAAAATAGCCGGAATCGGAACCCACCAGGAACTTATGGAAACCTGCGAGGCTTATCAGGAGATTTATTATTCACAGAAAGACCGGGAAAAGGAGGCAGGTGCATAATGGATGAACAAAAGAAGATCGAAAGCTTAAAAAGGCGTTACGGCCGGTCTGCCCCGATTCCAAAGGGCGCAAGAGGCATGGGAGGGCCTGGACATGGAAGGCAAATGAAAAAAGGCGCTCCAAAGAATGCCAATGTCACCGCCAGACGTTTGCTGGCTTATTTAAAAGAATACAGAGCACAGATGGCAATTGCATTCCTCTGTGTAATAATCGGAACTCTTTCCAATTTGGGCGGCGCTTATATGCTGCGCCCCATAATGAATCGGTTCATTGCTCCGTTAGACGGAAGCAGGGGAGATGCGGCCGGTCTTGCAAAAGGTCTTGCTGTCATGGCGGCGGTTTTCCTGGTGGGAGTGCTGGCTAACTATGTCCAGTCTAAAATCATGATCACAGTTGCCCAGAATGCCCTCCAGAAGATAAGAGATGATCTGTTTAAAAAGATGCAGACTCTTCCGGTGCGGTTTTATGATACCAACAATACCGGTGATTTGATGAGCCGGTTCAGCAATGACGTGGATACCATCGGCCAGATGCTGAGCAATACCTTAATCCAGCTATTCTCAGGAGCATTAAGTATTGTGGGAACCCTGTTTCTTATGATCTATACAAATATCTGGCTGACCCTGGTGACTCTGGTGCTCATACCGGTTATGATGAAATCGGCAGGGATGATTGCTGCAAGAAGCCAGAAATACTTTTCCGCCCAGCAAAGTTCCCTGGGAGCAGTCAACGGATATATTGAAGAGACCATCAGCGGGCAAAAGGTGGTAAAGGTATTCTGCCACGAGCAGGATGCGGAAGAGGAATTTGGTATTCTTAATGAGGATTTAAAAAATAACATGATACATGCCCAGTTTTTTGGCGGTGTCATGATGCCGGTTATGTTTAACTTAAGCCAGTTAAATTATATTTTAACTGCCTGTATCGGTGCTCTTTTGTGTGTGATCAGAGGATTCGATGTAGGCGGACTGACTGTATTTTTAAACTTTTCCAGACAGTTCAGCCGGCCGATCAATGAAATCTCCATGCAGATCAGCAACGTTTTCTCCGCACTTGCAGGCGCAGAACGGGTATTTGCAATTATGGATGAAAGTCCGGAGCCTGCAGATGGGGAAGATGCAAAAGAGTTAGAACCAATGAATGGATTTGTGGAATTAAGGAACGTAACCTTTGGTTATAGTCCGGAAAAAGTGATCTTAAAAGATATCAGCCTTTATGCAAAGCCGGGTCAGAAAATTGCTTTTGTAGGCTCAACCGGAGCTGGTAAAACCACAATCACCAATTTGCTCAACCGTTTTTACGACATTCAGGGCGGAGAAATCACCATTGACGGCGTAAATATCCGAAACATAAAACGGGAAAACCTTCGCAGAAACATCGCCATGGTGCTCCAGGATACCCATTTGTTTACAGGAACCGTAATGGAGAATATCCGCTATGGGCGGCTTGATGCAACCGATGAAGAGGTCATTGAGGCAGCAAAAACAGCTTCTGCCTATTCCTTCATCATGAGGCTGCACGACGGGTTTCAAACGGTTCTGGAAGGAGACGGAGCCAATTTAAGCCAGGGTCAGAGACAGCTTCTCAATATAGCAAGAGCAGCCATCTCCAAAGCTCCCATTTTAATTCTTGACGAAGCGACGAGCTCCGTGGATACAAGAACGGAAAAGCACATTGAGCTGGGAATGGACCGCCTTATGACCAACCGGACCACCTTTGTTATTGCACACCGTCTGTCCACGGTAAGAAATGCCAATGCCATTATGGTACTGGAAAACGGTGAGATTATTGAGCGGGGCGATCACGAAGATCTGTTAAAACAGAGGGGACGGTATTATCAGCTTCATACCGGAGCAGCAGAACTGGATTAATCTATCGTTTTTACCAGTTGTATCAGTCTGGGAGCATTGGACAAAGCTATGAACAGGAAAAAATTTCCTGTTCTGGCATGTCGGATGCTCCTGTTTTGTTATTATTTTTTTTAATAAATAAATGGGCTTATTAATGAAAAATATTTATGAATATGATAGTTAACTTTCTAACAATGAGTTAAATTTAATAAAAATTTAACAAGACAAAATGTATAAAAATAAAAACAATAGTTCTAAATCTTATTTATTTTGTTTTTAAATGTGTGCAAAAAGAAATGATTGTTTTTTTGAGAAAACATAAACGATTGTTATAACGCATAATTGTTTAACATTTAACAATAAATTCTGACTTTCAAGTGCTGTTTTGTTCCACGAATGGAAAGATCTGCATTTGGAACACAGTATACAATATGTAATTTCGGATTGTTTCACATTCCGGATTGTGTTATACTTATTTCGGTGACAAAATGAGAAAAATTTGTCGGGAGAGATAAAGAATTGTAGAGAAAGAGGGTTAGTCTAATGGGTTTGGCTACATTTAAAGGCGGCATTCACACCTATGAGGGAAAAGAACTGTCGGAAAATAAACCAGTGCAGGTACTGCAGCCAAAAGGCGAGATGGTGTTCCCGCTGTCCCAGCATATCGGCGCGCCTGCAAAGCCTCTGGTGGCAGCAGGTGACCAGGTATTAGTTGGTCAGAAGATCGGAGAGGCAGGAGGTTTTATTTCTGCCTGTGTAATCAGTTCCGTTTCAGGAACAGTAAAAACCATTGAACCAAGAATGGTCGCAAACGGCTCCATGGTAATGTCAATCATCGTTGAGAATGACGGAAAATATCAGGAGACGGAAGGATTTGGAAAAGAGAGGGATCCCAAAGCCCTGTCAAAAGAAGAGATACGTGATATTGTAAAGGAGGCCGGTATCGTAGGTCTTGGCGGAGCAGGATTCCCCACACACGTAAAGCTGACACCAAAAGATGAAACAAAAATTGATACCATCATCGTAAACGGAGCAGAATGCGAACCATATCTGACATCCGATTACCGGATGATGCTCGAAGAGCCGGACAGCATTGTGAAAGGTCTGAATATCATTCTTCAGCTGTTTGACAATGCAAAGGGCGTAATCGGTATAGAAGACAATAAGCCGGAAGCAATCAGACTGATGACAGAGCTTGTAAAAGATGAACCGAGAATCACGGTTTGTCCGTTAAAGACAAAATATCCACAGGGCGGAGAGCGCTCCCTGATCTATGCGGTTACAGGAAGAAAGATCAATTCTTCCATGCTTCCGGCTGACGCAGGCTGTATCGTGGATAACGTGGATACGGTTATTTCCATCTACAATGCCGTAGCAAAGTCCACCCCGTTAATCAGAAGAATTATTACGGTTACCGGCGATGCCATAACAAATCCACAGAATTACAATGTGAGGACAGGAACAAATTACGCTGAGCTGTTAGAGGCTTCCGGCGGATTTAAGACAGAACCGGAAAAAGTGATTTCCGGAGGACCGATGATGGGGCAGGCGCTGTTCAACATGAATATACCTGTTACAAAAACCTCCTCTGCGCTTACCTGTATGTCAAAGGATGAGGTTGCACTGAATGCGCCGACAGCCTGTATCCGCTGCGGCAGATGTGTAAACGTATGCCCCAGCCGCGTGGTTCCACAGATGATGATGCAGGCGGCTGTAAGATCTGACATAGATGCATTTGTAAAATTAGATGGTATGGAATGCTGCGAATGCGGCTGCTGTGCGTATGCCTGTCCGGCAAAACTGCCTTTAACCCAGGCATTTAAAGAGATGCGCAAAACAGTGATTGCAAGCAGAAAGAAAGCGTAGGAGGGTGAAGTATGAGTAAATTATTAAACGTATCATCATCACCTCATGTCAGAGATCAGGTAACATCACAAAATTTAATGCTGGATGTAGCAATTGCCATGATCCCGGCTACTGCGTATGGTGTATATCAGTTTGGAGTAAAGGCTGCACTGGTTCTGCTTGTCAGCATTTTATCCTGTGTATTAAGTGAATATGTATTTGAAACCCTGATGGGTAAGCCGGTGACTGTCAGTGACGGAAGTGCACTTGTAACCGGAATGATTCTTGGACTTAACATGCCTCCGGCAATTCCGTTATGGATGCCATTTTTAGGCGGTGTATTTGCGATCATCGTTGTAAAACAGCTTTACGGCGGTCTGGGACAGAACTTTATGAACCCGGCTCTTGCAGCAAGATGCTTTCTTTTGATCTCCTTTGCAGGTCCCATGACCACGTTTACATATAATGACGCGGTCGTAAGCCCTACACCTCTTGCAGCATTTAAAGCAGGGCAGTCTGTTGATGTGGCTTCCATGTTTATCGGAAGAATTCCAGGTACCATTGGAGAAGTTTCCGTTATCGCGCTGCTCATTGGTGCAGCATATTTAATCGCCAGAAAAGTTATATCAATCCGGATTCCGGCAGCCTATTTAATAACATTTTCCCTGTTCGTTTTTATCTTCGGACAGCATGACCTGATGTATGTGCTGACTCATTTGTGCGGCGGCGGTATTATTTTTGGTGCATTCTTCATGGCAACTGATTATGTAACCAGTCCGGTTACCCCAAAGGGACAGATTTACTTTGGTATTCTTTTAGGTGTACTTACCGGTCTGTTCCGGCTTTTCGGAGGGTCTGCAGAGGGAGTATCCTATGCGATCATCATCAGCAATATTCTTGTGCCGCTGATTGAGAAGATATCTCTTCCAAAAGCATTTGGAAAGGAGGGCAAATAAGATGAAGAGTGGCGGATTTATGAAAGACGCGTTAATTTTATTTGTCATTACTCTGGCTTCCGGCTTTCTGTTAGGCGGTGCTTATCAGATTACGAAGGCACCGATTGAAAAAGCAACTCTTGCAGCCAATATTGAGGCATATAAAGCAGTGTTTCCGGAAGCGGCGGATTTTAAGTCTGATGATAAGATGAAGGCAGCCATTGAAACCTGCAATACAGAACTGCTGACACAGAACTTTGGCAATGTAGGCGTAAACAATGCACTTCAGGCGGTAGATGGAAGCGGTACGCTCCTTGGTTATGTTATCACGTCCCATTCGGATGACAGCTATGGCGGTACAGTAGAACTTTCTGTGGGAATTAAAGCTGACGGAAGTATAAGCGGAATTGAATTCCTGGCAATCAGTGATACTCCGGGCCTGGGACTTAAGGCAAAGGAACCGGCATTTAAAGACCAGTATAATGGTAAGAGTGCAGAATCACTCACTGTTACCAAGTCCGGCAATGCAGGCGATGCTGAGATCAATGCCATCAGCGGTGCTACCATTACATCAAGTGCAACTACCAATGCTGTCAATGCGGCATTGTATTATGTGCATCACTATATGAATCAGTAGGAGGTGGGAAGATGAACAACAAATGTACAGAACGTTTATTTAACGGTATCGTAAAAGAGAACCCGACCTTCGTGCTGATGCTCGGTATGTGTCCGACTCTGGCTGTTACCACATCTGCGATAAACGGAGCAGGTATGGGACTTTCCACGACTGTGGTACTGTTATTTTCCAATTTGATTATTTCTGCTATGCGTAAGATTATTCCGGACCGTGTCAGAATTCCGGCTTACATTGTTATTGTAGCGACTCTTGTTACGATTGTGCAGCTGCTTTTACAGGCCTATGTACCAAGCCTGTATTCCGCTCTTGGAATCTATATTCCGCTGATCGTTGTTAACTGTATTATCTTAGGACGTGCGGAATCCTATGCTTCCAAGAACGGGGTGGTGGCCTCCACCTTTGACGGACTTGGTATGGGACTTGGCTTTACTATCGCCTTAACCTGTATCGGACTTGTTCGTGAGATTTTAGGTTCAGGTGCAGTATTCGGTCATACCTTTATTCCGGAGAACTACCATATCGCTATTTTTGTTCTGGCTCCGGGGGCATTCTTTGTACTTTCAATTTTAACTGCCCTGCAGAACAAATTCAAAGCGCCGTCTGCAACCAATGGTTCAGTTCCTCCATCCAAGTTAGCCTGCGGAGGCAACTGTATGTCCTGTTCCGGTTCTTCCTGTATGTCAAACCATGAGGTTTTGGAAACCAGAAAAAGACAGGCAGAAGAAGAAGCGCTTGCAGCTAAGAAAGCAGAAGTAGCCAGAAAAGAAGCAGAATTGAAAGCTGCAACTTCCAAGAAAGACGAATAGGAGAGTGGATCGATGAAAGAATTATTATTAATTGCCATTGGCTCTGCGCTGGTCAACAACGTAGTGCTCAGTCAGTTTCTCGGCCTTTGTCCGTTCCTTGGAGTTTCCAAAAATGTGAAAACTTCTGCCGGCATGGGCGCGGCTGTTATCTTTGTTATTACCATCGCATCATTTGTTACCAGTGTCATTTATAAGAGTGTATTAGTGGGACTTCATCTGGAATTTTTACAGACCATCGTATTTATTCTTGTAATTGCGGCCCTGGTACAGTTTGTAGAAATGTTTTTAAAGAAATCCATGCCTGCACTTTATGAGGCACTGGGTGTGTATCTGCCTCTGATTACAACCAACTGTGCTGTTTTAGGTGTGGCACTGACCAATGTGCAGAAGGATTATAATATTCTGGAGAGTGTTGTAAACGGTGTGGGTATTTCCGTTGGTTTCACCATTGCCATTATCATGCTGGCTGGTGTCCGTGAAAGAATCGAATATAATGACGTTCCTCATTCCTTTAAGGGATCACCGATTGTTCTGATTACCTCTGGCCTGATGGCGATTGCATTTTTCGGATTTTCCGGATTAATTTAAGGGGGGAGACGAAAGAATATGATAACAGGAATTATTTTTGCGGCAGCCGTTGTAGGCATTATCGGTATTCTGATTGGCGTATTCCTCGGCATTGCCAGCGAGAAATTTAAAGTTGAAGTTGATGAAAAAGAAATCCTGGTCAGAAATGAACTGCCGGGAAACAACTGCGGCGGCTGCGGCTATGCGGGCTGTGATGCTCTTGCAAAAGCCATTGCTGCAGGCCAGGCTGATGTTGGTGCCTGCCCTGTAGGCGGTGCCTCCGTAACAGAAAAGATCAGTCAGATCATGGGTGTATCTGCTGGTGCAGCTGAGAAAAAGGTTGCATTTGTTAAATGTAAAGGTACCTGTGATAAGACAAAAGTTCAGTATAATTATTACGGAATTGATGACTGCCGGAAGATCTCAGTCGTACCAGGTGCTGGTGAGAAGGCATGTGTTTATGGCTGTATGGGATACGGATCATGTGTGAAAGCATGTGAATTTGATGCAATCCATGTTGTGGACGGCATTGCAGTCGTTGATAAGGAGAAGTGCGTTGCCTGCGGCAAATGCGTGGCTTCCTGTCCAAACAACTTAATTGATCTGGTTCCTTATAAGGCAGAGTACTTAGTTCAGTGTAACTCCCACGACAAAGGAAAAGATGTTAAGGCTAAATGCGATGTCGGCTGTATTGGCTGTACCATGTGCATCAAGCAGTGCGAATTTGATGCCATTCATATGGACAATAACGTTGCAGTTATTGATTATGAGAAATGCACCAACTGCGGTAAATGTGCTGCTAAGTGTCCGGTTAAGGTAATTATATAGTATAAGAAAAGAGTGCTGTAATATTGATTGTTTTATAATAATCTTTTATTGCAGCACTTATTTTATACATATTTTTAAACGGATTTGACAGAAAAAAACAAATAATTATAATACGATATTACTGACAGTAAGCAGTGGAAGGAAGGAGAACACAACGGATATACGGCAGGAAAAGGTTCGATACTGAATGTTGGGCGAGTGCCTGAAAAGCACACTCTCAACATTCTTTTTATTGTAATAAAATACATCCACCCCAGAAAGGCGCATTTTACTACATATAAACTGCTATTTTCAACATCATCCCGTTTTTTGTAGAATTTTGTTGTATACTGAATTTGTGATTCATTCACTTGCAACTGCAGTTGGAACCGGTTTCTTAAAAGGTGTAAGTTTAGGAGGTGAGTCCAAAAAGTTTATACATCAGCTTTTCGCATTAAGTGTATTTCACGAAGATTAACCGGTTATCCGGCAATAGTAAACGGAAGTACCAACAAAAGAAAATGGAGGGTAATCAATATGAAAAAGTTACTTTTAATGTTTTTGACTTTAACGATGGCGGTGTCCGCCAACTGCATTTCCTTTGCAGCCCAGGGAGACTCAGCAAAGGAATATATAGAAGCGAAAACGGTATCTGTAAACGGGGAAAGCAGACCTGCAGGCGGAGATATTGTAAAAGCTCCAAAAGGTGCACGTTCAGCAAGACCACAGGATAAATCAGGTTTTAAAAAGGATGATCTGCTGAGCGAAAGTCTTTCACGCCAGGCATCAACTTCCTGGAAGTATTTAAACGGATATACCGTATACAGCCAGATCACTAATTATAATTGTGGTCCGGCGTGTGTTCAGGCAGCATTAAATTATCTTGGCGTTTCCCGCAACCAGTCGGACATTGCAAGAGGCTGCAGGACAACCACCAACGGTTCTTATATTGCTGATATGGTAACATATATTAATGGGCAGCAGACCAGGAACAAATATGTTGGAAAATATAACCAGTCCTCATCTGAGATGAGCAGATTACTGTACAGTGGAGTATCCACATCAAACGCAGCACCTATCATTGGACTGACCTTTTCAACCAGTGACGGATGGCTCTATTCAACAAATGGCCATTTTATGTCCGTGTACGGAGCAAAAAGTGATAAGTCCGCATTTGCTCTGGGCGATCCATGGATCGGGTATTCCGGTTCAGGGTTAGGCGGAGAATCCTGGACATATACCAAGTCCGCTGCTACTCTTTATAAGGCATATAATAAAGTAAATATTGGATTAATGTATTAAATTTATTAATATCAGGATCTGGAAAAGACTGAGGGGATATTTCCCTTTCGTCTTTTCCTGTGTAGAGAGGGAGTTTTTGAATATATGAACAGGAAAATCAAAGGTTTTATCGTGCCGTTAATCATGCTATGCATCCTATTCCTGTCAGGCTGTCAGATCCGTTCTGACCAGGGAAGCACCGGTGAATACTCATCAAGTAAAGTCCAGGCATACAATGCGACCTTTGATAACTCTGCTTTAAGGACGTATATTGATATTTATGAAACCAAATTATTGTATATGGAGATGAATGGACCGGCTGCGGATTTTTTTATTTATAATTTTCAGGACGGAAGCAACAAAAAAATTTTAACCGTAGATAATTTTGCTTTAAAAGGGATAAGCAATGCATTAATAAAGAATACTCTCTATTTTTATGTTAGTTTATATAATGGGGATGAATTAGAGAATAGCTTGTATGCCGTGGATTTTTCAACAGATAAAATGGTTCCAGAATCAAAAAACATGTATTCCCAGAAGCTGATTCCATTAACAAACCTGGATAATAAACTGGTATCTCTGCAAGGGGATTACTCAGAAACTGGGGGAGTAAAATCTTTTATGGAGACCCTGGACAGCAGCAAAAACATGGTACAGGTCAGGCCGCATACAAAAGCTGAGATGCAGGATTCCAACAAAGATAATAGATCACGACAGATTTTATATATTACAAGTGATGAGAAATATTTATATACTATAGAAAAAAGTAATTCCGGTTCAGATATGAATTGCTTTATTGCAAAATATGATACGGATTTTTCCTTTATCAGTGAAACAGACATAACAGATGTCTTGAAGAAGTATGAAATAACCAGTGGGATAGGTTCCTTTTTCGTGTTTCACAATTATTTTTCCATTACGGATTATTCCAATAATACGATTGTCTGTAAGTTTGGTGAAGGTGATAACCAGGTTCTTTTATATGAGAATGATGTTGAGTGTGTCCGTGATTATTCCCAACCCAGTCCATATCAATTTCTATATAAAAGAAATACCAACGAAATCTATAAGCTGGATACAGGAACAGGAAAAATTGAGATGCAGAATTTTAGTCTGGAAAATGACACATCCAGCATCCGCGACATGCTTTCCTATGGGGAGAAACTCCTGATTGTAAAGCAGCCGGATTCAGACAGCGGGAAAGAAAGTGTATATTTAATTCCGCAGAATTATGAAAAGCAGTAATAGTACAGATAAAAGAAAAGGTGCCGCAAAGTCGCTGTAAATCAGCAATTTTTTGCGGCACACTGCTTTTCTGAAAATAATTTAGAAGCCAAAATATTTTACAGCATTGTTATAGGAAATGCCTTCGATAATCTCTTTTAATGCTTTCTGATCATCCGGATATTCTCCGTTATCTACCCAGCCGCCTACCAGCTCACAAAGAATTCTGCGGAAATATTCATGTCTGGTATAAGATAAAAAGCTTCTGGAATCGGTGAGCATACCGATGAAGTTTCCAAGGCAGCCTAAATTAGCAAGAGAGGTCATCTGCTCTGTCATTCCGGTTTTGTGATCATTAAACCACCATGCAGAACCCTGCTGGATCTTGCCTGGGAACTGGCTCTGGAAGCAGCCTAGGATTGTTCCGATGGAAGCGTTATCATTGGGGTTTAAGGAATAGATGATTGTCTTTGGTACCTCATCTGTAGCGCTTAAAGCGTTGAGATAATCAGCCATCTGTGCAGAAGGAGCGTAGTTGTTGATGCAGTCAAATCCGGTATCAGGTCCTAACTTCTCAAACATAAGGGCGTTATTGTCTCTCTTGCAGCCGTAATGAAGCTGCATGATCCATCCCATGCGGTTGTATTCTTTTGCCGCAAATACCATAAATGCAGTTTTGTATTTCAGTTCTTCTTCCTTTGTTACAGCTTTTCCGGAGATGCTCTTTGCAAAGATTGCATCAAGCTCTGCATCGTCGGCAGGTACATACATCACGTACTCAAGAGCATGGTCAGAAACGCAGCAGCCCTGGCTGGCGAAGAATTCCATACGGTTCTTCAAAGCGGCCTTTAAAGAAGCAAAATCCTTGATTTCCATGCTGCTTGCGGCAGACAGTTTTGCAATATAAGCTGCAAAATCAGGCTTCTCCACATTCATAGCCTTGTCCGGTCTCCATGCCGGAAGAACCTTTACCTCAAATGTGGAATCTGCAGCGATTTTCTGGTGCCATTCCAAGGTATCGGCAGGATCATCCGTGGTACAGATTAATGTTACATTGGACTGTCTGATTAAATTGCGGACACTCATGGAGTCCTGATGAAGCTTTTCATTGCATAAGTTCCAGACTTCTTCCGCTGTATCTCCATTTAAATAGCCGGTATAGCCAAAATATCTCTGAAGCTCTAAATGACTCCAGTGATAAAGCGGGTTCCCGATCAGTTTTGGCATGGTTTCTGCCCATTTCTGAAATTTTTCCCTGTCAGTGGCATTTCCCGTGATGAATTTTTCTTCTACACCATTAGAACGCATCTGACGCCATTTATAATGATCGCCGCCCAGCCATACCTGAGTGATGGTATCGAATTTGCGGTCTTCATAAATTTCCTGTGGATTAATGTGGCAGTGATAGTCTACGATAGGCATCTTTGCCGCATAATTGTGATAAAGATCTTTTGCAGACTGGGTAGACAGTAAAAAGTCCTTGTCCATAAACTGTTTCATGTTAGAGAGTCCTCCTTAAATATATGTGATTAGAAATTAGTAGTACCTCGTTTAATCAGCTCTGGAGTAATGGTAGTCTTAGCAGGCACATTGCCTCCTTCTAACACCCTCATCAACGTATTGACGGTAGTGGTGCAGAGAGCCTCAACCTTGTTGTCCACGGAAGTAATTTCGGGTGTGGTGCACCGGGACAATATGGAATTATTATATCCGATGATGCTTAAACCCTCAGGGATGGATATTCCGGTCTGATTTGCATATTTTACCGCACCAACTGCCAAAATATCCTCAGCAGCAAGAACGGAGTCAAATTTTATTCCGGAAGCGGACAGTTCCTTAAGCTGTTCCATGGCAAGATCGGGATCTTTTGAGCAGAGAACCATAAGTTCATCCCGCACCGGTAAATTGGCGGAGACTGTAGCCTGGCGATAGCCTGAGAGCTTACGCA
Organism: Lacrimispora amygdalina; assembly: GCF_003432035.1. GTDB lineage: Bacteria > Bacillota > Clostridia > Lachnospirales > Lachnospiraceae > Lacrimispora > Lacrimispora amygdalina. Next base: position 29,222 of record NZ_QOHO01000045.1, read on the forward strand.
GATTGCTGTAAGAGGTGCCGGAATAAAGATATAAAAGCGCTGACCGGCCTGACTCATAAAGCTTTGTTGCAGCAGAATAAACAGCAGCCTGATCGTCACAGACCGTACTGTAAATCTGTCCCCCTTCCAGACAGCCGTTGACCAGCATAATGGGAATGTCTTTGGCGGCTTCCATGAGATATGCATTGTCTCTGTCTTTCGCCTCCACATAATGGGAACCGGTAAGAATAATGGCATCCACACGCTTGGAACGCAGCAGTTCCAGATACTTCTTTTTGGTTTCGGGAAGATAGCCGCTGCAGCATAAGATGGAATCATATCCGCTGCTTCTCAGCTGCTTTTCCAGATAATAGACAGCCTCTGCAAGCCATGGGTCAGAGGAATCCGCACACATGATTCCAATGGTCTTCATGGTGTTAAGCCCCAGGCTTCTGGCGAACACATTCGGTGTATAGCCAAGCTCGTCCATGACAGCGAGAACCCGTTTCCTGGTCTTTTCACTGACATTGGGATTCCCGTTAATCACGCGGGAGACGGTGGCGATTGAAACATGAGCATGTTCGGAAACATCGTAAATATTCAAAAGCATTCCCTCCGTAATTGTAAGTATTTACATTCCTAGGTTATTATACATAATTATGGTATATATTACAATCCCTCATTTATTTTTTTTGTAAATTAATACAGAAAATCCGTATAATCCTGTAAACACTTACAAATACTTCGTATATGCGAAAATAATCTTGCTTTTTTATAGATCCCGGGAGTATACTAGATTCTGGAAATGGAGGCTATACCATGAAACTTAACAGAACCACACAGCGTACAGTAGAAATCCTGAAGCTTATTTCGAAAACACCGGAAGGCGCGACGTTGGATGATATCTGCCAGAAACTGGACCTCCCCAAGACCAGCGCCTACGATATCGTAACCACTCTGGGAGAGATGGGCATGGTTAATGTGACCCGGGGGCAGAAGCAGAACTATACCATTGGTTTAATGGCATACCGGATCGGTGTGAATTATACCAATAATCTAAACTTTATCGGAACCATTGAGCCGGTACTGAAGGCATTTTCAAAGGAAGTAGGCAAAACCGTTTTTTTCGGAGTTCCATCGGATCATCATGTTGTATACATATGTAAGTTCGAACCGGAGAATCCTATCATTACAACAGCTACGGTTGGATCGAAAAATCCAATGTACTGTACTTCCTTGGGGAAGGTGATTCTGGCTTACAGTGATGAGGAGAACAGAGATCAGATCATCAGCCGCATCCGATTTACCCGGCATACAGAACGAACCATTGAAAACAGAGAAGGCCTTCTTGCTGAACTGGAAAAGGTCAGAGAAAGAGGGTACGCTTTTGATGCAAGAGAGATGGAAGAGCATATGCAGTGCGTGGGTGCTCCGGTTTTTGACCGGGATGGCAACGTACTGGGAGCAATCAGCATATCCAGCTTATATAAGCCGGCAGAGGATTACGAGGCTCTTGGAAAGCTGGTCTCCAGGAAGGGAATGGAGGTTTCCAGGTTATTAGGCTTTCTTGGAAAAATATGAGGAATACTTATTGACAAAATGCCTGGAAGCGATTAATATTTCAAGTATAAGAATCGTAAATATGAAGTTGATTCGTATATGCGAATTTAAAAAAGGAGAGAAGAACAATCATGAAAAAAGAACAAGTTTTATCAAAGATGAAAAAAGACTGTCTGGTTGCTGTTGTTCGTGCGAAAAGCCTGGAACAGGGCGAGAAGGTCGTTGATGCAATTATTGCAGGCGGAATTAATTTTATTGAAATCACTATGACTATGGATGAAGGAAACCCAATTGAATTCATCGCCAGAATGTCTGAAAAATATAGCGCCAATGATGATGTTGTAATCGGAGCAGGTACTGTTCTTGATCCTGAAACTGCAAGAGCAGCAATCCTTGCAGGCGCAAACTATGTGGTAAGCCCAGGCTTAAACGTAGAGACAATCAAGCTTTGCAACCGTTACAGAGTACCGATGCTTCCAGGCGTTATGACTCCTACCGAAGCAATCACTGCACTGGAGTGCGGATGTGATGTAATCAAGATCTTCCCGGGCAACATCATGGGACCGGCAGCGATCAGCTCCTTTAAAGGACCCCTTCCACAGGGTGACTTCATGCCATCCGGCGGTGTTGACGTTGATAACGTTGACAAGTGGATCAAGGCAGGCGCATATGCCGTTGGTACAGGCAGCAGCCTGACAAAGGGCGCAAATACAGGCGATTTTGCAGCAGTTACCGCAAAAGCAAGAGAATTTGTTGAGGCAGTGGCAGCAGCTCGCAAATAATAGAAAACAACTTAAGAATTAAGGAGAATACAAAATGGCAAAGATCGTAACCATGGGCGAGATCATGTTAAGATTATCTACCCCGAACAATGAAAAATTTATTCAGGCGGATGAATTTGATGTAAACTACGGCGGCGGCGAAGCAAACGTAGCCGTTTCACTTGCAAATTACGGACACGAGGCTGAATTCGTTTCAGCAGTTCCGAAGAACCCGATCGGAGAGTGCGCAGTAGCGGCATTAAGAAAATATAATGTTGGAACAAAGCACATTGCAAAGACCGGAGAAAGACTTGGTATTTACTTCTTAGAGACAGGCTCCGCCATGAGAGCTTCTACCGTTGTATACGACAGAGCGCATTCCTCTATCTCTACAGCAACAGCAGCAGACTTTAACTTTGATGAGATCTTTGAGGGCGCAGACTGGTTCCACTTTACAGGAATCACTCCTGCTGTCAGCGACAGTGCAGCAGAACTGACTGAGGCAGCTTTAAAGGCAGCTAAGGCACACGGCGTGACTGTATCCGTTGACTTAAACTTCCGTAAGAAATTATGGTCTTCTGAGAAAGCTCAGAAGGTTATGACAAACTTAATGCAGTATGTTGATGTATGTATTGGTAACGAAGAAGATGCAGAGAAAGTACTTGGCTTCAAGCCAGGCAACACAGATGTAACTTCCGGAGAACTGGAATTACAGGGATATGTAGATATCTTCAATCAGATGGTTGACAAGTTCAACTTCAAGTATGTAATCAGCTCTTTACGTGAAAGCCATTCTGCTTCCGATAACGGCTGGTCTGCATGCATTATGGATGGTACAACCCGCGAATTCTATCATTCAAGAAAGTATCACATCACACCAATCGTAGACCGTGTAGGCGGCGGAGATTCCTTCGCAGCAGGCGTAATCTGCGGTATGGCTGATAAGAAAGATTTCAAGGCTGCTCTGGAATATGCAGTAGCTGCTTCCGCATTAAAACATACCATTCCTGGCGACTTCAACCTTGTATCCAGAGAAGATGTTGACAGCCTGGCTGGCGGTGACGGATCAGGACGTGTTCAGAGATAATTTAACTGGACTGATTTTGGCAGAAGATATGACTGCCTCTAACTGAACGGAGAAAGACATCGGGGGTCATTATGCAATGACCCCCTTTTTTTAAAATCTATGGAGGAACGATCAAGATGAGTGACAGACCATTTGATTTATTAAGCCTGGGAGAACTGCTTTTACGTCTGTCTCCGGATGGAGTGGAAAGGCTGGTCCGGGGAGATTCCTTTCAAAAACAGGTTGGCGGAGCAGAGTTAAACGTTGCGGTAGGTGCGGCTCTTTTAGGGCTTCATACCGGTGTGGTAACACAGCTTCCAGCCAATGACATGGGAAATTTTATAAAGAATAAAGTGCGTTCTTATGGAATCAGTGATGATTATTTCGTGTATGATCAAAGTTCCAATGCCAGACTTGGTCTTTATTATTATGAATATGGTGCATATCCCAGAAAACCCAAGGTGATCTACGACAGAAAGAACAGCTCTTTCTATAATATCAGTGAAGCCTCTTTTCCGGATGATATGTATAAAGCAACTACCTGCTTTCATACCACCGGCATTACCCTCGCTTTATGTGAGAATACAAGAAAAACCGCCATTGATATGATACGCAAATTCAAAGAAAGCGGCACTATCATTTCTTTTGATGTAAATTTCCGTGGAAATTTATGGACAGGAGAGGAAGCAAGGGCCTGCATCGAGCAGATACTTCCTTATGTGGATATTTTCTTCTGTTCAGAAGATACGGCAAGACTGACCTTTAAGAAAGAAGGAACAGCCAAAGAGATGATGAAGAGCTTTACTAAAGATTACCCCATCTCCATCGTGGCATCTACGCAGAGAATCGTACATAGTCCGAAGAGCCATACATTCGGTTCTATTATTTACGATGCTGCGAGAAACGAATATTATGAGGAAGAACCTTACCATAATATTGATGTAGTGGATCGGATCGGAAGCGGAGATGCCTATATAGCAGGTGCGCTTTATGGTCTTTTAAGCACTGGCGGGGACTGCATGAAGGCGGTTCAGTACGGCAATGCCACTGCAGCTTTAAAAAACACCATACCAGGTGATCTTCCTACCTCTGACTTAAGTGAGGTTAATACCGTAATTCGGGAACACAATGATAAGGGACCTCAAAGTGAGATGAGCAGATAGCGCTGCAGGTTTATGAAAAGACAGGCGGAGCAGGATATTTATAATCCTGTTTCGCTTTTTGTGTTATAGAAGCTCGCTGCAGTATCGTACCCTCCTTACAGCAGAGGAGCAGTGCTGAAAATCAATGGGAGAGAAGGATTAGAAAAAGGCCTGGATCCATGAAAAACTGATCCAGGCTTTGCCTTTGTTAATTTCCGCATTCTACACTGATTTCGTTGAACTTCTCAAGAATAAAGTTGATATCCAGTCCGTCTTTATCCTGATCTGCGCAGTCCACAACTGCATTTCCCTGATGCATCATCAGAAGCCTGTTTCCATAGTCCACTGCATAACGGAGGTTATGAGTCACCATGATGGTAGTCAGCTGTTTTTCTTTCACGATCTTGTCTGTCAGCTGCATGATGATCTCAGCCGTTTTGGGATCAAGGGCTGCTGTATGTTCATCAAGAATCAGGAATTCGATCGGTGTCATGGTTGACATTAAAAGTGCCATGGCCTGTCTCTGGCCTCCGGACAAGACACCTACCTTTACGTGAAGTTTGTCTTCCAGACCGAGACCTAGGGTGTGAAGCTGTTCTTTGTAATAACCAATCCGCTGCTTATTGGTTCCGGGAAGCAAGTTAAAGGGCTTTCCTTTCGTGTCAGCCAGTGCCATGTTTTCCAGAATGGTCATGTTAGGGCAGGTTCCCATGGCCGGATTCTGATAGACACGTCCGATGCGCCGCTGGCGGCGGTATTCCGGCATGTTGGTGATATCGGTTCCGTTAATGAGTATGGCTCCGCTGTCTAAAGGAATGCTGCCGCAGATCAGGTTTAAAAGGGAAGTTTTTCCCGATCCGTTGCTTCCCACAACCGATACAAACTGCTGGTCCTTTATAATTAAATCAAAATTGCGGAACAGGCACATTTCATTGACAGTCCCGTGGTTGTAATATTTATGAATGTTTTTCAGTTCAATCATGCTTTCACCTTCTTTTCCCTGCCGTTGCTCAGTACCAGAATGGCTAAGAACAGAACCGATGTAATCAGTTTTAAATCAGAAGCTTCCATTCCTAAGTAAATTGCGAAAGATACGCAGGCTTTGTAAATAATAGAGCCTATAATGACAGCAGTGGTTGATTTAACAAATCCGATCCGCTTAAAAAGCTTTGTTCCGATAATTACATTGGCAAGTCCTATGACAATGGTTCCTGTTCCCATGCTGATTTCGAAAAATCCTTTTTGCTGGCAGTATACGGAACCAGCCAGTGCAGCAAGACCGTTTGCGATGGCAAGACCAACGATTTTAACCATTCCACGGTCCTTTGCAAGGGAGGTGACAAGTGTTTCATTATCGCCCACCGCTCTTAACAGATAACCGGAACGGGTTTTTAAGTACTGGTCTAAAATGAATTTAACAACAAATACAATGACTGCCAGAATAATAACCATGGTAACAGAGCTCAGAGACGCCGGAAACAGCCTGTTAACCAGGCTGTTTTCAAAAATAGTGGTGGCATTGAAAAATGGAACATTGGCTTTTCCGGCAACTCTTAAATTAACGGAGTACAAAGCAGTCATGACGATTATACCGGACAGAAGATCCCGCACCTTTAATTTTACATGGATAAAACCGGTGATGCATCCGGCCAGAGCTCCTATGGCAAATGCGATAAACAGAGTTGCCAGTGGATTGAATCCGGCTAAAATCAGTGTAACGGTAACAGCGCCTCCAAGGGGAAAAGTACCATCCACAGACAGATCCGGAAAATCCAGAATCTTATAGGTGATATATACTCCCAGCGCCATAATGGCATAAACCAGACCTTCTTCCAAAACGCCAAGTATAATTGACATGATTAAACTTCCTCCAGTATGTTTCTTCTTATTTTGTTCCTTTTGAAATATCAGTAAAGATCTCAGCTGCAGAATCGGTCAGATCTTTTGGTAATGTGATGCCCAGTGTTTCAGCAACCTTGGAATTTCCGTAAAAGGCAGCATCTTTGATTACTTCAAAGTTTAATTCGCTTGCTTTGGCTTCTCCCTTTAATACCTTGGCAGCCATGACGCCGGTCTGTTTTCCTAAATCCACATAATCAAGCCCCATTGCTGCAAGACAGCCGATCTTTACCTGTTCCACTTCGCTTCCGAAAACCGGAATGTTTTTCTTGCCGGCTTTATCGAGGATAAGCGGAAGAGAGCTGACTACTGTATTATCGGTTAAATTGTTAAGACAGTCAACCTTTTCTAAAATACTGTCAGTTGCCAGGGAGATATCAGCGGTGGAGGTAACTGGTCCTTCCACGATTTCAAATCCGTAATTTGCGGCAGCCGCTTTGTATTCTTTAATGGCAGTTTCTGAGTTTACTTCGCTTGTGCTGTAAAGAATTCCGATTTTCTTTGCATCAGGAAGTATCTTGCGGATCATCTCCAGCTGCTTTTCAACAGGAAGCTTGTCACTGGTACCGGTTATTTCACCTACCGGGGTACCGTCTTCTTTGGCAAGGGCAGCAGCTACCGGATCTGTAACAGCTGTGAAAATAACAGGAATATTGTCTTTTTTTGCTCCGCCGTAGGCTGCCTGTGCCATGGGAGTTGCAATGGCGCAGATCAGATTGGTCTTCTTGGCAAGAAAGTTGTTTACGATCTGGCTTGCAGTACCGCCGTCTGCCTGTGCATTTTCATAAAGGACTGTCAGGTTCTTTCCTTCCTCCAGACCTTCCTCGGCAAGTCCCTTTAAAAAACCTTCCCTGCAGTTATCCAGAGAACCATGCTCTGCAAACTGGGCGATTCCGATGGTATAGGCTGATGTTCCTTCACTTTTTGCAGAAGCTGCAGAAGTGGACTCCGGTGTCTTTTCCGGCGTTTTACCGGAAGCACATCCGGTGAGAGCAGCAGCAAGTGCTGCCAGTAACATGATTTTTACAGATTTTTTCATAAATAATTCCTCCTAAAATTTATTTTTATTGATAGAAAAGCTTTCATTGCATAAAAAAAGTCTCAAGTATGTTATTCACATACTTGAGACGAATCATACAATCCGTGGTGCCACTCAAATTGACTTAATATAAGCCCTCTTTTCATATACTAACATATATGCCACGTCATATAACGGTTGTGGATTCCGTCAGCCCCTACTGCCAGTCGGTTCAAGGCTGCCCTCAAAAGTCCATTCAGCTATCTGCACTATACCGCACTCACACCACCGGCGGCTCTCTGAAATACTGCTGGGAAAGCTTACTCTTCTTTTTCAACGGTTTCTTTTATTAATCAATATATTAATGCGTGAAAGGAATTTTGTCAACAGGTAATTGAAAAAACTTTATTTATTTCCCGGAATCTGTGATAGAATAGGAAAAAGACATGCGAAGGAAGGAGAACTTATGAACAGACTGTTAGTTGTGGTGGATATGCAGAAGGATTTTATAGACGGTTCATTAGGAACCGGAGAAGCGGAAGCGATCGTTAATAATGTAAAAAAGAAAATTGAAGAGTATCAGGCAGCAGGAGACGATGTGATATTTACTCTGGATACCCACGGAAATGATTATATGGATACCCAGGAGGGAAAGAATCTTCCGGTCCTTCACTGTGTGAAGGGGACTGCCGGCTGGGAACTGGCTGATGCTTTAAAAGAGATTCCGGGCAGGCGGTTTGAGAAGAATACCTTTGCCAGTAAAGAAGTGGGGGAATACGCGGCGTCAGGCGGTTATAAATCCATAGAGCTCATTGGTCTGTGCACCGATATCTGCGTCATATCCAACGCACTGTTAATCAAGGCATTTCTTCCGGAGATTCCGATTCTGGTTGATTCTTCCTGCTGTGCAGGAGTTACACCAAAAAGCCACGAGAATGCATTAAATGCCATGAAGATGTGCCAGATCACCATACTATAATCAAAACATAAAAAAGCAAAAAAACATGTGATGGAGCTGTTTTTTTGCTTTTTTGCATTTAACTGTTATTTGCCCAGACGTTCTAAATCCTGGTAGAAACCGGGGTAAGAGATATTTACGCATTCAGCTCCCTTAATTTCCGTTTCCCCATCTGCACATAATCCCGCGACAGCAAAGGTCATGGCGATCCGGTGGTCCAGCCTGCTGTCAATAACCGCTCCGTGAAGTGGCTTTCCTCCCCGAATGATCATTCCGTCCTCTGTTTCTGTTACATCAGCTCCCATTGCGGAAAGATTTTGTACCATTACCTCAATCCGGTTGGATTCCTTTACCTTTAATTCCCCTGCATCCTTTATTATGGTTTCACCTTCTGCAAAGCATGCCATGGCTGCTATTATGGGAAGTTCATCAATTAAAGTGGGGATAATGGCACCGCCGATTTCTGTTCCGCGAAGACAACTGGATTTTACAAGGATGTCCGCAGTTGGTTCTCCGGAATCCGTATTTTTGTTGAGCAGGGTAATATCTGCCCCCATATCCCGGCATACAGAAAGAATTCCGTCTCTGGTCGGATTAATACCCACATGTTTCATCAGAATTTCAGAACCTGGTACCAGAAGACCTGCTGCGATGAAAAAAGCCGCAGAGGAAATATCTCCAGGAACGATGATTCTGCTGCCATACAGTTCCCTGGCAGGCCGTATGGAGGCAGTTGTGCCTTCCGTGGTTACATCGGCGCCAAAGTGTTTCAGCATGATTTCAGAATGATTTCTTGAAACATAAGGTTCTGTCACCTTCGTCTCACCCTCTGCATAAAGACCTGCCAGAAGAATGGCAGACTTCACCTGGGCAGAAGCTACCCTGCTGGTGTAATGAATGCCATAAAGCTTCTTTCCTGTAATGGCAAGAGGCGCACAGCCATTGCCTTCCAGGCTTCTTATGTCCGCACCCATGTGGGAAAGCGGATCCATAATCCTCTTCATCGGGCGCTTTTTAATGGAATCATCGCCGGTAAGGGTGACGTCAAAGTTCTGGGCAGATAAGAGACCGGATATGAGCCGGGTTGTGGTTCCGCTGTTTCCACAGTCCAGGATTGTCTCCGGTTTTTTCAGCCCGAAAAGGCCGTTTCCGTGAACAATCACAGAGTCTTTGTTATTTTCAATATCGATTCCCATCTTATGAAAGCAGGCAATGGTGGACAGGCAGTCAGCACCCTGAAGAAAATTGGTGATCTCCGTTGTACCTTTTGCCAGAGAGCCGAACATAATACTGCGGTGGGAAATGGACTTATCCCCGGGTATGGACAGTTCTCCCCTGAGAGGGGAGGCTTTTGTAAATTTCATAGGATACCTCTCTTAATTGGATATTAAATCATAATGATAGCGTTCCAGCTGTTTCCAGGCTTCATCCATGGATTCCCTGTCGTAAAATGCAATTCGAAGGGTTCCTTCACCGTGTTCCCGGTTGTGATTGATTCCGATGTTGCGGATGCTGATTCCTTTGGCAGCCAGGATGACGGAAAGGGTTGATATGGCACCCACTTCATCCGCCATATCAACGGTAAAGGAGTATTCAGGCGCAATCGGTCCGGTTGCTTTTTCTGAAAAAGAATTCCGGTAATCCCTGGAGGTTTCAAACAGCTGGTTGATGTAGCTGCCGTTTTTCTTATTTAACTGATCCAGAATCTGATTTAATGAAGCGATATACCGCTCCAGTATCAGGGAAAGATTCTGGTGGTTTGTCATACAGATCTGTTCCCACATTTCCGGTGAGGAGGAGGCGATTCGTGTTATATCCTTAAAGCCTCCGGCAGCGAGCCTTTTCATAAGCCCCTGCTGGTTGTCAGAGTCCTTTACCAGGTTAACCAGACTGGAGGCAACAATGTGGGGCAGATGGCTGATGGCAGCTGTTACAAAATCGTGTTCATGAAAATCCAGAACGATTGGAATGGAACCGATCATTTCTGCTATATGGACGAGACGTTCCGTCTGTTCCTCCGTGGTTTTGGCCGTGGGAGTAATAATATAGTAGGCATTTTCCAGCAGATGATCCGTGGAATTTTCATAGCCCGTTTTCTCGGAACCTGCCATGGGGTGGCCGCCGACAAACCAGGATTCCATACCAAGGCGGATCACGGCTTCATGAATGTCGGTTTTGGTGCTTCCCACATCGGTAACAATGGCTCCAGGCTTTAAAAAGGGCCGGATCTTACTTAAATAGTCAGCATTATATTCTACTGGCGTACAAAGGAATATAAAATCACATTCTGACAGCTCTTCTCCAATTCCGTCAAGAATTACATCAACAATGCCATCCTCTCTGGCTTTCATCAGCCTGGAACGTGTCCGCATATAAGCCATTATTTTTGTCCCCGGTGCTTCGCGCTTGATCCCACGGGCGATGGACCCCCCGATCAGACCAAGCCCGATAAAGGCAATGACTTCATCATTCATTAAAAACCCTCCCTGATAGTTTTGCGTAAGGCTGTAACTGCTCTGTTAAGTGTTCAAATTGTTCAAAGGTGAGAGACTGGGGCCCATCCGATAATGCGCAGGAAGGACAGGGATGAACTTCCACAATTAAGCCGTCTGCCCCAACTGCAAGAGCTGCCTTTGAAATTGGTTCTATGTAAGCCCGTACACCGGTGGCGTGACTGGGATCTACGATAACCGGAAGGTGGCTCTTGGCGCGGATAACCGGAATTGCGCTGATATCCAGAGTGTTTCTGGTGGCAGTTTCATATGTGCGGATTCCTCTTTCACAAAGAACAATATTGGGATTGCCTTCGGAAGCGATGTATTCTGCTGCATTTAACCATTCATCAATGGTAGCGCAGAGACCTCTTTTTAAGAGAACAGGGATACCTGCCTTACCTGCTTCTTTTAAAAGTTCAAAATTCTGCATGTTTCTTGCACCGATCTGAATCATATCAACGTACTTTACTGCTGTTTCCAGTGCGCGCAGACTGGTTACCTCACAGATTACATTCAGTCCGGTTGCTTCTCTGGCTTCTTTCATGTATTGCAATCCTTCTTCCTCCAGACCCTGAAATGCGTAGGGGGAAGTCCTTGGTTTGTAAGCACCGCCTCTTAAAAACTGGGCACCGGCTTTTTTTACTGCACAGGCAGTTTCTAAAAGCATGTCATGGTTTTCTATGGCACAGGGGCCAGCCATCATGGCAAGGTGGCCGGGACCAATTTTTGCATTGCCTACAGTGATTACAGAATCTTCCGGATGAAACTTCTTATTAACCACCTTATAGCTTTCTGTAACTGCAACAATTTTATCCACACCATCCATCATCTCAATATTCGCACCCTGAATTTTCGTCTTATCTCCTACAACACCGACTATGGTTACTTCCGTTCCCTCTGATAAATGAGCGGTCAGGCCGTTGGATTCAATGAAGTTCTTTACTTTACTCACAGCCTCTGCAGAAGCGTTTGGTTTCATAATAATAATCATATCCCTTTTTCCTCTTTTCTTACAAATGATTAATCCCCATTGTAATAGATAGCAGGGAAGTTGTCAACGCTTTTATACGTTAAACTTTTACACTTTAAAGCAAAATGTTATTTAAGACCTGATGATCGGATAATTTAAACTGAAAAAAGCGGCCTGGTATGCAGCATTTTTGTTTAAAAAAGCAGTCATATCCATGAGATGTTAAAAAAAGTTACATGAAACGTTGAAAATGCCATGTGATTTTTTCGTGAAATCATTTAATATAGCTATATACCATATAAAAAAATATTTATATATGCACCAGACGTCATCTTATCACAGACCGACTGATGGCGCAGCAAAAGGATAAGACAATGGAAAAATTACAATTGAACAGAACCGGGTTTCTTACCAATTATCTGCTATCCGGTCCAAAAGAAACGGATTTTATCAATCACGAAACAGATGACAACCAGCTGCGTTATGAACAGCATTTAAGATCCATTGTAGCGGATTTAAACAGATCCTGCCCGGATGGCCCTGTTATCCTTGGGGAAAGCAGCAGGCTTCAGATGCCGTGGAAGTATTATTATCACTATGGAAACTGGTTTGTAGACGAAAGCACATTTTATTCCACATTGCAGAAGGTGGAACTTGATGCAGTGACGGGAATCGAGGTAAAAGAGGATGTAACAGTGAATGCAGTCGTATGGTCCTATGCAGCTGTAGATGTCTGGTGCAACAAGGAACTGGTGTGCCGTATGGATACGCCGGTTTATAAACCGATTAAAAAGAAACATATGGAGCTACGGCTGAAAAAAGGAATCAATGAAATCTATGTCAGTCTTCAGACGCTGGGTGTCAGGGATACAAGAACGTTATTCGGTATTCAGATTTTGGATCATAGGGAAGCTCTCTTTGTTGTACTGCCTGATGAGAAGCACACCGATGAAATGGTCAGGATTGAAAACTGGCTTGGCTCCATCTCCATTAAGAATTCTCTCATGACGTTCCGGGAAAATGCTCCGGCAGGAACTTATCTGGCCTATGACAGCCAGAGCCCTGATTTTGCCAAAGTGAAAAGCCGTAAGCAATGGCAGGAGATCAGCAGAAAGAATCAGGTAAAGCTTGATGAAGAAAAGCCGGGTGTGATTATAGTTAGCGTTAAAAATGAACATGGAATTCTCACAAGAAAAGTGGAGAATATTCTGGCACAAAGACCGGAGTATTCCAAAGACAAAGGCTTTGAGGAAAATAAAAAAGCCATTTTTAACAGAATTGCAGAAGCAGAAAGCTTATCCAGAGGGGATAAGTTCGGCTTTTCCATTTCCAATATCCTTGCAAGGAAAGCCCTTGGCATAGACCGGGATCGGGATATAGAGCTTCTTTATGAAACACTGGACCAGATTGAAAGCAGATATGACTGTTCCGATTTTCTGGTATGCGGTCTTGTCCGTTATTTAAAGAATTATCCGGTCAATGAGGATCTGGCCAAACGGGTGAAAGAGGTTCTGTTGAACTGGCGCTACTGGATGGACCAGAATGGGTCTGATGCCATGTGCTTCTGGAGTGAAAATCATTCTCTTATGTTCTATACCTGTGCCATGAATGCAGGAGAAATGTATCCGGATGAGTATTTCCCCCGGGCTGACATGACCGGCAGAGAACTTTTTAAAACAGGCAGAGCCAAGGTGGAAGCGTGGCTGGCCGATGTGGAGGAGCATGGATTTGAAGAATTTTTAAGTACAGTCTATATGTGTGTTACCTTTGCGGCGCTGTTAAATGTAATTGATTTTTCTGAGGAAGCCATTTCTGCGCGGGCAGTTAAGATTACGGATAAGCTTCTCGAAATGCTCTGCCGCCACACCTATGACGGTGTTGTCATTGCTCCTATGGGACGTGTTTACAGAGAAGTTGTCCATCCCTTTGAGCAGGGAGCCCAGGCGCTGATGAATTTAATCAATCCTGACGTCCCTTTTTCATACGGAGAGGGCTGGCTGGGCTTTTATTCATGCAGCAGTTATCAGCTTCCGGAAGGCTTAAAGGAACTCATGGAGCACCAGACAGATATCGCTTATTCCACAGGAAATGCTCTCATAAGGCTGAAGAAAACGCCGGAGTACTGTATGACTTCCGTTCAGTCCCCCAGACCGGACCCGGAATTTAAACGCTGGAGGAACCTCACCCTGGATCCGGATTCAGATACAACCACCTGTGAATACACCAAGTCACTGAACGAGCGGTTTCATGGAACCACCTGCTTTGAGCCTGGAGTATATGGATATCAGCAGCACATGTGGTATGCTGCCCTTGATAAGGAAACGGATATCTTTACGAACCACCCGGGCGGAACCTGTGATTCCAGTTCCATGAGGCCGGGGTATTGGTACGGAAATGGGGTAATGCCTGCGCTGGTTCAGGAAGGGAATTTACTGGGAGCTGTTTATCATATACCGGAGGAACACCCGATTCATTTTACACATGCTTATTTTCCAGCACCGAAGTTTTTGGAAACGAAGATCTCCGGCAATTGGCTTTTCGGCAGTAAGGCAGGAGGTTTTGCGGCACTCTGGTGCAGCAGTGCTTTGGAGCCCGTCGATGACCAGCTGTTTGAATGCGAATACCGGACCTATGGGGATGATATTGCATATTTCTGTGTATGCGGCAGCAATCAGGATTTTAAATCCCTGGCTGAATTTTCGGCCTATGCAGAGAATCTCCGACCGGTATTTGATGGGAAAGAACGTATTTTAACAGCAGGACCGTTAAAAGTGGGATTTACAGATAACAATGACAAAACACAATATATTTAATGAAGATACTCAGGCGGCGGTGGATTTTTCCTCCGCTGCCTATGAAAGTAACGATTATTTTATGAGAAATTACAGCAGATGCCGTGAGCTTCTGCTGGTGGAAAAAGATCCTGAGAAAGCAGCAGAAGCCGTGATGTTTGGAATCAGGCATGCCAGGCTCCTTCATTTGGATGATTTTTTGCTGCCGGTTGTTTACATTGACTGGATGCTGCCGGAGCTGGAAGAAGAATTGAAAAAACAGGGCATTCCGGAATTTGTTGTCTGGGAGTCCTTAAAGGACGTTGAAATCTGGATTCAGTCATACCGCAAATATCACCAGGGACAGGCCGGGCTTGACCGGATTGAGTGGGTGTTCCGTTCGCTGGCCGGAAAAGTACGAAGATACGGCAGCCTGCAGTTCGAGGAAGTGACTTATGAATTTCCCTTTCTGGTCTTTGAAAACAGACAATCCGGAGCGTTTATGGCACTGGCCTGCCCGGAGGTTCTGATTGATCAGGACGGATATATTTCCGGTACAAACGGAAGAAGCATGATAAGAGAAATAAGAACTTATCTGGATTTTAAAGACAGGACTGTAACCGGATACTCTGCGGATTTAAAAAGGGGAACTGTAAGCGTGAATACACCTGTCTCATTAAATTTGGATGAGTGGGAGATTAAGCTTGCTCCGGGAGAGAAGGCGGTTGCTGTTCATATTCCGGAAGGTTCTGATTTGTCTCCGGGCAGTGTTGATTCTTCTTTAAAGACTGCAAAGAACTATTATGAGAATGATATTCTTGTCTGCGAAAGCTGGATGCTGGATGCGCATCTGGAGCAAATCCTGCCTCAAACAGGGAGGCTCATCAGCTTTATGAAGAGATTTTATAAAATGCCCGTGATGACAGAGCGTCCACAGATACTGGAACGGGTCATGGGGTTTGATTTTTCCATGGAAGCGCTGGAGGATTTTTCCTGTACCACATCCTTGCAGACCTCATTAAAGAAGTATCTTCTGGACGGAAATGAGATGTTTACCACAGCGGGTTTTATGCCATGGAAATGACAACTGGGAGGAATACTTGAATATGACAGGATATTATGCCGGACTGGATGTGGGGGGAACCAACGGACGACTAAAGGTCTGCGGTCCCACAGGAAACGTACTGGGCGAATTTACGGCTCCTGGCTGCAGCCTTAATACAGACGGAGCGGAAAAAAGCAGGCTGCGTTACCGCGAACTGGTGATGCCCGCCCTTAAGGAACTGAAACTTTCTCCTGGCTGCTGTCTGGGAATCTGCGTGGCAGCAAGTGGGATTGATTCCCCGTTTCATGAGCAGGAATGCAGATCCTTTTTTGAAGAGATGGGATTCTTGCCAGATAAGCTGATGGTAATGAATGACTGTGAAGTATTTCTTTATCTGACGGAATTGCCGGCTCTTGTAATCGTATCCGGTACAGGCTCTGTCTGCTTTGGCAGAGATCAGAATGGGTCCATATACCGGACAGGCGGTTTTAATCATATTATAAGTGACGAGGGAAGCGGCTTTGATCTGGGACTGAAGGTGTTAAAGGCAGTTGCAAATGATTTATCCGGACGGGGTAAGAGTCCCATTCTCACGCCGCTTTTTATAAAGTCAGCCGGGCTTGATACATTGGGGAAAATCGATGACTATATCAATGCCAATCTGATGGAAAAGTCCCAGATAGCCAGATTTTCCCTTCTTGCATATCAGGCGGCAGCATCAGGAGATGAGACAGCCATGGGCATTCACCGGGAGTGTGCAGATGCTTTATGGGGGCTGATCCGCGATACAGCAGCTAAGATGAAAACGGACGGACTTAACCTCTGGTTATGGGGAAGTCTTCTGGTGAAAAACGATATTCTCCGTGGTATGGTGGAAGAAAAAGCCCGAAACGGGCTGCATCAGGTGAGAATTGCCATACCCCGTATCACGGCCCTTGATGCTGCACTTCAGGCTGCAGAGAAAAGCAGTCTTACGCGCTGAAAAGTCGGATTTAGGGAAAAAGATAATATTGTTAGGCAAAAATGAGAGAGAGGGAGAGGTGAACCCTCTTTTCTTTTATCTAAAAATAGAAAAATGTCGAAAAATATTTGTGCAAATTGTACCTTTTGCTTGCAATTATAAGACATTTTTAGTAAAATATTGTTATAGACTTAAATACCGAACAGGAGGAATGTTTATGAACGTGTATGGAACCAAACAGATCCGTAACGTCGCCTTACTTGGGCACGGGGGCGCCGGTAAAACTACCCTTGCTGAAGCTATGGCGTTAGTGACCGGAGCCATCAGCAGAATGGGAAAAATTTCCGATGGCAATACCATCAGCGATTATGACAAAGAAGAGATTAAGAGACAGTTCTCCATCTCCACTTCCCTGATTCCGTTGGAATATGAAGGAGAGGATGGACCGATCAAGATTAACTTACTTGATACTCCCGGTTATTTTGATTTTGTTGGTGAAGTTGAAGAGGCAATCAGCGTAGCAGATGCTGCTGTAATCGTAGTAAACTGCAAGGCAGGAATTGAAGTTGGTACGTTAAAGGCATGGGAGCTTTGCGAAAAGTACAAGCTTCCCAGACTGTTTTTTGTAACCAATATGGATGATGATCAGGCCAGCTTTCGTGAGCTGCTTTTAAAGCTGGAAAAAGAGTTCGGAAGAAAAATAGCACCGTTCCACCTTCCTATCAGAGAGAATGAAAAGTTCGTAGGATTTGTGAATGTGGTGAAAATGGCTGGGCGGCGCTTTACCGTTAACAGCGATTATGTTGAATGTGAGATTCCTGATTACAGCCAGAAGAATTTAGGAATAGCCAGAGAAGCTCTGATGGAGGCAGTTGCTGAGATCAGCGAGGAATACATGGAACGGTATTTCTCAGGAGATGAGTTTACCCTGGAAGAGATTTCTTCTGCACTGCGGGAACATGTAATACAGGGCAATATAGTTCCGGTTATGCTGGGCTCCGGAATTAATGCCCAGGGTGTCAAGATGGTTTTACAGGCGATTGACAAGTATTTCCCTTCACCGGAGCGCTATGAATGTATTGGTGTGGACGTTTCCACCGGAGAACGGTTTACTGCCAGATACAACGACAATGTGTCTCTGTCAGCCCGTGTATTTAAGACAATCTTGGATCCGTTTATCGGAAAGTATTCCCTGTTAAAGATCTGTACGGGAACACTGAAATCGGATTCCGCGATCTATAATGTAAATAAGGACACGGAAGAAAAGATTGGAAAACTCTATCTGCTGAGAGGAAAGGATGCCATAGAGGTGCCGGAATTAAAGGCTGGGGATATCGGTGCCGTATCTAAATTAAACGTGACACAGACCGGTGATACCATAGCGCTTCGATCCGCACCCATCGTATATCATAAGCCTGAGATTTCCACCCCGTATACCTATATGAGATATAAAACGAAGACAAAGGGTGACGATGATAAGGTTTCCAACGCACTGGCGAAACTGACGGAAGAGGATTGGACCTTAAAAGCAGTGAATGATACGGAGAACCGGCAGTCTCTTCTGTATGCAATCGGTGACCAGCAGCTGGAGGTAGTGGTCAGCAAGCTGTTAAACCGCTATAAAGTTGAGATTGAATTAAGCAAGCCTAAGTTTGCCTTCCGCGAGACAATCCGTAAAAAAGTGGAGGTCCAGGGAAGATATAAGAAGCAGTCAGGCGGTCATGGCCAGTTCGGTGATGTAAAGATGACCTTTGAGCCTTCCGGGGATTTGGAAACTCCCTATGTATTTGAAGAATGTGTCTTTGGAGGAGCTGTTCCCAAGAATTATTTCCCTGCTGTGGAGAAGGGGATTGCGGAGTGCGTTTTAAAAGGCCCTCTTGCTGCATATCCCGTTGTGGGTATCAAAGCGACTCTGACTGATGGCTCCTATCATCCGGTGGATTCCTCAGAGCTTGCCTTTAAGATGGCTGCAACGCTTGCCTTTAAAAAAGGCTTTATGGACGCCAATCCGGTGCTCTTAGAACCAATCGCATCCTTAAAAGTCACAGTGCCGGATAAGTTTACCGGAGATGTTATGGGAGATTTAAACCGGAGAAGAGGACGGGTTCTGGGAATGAACTCCAATCACCATGGAAAGCAGGTCATTGAGGCTGATATACCCGTATCCGAGCTGTTTGGCTATAACACAGACCTTCGTTCCATGACAGGGGGTATCGGTACTTTTGAATATGAGTTCAGCCGCTATGAACTGGCTCCGGGAGATGTACAAAAGAAAGAGGTAGAGGAACGGGCAGCCAAGGTTGACCGTATGGATGTTTAAATGAAGTGATAATCCTGGCGGATCCAAAGAATAAATGGATCCGCCATTTTCTGAATCAGGCTGCGGCTGCCGGATGAATTGCGTAATTGATGAATCTGTGTTAAACTGGTATCAGTTCAGCAGGAGGTAAGGTTTTAAGTGGAAGAGACGAGGACCGCAGGAAAAGTTTTTGGAAGAATAGGGATCGGATATACCGGTTTTCTTAGTGCATCAATTGTTTTACAGATAATTTTAAAGGTTATGGTTCATGTGTTAGATCAGGAAGGAATTTTGAATTTGTCACGGGGCTGGTATCTGTTTGCTGCTTCTCTGGCAAATTATGCAGCAGGAGGGCTGGTTTTATTTTTGATTATAAAGAATATGCCTGTTACCCATAAACCGGTAAGCCGGAGAGCGGAAAAAAAGCTGTTAATCTGTTCTTTTTTTATCTGCATCAGCGCATTGATAGCCGGAAATTTATTGGGACGGCTTCTCATGACCGTAATCAGTGCTCTGGAAGGAAAGCCCATGATCAATCCGGTTGAGGAAGTGCTTAAGGGGCTGAATACAGGAACTATCATTGCAATTATGGTGGTTATGGCGCCGGTCTGTGAAGAATATCTCTTTCGCAGACTCTTAATTGACCGGATACGAAGATATGGAGATAAAGCTGCTATTTTGGTATCTGCAGTAATTTTCGGACTCTGCCATGGGAACTTTTATCAGTTCTTCTACGCGTTCGGAATTGGTCTTGTGTTTGGTTACATTTATACCAGAACAGGCAGGCTTCGCTATACCATTTTATTTCATATGATCATTAACTTTCTGGGATCGGCCGCAGCGATTTATATTCAGAATAACTTAGTGCTTGCAGGCATCTATGCTATGCTTCTGTACGGGTCCATGATTGCAGGGATCGTGTTGTTTTTTATCACGAAGGGAGATTGGATTTTCTGGCAGGGCGACGAAGCAGTATGGGGCAGAGGAACGGGTAAAGTACTATTTTTGAATGCTGGAATGATATTATTTTTTGTATTGTCTGCCATTTCCTTTGTTATCGCAGAGTTTTCATAAAATCGGGTTGACACATTCGGCCGATTATGTTACATTTACAGTTAGCAAAAATACTGTGATTAGGAGTAGTAAGCAGTCTGAATCATTCAGAGAGCCGGCGGCTGGTGAGAGCCGGTTGGGGAAGACAGCTGAACTGGCCTTTGAGTAGCATACTGAAGAAAGCCATGGCTTTTGTGTAGGTATAGCCGGAATCCCGACCGTTACAGCGGGCGGACAGGAGAGTCTGTCCGGTTGAGCGCATACAGTTTGTATGAAATAGAGTGGTACCACGCGGTAGATTCTGCGTCTCTATAGCCGTTTTATTACGGTTGGAGGCGCTTTTTTTTATGCAGTCAGAATTGATTTACCCGTGAATGTTAAAAAATAGGGGCAATCCCTTTCACAAAAGGAGGAATATTGTTATGGCATCATCTTATAACCACAGTGCCATTGAAAAAAAATGGCGTGAGAATTGGGCGAAGAACCCGATCAATGTTGACGATGGAAAAAAACCTAAATATTATTGTCTGGATATGTTTCCTTATCCGTCCGGCAGCGGTCTTCATGTAGGACATTGGAGAGGTTATGTAATCTCTGACGTATGGAGCCGCTATCAGATTTTAAAGGGCCATTATGTGATCCACCCCATGGGCTGGGATGCATTTGGCCTTCCTGCAGAAAATTATGCAATTAAAATGGGTGTTCATCCAGCTAAATCCACAGCTGAGAATGTGAGCAATATTAAAAGGCAGATTAATGAGATTGCTGCTGTTTATGACTGGGATATGGAAGTCAATACGACTGATCCTGCATTCTATAAGTGGACTCAGTGGATTTTTGTCCAGATGTTTAAGAAGGGTCTGGCTTATGAAAAGGAATTCCCCATTAACTGGTGTCCTTCCTGTAAAACAGGCCTTGCCAATGAGGAAGTGGTAAACGGCTGCTGCGAGCGCTGCGGAACTACAGTAACAAAGAAGAACTTAAGACAGTGGATGTTAAAAATCACTGCGTATGCAGACCGTCTTTTAAATGATTTAGATAAGCTTGACTGGCCGGAAAAGGTTAAGAAGATGCAGACGGACTGGATTGGAAAATCCTACGGTGCAGAAGTGGACTTTAAAGTAGAGGGACGAAAAGAGGCCATAACGGTTTATACCACAAGACCTGATACGTTATACGGAGCAACCTTTATGGTGCTTGCACCGGAGCATGCGCTTGCGTCTTCTCTTGCAGTACCGGAGACAAAAGCGGCAGTGGACCAGTATATCTATGATGCCTCCATGAAATCCAATGTTGACCGTCTGCAGGATAAGGAAAAAACCGGTGTATTTACGGGTACTTATGCTATTAATCCTTTAAGCGGTGCAAAGGTTCCGATCTGGATTTCCGATTACGTACTGGGTGACTACGGTACGGGCGCAATCATGTGCGTTCCGGCTCATGATGACAGAGACTTTGAATTTGCAACCAAATTCAATATCCCCATCATTCAGGTAATTGCAAAAGACGGCAAAGAAATTGAGAACATGACAGAGGCTTATACAGAGGCAAACGGAACCATGATCAATTCCGGCGAATGGAACGGCATGGAATCAGCAGTTCTTAAAAAGGAAGCACCTGCCATGATCGAAGCAAGAGGTCTTGGTAAGAAAACGGTGAACTTCAAGCTTCGTGACTGGGTATTTTCCAGACAGCGTTACTGGGGAGAGCCGATTCCGATCATTCACTGTCCTCACTGCGGCAATGTTCCGGTACCGGAAGACCAGCTTCCTCTTACCCTTCCGGAAGTGGAAAGCTACCAGCCCACTGGTACAGGAGAATCCCCTCTTGCAGATATTGACGAGTGGGTAAACACCACCTGTCCGGTATGCGGAGCAGCTGCAAAGAGAGAGACAAATACCATGCCTCAGTGGGCGGGATCTTCCTGGTATTTCCTCCGTTATGTAGACAGCCACAATGATAAGGAACTGGTATCCAGAGAAAAGGCAGATAAATATCTTCCTGTTGATATGTATATCGGCGGTGTGGAGCATGCGGTTCTCCATCTTCTGTATTCCCGTTTCTACACCAAGTTTTTATCTGACATCGGTGTGGTGGATTTTGATGAGCCATTTACCAAACTGTTTAACCAGGGAATGATTACCGGTAAAAACGGAATTAAGATGAGTAAATCAAAGGGCAATGTGGTATCTCCCGACGAGCTTGTTCAGGATTATGGATGTGATTCTCTCCGTATGTATGAGCTCTTTGTAGGACCGCCGGAGTTAGATGCAGAGTGGGATGACAGAGGAATTGAAGGCGTCAGCCGTTTCTTAAACCGTTTCTATAATCTGGTATCAGATAACTGCGGTCAGGACGTGGCAGCGACAAAGGAAATGATCCGTCTTCGCAACAAACTGGTATTTGACATTGAACAGCGTTTCAACCAGTTTAACTTAAATACGGTTATTTCCGGTTTTATGGAATATAACAACAAGCTGATCGAGCTTGCCAAAACAGCCGGCGGCATTGATAAAGAGACGTTAAAAACCTTTGTAATTCTTCTCGCACCATTTGCTCCTCATATCGGAGAGGAACTGTGGCAGCAGCTTGGCGGCACAGACTCTGTATTCCATGCTACATGGCCGGAGTGGAGTGAAGAGGCCATGAAAGAGGATGAAATCGAAGTGGCCGTTCAGGTGAATGGAAAAACAAGAGCTGTGGTAAAACTTCCGGCGGATGTTTCAAAGGAAGATGCAATTGAAGCAGGCAAAGCACTGATTCCGGATAAGATTACCGGAACCATTGTGAAGGAAATTTATGTTCCTGGAAGGATTATTAATATTGTCTGCAAATAGTTTATGATGCATTGGAGTAAGAAAAAATAATGAGCATTAAGGTAAGGACACTATGACTGTAGAAGTACAGTTGTAGTGTCCTTATTTTGGTTCAATGCCTGATTCGGGGGTAAATGCTGATTTTGGCACTCAATGTATATAATTTTGGCATTTGGGTTGATAACTCTTCGCATTGGGTATATGCTGAGTGATAGAATTCAATAAAAGCGAAGGAGGATTGATTCCAGTGTTTGAGAGACAGAAAAACAAATGTAAAATAGTATATAATAATTATCAGTTTTATGAGAATACCGCTTTGTCTGAATTGATAGAAAAGCAGATGAACGAAGGATATTATCTTTGTGGCATAATAGGTGAATCCAGCAATATATTAAAATTTTGTTATGATAAAACTAAAAAACCAGAGTCATGCATAATTTATCACAAACATTTAGATGAAAAGATAGATGCAGAAATTGAAAAAATGAAAGCTGAAAAAATGGAAATGCTATGCCAGAATAATCATTATATCATATTTGGAATCCCCTCCAGTGAAGCTGATGGATCAAAATCAGATATTGTAAAAAAACAAAATAAATTACTTGGCATTCCCTTGAAAAAATCTGCAGCTCTTATTTTAATATTACTCATACTTTCTATAATCAGTCTGGTGCTGAAAATATTATTGATAGACAAAGGAAATTTATATTTCAATCAGATGAGTTTAGTGCTTTACCTGGCATTGAATATTGTTTTTCTGTTATATTTTGCAGGTGACATTTACGATATTATACAAGGTAAAGGAATATGCTCAGATGGTATTATGTATTTTTCCAGTCGTACAAAATTCAAAGATATATTGTTCCGGATGGGGGATATACTTAGGCTGGTAATATTGCTTGGAAGCATTTGTATCAGTGCTGCGATTCTGATATTTGTTAAGGATGGAGTAATAGCAATTAATGTTCTGAAAATGTGGCTGATATATTGTACCATTGGATATATATACAGACTGCGTATTCGAAGTTCTTATTTATCAGTGTTACTGATTCAAGTTTTTCTGGCAGCACTAAGTTTTTAGTAAAATACTATATTTGTATAAAAAGCCGGTGCCAGGGCTTGTGATCCTGGCACCGGTTCTTTATTTCTTTCCATTTCGTTTCATCATATTTTTCGAAAGCATGCGAATGGTTTCCACCCGCTGCCGTTCACTTGGATTCATATTGGCGCTGATAATAGAAATAAGAAGATCCGTTTCCTCATCGCTGAACTGGATGCCCTTTTGACTGGCCTCCGCACTCAGGCTCATAAGAGTCGGGAACAGCTGGTCTTTTGGAGCGGACTCTGCCCGCTTTGCGAATTCGGTCAGCATGGATAGCTTCTGGGGATTCATATTTTTTAACCGTGGGTCCTGTTTCCAGTTGGTATTCATAAGTTGATACGCTTCCTTTCCTGTGAATATGTAAAAAAACGGGTTGGGGACAGCCAAACGTTAATTCATCTGCTGCATGGCGGACATCATAAGCTGCATGGTTTCCAGGCGTGACTGCTGTTCCGGCGGCATGAAGTTTTTTAGTTGCTCTAAGGGCATCTTTCCAAACGGATTGTTCTGGCGGCGGGTATTATTGGGACGTTTTTGTCCGTCACAATGAGTCTGGTTTTGTGACTGGGATTGCGGCTGTTCCTGTGTCTGCAGCGGAATCGTAGAACTGGGTACAACTTCTGAGTAGGCGTTTGCCAGGTTAAATCCCTGGAAAATGTTGATAAATAAATCAATTAAATCCTGCTCGGAAGGATTGGCATAAGGCTTGATGGTGTTTAACATTTCGATAGGGGAGTCAGACCGCTCCTTTTCACCTACAGAGCAGATTCCCATGGCTGCCACTTCATCATCCTCAAATAAGTTTATGGTACGCTGCAGTTCCCTGAATTTGACAAAGGTGGAGATAAAACGCTGCTGGGGAACATTCATATAAGGCAGGGCAGCCTTCATCATATCAAGATGATTATCGCCGATACGGGAGTCTAATTCATTTGCATGCAAATTTTGTTCATTATTCATTACAAAGGGATCCTTACTTTTCTTGTTGACAATATATGCAGCCGCATATATTAGTATTACAGGAGAGTGATATATATGAGAAACCGATTAATCATAGATGGAAATGCAGTTTACGAAATTGATGATGAATGCATGAAACAGAAACAAAACAGAAATACACAGGAAGGCACAATGAATCAGGCTTCTTTTACGAGACCGGGGCAGGAGAAGGGACAGAGCCGGGGGTAAACGTAAACAGGACCCGAACCAAAAGTGGTTCGGGTCCTGCTTTATGTTTTGTTTAGCAGCAGAAGTTATTGCCGCCACATCCGCCGCCCCAGCCGCCGCAGCAGAACAGAAGAATGATGATCCAAATCCAACTGCCACAACCATCATTTCCGCAACCGCCACAACCGTTGCCGCATCCGCCGCCGCCGAAGCCATTACCGCCGCAGCAGCACAGAAGAAGGATAATCCAGATAATATTACAACCGTTGTTACCGCATCCTCCGTTGTTGCAATCGCATCCGCATCCACAGTTAGTTGCTGCCAGATCACTCATATTGGTTCCTCCAAATAATTTGTTTACACTGTAAGTGTATGAAAGTCAGCTTGCCACTGTTTCCATTTTTTCTGAAAAATTTTAGATTTGATATGATTGAACTTAAAGAAATGTTGTGTATAATTAGTAGCAACAGGATTAAAAGGAGCAAAAGATGGAAAAATTATATTATGAGAGACCCTACGTGAAGAAATTTGAAGCAGAGGTAGTTGAGTGCAGACCTGATAAAGATGGAAACTATCTGGTTCGGTTAAACAGGACAGCCTTTTACCCTGAGGGAGGAGGGCAGCCTGCGGATACAGGAACGTTGGGAGAAGCCCTTGTCTGCGATGTCAGGGAGCGTCCGGAGGGGATCGTTCATATTACGGACAGGCCCATTCCGGAAAAGACGCTGGTAACTGGAATCCTGGATTGGGAGAGAAGATTCAGCCATATGCAGAATCATTCCGGAGAGCATTTGCTTTCAGGCGTGGTACATAAGCATTACGGTTACGATAATATAGGATTTCATATGGGCAAAGATGAAGTGACGGTGGATTTTAACGGAACTTTGACCATGGAACAGTTAGAAGAAGTGGAAGCAGAGGTCAATGAACTGATCTGGCAGAATATACCGGTTCTGGAGACTTATCCTTCAAAAGAAGAACTGGATGCTCTGGATTACAGAAGCAAGAAGGAATTAAGCGGACAGGTCCGGATTATCGAATTTCCGGGAGCGGATGTATGTGCCTGCTGCGGAACCCACGTAATGACTGCAGGAGAGATTGGCATCTTAAAAGTTACAGGGCTGGCACGTTATAAAGGCGGGGTGAGAGTGTCACTGCTGTGCGGCAGGGAGGCACTGCTTGATTACCGGAAAAAATTAAAGGCTGTCCAGAACATTTCCGTATTATTATCGGCAAAGCCGGACAGTGTGTCCGATGCGGTTTCAAAGCTAAAAGAGGAAGGAATCAGGAAGGACAGTGATCGAAACCGCCTTACCAGAGAGCTGCTCGTGCGAAAGGCAGCAGAATATCCGGAATCTGACGCCCCTGTGCTGGTGCTAGAAGAGAATCTTCTGCCGGCGCAGCTAAGACAGTTCTGCACGATGCTGTACGAAGAAAAAAAGGGCAGCATCGTATTGGTATGTTCCGGGGAAGAAGGTCTGTATCAATATGCAGCAGGAAGCAGCACGGCAGACATGCGGGCACTCAGCCGTCAGTTAAATGAAAGATTAAATGGACGCGGAGGCGGTAACACCCTGTTGGCGCAGGGAACCTTCCAGACATCGTTTCAGGAAATTCAGAAAGTGTTTAAAGAAGAGCTTTAAGAGGAGGATTGAATGGAATTAAATGACAGCACAATTAAAAAAATACGCTGGCTGATTGTATTTACTGTGGTTGCCGTAGTAGCAGGTATTAATTATAGAAGTTTATTTGCCCTTCTTGTACGGGCAGTTGCGATTCTTACTCCTTTTTTGTTAGGAGGTGTCATGGCATTTGTTTTAAATGTTCCAATGCGCGCTATAGAAGGGATTCTGCCGGTAAAAAAAGAGAGTCAGTTTCGCCGTCCCTTAAGCCTGTGCCTGACTTTTTTGTTTGTAATTGGAATTTTACTTCTGGTTATTTTTGTAGTCATGCCCCAGTTATTTGATACAGTCTTAAGCCTGCAGTACAGTTTACCTGTTTTTTGGAACGGAGTAAAGGCAGAGGCAGAAAAGCTGTTTTTCCAATATCCGGAAATAGCAGATTATATTAACAACATCCATATTGACTGGAAATCTTATCTTGAGAAGATTGTGCAATTTTTATCTGTTGGCGCCGGTACTGTATTATCCTCCACTATATCTGCAGCTTTAAGCATAATAAGCGGAGTAACCACCTTTGCAATTGGTCTTGTGTTTGCAGTTTATATTCTTTTGCAGAAGGAAAATTTATCCAGGCAGATGAAAAAACTTATGAAAGCATTTCTTCCTGACCATGCATCTGAGAGAATTTTGGAAATATTAAGTCTCGCCAGCCGTACCTTTTCCAATTTCCTTGCAGGACAGTGTGTGGAGGCAGTTATACTTGGAAGTATGTTCTTTATCACTTTATCCATATTGCGTCTTCCGTATGCACTTCTCATTGGAGTGCTGATCGCGTTTACCGCGCTGGTTCCAATGTTCGGGGCATTCATCGGCTGTGCAATCGGAGCCTTTTTAATGCTGATGGTAAAACCCTTTGATGCTGCCCTGTTTCTCATCATCTTTTTCGTTCTGCAGCAGATTGAAGGTAATTTAATCTATCCTCATGTGGTGGGGAATTCGGTTGGTCTTCCTGCTATCTGGGTTCTGGTAGCGGTAACCATAGGCGGCAGTGCCATGGGAATTGTGGGGATGCTGATTTTTATCCCGCTTTGCTCCGTCTTCTATGCTGTTTTAAGAGAAACCGTGAATAAAAGAATTTGGGCGAAAGAACGCTTAAAACGCAGAAAAACAGTGAAACAGTAAGAAAAAAGGATATCCGGAAGATGAACACAGTCTTTCGGATATCCTTTTTCCGGTTAATCAAGGTCTGCGTGGTAAACCTTATCCGGGGAGTGAATGTCAATGGCACTTAAATTAAACTGATCTTCAAAGATCTGAATCTTGTACTCAAAGAAAATTTCCTCCGTTTTTTTAGACATGAACACATAAGCTCCCGGTTCCCTGTCTTCAATTTCATCACAGATCTCATCGTAGATTTCCTGTCCGTTCGCCGGCCCGTTATATCCGGTATTACGTATGGCTTCTTCGATTGCCTGATAGAATTCTTCCATAATAAAGTACCTCATTTCTGGTTCGTATTGTACATCTGCTATTATAAGCAATCTTTTCCAATGCCGCAAGAATTACTTGAATCTTATTTGAGAGGGTGTATAATAGGACAGGAATAAAAGGGAGGTAATGGAAATGGATTTATTATTCAGACCTAGAAGACTCAGAACATCTGAATCCTTAAGAAAGATGGTCAGGGAGACCAGAGTATCCAGGCAGTCCCTTGTTTATCCGCTGTTTGCGGTGGATGGAGAAGGCATAGTAGAAGAGATTCCTTCTATGGAAGGACAGTACCGGTATAGTGTGGACCGGCTTTCTGTTATTCTCGATCAGCTTATGTCTGCTGGAATTAACAAGGTGATTGTGTTTGGAATACCGGCTTTAAAGGACAGCTGCGGCAGCCAGGCATTTGATGATAATGGGATTGTGCAGCGCACCATCCGATACATCAGGGAATTCTATCCCTCTGTTTATATCATAACTGACGTGTGTATGTGCGAATATACATCTCACGGACATTGTGGGATTTTAGATGGAAAGTATGTGGATAATGACCAGACTCTGGAATACTTAAACCGCATTGCAGTCTCTCATGCAAAAGCGGGTGCTCATATGGTGGCTCCGTCTGATATGATGGATGGAAGGGTCAGCTCCATAAGGCGGGCTCTTGATGAAGCCGGGTTTGTCAATGTTCCGATTATGGCTTATTCTGCAAAATATGCTTCTGCTTTTTACGGACCTTTCAGGGAGGCCGCCGGGTCGGCACCTGCCTTCGGGGACCGCAGGAGTTATCAGATGGATTACCATAACAGGAAGGAAGCGTTAAAGGAAGTGGAGCTTGACGTGGCCGAAGGTGCGGATATCGTAATGGTGAAACCGGCACTTTCCTATCTGGATATCATTCGTGAGGTAGCAGACCGTACAGATGTGCCTGTGGCAGCTTACAGTGTAAGCGGAGAGTATTCCATGATCAAGGCTGCTGCCAAAGCCGGTTATATGGATGAAGAAAAAACAGTGTGTGAGTCAGCAGTGAGCATCTTTCGTGCAGGGGCAGACATCCTAATTACGTACTTTGCCATAGATCTTGCCCGTTATATGGATGAAGGAAAAATCGGATAATATATGATATGGGCAGGATGAGGTTACAGCCCCTTCTCCTGCCGTATTCTTTTGATATCATCAAGAAGCAGGGCTGAGACACGAAGACCGCCTCTTCCTGTACCCAAATCAATGTCGGGCTTGTTAGTCCCGTGAAAGTCAGAGCCGCCGGTAGGAAAGAGCTGGTATTTTTTTGCGAGTTTTTTCAGCTTGCCGCTTTCATATTGATTATTGGAGGAGTGGTATACCTCCAGACCGTGAAGCCCCAGTTGTTTTAAATAAGAGACCAGTTCTTCCGTTTTTTTGTCTCCCAGGTGATACTGGTAAGGGTGGGCGAGAACGGGTGAAGCGTTGCAGTCTCCCAGCAGTTTCATGGCGTGTTCCGGTGTGATTTTTTCTTTCCTGGGGCAGTAAGGGCCATGATAGCTTAGATATTTTTTAAACGCCTGGTCCATGCTTGTAACATAACCTTTTTCCAGGAGGATACGGGCAAAATGGGCGCGGGTAATGACGGTATCAGGATTTCCGGCCTGTACTTCCATGAGCGTGATATCAATACCGGCATTTTGAAACCGGTTTATTATTTCCAGGTTCCTTTTTATGCGGATGTCTTTTAACTTGTCAGTCTCAGCGAGAAACTTTTTATCAGACAGATCGACATAAAGCCCTAAAATGTGAATTTCCTCATTCAGATAAACGCAGGAGAGCTCAATGCCGGGAATGACTTCCAGAGGCAGATTTTCTGCTGCTTTCTGTGCTTCGGGGATGCCTTCTATTGTATCGTGGTCTGTAAGCGCAATTGCCGAGAGTCCCTTTTGTGCTGCCAGTTCTACGACTTTGGCGGGTGAAAAGGTGCCGTCTGAAGCATTTGAATGAACGTGAAGATCGACAAAATTCATAGTAACCTCCGAAATGAAATAGTTTATTAATACTATAGTAACATGTTTTTTTAGTTCTGTAAAATGTAGAATTTACGCGAAAAATAATTAAGAAAATTCATAAAAACGTAATAGCATTTCCCACAAAGTATGGTATACTACTCAGTGTAATGCTACATAATCATGTAAAAAGGTGAAGTAAATGAGTCAGGATGATAACAGACAAAGAAGCGGAGGAAGAACCTATTCTTCCCAGAACGGAAGCAAAAGAAATACGCCGAATTCAGGCAGAAGGACAAGCCAGTCTTACAGAGGGGGCAGCACCTATCAGCAAAGGCGTGGGAAAAAGAGAAGAAGAGGGCCGCAGTATGGAATTACGAAGATTCTGCTGGCTGCTGTTTTCGCTGTTGCCTCCGTTATCAGTGTTATGGCTGCTGTTAAGTATATTGGGGGTCATAAGACGAAGGAGACAGATGTGAATTCCACGACAGTCTCTGAGACCCAGCTGAAAAAAGAGGTACATGTAGAAGGAATTTCAATTACAGGTTTATCAAGGGCTGAGGCTAAAAAAACCATAGATCAGTCACTTGGCTGGGGGATGAAAGTTATCTACCAGGACGAAACCTATGAACTGAAGAATTTTCTGGACAGTAGAATTGATGCTCTGCTGGAGGAGATTTACAGCAAAGATGCGAAAGAAGAGTATACCATTGATACCGACGGTCTCGAGGATGACGTAAAGGCTGAGGTAAAAGCTATTGCAGCAAAGTGGGATGTACCCGCTAAGAATGGTTCTATTTCCGGATTTGATAAAAGCACCGGGAAGTTTGTTTATTCCGGGGAAGAAAAGGGAATTGCCGTTGACCAGGACAAGCTGACAGCCGATATTCTTGCGCAGATTAAGGCGAAAAATTATAAGGCTTCTGTAACTGCACAGGTGAATGAAACTGCTCCTAAAATTACGGAAGAGCAGGCAAAGGCACTGTATAAAGTGATCGGAACCTATACGACTACCACCACCACAAACAGTGACAGGAATAAGAACATCGAGTTAGCTTCCACTGCACTGAATGGCCTGATTCTGCAGCCGGGAGAAGAATTCTCTTTTAATAAGACAACCGGTGAGCGTTCCTCTGCAAAGGGTTACCGCCCGGCGGGAGCTTATTTAAACGGAGTGCTGATTGAAGAACCGGGAGGCGGTGTATGCCAGGTTTCTTCTACACTGTATAATGCAGTTGTTTTTGCAGGACTGACAACCACTGAGCGCCATGCGCACAGTTATGAACCTTCCTATGTTACTCCTGGTGAGGATGCCATGGTAAGCTTTGGCGGACCGGATATGAAGTTTATCAATAATTCTTCCAGCGCCATTGCGATCAGAACCAGTTTTGCTGACCGCAAGCTTAAGATTTCCATTGTAGGTATCCCGATACTGGAAGATGGTGTGACATTGTCAATGACCTCCCAGAAGACAGCGGAGTTAGATGCTCCGGCGCCAATTTATGAAGAGGATCAGACCATGCAGCCGGGAGAGGAAAAAGTCATTAAGCAGGAAACCAAGGGAAGCCGCTGGGTGACCAATCTGGTGACGAAGAAGAACGGCACTGTGGTAAGCGATGAATTCTTCCATAACAGTACGTACCGCGGCAAGCCGGCCACAATCAAGCGCAATACATCCGGTGTTGTGGTACCTGCCACAGATCCGTCCGCATCCGTACCGGAGAACAATCAGGGCAATACCCAGACTACGGCGGCAACCGGTAATGGTCCGGGAGTGAATGCAGGGGAGACACCCCCCCAGGCACCGGCACAGGAAACCCAGAACACTGCGGCAACCCAGGCGGAGACGGAAGGAACCACAGCTGACAATACTCAGACTGTGATCCAGCCCAATCCCATGAACCAGTAGAATAAGCGTGCAAAAAAGACAGTACCAGACGTGTTTTTCCAATCTGATACTGTCTTTTTTTAAATTGTTTTGAAAATAATACTTTATTTTCCAGTTTTAATATTTGCTTTTTGTTGAATAATTGTTATAATAATGTCAGGTCACTTTCCCTTAGGGGGAACCAAATTATACAAATATTCACATTTGCAGGAGGAAATCAAGAATGGCAAGAAAAATGAAAACCATGGATGGAAACCATGCAGCAGCACATGCATCTTATGCATTTACTGATGTAGCGGCAATCTATCCTATCACCCCGTCTTCACCTATGGCAGAAGCTACAGATGAATGGTCTACAGACGGAAGAACCAATATTTTTGGCCAGACAGTGCACATTACAGAGATGCAGTCTGAGGCAGGTGCCGCAGGTGCGGTTCACGGATCCTTGGCAGCAGGTGCTCTGACTACCACCTATACAGCTTCCCAGGGTCTGTTACTTATGATCCCTAATCTTTATAAAATTGCCGGCGAGCAGTTACCTGGCGTAATCAATGTATCTGCACGTGCTGTTGCAAGCCATGCCTTATCAATCTTTGGTGACCACTCTGATGTATATGCCTGCCGCCAGACCGGCTGTGCAATGTTATGCGAATCCAGCGTACAGGAAGTTATGGACTTAACTCCGGTTGCTCATATGGCAGCTCTTGAGGGTAAAGTACCATTTATTAACTTCTTCGATGGTTTCCGTACTTCCCACGAGATTCAGAAGATTGAAACATGGGATTATGAAGACTTAAAAGAAATGGTAAATATGGATGCAGTTGATGAGTTCCGCAGTCATGCATTAAATCCAAACCATCCATGTCTGCGAGGTTCTGCTCAGAACCCTGACATCTTCTTCCAGGCAAGAGAAGCATGCAATCCGTATTATGATGCACTGCCTGCAATTGTTCAGAAATATATGGACAAGGTGAATGCAAAGATCGGTACTGATTACAAACTTTTCAATTACTACGGCGCTGCCGATGCAGATCATGTAATTATTTCCATGGGTTCTGTTAATGATACAATTGAAGAAACCCTTGACTATTTAGTTGCAGCAGGCCACAAGGTTGGTGTGGTAAAAGTACGTCTTTACAGACCATTCAGCGCACAGGCTCTGATCGATGCAATTCCTGATACAGTTAAAACTATTTCTGTTTTAGACAGAACAAAAGAACCAGGCTCTTTAGGCGAACCATTATACTTGGATGTTGTTGCGGCTTTAAAGGGAACAAAGTTTGATCAGGTTAAGATCCTTACCGGACGTTATGGTCTTGGTTCCAAAGATACGACTCCGACTCAGATCGTAGCTGTTTACGAGAACAAGACAAAGACTCCGTTTACCATCGGTATTGTGGATGACGTGACTCATCTTTCTCTTGAGACAGGTGATGAGATTATCACTACTCCGGAAGGCACATCCAACTGTAAGTTCTGGGGTCTTGGAGCTGACGGTACAGTAGGTGCTAATAAGAACTCCATTAAGATTATCGGCGATAATACTGATATGTACGCACAGGCTTACTTCGATTATGATTCCAAGAAGTCCGGCGGTATTACGATGTCTCACTTACGTTTCGGACATAAGCCGATTAAATCAACCTATTTAATCCGCAGAGCTAATTTCGTAGCATGCCACAATCCTTCCTATATCCGTAAGTACAATATGGTTCAGGAACTGGTTGACGGCGGTATATTCTTATTAAACTGCCCATGGGATCAGGAAGGTCTTGAAAAGCACCTACCTGGACAGGTTAAGAAGTATATTGCTGATCACAACATCAAGTTCTACACCATTGACGGTGTTAAGATCGGTATCGAGACTGGTATGGGTGCAACCCGTATCAACACCATTCTTCAGTCTGCATTCTTTGAACTGACAGGAATCATTCCTGCAGCAAAAGCAAACGAGCTTATGAAAGCTGCTGCAAAGGCAACTTACGGCCGTAAGGGTGAAGAGATCGTTCAGAAGAACTGGGCAGCAATTGATGCCGGTGCAAAGGGCGTTGTTAAAATCGAAGTTCCGGAGAGCTGGAAGAACTGCGAAGACGAAGGCCTTGATTATAAGAAGATCACAGATGGAAGACAGGATGTTGTTGATTTTGTTAACAACGTTCAGACAAAAGTCAACGCTCAGGACGGTAATTCCTTACCAGTATCTGCATTTGTTGATTATGTTGACGGATCCACACCTTCCGGATCTGCTGCTTACGAGAAACGTGGTATTGCAGTAACCATTCCTCAGTGGAAACCGGAGAACTGTATTCAGTGTAACTTCTGTTCTTATGTATGTCCTCATGCTGTTATCCGTCCAATCGCTTTAACAGAGGAAGAGGCTGCTAAGAAACCTGAGAACATGAAAGTTCTTCCAATGACCGGTATGCCAGGATATCAGTTCGCAATCACTGTATCTGCATTTGACTGTACCGGCTGCGGTTCCTGTGCTAATGTTTGTCCTGGAAAGAAGGGCGAGAAGGCTCTTACCATGGTTAATATGGAAGCAAACTGTGACGTAACACAGGAAACATTTGAATATGGTCAGACTCTGCCAATCAAGCAGGAAGTTATTGATAAATTCAAAGAAGCTACTGTTAAGGGCAGCCAGTTCAAACAGCCTCTTCTTGAGTACTCAGGAGCATGTGCAGGCTGCGGCGAGACACCTTATGCAAAATTAATCACACAGTTATTCGGTGATAGAATGTACATTGCAAATGCAACTGGATGTTCTTCTATCTGGGGTAACTCTTCACCATCTACACCTTACACCGTGAATGCTAAGGGACAGGGTCCTGCATGGGCTAACTCCTTATTCGAGGATAATGCTGAATACGGTTATGGTATGCTTTTAGCTCAGAATGCGATCAGAGAAGGATTAAAGAATAAAGTAGAAGAAATCTGCAATTCTGATAAAGCATCTGATGAAGTAAAAGCAGCATGCAAAGAATATTTAGACACATTCAATGTCGGTGTTACCAACGGTTCTGCATCTGATAAACTGGTTGCAGCATTAAAGGGAGTTGACTGCGAATTAGCCAAAGCTGTTGTAAAAGGAAAAGATTTCCTGGGCAAGAAGTCTCAGTGGATCTTCGGCGGTGACGGCTGGGCATATGATATCGGTTTCGGCGGTGTTGACCACGTTCTTGCAAGCGGTAAGGACATCAACATCATGGTATTTGATACAGAGATCTATTCCAATACAGGCGGTCAGTCTTCCAAGGCTACTAAGACTGGTGCAGTAGCACAGTTCGCAGCTGGCGGAAAAGATACAAAGAAGAAGGATCTTGCAAGCATTGCCATGAGCTATGGTTATGTATATGTAGCACAGATTGCTATGGGTGCTGATTATAATCAGACTGTTAAGGCAATTGCAGAGGCAGAAGCATATCCGGGACCATCCTTAATTATCGCATACGCTCCATGTATCAGCCATGGTATCAAGAAGGGTATGTCAAAGGCACAGACAGAAGAGAAGCTTGCTGTAGAGTGCGGATACTGGAATAACTTCCGTTTCAATCCTGCTGCTGAGAAGAAGTTCTCCTTAGACAGCAAGGCTCCTGCACTGGAAGGATACCAGGAATTCTTAAAGGGTGAGGTTCGTTACGCATCCTTAGCTATGAAGAATCCTGAAAGAGCAGCTGAATTATTCGGTAAGAATGAGGAAGATGCAAAAGCAAGATTTGAATATCTGCAGAAACTGGTTACTTTATACGGAAATGAATAATTGAATTACTGATTGAAAGAAGGTGCGCCCGGTTAATCCTGGCGCACCTTCTTTCTGTAATCTGCTTTTCAATACTAATTATACCTGTTCCATCCCAAATCGATTATTATCATTCAATACATATTATTCATAGATTCCGGCATCCTTATAACAAACGGAGGATGATTGATTTCAGACAGGCACTGAGGATTGTTCGCGGAATAAACTTACTATATAACGATAATAAAGAGGAATTATATGGGAATCATTTATTATATGCAAAATGACACAAAAACAGACCAAAGTCCTGATCCGAATCAGGATACCAGTGAAATTTCCGATACGGATGAACACTGGACTTCAGTGATAACTGTATTTCCTAAGCCAATAATACCATGTTACTTCTGCAATAACAGTGAATATGGCCTGGTGAGGTTTCTGAATGCAGCCATCGGTTACAATCCGTTTCAGATCTTTATTAGTAAACAGCTGGCAGTGAATGGGCTGGATAATGGGGATATGAGCCAATACGGAAGAGTTTCAGCTAATATGCAGACAGTGACAGTGGAAGACGAAAATGGATATGTTTATATAGAAAAACAGATAGAGGTTCCTGTGGGGCAGGCAATTACAGTAGCGGTCATCAATTCAGATTCCGGTGTTGATATTATGGAGATTATGGATAGGTACTGCAATGGGGGGATTAACTCAGGATGCTTTCGGGTTTGTAATTTGTCCATTACCAATCGAAAGGTGAATGTATTCTTAAATGAGGGAGTACTTACATTCTTGGAAGTGGATTATAAGGAGGTTACGGGCTTTAAATACCAGAAAACCGGTTTTTATCTGGTTTCAGTAATGAACAGTAATGCCCAAAGCGAAAATGTTCTTCTTTCCTCTAATATTTATATCAGAGGAAATGCCTCTTATACATTATATGTCTTTAACTGGAGCAATACAATGAATGCGATTCGGATACTGATTGTTGAAGATAGAAAAAATTAATGAAATATTTTCCTGCCTCCGGTTGACAGACCGGAGGCAATCTGCTATATTAAGTGTATTAAAAGTGTTAGTACAGTTAAGGAAGAGGTGAACTATGATTCTGCTTGATTATAAAGACCGCAGACCTATTTACGAACAGATCGTGGAAAAATTAAAAGACCTTATGATTTGCGGAGTTCTGGAACAAGACAGCCAGCTGCCCTCTGTAAGAAGTCTGGCAACTGATTTGTCCATTAATCCCAATACGATACAAAGAGCTTATACGGAGCTTGAACGCAGGGGATTTATTTATTCTGTAAAAGGAAGAGGCAGCTTTGTTGCAGATACCAGCTCTATCCGCGCCCTCAAAACCAGTGAATTAAAGAATAAACTTGGCGGCTGGGTTGAAGAGGCAAAAAGGGCAGGTTTAAAAGAGGATAAAGCCCATTCATGGCTGGCAGAAGAATGGGTGATGGAAGGATCTAACACAGGGGGAGGAGCAGAAGAATGATTCAGGCAGAGAATTTGACAAAACGATTTGACAGCATTATGGCATTGGACCATGTGAGTGCTGAGATAAAAGATGGGAATGTATTTGGCCTGATTGGCACCAATGGTGCTGGAAAAAGTACTTTTTTAAGACTGCTAAGCGGAATTTTAAAACCGGATGAAGGCAACGTAACCATAGATGGAGAGGCTGTCTTTGAAAATGAGAATGTAAAAAAGAAATTTTTCTATATTTCAGACGATCAGTATTATTTTAATAATGCCACTCCAAAGGACATGATGGACTTCTACAGCAAAGTTTATCCGGATTTTGACCGTAAGCGTTTTGAAAGTCTGATCGGTAATTTCGGACTGGAGATGAGAAGAAAGGTGCATACCTTCTCAAAAGGAATGAAAAAGCAGCTGTCTGTGGCCTGCGGTATCAGTGCCAATACAGATTATTTATTCTGTGATGAGACATTTGACGGACTGGATCCTGTGATGCGGCAGGCGGTGAAAAGCATTTTTGCCAATGATATGGCGGAAAGAAATTTAACTCCGATTATTGCATCTCACAACTTGAGGGAGCTGGAGGACATCTGTGACCATGTGGGATTGCTGCATAGAGGCGGAATTTTACTTTCCAGAGATTTAGACGATTTAAAGCTGAATATTCATAAGGTTCAGTGCGTTTTAAAAGATGGTATGACAGAGGCGGATCTGGCGTCATTAGACCGGATTAAGACTGAGACGCGGGGAAAGCTTTATACCATGACGGTGCGGGGAACAAAGGAAGCGGTTATTGGAATGATGGAGTCACTCCAGCCGGTATTCTATGAGATTATTCCTTTATCGCTGGAAGAAATTTTTATAAGTGAGACGGAGGTGGCAGGATATGACATCAAAAAGCTTATTTTTTAATCTGATACAGGAAGATGGAAAGCGCAGGCTCTGGGCAGTGACTCTTGCATTTCTGATGTTTTTCTTTTCCCTTCCGGTTACCATGGCCATGATTATAGGTGAGTTCATAAAGCAGGAAGAAAGCAAGGCATTTATGATCTCTGAGTTAAGGGGTCTGCTTGGATTTGAGAATGGCTGGATTACTTTCATGATGATTGTTCTATCCATCATAATGGGTGTCACAAGTTTTTCTTATCTTCATTCCAGACAAAAAGTTGACTTTTATCACGGAATTCCCGTGAACAGAAAACATTTGTTCTGGGCTAATTACATGAATGGTATATTGATTGTGGCTGCTGTTTACGGGGTTAATTTAATACTTTCCCTTGGCGTAACAGCGGCTTATGGAATATCGCCTGCAAAGCTTATCGGTTCTGTATTTACAGGATATTTGCTTTTTTTACTGCATTATGCCATGATATATTCCGTTACGGTATTGGCGATGATAATGACAGGCAGCGTAATCGTAGGAATATTTGGCACAGCAGTATTTGAAGGCTATTTTACGGTTTTACTGCTGAATTTACAAGGGTACTATGGATACTTCTTTCATACCAGTTATAAGAGCGGAGAAGAATTATTCCGCCCATTTCTGATGAAATCTTCTCCATTTGCAATATTTATTTCCAATATTGCACTTGCGAATGGGGGAGGAATAGACAGAGAACTGGGATCCCAGATTATACTTGTAGCCGTATTATTTATCATATTTACTTTTCTTTGCCTGTTTTTATACAAAAAGAGGGGCTCTGAATC
This sequence comes from Lacrimispora amygdalina, assembly GCF_003432035.1. GTDB lineage: Bacteria > Bacillota > Clostridia > Lachnospirales > Lachnospiraceae > Lacrimispora > Lacrimispora amygdalina. The sequence goes on from NZ_QOHO01000045.1 coordinate 68,186, forward strand.
CGCGAAAAAGGCAATGGCATTTAAAATCAGTATGCCAATTATCCGGATTCCCATTGTTGTGTTATCGTCTCTTTCCGGCTGTTTCTTTTTTTTACTGATCCGTTCTGAAGCTGGCTGGGCGGTGTTCGGACTGCTTTGCGGGATGCTTTTATCCCACTGCGTTATAGAAATCATATATCATTTTGATTTTAGAAAATTATTTTCTCACTGGAAACAGATGATTGCCTCAGCTCTTGTGGCAGCTATGATTTTTGCAAGTTTTCAGATGGATTTGTTTGGATATGACAGCTATGTTCCGGCGGAGAGTTCCATAAACTCTGTAGCGGTTTCCCTTACAGATGAGAATTATTGGGTTTCCTATGGAGATGTGACTCAGAATCTTCAGGGAGAGTATCAATGGGAATATCAAAGTGCGGATGATTATATTTTCGGGCATATGAATCTTAAGAATCAGACACCGGTTCTGTCCATGGTTAAAAAAGCAGTTGAAAAAAACAAAGGGACGGATTGGAAAGAACTTAGTTCGGCCAACTGGGCTGAAGAAGGGAAGTGGCATGATTTTTCGGTGAAATATACACTGAAGAACGGTAAAAATATTTATCGCAGTTATTCCTTAAGAGATGCAGATATAAAAGAGGAACTGACTCAGCTATATGAAGATCCGGACTTTATTCATGCTGTATACCCTGTTTTCAGTCAGACAGCTGAAAATACATCTGCGGTAAGAGTCAGCAGAGGATCACAGTCCAGTATTGTGAGCCGTGATAAGAACGGTACAGATAAGGCCATGACGGAAAAACTGCTTTTCGCATACCAGCAGGATTTTGACCAGTTAAAAGTGGAAACTATGAACAAGGAAAATCCTGTGGCTTCCATACAGTTTATGACAAAGAAACAGTATGAGGCGGACAGCACAAGAGAGGGAAATCAGAATTCCTGGCAGTATAGTGATGTGACTTCCAGAGGCTTTTACCCGGTATATCCTTCATTTAAAAACACTCTTGAATTATTAAGAGAATGCCAGCTTGATGTAGACAGCTGGACTTCCAGTGAGGGAATTAAAGAAATCAATTTTGAATTGAACCAGTATTCTGAGTATGAGAAAGAAAGTTATGAAAACAGCAGTGCCAGGTATTATACAGTCACAGATCCCCAGATGATTGCTCAAATTATGAGCCAGGCTGCAATTGAAGAGTATGTGGGCATGAACCCGTTTGGTATATCGAACACTGAACGAATCAGTTTTTCTGCCGTCAGCAGCGCACTTGGCAGCCGAAGTGAGATCCAGTACACAGTGCCTTTAAAATTGCTTCCTGATTCGGTAAGAGATGCAGTTAAACCATAAATGAGCAGTGTGAAATCAGTCTTTCATTGACTTTTTCTTCCAATAAAGTTACAATAGTAGGAGCAAAAGTCAAAGGAGGAATCACGGATGGCATTTTTTGAAGAGCTGGGAAAGACACTTAGTGATACCGGCAAAGAGGTTGCAACGAAGGCGAAAGCATTGACTGAGACGATACAGCTGAAGACACAGATCGGTGCAGAAAAGACTAAGCTGGAAGAAGCTTATGCAGTCATCGGAAAACTGTATTATGAAGACAACAGCGAGCCAAAGGAAGCTTATACCAAGGCTTATGAAACTGTCAGAGCCAGCCGGGCAAGAATTGCCGCTCTGGAGATTGAATTGACCCAAAGCGAAGGCAGCCGTATCTGCGCAGAGTGCGGAGCCAAGGTTCCGAAAAGTTCCCTGTATTGCGGAAAATGCGGAGCGCCTGTGAAGGAAGCTGCAGCTGATCCTGTTTCAGAAGACAAGAATGAGAAAGAGCAGACGGTATCGGCAGAGGAAGTAAATGCAACTGCAGGCATCAACGCTGTGAATGATGACGTGTTTGAACCTACGGAAGAACAGGAATAATAACGAGGGGCCGGATTTAATCCGGTCCTTTTTTTAATATTTATTTTTTTGAAAAAGGTATGTAAATTTGCCGTAAAATGTGATAGACTAAACCCGGTCAGCAAACGTGTTTGGAAAATGAGGTATACTATGAAAATTTATATCAGATGGCTATTCAGGCTTTTGGCTCTTTCCGCAGGTATTAATATTGTGATTGAACTGGCGAGCAGGAAGTCTTTGTTAAATCTGGGGTCTTATATAGGTAATAGTTTTTTGATTTTTTTACTTAATACTTTGATTATTTTTCTGCCTTTTACAATTGTATATGTTACCAGGCGAAAAGCATTTGCCTGTTTTATGATTACTTTTATATGGATCTTTATGGGAATTGTAAACGGAATACTTTTGGTTTTCCGTACAACTCCATTTACAGCAGCCGATTTGCGTCTGGTGAAGTATGCCATGAGTCTGGCTACGGTTTACTTTACGTGGATGCAGATTATTCTCATGGGGGCGGCAGGAGTACTGGCACTCATAATACTGGTGGGAGTCTGGAAAAAAGCTCCGGTCAGTCAGGAGAAGACACGGGTTGGTTCCGGTCTGGCGGTGATTTTTTTAAGCACTGCACTGGTACTGGGTATTACCAGCGGCGCCATGAAATGCGGACTGGTTGCTGTTCATTTCGGTAATATCGGTCAAGGCTTTAAAACCTATGGATTTCCTTATTGCTTCTCCAATTCTGTTTTTAATACCGGTATTTCTAAGCCGGAAGGATATGGATCTGAAACACTGGAGACCATTCAGTCAGAGGAACTGGTGCCTGAGAATACTTATGCGATCACAGAGAATACAAAACCCAATGTGATATGGATTCAGCTGGAATCCTTTTTTGATCCCTCTTTGTGGAAAAATAACCCGGTGACGTATGATCCCATACCTTTTTTCCACCAGCTGCAGAAAAACTATCCGGGCGGATATATAAGTGTTCCTTCTGTTGGAGCAGGAACAGCCAATACCGAATTTGAATCAATAACAGGCATGAATCTGGACTTCTTCGGACCAGGTGAGTATCCATATAAGACAGTACTTAAAAAAACCTCCTGTGAAAGTACTGCATTTGATTTAAAAAATCTGGGTTATACGGCTCACACCATACATAACAATGAAGCTACCTTTTATGACAGAAACAGGGTATTTGCCCAGCTGGGATTTGATACATTTACTCCTATTGAATATATGAACAATATAGAGCGCAATCCTACTGGCTGGTGTAAGGATAAAATTTTGACAGGAGAGATTATAAAGACGTTAGACTCCACGCCAGGTCCGGATTATATCTATACCATATCGGTGCAGGGACACGGAAAGTATCCGAATTTTGAATATTACTGCCAGCAGATCAGTGAGATGGATCAATTTATAAGGTCACTTGTTAATACATTAAGAACCCGCAAAGAACCCATTGTACTGGTGATGTATGGAGATCATCTTCCGGGTTTTGAATGGAGTGAGGACGATATGAAGAACCACTCTCTGTTCCAGACAGAATATGTCATTTGGAATAACATGAATCTGCCAGTGGTTAAAAAGGATGTGGAGGCTTATCAGATTTCTTCTCACGTCCTTAATATGCTCAATATCCACGAAGGGACCATGATCCGGTTTCATCAAAAATATTTAAATGGTGAAAATACAGATAAGGAAAAATATCTGGAGGACATGAAAAACCTGGAGTATGATATTCTTTATGGAGAACATGAAGTTTACGGCGGAGAAAGTCCATACCAGAAAACCAATTTAAAGATGGGAACAGATAAGATAAAAATCGATAAGGTGGTCTATAATGATTCCAATCTGCTGATTTACGGAGAGAATTTTACTCCTTATTCTAAAATATGTTTTGACGGAAAAGAGGCAGAAACCACCTTTGTGTGGCCTCAGCTGATTATAGCTAAGGATATACCTGAAAAGAAGATCAATAACAGCGAAATATCTGTGTGGCAGATCGGAAGGGACAAAGTTCCCTTAAGTGAGGATGGGATTTATCATCTGGGGTGGTCTGATTAAAGAGAGAGAGGGGGTTCCTCTCTCTTTTGTTATATGGAAATCAGCTCATATTGGGCACTTCCAAGACCTATTTTAACTGCGTGCTCAATGGAAGACTCCCAGTTTGTATTGGGGTGAGTGTCTTTAAAATGATCATGATGATGGCTTCCATGTTTTTCCAGGATACTGCCTGCCATAACCGGCTGTCTGTTCACGGCATCGGCGCAGGCAGCATCCAGCGCAACGGGATCAAAAGAAGCGAACATACCCACATCTGGTATGATCGGGATGTCATTTTCAGAATGGCAGTCACAATAAGGAGAAACATCCATCACAAGGCTGATATGAAAGTGGGGGCGGTCCTTTAAGACTGCCTTGGTGTATTCTGCTATTTTGCAGTTTAAAATGTCGTTGGATTCATCGCAATCTGATTCGATGGCATCCACTGGACAAACACCGATGCAGCGGCCGCAGCTGACACATTTACTGCTGTCAATCAATGCTTTTTTATTTTGAAATGAGAAGGCATCGTGAGCACAGTTTTTTTCGCAGGCATGACAGCCGATGCATGATTCCTCAGTTACATGAGGTTTTCCGGCGTTATGCATCTCCATCTTTCCGGCTCTTGATCCGCAGCCCATTCCAATGTTTTTTAATGTTCCGCCAAAGCCTGTGCTTTCATGACCTTTAAAATGAGTGAGGGATATAAAAATATCAGCATCCATGACAGCACGCCCTATTTTAGCTTCTTTAATGTATTCTCCGTCTATGGGAACCAGAATTTCATCTGTTCCCTTCAGACCATCGGCAATCAGAACATGGCAGCCCGTGGAAAAAGGTGAAAATCCATTTTCATAGGCAGTATCCAGATGATCCAGGGCGTTCTTTCTGCTTCCTACGTATAAAGTGTTGCAATCAGTTAAAAATGGTTTACCGCCGCCTTCTTTAATTAAGTCAACCACTACCTTCGCAAAATTAGGACGCAAAAATGATAAGTTGCCCAGTTCTCCAAAATGAATCTTTACTGCAGCATATTTATTCTGGAAATGAATGTGCTCGGTCATTCCGGCTGTTTTAATGAGCCGGGCAAGCTTTTGAGGAAGGTTTTCACGGAAAGTGGTATGAAAATTTGTAAAATAAACCTTAGATTTTTCCATAGATGGTCTCTCCTTTTGATAATTTTTATTATTATGCTATTATACTGTAAATAAAAGGGGATTTCAATCAGTCTTATCTGTGTCTGCCAGTTCATTTCCAAACTCTTGCAAGATATCCGGGCAGGCGGTATAATATGAACCATGTAAGGAAATGTGGAGGTACAAAAGATGGGATATATCAAAAAAATGCTAAGGGTTATTTTTGGAAGGACGATGTTTGCAGTCGTTTCACTTGTGATACAAATTCTTGTTCTGGCCGCAGCATTCCGCTTTCTGACCTTTTATCTGGCGTATTTCTATGGCGCTGTTACTTTGCTCAGTGCGCTGGTTATTATTTATATATTAAATAAAGAAGATAATCCCAGTTTTAAAATGAGCTGGATGATTCCTGTAACAGCGGTACCGGTTTTTGGTACGTTTTTCTATATGCTGGCTGAGCTGCAGATTATGGAACGATTTATGGAAAAGAAGTTAATATCCAGGATGGACGAGACGGAGAGCTACCTGGAGCAGAACTTAAAGGTATCAGAGCAGCTGTCAAGAGTCAGCAGGCGGAATGCAAATCTGGCTCATTACATTAAAAAATACGGACATTATCCGGCATATGGAAATACAAATGCACAATACTTTCCTTCCGGAGAGGCAATGTTTGAAGCTATGAAACGGGAAATGACAGCTGCAAAGAGATTTATTTTTCTGGAGTTTTTTATTATTGAGAGAGGGGAGATGTGGGATTGTATACTGGAACTGCTGGAAGCGAAAAGCAGGGAAGGGGTAGAAGTGAGAATTATGTATGACGGCATGGGATCTTTCACGTTACTTCCCCATAATTATATTAAAGTCCTTCAGGAAAAGGGGTTAATGGCAAAGATCTTTTCCCCAATCAGACCGGTTCTGTCCAGTTACCAGAATAACAGGGATCATAGAAAAATTCTTGTGGTGGACGGACATACTGCATTTACAGGAGGGATAAACCTGGCAGACGAATACATCAACAGAAAAGTCCGGTTTGGTCATTGGAAAGACACGGGTATTATGCTGAAAGGAGATGCCGTAACCAGCTTTACCATGATGTTTCTTCAAATGTGGAATATATCTGAGAAAGAACCGGAAAAATACGATAAATATTTAAGAGATCCGGAGTATTTTTACCCACTGGAGCTTAATATGGAGGGATTTGTGATTCCTTATGGTGACAGTCCATTTGACACGGAGGCGGTTGGAAAAGAGATTTACCTTGACATTATTAATAATGCCAGACAATATGTGCATATTATGACTCCCTATCTGATCCTTGATTATGAGATGGTTAAATCGCTCACCTTTGCAGCGAAAAGAGGGGTGGATGTTTCTATTATTCTTCCTCACATACCAGATAAAAAATATGCTTTTCTGCTTGCTAAATCACATTATGGGGAACTGATCAGGTCAGGAGTTAAAATATGGGAATATACACCGGGATTCATGCATGCAAAAGTATTTACAAGTGATGATACAAAGGCAGCAGTGGGCACAATTAATTTGGATTTCAGAAGTTTGTATCTTCACTTTGAATGCGGAACGTATCTGTACCGGAATGAGGTAATCCGGGAGGTTGAACGGGATTATCAGGAAACATTGTCTTTGTGCAGAAGAATTTCAATAGAAGATATACCAAATGATCCATGGTATGAGAGATTTGCAGGGCGGGCACTCAGGTTGTTTGCACCGCTGATGTGACAGAAAAGCGCCGGAATGAAAACCGGCGCTTTTCATGTTTTAATGGATAGACTAAATGGTAACTTCAAGAATTATCATATGAGCTATAACTGGAGTGTTGCCGAAGAATACTGTCTGACCGGTTGTGTTAATTATTTCAACAATAGCGGGGATCGCACCTACGGTTACCAGAGCGGATCCATTCAGCTGTCCTGTTACAATCGGTGAGCTTGCAGCAGTACCTCCGCTGCCATTTACCCGCGTAGTAAATTCAACATAAGTGGAAGGTCCGGCACCATCTGTAGAAATCCACCAGGATACATAATATACTCCTTCGGCATTAATGGTTGCGACACCTGTAGTGGTATCATAGATAATATTCAGGCTTTGGTCAATTAGTACTGTATCAAAAATAACGGGACTGCCGTTTGCTACAGAAGTTCCTGTACTAAGCTGTACTTCGATACCTCTTAACTGTGCGGATGCACCAGAAGGTCCGGTAGGTCCGGTAGGCCCGGTAGCACCAGTAGCGCCGGTAGCGCCAGTAGGTCCGGTAGGTCCGGTAGCGCCGGTAGCGCCGGTAGCGCCAGTAGGTCCGGTAGGTCCGGTAGCGCCGGTAGCACCGGTAGCGCCAGTAGGTCCGGTAGGTCCGGTAGCACCGGTAGCACCGGTAGCGCCAGTAGGTCCGGTAGGTCCGGTAGCGCCGGTAGCACCGGTAGCGCCAGTAGGTCCGGTAGGTCCGGTAGCGCCGGTAGCACCGGTAGCGCCAGTAGGTCCGGTAGGTCCTACAGGTCCGGCAGGTCCGGTAGCGCCAGTAGCACCGGTAGCGCCGGTAGGTCCGGTAGGTCCGGTAGGTCCGGTAGGTCCGGTAGCGCCAGTAGCGCCGGTAGCGCCAGTAGGTCCGGTAGGTCCTACAGGTCCGGCAGGTCCAGCAGGTCCAGTAGCACCAGTAGCGCCGGTAGCGCCAGTAGGTCCAGTAGGTCCGGTAGCGCCGGTAGCGCCGGTAGCGCCGGTAGCGCCGGTAGGTCCGGTAGGTCCGGTAGGTCCTACAGGTCCGGCAGCGCCAGTAGCGCCGGTAGGCCCGGTAGGTCCGGTAGGTCCGGCAGGTCCTACAGCGCCGGTAGCGCCGGTAGGCCCGGTAGGTCCGGTAGGCCCGGCAGGCCCGGCAGGTCCTACAGCGCCGGTAGCACCGGTAGGCCCGGTAGGTCCGGTAGGCCCGGCAGGCCCGGCAGGTCCTACAGCGCCGGTAGCACCGGTAGGTCCGGTAGGTCCGGTAGCGCCAGTAGCGCCAGTAGCGCCGGTAGGTCCGGTAGGTCCAGTAGCGCCGGTAGCGCCGGTAGCGCCGGTAGGTCCAGTAGGTCCGGTAGGTCCGGTAGCACCGGTAGCGCCGGTAGCGCCAGTAGCGCCGGTAGGTCCGGTAGGTCCGGTAGGTCCGGTAGCGCCAGTGGCACCGGTAGGTCCAGTAGGCCCGGTAGGTCCGGTAGGTCCATCAGGTCCTGGAATTCCCTGAGGTCCGGTAGGTCCGGTAGGTCCAGGACGGCCTGTGGGTCCCTGAGGTCCGGTAGGTCCAGGACAGCCTCTGGGTCCCTGCGGTCCAGGACAGCCTCTGGGCCCCTGCGGTCCGGTAGGTCCAGGACAGCATCTGGATCCCTGCGGTCCGCAACAGCAGTGATTATTATCCCAATCTCTACAATCATTCATAATTATTTCCTCCTGCCAACGTGTAGCATTCTTATAATTCAGAAATTATATTATAAAGGGCTTATACACACCTTTATAACATATCATATGTATCTCTCTTTCAGTTTGTTAGAATTTTAATTCCGTTGTTTGGTATTTTTGCAGGATTTAGGGGGAAGGATTTTGTTTGTCCCAATTGAGAGAAATGAGTTTGAACAAAGGTAAACAAAATGGATTTGCAGAGTGTTTATTTCCAACAGAAAAAAACTCCTTTTTAGTAGGTGCTTTACGCTGTAATCATTACCAAAAAGGAGTAAAAAGCATCGATTTTTTTGCGTGGAGGTCTGGTATAAAAAAACAACTTTTATGTCATGCGCTATAAACAGCTTTTCTGATTGCTTCGACCAGAGAATATAGTCCAAGCTCATTACAGTCGTTAATCAATCCTTTTTTAATAAATTCACCAAAGGACTGCTTAATTCCTTCATTATCGCTTAATTGCGTTAACATGATCGTATTTTCAATAAGCTCCAAAACATCCTTATCATCACTGCTTTTTTCAGTATATTTAGCAAGTAATTTTTGAAGATCAATGATTAGTGGGCTGGTCTCTTTAACTGACTGTACATTAATTATTTCCTTAATGATGGGTTTTTCCTCAACGGCTAAAGTAATTTCATCTATTTTACCATCACCATTAAAATCTATATTTATTTCAGAGTAACCCTCTTTTTTTGTTAAATAGTCAATCATTAGTTCGTAAACCTGTTGCGTAAAATCTTCATTATTGGAAGCAAAAGAAAAAATCATTCCTGTGTTTATCTCAATATTAATATCTTTAATATCCTTTCTTTTCATGTACCATGTGATCCATCCCAGGAGGCAGGTGATAAGGATAACCAGCAAAACTATTCGGACTGCCTGATTAAAGCCAGATAAAGCTATAAAAAGTAAAATAATATATAAATATACCGGTAATTGATTTTTAAAACAATTTCCAACCCATATGCGGGAAATATTGGGAATTTGAATCATATTGTCTTCCCATTTAATAGTATTTTTATTTATATGAATCATGGAATTTTTAAATCTTTTCATAGTAGAATTTATCATAATTCTCCTTTCTGATTTTTATTGTCATCCTCAATGAGAGATGCGAATAAAACCGGGTTTGTTATTATGATGGTGCCAGTGGTGTCAAACCCCATAACTTCAATATATACGATATAATTACAGCATTTACATTTCGATGGATTACAATCACAGGCTGTGAACGATAGTATATTAGTTTCTGTTGCCGGCACATTTCTGGCAAAAGCATAATTTGCACTGACAGGAATCTTTGTTGTCTGGCAGGCCTCCTGTCTGACCAGCTGAAAACGGAGATGCAGCCTGGCACTGATTGTTTCAATATTACAGGAAAAATTAAAATATATGATATAATTTCTGTAAATGGAGGTATCCAGGTTCATTGATGCTACGATATATGTAGCGCCCCTTTCGGAACTGTCAGGTAAAATAATTCCTCCTAATTCAGAGCTTTTGAAAAATACATCATTAGCAGCAGAATGTTTTACCGGGCGCTCGTGATTTTTTTTCGGATATTGCCGGCAGTCATATGTTTTTGCATGGGCAGGCTGAGAATTATTATTGAACGTTCTGTTATATGACATATTTCGTCGGAAAGGCATACCGAAAAAGCAGTTATACATGGCTATAGCTCCTTATATGAATGTTCATAGATAGAGTATTCGGCCGGTAAAACCAAATGCTCTATCTATGAAGAAAGTCAGTTTATGCAACTATTTGTAAATAATACGGCCCTGCTTCCTGCTGCTTCTCAGTTTTTATTAAAAGCATTCGTTATCTACAATGAGTGCGGCAAGAGTTGCATTGTTAATGGCGGTTACGCCAACTGTAGCAACACCGGCGACAGTAGCAATTACGCTGTAAGTGCAGCAGTCATCGCTGCAGAAATCACAGTCGCAGACAAAGAAGCTAAAAGTATTGCTGTCAGTAATCGCAACGATCCGTGAGAATGTCCAGATAGGTCCTACCGGAAGAGCAGTAATCTGATTTTTACACTGCTTAAACAACTGGAAGTTGAGCGTTAAGACAGCAGCGGTGGTTACGATATTGCTTGCAAACTCAAACTTAATACAAGGTCTTTTTAAATATTTGGTATCTACAGTAACAGAAGCTAAAGTAAAGGTAGAACCGGCAGCTGTTAAGGCAGGAAGAGATACGCCACCCTGGCTGCCGCACTTTAAGATTGTCCGGTTGGGTTTAAGAAATTTTTTGGGCCGTTCACATGGGCAGCCGCAATTGCAATTACACGAATAGTCCTGTACTTCATCACCGTCATATTCGCTTGTTCTGATATCTTGATCATTCATGATGTGACCTCCATTTTACTTGATAATTAAGGCTTTCTAATTATACCGTCATGGTATACTACATTATATTAGAGAGAAAAAATTATGCTACACTTTTACTGAAAATTTTATACGTGACTAGTCTTAAGATACAGGTCTGATCAGCAGAAAATTGGGGGTAAAATAAAAAAATGAGCAGATAACAATGAAAAAAAAGAGTCATTGTTATCTGCTCATAAAACATGTCCTTATTCTTCAGAAGTGTCATCTTGTCCTGATCCAGACGTATTAGTAATCTTTGAGAGCAGGACGACAATTAGAGTTAAAATTCCAATTACTATAAATATAGAAGCCATGCCTTTTCCCATGATTTCTAAAGCGTATATCACGTTTTGTGTATTCATATCGTACTCCTTTCAGCTAAGCCATATTCTTAAGAATCTGGCTTACAATATTAATAACAACTCCTCCTGCAACAACTGAGCCAATCTGCCCTGCTACATTTGCACTGATGGCATGCATTAAAAGATGGTTTGTGGGATCTTCCTTAAGCCCCATCTTTTGTATAACACGGGCTGACATGGGGAAAGCAGAAATCCCGGCGGCTCCAATCATTGGATTGATTTTGTTTTTCAGGAACAGATTCAGAAATTTGGCAAATAAGACACCGCCGACAGAGTCAAATACAAAGGCAACCAGTCCAAGCAGCATAATCAGTAAGGTTTTGGCATTAACAAAGGCTTCCGCCTGCATGCTGAAAGAGATTGTAATACCAAGCAGCAAAGTGATCAGGTTTGCAAGCGTGTTTTGTGCTGTATCAGATAAGCTTCCCAGACAGCCGCATTCCCTGATTAAATTTCCAAACATCAGGAATCCTACCAGCGCAACAGACTGGGGCGCAATGAGACCTGAGACCATGGTAACAATGATCGGAAACAAAATTCTGGTTATTTTAGTTACAGAGGCCGGATTGTATTCCATCCGTATCAAACGTTCCTTTTTCGTTGTAACAAGTCTGACAGCGAAAGGTTGTACAATTGGTACCAGCGCCATATAAGAATATGCAGCAACAGCGATTGCGCCCATGTACCGGGAATGCATGATCTGGGAAACCAGAATGGAGGTAGGACCATCGGCAGCGCCGATTATACCGATTGCTGCGGCATCATTTAAATCAAAGTTAAAAAGCACTGCCAGTAAGATCGTAAAAAAAATACCAAACTGTGCCGCACCACCGAAGAGGAACATTTTGGGATTGGATAGCAGGGGACCAAAATCGATCATGGCTCCGATTCCGATAAACAAAAGAATAGGCAAAGCTTCCGAAGATTCAATGGTAGTTTCAAACAGCCATTGTATAATTCCGTTTACGTCACCAACTCCTTCCATTGTCTGATTAAGTACACCAGATAAGGGCAGGTTAACAAGAATGGCTCCGAAACCCATGGGCAGAAGCAGGGCGGGTTCAAAACCTTTGGCTATGGCAAGATAGATTAATAAACCTCCGATTCCATACATAACCAACTGCTGCCAAGTAATTGCTGCAACACCTGACAATAAAAACTCCATAATAAAAATCCTCCTTAGCTTGGTTTGTTTTTCTTGCTGAATATATTTGCCTCTGCATGTACCTTTGTCTGAATCGCTGATGTAATATGTAAATATATTCTCAAATTTGTAAAATAAAGATAAAAATAAACAGTTTAATCTTAAACTATTACTATTATTGATGTCAATGTGTTCTTGAATTTTCTCTGTTAATGATTCGTTAATATTGCATATTTGCTTATAATTTCATTTATTCGTACATATCAATTATTGTCAAAAAGAATAATGATATAAGCAATATTTTATAATATAAATAGATAAAAATATCTATATTACACAAGAAATACGATCAAAATAGCCGCGGAACGAATGAAATATGTGCATATTATCTAATTATTACATAGCATTTATTTGATGCTTGCTCTAATTGCATGAAAATGCTAGTATTTAATGCAAAGCGAAATTTGCTTAAAAAATGAAAGGGAGATGAGCTCTTTGGTATTTAATTTACAATTTTTTCAGGTCTTGTCTATTATTATTTCAATGCTTGCTTTTTGCACAGCATTCTGGCTCTACCGATGGGTTGAAGTACAGCCTTCCTCCAATCAGAGGATAGCAGAAATTAGTAAATTGATTCGCAATGGCGCAAACACATTTCTCACTAAAGAATACAGGACTTTATCACGTTTTTGTCTTGTAGCAGCAGCTGTTATATTAATATTTCTTCCCGCACCCATATGGAAGGGCAATATTGCTGCTAACATTATTATGGCAGTTTCGTATCTATTCGGTACCGTATTTTCCGCAATTGCGGGAAAGATCGGCATAAGTATTGCAACAATCGCTAATGTAAAGGCGGCTGAGGCTTCAACAAAGGGAATCAAACAATCGTTCATGTCAGGATTCCGGGGCGGAGCCGTTATGGGAATGGCAGTAGTGGGTTCCAGCCTTCTTGGCGTAACTCTGGTTTTGCTTTTGACAAATAATACCACAGCTCTTCTTGGATTCAGTTTTGGCGCAAGCTCCATGGCTCTTTTTGCAAAGGCAGGCGGCGGCATATTTACAAAGACAGCAGATATCAGTGCTGATCTTGTTGGTAAGGTTGAACTGGGAATTCCTGAGGACGATCCCAGAAATCCTGCAGTTATTGCTGATAACGTTGGCGATAATGTAGGAGATGTGGCAGGAATGGGAGCGGATTTATTTGATTCCAATGTCGCTTCCATGGCGGCTGCTCTGGTTATGGCAGTATCCCTTGACGGCGCCTGCAAGGCTGCCGGTCAGACAGCCAATAATGCAGCCATGGTTTTCTGCTATGCTGCAGTTGGTCTGCTGGCATCCATGGTGGGAGTAATGACTGCAAGAATGAAAGAGGGCGGAGACCCCACTTTGGCATTAAATACAAATACATACGTGACAACGGGACTATATGGTGTATTGACAGCAGCCGCAACATGGGCGTTTGGCTTCTCCTGGCGCATCTGGGGAGCCAGTGTTATCGGCCTTTTGGTAGGTGTAATCATTGGCCTTGCCAGTGACTATTTTACGGATGATAAAAGACCTCCGGTTCGTGCTGTGGCAAAGGCCTGCGAGTCCGGACCGGCCTTTACAATTTTATCTGGAATCAGCTACGGTTTAATGAGTACCCTTCCCTCCATGGTCGGGATTGGTGTGTCGGCACTTGCCGCTTATAAGCTTTGCTACCCAATGGGCGGGGGAAGTGTGGAATATGCCATGTTTGGAATATCCATGGCTGCAGTCGGAATGCTTTCTATCGTGGGAATGATCATTTCCAACGATGCATATGGACCGATTGTGGATAATGCCAGAGGACTGGTTGAGATGGGGGATCTTGGCGATAAGGCGCTTGAGATAACCGATTCCCTTGACAGTGCAGGAAACACGGTAAAGGCGGTAACAAAAGGGTTTGCCATCGGAGCTGCAGGTCTGACGGTAATCGCACTGCTGGGAGCATTTATGAGCGAGGTAAATGCGGCAATCGATGAGCTGAATGCTGTTTCGGCAGGAGCAATTATGGATAAGATTGCAGGTTTTGATGTGATTAATCCCAATGTCTTTTTTGGATTGCTGATCGGTGCTGCAATTCCCGCATTGTTTTCAGCCATGCTGATGCTTGGAGTTGACCGGAATGCACAGCGTATGGTTTCCGAAATTCACCGTCAGTTTAAAGAAATTCCAGGTTTAAAAGAGGGAAAAAAAGGGGCTGTTCCGGAATACGATAAATGTATTGAAATTGCTACCGACGGAGCGATTAAGGAGTTGGTTCCGGCCGGACTTATGACAATTATCGCCACTCTTTTAGTTGGAGTGGTGGGAGGTGTTCAGTCAATCGGCGGTTTCATTACGGGTAATATTGTGAGCGGATTATTATTTGCATTATTCATGTCCAATTCAGGCGGTTTATGGGATAATACGAAAAAATACATTGAAGCAGGCAATCATGGCGGTAAAAATTCACCGGCGCATAAGGCTGGTGTAGTGGGAGACACGGTGGGAGATCCATTTAAAGATACAGCAGGTCCGTCGATTAATACTCAGATAACGGTAGTATCTTTGGTAGCTTCTCTGACAGCAACTATTTTCCTGACCTTTAATCTGTTTGGGTGATAAAAAGACATTCATATAAGAGACCGCTTCATCTGTCTTCATAAGACAGTGAAGCGGTCTGAAATTATTCTATCGTCAATTCTAAATCATTCGTATCCATTGTCACCAGAATCCGGTAGATATCATGCTTCCAGGTTGTTTTTAACCGTTCATCCGTTATGGGAAGACATTCCTTTTTCATGTGGGAGCAGCCGGTTACGGACAGATTTCCAAGATCTCCGATGATGATCTGGTTCCCCTCTATTGTTGGTTCCTCGTAAAACATAAGGGATAATACCGGTTGTAAGAGATCTCCTTCATAATGATCCTTTATTACAATCTGTTTGCCTTTCTTCATAACGGCACTTCTCTGATAAGAATGGATCCGGTTGTCCGGATAGGCATCCGCAATGTCCATTGTGATGCTGCAGACAGTGGAACCAAGCTCATAAGAGACGTTTTTGGCTGCATAAGAAGCTCCGTCTTTTTGAATGATTTCAGAGTCTCCATCCAGGAAAGAGGGAAGATTATGGTAGCGGGACTGCATCGTCCATATTTCGTACCTCTCCGGTGAAAATGTCTTTCTTGTATAGGTTTCGACGCCCACATCAATGAAAAGCGGCCTGCCGTTTTTATAAATGGTAAAGCTGCCGGTATCATTGTGATTGTGGCTGTCATCGTTATCACCTGCTTTAACTGCCAGGCACCGTTGTTCATCCCTGGCGATGAAGATTCCAACGCTTTCGTACCAGAAATCCTTATGTCTGATGGAAAGATTTTTGTCAAAAGCCAGCATTTCCGCATGTGTGAAAACGGTCTGGAGCCGGTAGAATAAATTATGTTCACTGACATCTAAGGGATCTTCGCTATTCTGATAATCGGAAGCGGCAAAAGCCATCAGTTCCTGATTTTTCGTCCTTTTACCGAATAAATATTCTCTGGCGCCGCAGCGGCCGGCAACAGGAGAGCAGTCTGCAAAATTTACATAATAGATACCGTCGATATGAACGTTTAAGATGTATGCGGCAATGTTCCTTATTTTTTCATTTAAGTATATGATATCAAAAGAATTATCAGTGATGCCGTTTAACAGCTCCAGACAATTAAACAGGCATAATCCTGCATGGCGGTAATATTGGGCGCCTTCATCACAACAGCCATCTTCACCGTACTCATCCAGAAAATAGTCCATGCTCCGGCAAGCCTTATCAAGAATCTGTCTCATCCTAGGCACATCAGTCTCTCTTGTAAAAGCAGAGAGAAGAACATTCTGAGTGCACCATACCGTCCAGTTATTCATATGGCTCTTCCCATCACCCATCCACCAGAAGTGTTCATTGAGATAAGGAATAAAGATCCGTTCTTCCAGATTTTTATTAATCATTGCAGATAGAAACGGGCTTACTTGACGAAGTTCCCCGCGAAGAAGATATTCAGCTATGGAAAGGACTGCTCCGGTTTCAGCAGCAAATAAATCAATGACAGGACGGGTTACGTCAGGAAGGATGAATTGAGGCGTATCCCGGATATAAGAGTTGTGGGCAGGGAGCTGCCACGCATTTTCCTCACAGATTAAATAGAGTCCGTTGATGATATCGTCAAGGAAACGCCCTTTATATTCTGCACATTCGGCAAGAACCAGTGAATTTAAGGCTGTCCGTCTTAAAAACATCTTATCCTGAAAATGACTTCGGTTTCCTGTTCTTGAAAACTCCATAAAATCGGTTGCAGTAAGAGAGGGATAATCGAAATGAAGATATTCCTCTCCGTTTTTAATCAGGCAAAATCTTAATTTCTCTGGCAGAGATTCCCAGGCCTCCCGGCGGCAGGCAGGAAAGTATGGGTTAAAACTGGATATGGGTTTGTTTAAGTGTTGAAAGATTTCTGTGATCATGATGTATTCTCCTTATTTTTCTTCAGGATCCAGGGTATTTTGCTGGATAAAGTCCCTGGGAGAGTATCCTGTGACTTTTTTAAATACTTTGCTGAAATAAAAAGCACTTTCAAAGCCTAACTGGTCAGCGACTTCGTAAATCTTCATGTCCTGCTCCAGCAGAAGAGACTTTGCTTTATTGATCTTTGCCTGGGCGATGTATTCGGAAAAACCAAGCTGACAGTTCTTTTTAAACAGGATGCTTAAATAATTGGGACTTAGTCCAAATACTCCGGCCACCTCATTTAAGCTGAGCTTTTCTGCAACGTGATTGTGAATATATTTTTGCACGTTTGTAATAACATGGGCCTTATAGGTTTTCCGTTTGGATCTTAAGATCTCACATAAGCCGTCACGGAGCACAGTCATCCATTCTACGATCTGTTCCACATTGCTGAAGCGGTAGATGGAGCGGTAGCCGTCACTGTAGGAAGAGAAAATCTCCGCCATATTTGCCTCTCCGTCAGGCAGCAGGGACAATGCCAGATAGAGAATATTGCAGGCACCGTCGGCAGCCTGGGAAAAACGCAGGGGATGGGCTTCAAACAGTTCTATGATCTCTGTTAAAGTGCGGGAGAGAACATCCGTATCAAATTCATTAAATGCTTTTGTAATTTCCACTTTAAAGACAGAAATATTAAAAGCATTCCGTATGGAATCCGTATCACTGCTGTTAAAAAAATTAATGGACTGTGGGCGGTCCATCCGGCCAAAAGCCTGGCGTGCCTCCTGATAGGATTCGCTGATTTTTAATGGCTGGGAAAAAGGTGAACCCACACCAGTGGAAAGGGTGACATTAAAATAATTGTTCACCATTTCCGAAGCATTGGAAAAGGCATTTTTAACAGCCTCATACTGATAAGCTTCCATGGAATCAAGATGAAATACCACCGCGAAATGCTTCATATCCAGAGATACCACATAGGCAGGCAGATGCTTGGTTATTATTTCTCTTGCCATCTGGAGCGTACTGTTATAAAGATTCATCAGCTTACTGTATTCCATATCCCCATGGTTGTTTTCCTGTATTTCACAAAATGCTGCAAAGTAGCAATGCTCAGTAAAACTCAGCTTTAAATCCTTTGACTGCAGTTCGAACTGCTCCTCACTGTCAAATAAATTGTGAAGAAGCCGCATGAAAAATTTTTCATAATAGCTTTGAAGCAGGGGACGGCCCGATTCCTTATATTCTATGGATACCCGGAGACTTTCCAGGCGTGAAAGCGCCTTTTGAACGGACTCCAGCAGGGACCCGGCATTCAGCTCCAGTTTGATTAAATAATCCACCGCTTCGTAGGACATTGCTTCCTTAATCAGCTGGAATTCCTCATAACTGGTAAGGAAAATAAATAAAGGGATCTTACCGTATTTATCCCGGCAGGTCTTTGCAAGATCCAGACCGTTCATGATAGGCATGCGGATATCAGTGATGACGATTTCCGGTGAATATTCCTCAATTAAGTCCAGAGCATTCTGGCCATTTACTGCAGTCCCGCAGATTTCAATTCCGTAATCTGCCCAGTTTAACATGGATTTTATCCCAATCTGAACCAGTGGTTCATCATCCACAATTAATAATTTTGTCATATCCGTTACCTTTCTGCCGATTGATTTTCTGTGCGCAGCACGTAAGGAAGCCGAATGGTCATGGTGGTAAACTCACCCTCCCGGCTTGTGATTGTGATTCCGTATTCTGGCCCGAAATCATATTGAATCCGTTTGTTTACATTGCTGATTCCTACGTGCCGGAAAAATTCTGTTTTATTATGAGAATCCGCATCTTCCCGGAGAACTTTATGAATCATTTCCTCAGACATTCCGATTCCGTTGTCAGTAACACGGATCATCAGAGCTTTTTTTCCTGCAACATCGGTTGCTTCAGCCGATACAATGATCCTGCCTGCCGCTCCGGTAGGTTCGATTCCGTGGAAGAGGGCATTTTCAATGATGGGCTGGAGAGAGAACCGGTGGATCTGACAGTCGTAAAGCTCATCGGATTCTATCTGATATTCAATTGTTACACTGCCGCCATAGCGGTACTGCTGTATCAGAAAATAGTCCTTGATAAGATCCAGCTCTTCCCTTAACGAAATCATGGAAGCGGTCCCCTTTGAGACATTCTTTAGAAGCCGGGCGAGAGCAGTTGTCATATCTGCAATACCTCCTGCATTTTGTATGGTTGCCATCCACTTTATGGAATTCAGTGTATTATAAAGAAAATGAGGATTGATCTGGCTTTGGAGAATCTGGTATTCCAAATCTTTTTTCTGCTTCTCATCCGAAACCCGCTTTTCCATGAGCATGAGAATATTGCCGGACATTGTGTTGATCCCTCTTCCAATCTGACCCAGCTCATGATTCCATTCAATGGTATTGTCTTTTGAAAAATCACCGGTTGAAATGCTGTTTATCTTATTGCTAAGCTTATGGATGGGGTCCATAATGAAACGGTTTAAAAGTATTGCAAGCAGAATTCCCAATGAGACGATAAAAACACAGATTCCGATGATTAACAGTGTATATAAATATTTCTGCTGCTTAAACTGCTGTTCTGATAAAACCTGTGTGATGCTCCAGCCATTGATCCCCTCTATGGGCCGCTCCACCAGGATCCGTGTATCCCCGTTATTCATGGCAGCGGATTGAATCAGGGTTTCTGTCGATAGAGAATCTTTTTTTGCAGGTTCTCTTAAAATCTCATATGGTTTTTCCGTTTCCACCAAAGTGTTTGACTGAAAACGATATGTTTTGTTTCCTATATTAATGAAAAGCAGGCTGTCCTCCGGAAGGGGATAGGAAGACAGATAATCGGTAAATAGCCTGGTTGATATTTCAACATAGGTCCAGCCAATAATTTCTGAATTAAATTCATTATAAACAGGCCGGACAATGGGGATAAACTGATCTCTGCTAATACTGGAAAACGGATCATGTACCAGGCCGATCCATAGAAAATCCTCTGCATCAAAAAGAGGACGAAAAAAATCCTCCTGGCTGATAATTTTAGCAGCGTAAGGGGAGGAGGTACTGACTGAGGAAGCCATCAGCAAAAAGTTGTTTTCGTTTGTAGAAGAGACAATAACCCTTGACATATATTCATTAGGCCTGGTATTGTAATATTCTTCTTTAAAGCGGTTGTGGGTGGAAAGAGCCATGGGACGCATATTGCTGGAATCCTTTGAAGCGGTGGGAAGCTTTGGCAGATCTTTAAATGCCTCTAAATAGTCCAGTATAATTCCATTCGAACAGCACCATTTGCTGAAGTAAATGATGTCCTTCATATCAGCTGCAATGTTATTGCTTACAACCTGAAGACTGAATTCTGCGGACTGGACCTGGTTTTTTCTGAGAAACGACTGGAACACTGAGAAACAGACCGTTGTTGTAAGGACTGTGATAAGCAGCGTAACAGCCGCCGTCAGAATCATGATTTTACCCCGTATTGTTTTTGGAATCAGCGTTTTCAACATGATAAAAACCAGTCCTTTCTATAATAAGATGCATTCAATCGCAACGTTGCCATTTTTTAAGTTAGCGTATTTCCTGTCAAATGTCAATGAAAAGAACCGTGATATTTTTATAAAAACAGGTCAATATGTATACAAAAGATAAATTTTACTGTTTATCTTAAAATAATACATGTTTTAGAAATATAGAATTAATTTGTGAATAAATAGTGAATATTTTCTTAGATAATTTCCATTCTTAAAAAGATGGTCAGAGCGCTATAATAGACACATAGTAAATCACAAGGGGTTTACTGAAAACAATTTCAAATCAGGAGGGAATACAATGAAAAAAAGAGCACTTAGCCTTGCGCTTGCCTGCACCATGGCAGTTACTGCACTTGCAGGATGCAGCGGCGGTTCCAAAGAAACCACAGCTGCAACGGAAGGTACCAAAGCGGAGACAAAGGCAGCAGAGACAACAGCGTCAGCAGGCGGACAGACAACACTGAAATGGTCCGTATGGGATATCAGTTCCACCACTTATTATCAGCCGCTGATTGATGCATTTGAAAAGGCACATCCGGATGTTAAGATCGAGATGGTGGATCTTGGATCTACTGATTATCAGACAGTTCTGGCAACCGAACTTACAGGAAGCGGATCTGACTTTGACGTGGTAACGGTAAAGGATGTTCCAGGATACATGACTTTGGTAAACAAAGGAGTATTAGAGCCCTTAGACAGCTATATCGAGTCTTCCAAAGTGGATTTAGCACAGTATAAAGGCCTTACCGATCAGATTAAGGTTGAAAATAAATTATATGAGCTTCCATTCCGCAACGATTTCTGGGTGCTGTTCTATAATAAGGATATCTTTGATAAGGCAGGCGTTGCTTATCCAACCAACGATATGACATTTGAACAGTATGATAAGCTGGCAAGAAGCTTAACGGTAGACACACCAGGACAGGAAGTATACGGAGCACATTATCATACATGGAGATCTGCAGTACAGTTGTTTGGTGTACTTGACGGAAAAAATACCATTATTGACGGAAAATATGATTTCTTAAAGCCTTACTATGATATGGTATTAAAAGAGCAGGAAGACGGCGTATGCCAGGATTATGCCACTTTAAAGACCAGCGGACTTCACTACTCCGGCGCTTTTGCACAGGGTAACATCGCTATGATGAACATGGGTACCTGGTTTATTTCTACCTTAATGGATAAGATCCGTACCGGTGAATACACAGACTGCAAAAACTGGGGAATTGTGAAATATCCTCATGCAGAAGGCGTAGAGCCAGGATCCACACTTGCTACCATTACCTCTCTTGCAATTCCTGCAAATGCACCTCATAAGGATCTTGCATGGGAATTCATTAACTTTGTAAGCGGGAAAGACGGAGCAGAGATTCTTGCTTCTACCGGAACCATTCCGGCTGTAATGAACAGCACAGTGGCAGACCTTGTATCCAGTGCAGACGGATTCCCCAAGGCTGACGGAACCAGCGTTGAGGCTCTTAACACTTCCAAGCTGTACTTAGAGATGCCTGTTAATCCAAAGAGTTCTGAAATCGAGACTGTATTAAATGAAGCACATGATGCAATCATGACAGGAAGCATAACTGCAGATGACGGCATTGCCCAGATGAATGAAAAGATCGGCGCAATTCTTGGCAAGTAAAGCAGCGTGGTAACAAAAACAGGCGGGCAGCATATAACGGCCCGCCTTATTTAAAAACTTCTGATTTGATATTGACGGATCACAACTGGAAAAGGAGGATAAGCCGTTTTATTTGGCTTTTAAGACAGACTATGGCTAAGACAATAACAGAAGCGCAAAAACAGGAAAAAATCGCGGCTTTGCATGAGAAACGGGATGCACTCAGTCTTTTGTTAAAAGACGCAAAACGTACCCATGAGCGCGACAGGCTGATTGCGAAAATCGAAACAATAGATGAGAAAATTAAGAAGGTGCGGACAGGAGAGATCCTTACCAGACAGGAAAAAAGAAATTTAGTTGCCTATTCTTTTATCGCCCCCAACTTTATCGGATTTGCCATCTTTACACTGGGACCGATTATCTTTGCATTTGTGCTGGCATTTATGAACTGGGATGGAAACAGCCCCATGAAGTTTGCAGGGCTGAATAATTTTATTGAAATGTTTGGAAATAAAAGGTTTCAATCATCCTTTGTAAATACCATTGTATACTGTATCGCCACGGTACCTCTGACTCTGGCCAGTGCACTGGGTCTGGCAGTGATTTTAAACCAGAAAATAAAGGGAAGAAATTTTTTCCGGACTGTGGGATTCTTCCCCTATGTAGCCTCTCTGGTTGCAGTGGCAGCCGTGTGGAATATGCTCTTTAGTCCCCAGAAAAGCGGACCGGTCAATATGATTTTATACTATCTGGGCGTACATGCAAAAAACCTGCCCAAATGGTCGGCAGATCCACACTGGGTCATGTTTACCATTGTGCTCTTTAGTGTATGGAAGAATATGGGTTACTATATGGTAATTTATCTTGCTGGACTTCAGGGAATAAATGCAGAGCTTTATGAAGCTGCCGGACTTGACGGCTGCAATTCCTGGCAGAGATTCCGCTATATCACATGGCCCCAGCTTCAGCCCACCACATTCTTTGTTACCATTATTCTGACCATTAACTGCTTTAAGGTTTACGATATTGTATATATGCTTGCAGGCGGTTCCAACGGAGTGGTAAGCTCACAGGCAATGGTTTTAGTTTACCATATTTATGAGGAAGCATTCCGTAACTGGAATTTAGGTTATTCCAGTGCAGTTGCAATCGTGCTGTTCTTAATGGTTCTTGCCATCACCCTGGTTCAGTTCCGCGGTGAGAAAAAATATGCAAACTAGAAGAAGGAGGATATAACATGAAAGTAAAAAGCACAAATTATAAAATCAGCAGATCCCTCCTGTATGTGGTTTTGCTCATTCTTACAGCGGTCATGCTGGTACCATTTGCATGGATGCTCTCGGCTTCATTAAAGCTTGATAAGGACGTATTTATCTTTCCGATCCAGTGGATTCCGGAAAATCCCCGGTGGATGAATTATATTGATATCTGGACCAAAATCCCTCTTATGACTTTTGTGGGAAACACGGTTAAGATTACACTGATTGTGACATTTCTACAGCTTTTAACCAGCAGCTTTGCTGCCTATGCTTTTGCGAAGCTGAAATTTAAGTACAAGGATACCCTGTTTATGGCCTATATTGCCACCATCGCTGTTCCGTGGCAGGTTTACATGGTTCCCCAGTTTATGATGATGAGAAGTTTCGGGCTCAATGATTCCCATCTGGCAATTATTTTCCTTCAGGCGTTTTCCGCTTTCGGAGTATTCATGATGAGACAGTTCTATCAGGGAATTCCTGATGAATTGTGTGAAGCAGCGAGAATTGACGGTATGTCAGAGTATCAGATTTATTCAAAAATCATGCTTCCTCTGTCAAAACCGGCGCTTTCAACCCTGACTATCTTTACATTTGTAAATACCTGGAACGACTTTTTAGGGCCTCTTATTTATCTGAAAACAGAATCCAAGAAGACACTCCAGCTGGGATTAAAAATGTTTATCAGCCAGTACAGTTCCGAATTCGGGCTGATTATGGCAGCTTCGGTGCTTTCCTTAATTCCGGTATTAATCGTATTTCTTTCCCTGCAGAAATATTTTGTAGAAGGAATTGCAGCTACTGGTGTGAAAGGATAAACAATGGAAATAATAAAAAATTTCGTGGACAATATCCATAACGATGATTATAAAAGCAACTATGAGTTCCCCGTTATACAAGGGGAATCCATGGTCTTTCCCGGAGGAAGAAAAAGCCGGTCCCTAAACGGAGAGTGGAACTTTTCTGCAGACCAGTACGATAACTGTTTAAGAGCCAAATGGTTTTTGGAACAGGATACAAATGACGAAGGGCGCAGCGTTCCTCTTGATTATGCCTTTGATGACTGGGATAAAATCGAAGTGCCGGGAGTATGGAATCTTGCAAAACCGGAATATTTTTATTACGAGGGACCGGCGGTATACAGCCGCCGGTTTTCGTTGGAAGAAGAGAACAAAGGGCGTGTGTTTTTACAGTTCGGTGCAGTTTCTTATGAAGCCAGAATATTTTTAAATGGAACATTTCTGGGAATCCACAAAGGAGGTTCCACTCCGTTTTCTATAGAGATAACGGCTCATTTAAAGGCTGAAAACAGATTGATTGCAGTAGCAGATAATACGAGAAGAAAAGACCAGATTCCAAGTGAGAATACCGACTGGTTCTTATATGGCGGAATTTACCGGGGAGTTTCCCTCCTTTTTGTTCCCGATGTCCATATTAAAAATATGAGGGTAACTCTCACCGACAGAGAGACCGGGGCGATTGAAGTATCGGCTCTTATTGATGGAAACAAAGATCTTACTGATAAAACGGTGACTTTTTCCATACCAGAGCTTGGCTTAGAAGAAACGTTTCCTGTAAATGCGGATGGTACCTGTAATAAGATTGTAAATACAGATGGATTATCCCTTTGGAGTCCTGAGAATCCAAAACGCTATCAAGTATCTCTGACATTGAAAGAAAAGGGAGAAGTTAAGGATGAGGTAACCGATGTCATCGGCTTTCGGACCATAGAGACAAGGGGCAGAAAGATACTGTTAAACGGAAAACAGATATTTTTAAGAGGAGTCTGCCTTCATGAGGAAACTGAGGATCATGGAAAGGCGGTGACAAAGGAGGAAATCAGGGAAGCGTTTCAGAGAGCAAAAAAGATGAACTGCAATTTTCTTCGTCTTGCTCATTACCCCCATACGGAGTGGGCTTCTGAAATCGCGGATGAGGAAGGAATTCTTCTCTGGGAGGAAATCCCTGTTTACTGGTGGATTGATTTTTCAAACCCACAGACTCTTAATGATGCCAGAAACCAGCTTTCAGAATTAATCTTACGGGACTTTAACAGAGCCAGTGTTATAATCTGGTCTGTAGGAAATGAGAACCCGGATACAGATGCCAGATACCATTTTATGAAGAACCTGGCTAAGACAGCTAAAAAGAAGGACCCGTCCCGTTTGATTTCAGCTGCCTGTCTGGTGGACAGCGTGAATTTAAGAATCGCTGACCGGCTGGAGAGTCATCTTGATATCATTGGATTTAATGAGTATTACGGCTGGTATGATCCCGATTATGGAAAACTGACAGAAATTCTTAACGGCTCCCAGCCGGAAAAACCGGTTATAATCAGTGAATTCGGAGCGGACGGGTATCAGACTGAAAACAAATCCGGGAAATATGTCCGGGGATCTGAAGAAGAGCAGGAAGAAATATATAAAAGACAGGTGGAACTGTTTGGAAAAACGGAATATATTCAGGGCACGGCACCCTGGATTCTTTATGATTACCGGACTCCCAAGCGGCTTGGTGCATATCAGAAAGGCTATAACATCAAAGGCCTGGTGACTGCGGACAGGAAGAGAGAAAAACCTGCCTTTACAGTTATGAAAAATTTCTATGAGGAGGTTAGGAAAAATGAAGGAAACAACAAAGAAACTGTTTGAGAGTAAACCGGAGCTGACAGCAGACGAGTGCCGCAAAGCCCTGGATTTTGCTGTTGGACAGCTGAAGGATAATTTAAATGAATTTACCCACTCCTTTAAAAAGGCATACAGCGAAGACGGCTTTTATAAGCCTACCCCCAATGTAAACTGGACTACCGGTTTCTGGACCGGTCAGCTGTGGCTTGCTTATGAGTGGAGCAGGGATGAGGCGTTTTCCAAAGCCGGAAGCATTCAGGCAGAGAGCTTTTTAAAGAGGATTGAAGATAAGGTGGAAGTAGACCATCATGATATGGGATTTCTTTATTCCCCATCCTGTGTGGCAGCCTGGAAGCTGGTGGGAGATGAAACTGGAAGGAAAGCAGCAATTAAGGCGGCAGATCAGCTCATCAGCCGTTTTCAGCCGGTGGGAGAGTTTATCCAGGCCTGGGGTCCCATGAACCAGCCGGAAAATTACCGTTTTATCATTGACTGCCTGTTAAACCTGCCTCTTCTTTACTGGGCATCAGAGGAAACTAATGATTCACGGTACAGAGAAATTGCAGAAAAGCATATTCATACAGCTATTGCCAATGTCATCAGAGAAGATTATTCCACCTGGCATACCTTCTTTATGAATATGGTAACAGGCGAGCCTGATCACGGTGCAACGTGCCAGGGGTACCGGGATGGGTCTGCCTGGGCAAGAGGGCAGGCGTGGGGCGTATACGGCTGCGCTTTGGCATACCGCTATACGAAAAGAAAAGAATATGTGGAAGATTTCAAACATGTGACAGGATACTTCCTTGACCATCTTCCTGATGATCTGGTGCCTTACTGGGATCTGGAATTTACAGATGGATCAGGAGAACCAAAAGATTCTTCTTCTGCTTCCATTGCAGCCTGCGGAATGCTTGAAATGGCAAACTACTTACCGGAGCCGGAAGCGGCTTATTACAGTTCCATAGCAAAGAAAATCATGGAATCTGTAGTAGCTGGTTATGCAGTAAAAGACCGGACAGAATCCAACGGTCTGGTACTTCACAGCACATATTCCAAGAAATCTCCATATAATACCTGCACTCCGGAGGGCGTGGATGAATGCAACATCTGGGGAGATTATTTCTATTTAGAAGCGCTTATCCGTCTGTCCACAGACTGGAATCCATACTGGTAAGCAATCAATTGATGAAACGAGGCGAATGTTCATGAAGCTTGAAACAAAAGAGGATTACCGGCAGCTGATGCTTCAGCTGTTAGATCCGCTAAAACCATTATACAGCAAGGGCTGTGCCAGACTGCATTTAGGGGACAGCGGTGTTACTTATCCTGAAGTCAGTATGGAGATGGAGGCCTTTTCCCGGCCATTATGGGCCCTGGTTCCGCTGTGGCTTGGGGGAGGAAAAGGCTTTGAAGAAATTTATGTAACTGGTTTAAGAAATGGTACTGATCCATTACACTGCGAATACTGGGGCGGTTTTAATGACTACGACCAGAGGTTTGTAGAGATGGCTGCTATTGCAAGCGGTCTGATCTTCACTCCGGAAAAACTTTGGGAGCCATTAGAAAAAAGAGAAAAAGACAATCTTGCAAAATGGCTGTATGGAATCAATGAGCATATCATACCGGACTGTAACTGGCAGTTTTTCATGATACTTGTAAACGTTGCCCTTCAGAAGCTGGGCTGTCCATACAGCAAAGAAAAGCTGATATCAGGTCTGGATAAAATCGAAAGCTACTATATTGGAGATGGATGGTACCGGGATGGAGGATCCAGCCAGAAGGATTACTACATTTCCTTTGCCATGCATTATTATGGGCTTTTGTATTCTGCAGCAATGGAAGAGGAAGATCCGAAGCGGTGCATTCAATTTAAAGAGCGGGCAAAGATTTTTGCCGGAGATTTTATTTACTGGTTTGATGAAAATGGCGCTGCACTTCCTTTCGGAAGAAGTCTTGCCTACCGTTTCGGAGAAGCTGCATTCTGGTCCGCCTATTTATTTGCAGGACTTGATGATATCCCGGCAGGAGTAATAAAAGGTATTTTATCCCGTCATTTAAACTGGTGGCTGGATCAGAAAATCTTTGACCGGGATGGAGTTCTGACCATCGGATATTCTTATCCCAATCTCATTATGGCAGAGCGATATAATGCACCCGGTTCACCATATTGGGGAATGAAGACTCTTTTGTGTCTGGGACTTCCAGATAATCATCCCTTCTGGACTGCAAAAGCAGAACCTCTGCCCACGCTTGACAGCAAAAAAGCGTTAAAGCAGGCTGACATGCTGATGCAGCGGATCGGCGGGGAGGTGATCGCATATCCTGCAGGCGTTTGTGAAAAATACGGCCATGGACATGTACCGGAGAAATATTCCAAGTTTGCCTACTCCACCCGTTTCGGTTTCTCTGTAGCCAGGAGTCAGATTATACTTCATGAAAATGCACCTGATTCTTCCCTTGCATTTGTGATAGACGGTGATGATTATGTTTTTGTGAGAAAGTACAGTGACCGGTATGAAGTTTTGGAAGACCGGGTAATCAGCAGCTGGCACCCATTTCCGGGAATATCCGTTACCACAACTATTATACCGAAGGAATACGGTCATTTGAGAATACATGAGATCGAAAGCCAATATGACTGTACTGCTTACGACTGCGGCTTCTCCGTTAAAAAGTTTACAAAAGAATATGAACAGAGGGCAGAAGGGACAGCGGCTGCCGTATCAAATGAGGAGCAGAGCTGCCAGGTAACAGGGGCTGGACCTGGTGCGGCTGGCTTTGTTATTGAATCTGACCCCAACACCAACGTGCTTTATCCCAATGCTGCGATTCCTGCAGTATCCTATCGGATAAAAAAAGGAGAAACGATCCGGCTTGAAACGCAGGTGAAAAGTTCTGTCCGCTAACAGAATCAGTTTTATCATTGAGATTTTGATAAGGGCGAAGAAGATGTTGACCGAGAACAGCTTCTTCGCTCTTATTACCATTTTCAGGATCTGATTATGACGCAGTGAAAGAATAAAAAAATACAATAGATTCTTTTGCTGACGTGGATTATAATAAAAGTAATGTTTTTTAAAAGGAGGTTTTTTTATGGAAGAAAAAACTGCAAAACTGGAATGGCTGAATGACCCTGAAGTATTTTCTGTAAACAGGATCGCCGCTCATTCCGATCATCAATATTATGAGACAGAAAATGATGCATCAGAAGGGTATATGAGACTTTGCCAGCCGCTTAACGGAACATGGCAGTTTTCCTATGCAGAAAAACCGGAAGAGAGAGTAAAGGAGTTTTATAAAAAAGATTTTATCGCAGATAAGTTTGATACAATCATGGTTCCCGGACATATACAACTGCAGGGATTTGGCAGATGCCAGTATATTAACACCATGTATCCCTGGGATGGAGTTTCTGATTTAAGACCTCCTTTTACTGATCCGGATAACAATCCTACAGGAAGCTATCTGAGAGAATTTGAATTGGAAACCGGATTAAAGGGAAAACGTCTTTTTCTCTCGTTTCAGGGAGTTGAAACAGCTTTTTATGTATGGCTGAACGGAGTTTTTATTGGTTATTCAGAGGATTCCTTTACCCCATCCGAGTTTGAGATTACTCATGCAGTCTGTGACGGGATCAACCGCCTTGCAGTAGAGGTATATAAAAGAAGCAGTGCAAGCTGGATTGAGGACCAGGATTTTTTCCGCTTCTCTGGTATATTCCGTGATGTTTATTTATATGCAGTTCCTTCCTGCCATGTAAGAGACTTGTTTGTACATGCAGACGTTTCTGATGACTACAAGGATGGACGATTAAAGGCAGAGTTAAATCTTATGGGAGAAGTAAAAGGAAGTGTCAGTGCTGTTTTAAAGGACAGAGATGGAAACGGCGTCTTATCCTTTGAGGCCCAGCCGGCTAAGGCTGATACTGTGCTTACGGGCTGTGTGCCGGGAGCCCGTTTATGGAACGGGGAGGATCCTTATCTTTACGAGTTATGGATTTCCTTATTTGATGAAAATGGGCAGTTAATAGAGATAATTCCTCAAAAAGTGGGCTTTCGCCGGTTTGAAATGGTAAATCGTGTCATGCACCTTAATGGAAAACGGATTGTATTTCGGGGAATTAACCGTCATGAGTTCAATGTCAGAAGGGGACGGGCCATTACAAAAGAAGATATGCTGTGGGACATCCGTTTTTTAAAACAGCATAACATCAATGCAGTCCGTACCTGTCATTATCCCGATCAGAGCCTGTGGTATAAACTGTGTGATGAATACGGCATTTATTTAATTGATGAGGCGAATTTAGAAAGCCATGGTTCCTGGCAGAAGATGGGAGACTGTGAGCCCTCATGGAATGTGCCGGGAAGTCTGCCTGAGTGGAAAGAATGCGTGGTGGACCGTGCAAAATCCATGCTGGAACGGGATAAAAACCATCCCAGTGTACTCATCTGGTCCTGCGGCAATGAATCCTATGCAGGAGAAGATATCCTGGCCATGTCGGAATTTTTCCGTAAAAGAGATCCAGGCAGACTGGTTCACTACGAAGGCGTTTTCTGGAACAGGGAATTTGACCGGACCAGTGACATGGAAAGCCGCATGTATGCAAAACCCGATGAGGTGGAGGCTTATCTTAACGATGATCCCAGGAAGCCGTTTATATTGTGCGAATATATGCATGCCATGGGAAACTCCCTTGGAGGTATGCATAAATATACGGAACTGGAAGACCGCTATGAGCTGTATCAGGGTGGTTTTATCTGGGACTACATTGATCAGTCTCTGATGAAAAAGGACGCATACGGAGAAGAGCATATGACATACGGGGGTGATTTTGAAGACCGCCCCACGGATTACAGTTTCTGCGGCGACGGGATTGTTTACGCAGACCGTACGGCTTCTCCCAAAGCCCAGGAGGTGAAATATCTCTATCAGGATCTTCGTCTCACACCGGATGAAAACGGAGTAAGCATTGAAAACCGCAGGCTGTTTGAAAATACCTCTGACTGCGAATTTGTTTATACCGTATTAAAGAACGGGGAACCCATATTCCAGGAGCGTTTTGAAGCTATTGTTGAACCATTAATGACCGCATATATTACGGTTAAAATCCCGGAATGGAACGATGCAGGGGAGTATGTCCATCAGGTTTCTGCAGTCTTAAAAGAAGATAATTTATGGGCTGATTCGGGTTTTGAAACTGCCTTTGGAGAGAGTGTCCGTGTGATCAGGGGAGAGACGTTACCTGGAAGTAAAAAGTCAATGAATGTAATTTACGGAGACGTAAATATTGGCGTATCGGGAGAAGGGTTTAGGATTCTCTTTTCCAGACAGGAAGGAAGCATTGTTTCCATTGTTTATGATGGAAAAGAATGGGTTGGAAGACCTGTTATGCCTGTGTACTGGAGAGCGGCTACCGACAATGACAAGGGAAATAAATTCCCGGTTAAAAGCTCGATATGGTTAGGCGCGGGCAGATTCCCCTCTTACAGAAATGAAAACTGCAAAGTGGAAGAAAAAGAAGGCTGCATTACAGTTACTTATACCTATCAGCTGTCTGTTATACCGGAGGCTGAAACAGAGGTCACCTATGAAGTGAATTCAACTGGGACCATCTACGTGAGAGCCGTATTTCATGGAAAAGAGGGGCTGCCCCAGCTTCCTGCTTTTGGAATGAGGATTATCACTCCGTCTGCTGCCAAGCAGTTTACCTGGTATGGCAGAGGACCGGAAGAGAATTACTGTGACAGGAAGGAAGGAGCCAGACTTGGGATCTATAAAGACACCCCTGAGGGAAATGTATCTCCTTATCTGGTTCCCCAGGAATGCGGAAACAGGACCGGAGTACGCTGGCTGAAGGTTTCTGACAGAACGGGAAATTCCATCGGTTTCCGGGCTGTAAGTGCGCCGTTTGAGGCATCGGTTCTTCCTTATACAGCGGAGGAACTGGAGATGGCTACTCATAATGAAGAACTTCCTGCTCCAAGATATACGGTAATCAGTATATTTGGGGCTATGAGAGGCGTAGGCGGAGACGACAGCTGGGGAGCACCGGTTCATCCGGAATACTGCGTAAGCGCTGAAGGTGATCTGGTGACGGAATTTATTATAGAAAGAATGAATATGGAAGAATACGATGAGTATCATTTTTCGTAAAATATGACATACAGCTGTCCTGTTATAGGTGGTATAATCCTTAAAAACAGGTGCCAGAGCAGTAGAAAGAAAGGAGTTTTTCATGCTTGAAAAGATTCCGTCTCGGGAAGAGATGATAAGCTTAATTGGAGAGGAGGCTTTTTCTGCATGGGAAGCTCTCTGCAAAAAAATTGAAGAAGCATATGATATGGACTGCCTTTGGAACAGCGGCGGCAAAGCATGGAAGTATGAATACAAATACCGCAGAGGGGGGAAAACCCTCTGCGCGCTCTATGCCAGAGAGGGCTGTTCCGGGTTTATGGTCATATTCGGCAAAGCAGAACAGGAGAAATTTGAGCAGAACAGGCAGAACTTTTCACCCCGGATACAGGAAGAATATGACAGTTCGACGGTATATCATGATGGAAAATGGATGATGTTTCCTGTTTACGATGGTTCTCTGATTGATGAGTTTTTAAACCTTCTGATGATGAAAAGGCGCCCTAACAGAAAATAGAGGATTTTGGGAGGTACTATGAAATATCCGTGGATTGATGACTTTTTAAAGGGAATGAACGGAGTTACCAGTGACTTTAAAGAGGAATGGAACTGGGACAGGTATATGATTGACGGTAAGATGTTTGCAGCTGTCTGCAGAGATGACCAGGGGAAGGAAAAGCTGATATCCATGAAGCTGGAACCTTTGGAAGGGGATTTTTTAAGGCAGCAGTACAAGGACATCATACCGGGATATTATATGAATAAGATTCATTGGAATTCCGTTATGGCAGATGGGGACGTACCTGATGAACTGTTAAAGGATATGCTGGAAAAGTCCTATGCTCTGATTTTTGCAAAGCTGCCTAAAAAGAGACAGAAGCAATTGCTGGGCGAGGAGTGCAATTATGAAATATTTTGGCGAGGGATTAAGTGAAGAGCATAAGGCACTCAATCAGATTATCCGGAAAAAGCAAAGAACCGAAGAAGCAATAAAAATTTTTCTGGACATTCATAAACAGCTGCACCGGTCGAATATAAAAGATAGAGAAGAAAATGAAACCGACCGGTTATTTGGCGACCTAAAACCCTGGGAATACGCAGTGATGCCTGGAAGAGAAGATGAGACAATTGCCTGGGTGGTATGGCACATTGCCAGAATTGAAGACCTGACCATGGGGATTCTGGCTGCCAGAGGGGATCAGCTTTTTAATGAAGACTGGTGCAGGAAAATTAATTCTCCCATTAAGGATACAGGTAATGCATTATCTGATGAGGAGATTATGGCTTTCAGCAAACAGGTAAACTGTCAGGAACTGCTGGATTACCGAAGTGCAGTGGGGGAAAGAACCAGGGAAATCGTAAGCAGGTTTACTTTTGAAGATATGAAACGGGAGGTGAACCAGGCTGACCTTATGAAAATTCAAAGGGAAGGCGGCGTGACCTTACAAAAGGACTCAGAGTGGCTGCTGGAGTTTTGGGGTACAAAGGATGTGGCCGGACTGCTGTTAATGCCGCCAACCCGGCATGTTATGCTCCATCTCAATGACTGCTGTAAATGGAAGGAAAAAATCCGGACCAGGACAAAACTTTTTCTCGTATAATTGGAAGCAATTACCAGAATTTCATAAAATTTCAAAAATTGCTTGACAGGATAGAGAATAGGCAGTATTCTTATAATTGTATATTAAATACAACAAAATCTAAGAAAAGGAGGCAGGAACTATGATGCGTAATCGTGGAATTAACAGAATCAATCAAATTGTCAGAACTATATTGGTGAATTCAGTCTGCCTCATGGAAAACTGTCTTTGCATCTAAGGATGTCAGGACATATGCAGCTTCTTGACCGGAGCTTCTTTTTATGAGTTAATCCGCAGTCTGAATGACTGCGGTTATTTTTTTGCTTATTTACCGAAAAAAACCGCATTGTGCAGTTTTTTTCGGTTTTTTTACATATATGGAGAAAAATTATGATGTTTGTTAAGAAAAGAGGAGGAAATGGTATGAAAAATTTGTGGAAGTACGTGAGGAAATATAAATTTCTTTACGTCCTCGCACTTGCAGCGATGATTATCAGCATTTTGCTTGATGCATCAGCACCCCAGATTACAAAACACATTATTGATGATGTAATTGTGGGTGGTCAGACACAGATTCTCATGAGGCTGCTTCTTGGGCTTTTGGGAATTGGATTTGGAAGAGCGGT
The DNA here is from genome assembly GCF_003432035.1 of Lacrimispora amygdalina. Lineage (GTDB taxonomy): Bacteria > Bacillota > Clostridia > Lachnospirales > Lachnospiraceae > Lacrimispora > Lacrimispora amygdalina. The sequence goes on from NZ_QOHO01000045.1 coordinate 102,466, forward strand.
ATTTCAGTATACGAAGGAATTTATCTTTGACTTTGCTGCTGCCCGGATCGCATGTGGTTTGAGAAAGGATTTGTTTGATCATATCCAGACGTTATCCGTGGGATATTTTGACAGTCATAATACGGGAGAGCTGATGGCCCGGATTAAAGATGACGCAGAGCGGATCTGGAATGCCTTTGGATTTGTGGGAATGCTTGTTTTGGAATGCTCTATTCACACAATAATTGTCATTGTCTGCATGTTGCGGTTAAGTCCCGTTCTGACACTGATTCCACTGGTCATTCTGCCGCTTATCGCCTGGTATGCCTTAAAGATGGAAAAAGGACTGGGAGAGGTTTATGACAAGATCAGTGAGCAGACTGCAGAGCTCAATACAGTTGCTCAGGAAAATCTGGCAGGAGTCCGGACTGTTAAGGCATTTGCCAGAGAAGAATATGAGATCAGCAAATTTAAGAAGCACAACAAGCAGTATTATGACTTAAATATGAGCCAGGCAAAACTGCTGATCCGGTTCCAGCCAAATATCTCATTCCTGTCAAAATTCCTTATGATGGCAGTCATTGTCATCGGAGGAATTCTGGTAATCAGGGGAAAGATGTCCATAGGAGATTTAGGAGCATTTTCCGAATATGCAAACAATATTATCTGGCCTATGGAAATGGTGGGCTGGTTAAGCAATGATCTGGCGGCCGCATTTGCTTCCAACAAGAAGATAAAAAAGATCATGGAAGAGAAGCCGGTTATTGCAGATCCTGACAAACCGGTCCTTCCGGAATTTGTGGAAGGGGAACTCACCTTTCAGCATGTAGATTTTGAACTGGATGGAAAGGATATTTTAAACGATATCAATTTCACCTTGAAGAAGGGAAAGACACTGGGGATTATGGGAGTCACCGGTTCGGGAAAGACCTCCATTGTCAATTTAATTGAGCGGTTCTATGATGCAACAGCCGGGGAAATTCTGCTTGACGGAATTAATATTAAAGATCTGCCGCTGCCTTTGCTGAGAGGCCAGATCTCAGTCGTTATGCAGGATGTATTTCTCTTCTCCGACAGCATTTCCGAAAATATTAAAACCGGAAACAAGGATGCCACCGAGTGGGAAAGTGTTCAGCAGGCCGCGATTTCTGCGGAAGCACACAGTTTCATTCAAAAGCTGTCAGAACAGTATGATACGGTAATCGGTGAACGGGGAGTTGGTTTATCGGGAGGCCAGAAGCAGAGAATCAGCATAGCCAGAGCCATTGCAAAGGAAACACCGCTCCTGATTCTTGACGACTCCACTTCCGCTCTTGACATGGAGACGGAAAGAGAGATTGAATCCCATTTGTCAGAGCTGAAAAACAGTTCGAAAATTGTCATTGCCCACAGGGTTTCAGCCGTGCGCAGAGCCGATGAGATTCTCATTCTGGAAGACGGAAAAATCATTGAGCGGGGAACTCACGAGGAGCTTATGGAAAAGCGGGGGCAGTATTATAAAACCTATCAGGTTCAGTATGGAGAGGAGGCTGCATTATGTCAGTAAATTCCAGCAGAATGGATGAGGAACAGAAAGAGGTATTGAAAAAAGATACCATAATCCGTCTGTTTCGTTATCTAATTGCTTTTAAAAAGAAAATTGTGCTTGTATTGTTTATCATGGCCGGCACTATTACCATCAGCATGCTTGCGCCCCTTTTGATGGAGTATGCGGTAAATGTCTGCGTGGCACAAAAAGATATAAAAGGCCTTCTTTATGTGGGACTTGGTGCTATGGTATTATTTTTGCTATTTTTAGCAGGAACAAAGTTCCGAATGCGCATCATGGCAGAAGTTTCAAACCGGGTGCTTTTAAACATCAGAGAGGAACTGTATCAGCATATCCAGTCCCTGGGTTTTGGCTTTTTTGACAGCCGTCCTACGGGAAAGGTACTTGCAAGAATTATTGGTGATGTGAATTCATTAAAAGATGTATTATCAGATAGCGTCACACAGCTGATTCCGGATTTTATCACTGTCATCTGTGTGCTCAGCATCATGCTGATCAAAAACTATCAATTGGCAATGGCAGCTTTGCTGACGCTGCCGATTCTGGCAGTTGGTATGTTTTTTATCGAGACGAACGTACATAAAAGATGGAGGGTATACAGAAAGAAAACTTCTAATTTAAATGCCTATGTACATGAAGACTTATCAGGAATCAGGATTATTCAAAGCTATGCTGCCGAGAATGAGACGAAAGAGGTTTTTCACGATCTGGTAGACCAGCATTACCGTTCCTTCATTGATGCGGTAGTGGTTGCGGATGCATTCGGTCCTCTTGTAGAAATAACCTGGGGAATGGGGGGATTTTTGCTTTATTTTATCGGAATTAAGGTGGTGGGAGTGGAACAGATCGGTATTGGTACGTTTCTTGCATTTTCCACATACATTGCCATGTTCTGGAGCCCTATACGTAATCTTGCCAATTTTTATAATAAACTGACCACCAATATCTCAGCTGCAGAACGAATCTTTGATATTATAGATACGGAGGTTGAGATTAAAGATGAAGAGGGTGCAGAAGAATTAAAGGCATTAAAGGGAGAGGTTACGTTTGAGGAAGTTTCCTTTGCATATGGGGATGAACCGGACCGCCTGATTCTGGATCACGTAAGCTTTTCGGTAAAACCTGGGGAGACCATCGCTTTAGTGGGGCCGACAGGGGCAGGAAAAACAACAATAGTAAACCTGATCAGCCGTTTTTATGAAGTCACCGGAGGCAGGATTTATATTGATGATCAGGAGATCAGAAGTGTGACGTTAAAGAGCTTAAGAAGCCAGATGGGCATTATGACCCAGGATAATTTCCTTTTTTCCGGAACCATACGGGATAACATTCGTTACGGGCGTTTAAATGCAACGGATGAGGAAATTGAAGAGGCCGCCAAGGCAGTGAATGCCCATGAGTTTATCATGAAGCTAGAGAAGGGTTATGATACGGAAATCAGTGAGCGGGGAGCCGGTCTTTCCATCGGTCAGAGACAGCTGCTGGCATTTGCAAGAACCATGGTATCAAAACCCGGTATTCTGATTCTTGATGAGGCAACCTCAAGCATTGATACTCATACGGAACTGCTTGTTCAAAAGGGAATTGAGGCCCTGCTAAAGGAAAGAACTTCCTTTATTATTGCTCACAGGCTTTCCACCATCCGTAAGGCAGACCGTATCTTTGTCATCGATCAGGGAACGATCCGGGAAGCGGGAAATCACGATGACTTAATGAAACTGAAAGGTGCCTATTATCAATTGTACCAGAGCCAGTTCGCCTGACGGCATCAAAAAGGATTGACCGGACCGGATAAATGAAATAGAATAGAAGTCGAGGTGATTTAAGATGACAGAAGGAGCGTTAGTTTTAGAGGGGGGATCCCTGCGGGGAGTATTTACTGCAGGAGTTTTGGATGTGTTCATGGAACAGGGACTTGAAATGTCCTATGTTAACGGAGTTTCAGCCGGCTCCATGTCAGGTATGAGTTATGTCAGCAAGCAGATAGGCAGAACCATAAAAGTGGATCTGGATTATGTCAATGACAAACGTTTTTTAAGTTTCCGCAATCTGGTAGAAAAACGTTCGATCTTTAACTTTGACTTCCTGTTCGGGGAATTAAGCAATACATTAGTCCCCTTTGATTATGACACATTTTATCAGTCTGAACAGATTTTTGAGGTAGTAGCTACCCGTTGTAAGACGGGAAAGCCGGAATATTTTGAGAAAAGTACATGTGATAATTTTATTGATGCAGTAAAAGCTTCCAGCAGTATTCCCATACTTTCCAGAATGATTTCAGTTGGAGGAAAGAAATATTTAGATGGGGGCTGTTCCATGCCGGTGGCTTATCAGAGAGCGATTGATCTGGGGTATGAAAAGATTGTGCTGGTTCTTACCAGAGAGCCGGGATACCGGAAACCTCCCCTTGATAGATGGACGAAAAAGGGGTATGAGCGTTATTTCGCACCGCTTCCCAGATTTTTAAAGGCGCTTGAGGACGTTCCGGAGAGATACAACCGAATGCAGGAAGAGATTGACCGTCTGGAAAAAGAGGGAAGAATCTATGTGATCCGCCCGGATCACCATGTGACGGTTCAAAGAACGGAACAGGATAAAAGAAAGCTGGAGGCGCTGTATCAGGAGGGAAGACGGCTGGCACTGGTACATATGGATTCTCTGAAAGCCTATTTAAAAATGGACAGGAGCCTGCGGCATCCCTCTATGCCCTGAAAAACGGGCAGAAACAAGGAAAGGAAAAAGCGTACAATTTATGAGTATTTATGATACATTAAATTCTATGCAGAAAGAGGCGGTACTTCAAACGGAGGGACCGCTTCTTGTGCTGGCAGGAGCGGGGTCTGGAAAAACCAGGGTTCTTACGCACCGGATTGCCTATTTAATAGAAGAAAAGGGTGTCAACCCCTGGAACATAATGGCCATAACATTTACCAATAAAGCGGCTGGAGAAATGAGAGAGCGTGTGGATCGTCTGGTTGGATTTGGGGCAGACAGCATCTGGGTTTCCACATTTCATTCATCCTGTGTGCGCATATTAAGAAGGCATATTGAAAGCCTTGGATTTACTACTAATTTTACCATATACGATACGGATGACCAGAAGACTTTGATGCGCCATGTCTTAAAAAAACTGGATTTGGATCCGAAGGTTTATAAAGACCGGGCAATGCTGGGTCTTATATCCACAGCCAAGAATGAACTGGTAAGTGCGGCAGAGTTTGAACTCAATGCTTCCGGGGATTTCCGGCAGAAGAAAGCAGCTTCTGTTTATAAAGAGTACCAGAGTCAGTTAAAGAAGAACAATGCGCTGGATTTCGATGATCTGATTATGAAGACGGTGGAATTATTTCAGAATAATTCTGAGGTCTTAAACTACTATCAGGAACGTTTCCGCTATATCATGGTGGACGAGTATCAGGATACCAATACCGCTCAGTTTCGTTTAATCAGTCTGCTTGCAGGGAAATATAAGAATCTTTGTGTTGTAGGCGATGACGATCAGTCCATCTATAAGTTTCGCGGTGCAAATATAGAGAACATATTAAATTTTGAAAAATCTTATCCGGGTGCGAGGGTCATTAAGCTGGAAGAGAATTACCGCTCCAGCCAAAATATTCTGCACGCTGCCAATGAGGTAATCCGCCATAACAGAGGACGAAAGGACAAAACCTTATGGACGTCCAATGAAGAAGGACCGCTGGTTCAGTTTAAGCAGTTTGAAAATGCAGCAGAAGAGGCAGATGCCATTGTCCGTGACATATTAAACAGCGCATCTGACTATCAGGACTGTGCAGTTCTTTACCGGACCAATGCCCAGTCCCGTCTGATCGAGGAAAAATGTCTTCAGCATAATGTCCCCTACCGCATGGTCGGCGGCGTAAACTTCTACCAGAGAAAAGAAATCAAGGACATTTTGGCCTATTTAAAAACAATCGCAAACGGAAGAGATGATTTATCTGTCTTAAGAGTCATCAATGTTCCCAAAAGGGGTATCGGGGCGACCAGTATCGGAAAGGTCCAGGCATTTGCTTCGGAACGTGAGATGGGCATATACGATGCATTCTGCAGGGCGAAAGCCGTTCCGGGACTGGGTAAAACAGCGGATAAAGTTATGGGATTTACGGGAAAAATTGAAGATTTCAGAAGCCGGCTGACAGAAGAGACTTACAGCATTCATGAACTGATCGAAGATATTCTTGACGAAACCGGCTACCAGAAGGAACTGGAAGCAGAGGGAGAGATCGAATATCAGACACGTCTGGAAAATATAGAAGAGTTGATTAATAAAGCAATCAGTTTTGAGGGGGAGCATGAACATCCGGAATTAAGTGAGTTCCTGGAGGAAGTTGCCCTTGTTGCCGATGTAGACCGAATGGATGAATCAGAAAACCGTGTAACGCTGATGACACTTCACAGTGCCAAGGGGCTTGAGTTTCCGCGAGTTTATTTAAGCGGTATGGAGGATGGCTTATTTCCCAGCATGATGTCTATTTCTTCGGATAATAAAGAGGATGTGGAAGAAGAACGGAGACTTTGCTACGTTGGTATTACAAGGGCCCAGAAGTTCCTTATGATGACTGCGGCCAGACAGCGTATGGTAAACGGTGAAACCAGATATTCAAAGGTCAGCCGTTTTGTGGAAGAAATACCAGGTGAACTGTTAGACTCCAGCAGGCTGGAGCAGAGGCTTTCATCCAGAGCGCAATCTGATTTTGATGACAGCGGTCTGCCATGGGGAAAGAGCGGGGCAGCAGGGGGGACATCAGGTGTCAGCAGCTTTGGACCAGGCAGCAACGCATATGCGTCAAAGACATCAAAACCGGTATCAACTCCTGGCTTTGGAAAAGCGTTTACCGTGGAAAAGCCGCTTTCTCTTGGCTATAAAGAAGGAGACAGAGTCAGCCACATCAAATTCGGAATTGGTGAGGTTAAGGAAATCAAGGATGGCGGAAGAGATTTCGAGGTAACCGTTCACTTTGACCAGGCAGGTGTGAAAAAAATGTTTGCCTCCTTTGCTAAATTGAAGCTTGTGAGAGAATAATTGAATATGCATAAAATTTTAAAAAAATCTAAAAATGATAGTAAAAAAGCCAATATAATGGTATAATAACTGCTACAGGCAAAGAGAAAAATCTGTGCCGTACAGGATATGAATGAAAGCAGGGCTCTCAGAAAGGACGTGGAGACATGAACAGATTTGATGCAATGAGCAAAGAAGCTATGAGCAAACTGGAAGATCTTATGAACTCAAGCAGAGTGAATGATATGCTTCATAAAAGAGAACAGGAAGAGAAAAAGAAAAACTGTATCCTCTGGATACTCGCGATCATAGGCGCAGTGGCTGCAGTAGCTGGAATTGCTTATACCGTATATCGTTTCTTTACTCCAGATTATCTGGAAGATTTTGAAGACGATTTTGATGATGATTTCGACGACGATTTCTTTGAGGATGAAAAGTCGGAAGCTAGTTCCGAAGACTAAAATCTGGCATTAAAAGGAGAGCGTGCCTCAGAAAGTGAGACACGCTCTTTTACGTAACGGAATAGAAAAATTAAGAAGATAAAAGGAGTCAGCAAACGTGAAAAAGGGTGAGATATACGAAGGAACAATCGGACGGTTTGATTTTCCTGACAAAGGATTGATAGAGCTTTTAGAAGGAAGGATTGCTGTAAAGCACGCACTGCCCGGACAAAAAGTGAGAGTTATGATAAACAAAAAAAGAGGGGGGAAATGTGAGGGAAGGATTCTTGAAGTATTAGAGAACTCTCCTCTGGAATATGCACAAGATCCATGCCCACATTTTGGAATCTGCGGAGGCTGTACCTATCAGACCATCCCTTACGAAGAACAGTTAAAGATTAAGGAACAGCAGGTGAAATCCCTGTTAGACGGTGTGGTGACAGGAGATTTTGTATTTGAAGGAATTAAACCCAGCCCGATTGCGGATGGATATCGCAATAAGATGGAGTTCTCCTTTGGAGATGAATATAAGGATGGTCCTCTTTCTCTGGGAATGCATAAAAGGGGAAGCTTTTACGATGTAGTGACGACAACGGAATGCAAGATTGTGGACTCTGATTTCTGCGATATATTAAAGGCGGCTAAGGAATACTTTGAAGTATTGGGAACCGGATTTTATAAAAAGATGCAGCATACCGGCTATCTGCGTCATCTTCTGGTGCGCAGAGCTGTGAAAACAGGGGAGATTCTGGTTGATCTTGTTACTACGACTCAGGAGGAGCTGGATTTAAAGCCATTTGCTGATACACTGCTCAGGCTGAAGCTGAATGGAAGAATTGTTGGAATTCTTCATACATTAAATGACAGCCTGGCTGATGTGGTAAAAAGTGACCGGACAGATATTTTATACGGACAGGATTATTTTTATGAGGAATTGCTGGGACTGAAGTTTAAGATTTCACCGTTTTCTTTCTTTCAGACCAATTCGCTTGGTGCGGAAGTGTTGTATGAAACCACAAGAGGCTATGTAGGTGAGACAAAGGATAAGGTGGTTTTTGACTTATACAGCGGCACTGGCACCATCGCCCAGATTATTGCGCCTGTTGCAAAAAAAGTGGTGGGTGTGGAGATTGTAGAGGAGGCGGTGGAAGCGGCCAGAGAGAATGCTGCGAGAAACGGTCTGGATAACTGCGAATTTATCGCGGGGGATGTTTTGAAGGTGATTGATGAACTGGAAGATAAGCCGGATCTTATTATTCTGGATCCGCCGAGAGATGGGATTCATCCGAAGGCGCTGGGTAAGATTATTGACTTTGGGGTGGACAGACTGGTTTATGTGTCTTGTAAGCCGACGAGTCTGGTGAGAGATTTGGAAGTGCTGCAGTTGAGGGGGTATGAGGTGGTTAAGGCTTGTTGTGTGGATATGTTTCCTTCAACTGCAAACGTTGAGACAGTTTGTCTGCTGGAGAAGAAAGCCCAGTAAATCAAAGGATTCCGGCATTTCGAGGGTGTTATGTAGCTGTGTTTTTATGTTTTGGTGATTGAAATATGTTTCCGGTTACCGTGGTGGGGGATGGAAAATGAACGTTTTGACAAAAGGTTTTGATTCTGTCAAATAAGTATTTAGGTCTTGTAGCTGAAAGCTAAATCGGAATTTGTAGATAAATCTACCTTGAAGATGGGAGAATTCCACTTTCTATCAATCTTTGTGAAGCAAATATTAAGCCATTTGCAACTGCAAGACGTGCCTGGCTGTTTGCAGATACTCCAAAGGGGGTCAGGGCTAACGCTGTCTTGTAAACGCTGGTGGAAAGTGCCAGAGCCAATCATCTGGATGTGTATGAATATTTGAAATATCTTCTTGAAGAGATGCCAAACAACAATCATCTCTAACACCCAGAACTTCTGAATCAATATCTTCCATGGTCAAAGGAACTGCCTGACAGATGCCGGCTTACATTAAAACATAAAAAATGCTTCAAAAATGATGCCTTCAGCTTAGCATAAATAATGTAAACTAAATAGTACGCTATTTTTTGAAGCACTTACCAGGAATCCTTATAGATATTGGACTTTTTTGAAAAATAAGTCCCGGGCATCCTCCCGGGACTTTGTCTATAGTCTAAGGTCTCCTACAAGAAAAATAGGAGACCTTAAGGTAATAATTATTAATTTTTTATCGCTTAAATCTTACGGCTGTTAATACCATACCTGCATATACTGTTTCAGTTAGAACTCTTATATCTTTTCCATTCCAACAAACTATTCAAAAATGAGCTAAGAAATAAGGTGAAACATATAAGTGTTTCGGGTTGAGCAAAAATATAGGTAATAAGCTTTCTGGATATAATCAGTAAATATACTACAACTACTAGGGTTGCCACCCCATCTACAACTACTCTATGAATCGAGTAAACTTCCAGCCTAATATGTTGGCGAAAAAAAGTAAAAGTCCTAAACTACAAGGAAAGAGCAGTTTCATTACCATAATTGGGTATAGATAAGTATAATATTGTCGATTAAGTTGAGTATAATATTTTATTAATTCAATACCACCAATCAATATAATCAGGCATGCTAATGTAAACAAAAAGAAGAGAAGTGTATTCTTTTTCATGTTTGTCCTCCTAAAATGGGATAAACTTTACCTCACAACAACAAAATTCTTTATAATATAGGATTCTCAAGAATGTATGATTGAGAACTTCCACCAGGTCTGCTTACCTGGCAATATGTATTTGCACCTGCACTTGATGATCCTGTTGGTTCCATAATAATCTCTTTCCAACCGGATGGGGGAGTTATTGTTCGAGGATTAGAACCGCCATAAAGGTTATAGTTTTGTATTTGTTTGCTTATAAATGTGCCATCTACGGAGCTACCGTTTTGCACGATTCTCATAGTCCAACCTTTTGACTGAGTGCCATTAGAAACCGTTAAACCAGCATTTACAGAAGTAATTTTCATGGCTGGAAAATCTTTCCCAGAAATGGTGCGAGTTGAAAAATAAACCGTAGAGTACATAGAAACTGATGAACCTAAATAATCCCCTTCTCTATAATTACTATTATTTACCCTAACCGATGCAAGATATTGCTCAATTTCTTCAGCAGCAGCATACCAAAATATTTGATAAAGACCAATTATTGCTATACATTTTAGCAAGAACATGCGTTGCTAATTCAAATTGTGATTTTGAGACAAATATTTGATATTGTGTTTCGCTGTCAACTCGTTCCCCATATGATATAAAATTTCCTGTTCGCCTATTTCCACTTCCAGTATACGTACTTTTCAATTTGAAAGTAATCCTATTTTTACCAAGAAGTGTTTGGGTTTAGCGAATTGCATGAGGTCAAAAGTTCTTAAAATTTCTTTTTTTCTCAATAAAAGGTCAATTATAGACATATTCTAATTCCTTTCTCTTTATATCACTTTTTTATTACAACGCATATCTGGTCTTTTTATATAGTTTACACC